>JBBRAI010000018.1:0-64978 GCA_038206915.1 Burkholderiales bacterium | reverse complement strand
TGCTGCTGTATAAAGCCTCAGCACTGGTCAAAGTATGCGGGGCATTACCGTTAGAATCAGCGTCTCAGTAGAACGAAAGCGCCTGTTTGCTTTACTTAAAAATGAGCAATTTCTAATGAAAACGATCGTTGCATGGCTCTTTGCCGTGGGCGGATTATTTGTGAGCAACCTTGCTTACGCTGGAGTTATTGATGTTGGACGCCTAGCCGCCATTGATGCCCACGCCTTGGCCGCGACGGCTCAATCTGAAGGGGCGACTTTGACCCTTGCGCAGTATCTCAGCGCGGGGACGAATAGTGATACCGAAAAAGCCCGCGCGATATATCGCTGGATCGCGGATCGCATTGCCTACGATGCCAAGAGCTTTTTTAACAAAACACACGTAAGCGCTGATCCTGACGTCGTATTCCAATCGCGCCTTGCAACCTGCGGCGGTTACTCTGCATTGTTCGAGCGTCTTGCCAAGGAGTCCGGGTTGGAGGCTATCACCATCAATGGGTATGCGAAGGGCGTTGGACACATAACCGGAAGCAGCATGACCGAGCCGAACCATGCCTGGAATGCGGTAAAAATTGACGGCAAGTGGCAACTCCTTGATACGGCTTGGGGTGGTGGCTATGTAAACGATGGCGCTTCTGTAAAGAGCTTCAGCGAATCGTTTTTTTTGCCATCGCCAGAACAGTTTGCCTTCTCGCACCTCCCCCAAGACGCTGCCTGGCAGCTTCTATCGGAGCGATCGCTAACCAAGACAGAATTCGACTCCCTGCCAGAAATTAATGTGGCCTTTTTCAACCTCGGAATTGATCCTTCTGACGTATGGAAAATCGTGAAGTCGCAGGGATTCAAGGGTGCGCTGGTTCATACTTTCGACCTGCCCGCTGGCGTGGCAAAGGTGCGCACTACGCCCTTGTCCTATCAGCTTCCGGCAGGAAGCACGCATCACTTTGAAATCGTTTCTGCTTCTTTTGAAAAGATGGCTGTCGAATACAACAAGAAGTGGCTGCCGATGCAAAAAAACGGTGACGTGTTCTCCATCGACGTCGCAGCCAAATCCAAAGGCGAACTGTCCGTGAACGGAAAGACACCAACTTCCAAGAAACATGCTGCGGTCCTGGAGTACATCGTCGACTAGGCCGGCCAAAAACAAATGTGATACTTTTCGATTTCGATGAATTCCGCCAACAAATAATCACGTGTTATCGCGCGTTCTGGATTACCCAGGCCGCGCGACTTGCAAGAACCAGCATAGCCCCCCTGATCGCTCGGCTCCTAGGGACCGAGCGCGCGCCGGGGTTAAGATGGGCCTTGCGAGAGTTATCCATCAATGCGTCCGTAGCTCATTTGGATAGAGCACTTGGCTTCGAACCAAGGGGTAGGGAGTTCGAATCTCTCCGGGCGCACCAGTCATACCAAGGGTTTCCTATGAGGGTTTGATGGGACCGCTGTTGACGCTAGAAGTGAGCGAGGCATTGTGCGCGGCGGCACGGGCTGGTGCGTCGAAGATCGAGTGTACGCTGGACCTTGGGCGTTCGACGACGATGGTCGAGGTGCGCGGGACAGAATGGCACTGGCAAGGTCAACGCTTCCCGCACCTTGAAACCGGGAAGGTCCGAACCATCTACTACTGGGTTGACCAGACCTTTCAGCCGGTAGTGCGTTACACCACGTCGTTGGTCAAGTTGGTGCCGACCGTGTATGGGCCGCCGACCTTTGAGATCGACGGCATAAAGATGCTGCCCACGGCGCAAGTCTCGCCCTATGCGGATGCCGAGCGCAAAGTCGACCTCATTCAACCACGCGGTAAGGTGATACTGGATACGTGCGGCGGCCTTGGCTATTTCGCCGGGTGGTGCGTGCATAAGCAGGCCAAGCAGGTGCTTTCGTACGAGAAGAATCCAGACGTTATCTGGTTGCGTAGTCTCAACCCATGGTCACCCGAGATTAGCAGCGGATTGACGTTAGTCCAGGCCGACATTACCGAGGAGATTGAGTTGCTGCCGGCTAAGTCGGTCGACGCCGTCTTGCACGACCCGCCTCGCTTCGGCATCGCCGGAGAACTCTACTCGCAAACCTTTTACGAGCACCTCCGCCGAGTGCTCAGGCCGAATGGCAAGTTGTTTCATTACACAGGTACGCCAAACAAGCTCACCAGCGGGCGCGATGTACCCGGCGAAGTGGCTAAGCGCCTGCATCGCGCTGGGTTTGTGACGGTTTTCAATGGGGATGGCGTGTTGGCTGTTAAAAAAGGCAGCTAGCGATTTTCCTGAGGGAAATTGGTTGAACCCTTGGATTGGACTGAAGATCCAGTGTGTCGGTGGCCATTCCGCCCTTGGCCACCATTCCCTTTCAAGCACTTAGGCGACGTTTTGGGCCGGCATTGCGCCGCCTTTGGGGGATCGCTATACCGAAAGTCCGCGGGTCGGCATCGGGGCCATTAAAACCCGGTGCTCTGGATGTGCTCCCAGCTTATCGCCAGCTGTCCTCGCTTTGCCTAGTGCAGTCCGAGATTAGCGCATCAACAGCCCGGCGTGGATTCACATCGAGGGTTCGCTAGCACACAGACACCTGCGACGGCGATGCTTAGGATGGCGAGCTAAAGGTTATCGGCGGAGATAGTATGGGTAGGACCATATTGGCAATTGATGACGATAAGACCATGTTGGCGGTCTACAAGGCTGGTTTGGCTGAGTTCGGCCAAGTAAGAACGGCTCTTAATCTAAATGAGGCCAGAGCACAGTTAGAAGGGGTTGATCTTATCATTCTCGATTTCAATTTGGAGCATGACAAGGAAACGATCCAAGAGGTGGTGCCTGAGTTGAAAAAGGTCGCTCCTGTTTTGCTTTGTTCTGGAGTTCAAGATGAACGAGTATCCGGCATTGGCACAATGCTTGGCATCGCTGGGTACTGGAACAAGGGCGCCGGTCATGAAATGCTCCGCTCACTGGTCAAGTCTGTACTAAGTAGGCAGAGTGAGGGAAGCTCTGATTAAGCCCGTTCGTGCTGATGAATGGAAACCTGGCCTGAGGTGACCTGCCCCCTGGGGCTTACGGCGCCGCCCCCGTAGCGGCATGGGTATATCATCCACCCGCGGACCGCCTTGTGCAGCTTGGGCCGCGGCCACCGAAACGCTCGCCTACCTGGGTTAATATCGCCGCTGGCGTGCAAAGTCCGGCGCCGGTATGGACATTTGTCTCTGTCCGCCGCCAATCTCAACATCCCATCGACCAGAGGCTACGCATGAATCGAATTTACATCCGCGCCATCCGCTGTATCGGCTTGCTGCTTGTGTCGGCCGCGAATTGCTCATTTGCCCATGCGGCTGAGACCGGCCGCGTGGTCATCGCGGCGGGCTATGACGCCGCCGGCGATTTTTCCGATGGGCTGGCCGCGGTGCGGGTCGGCGGCAAATGGGGATTCATCGACAAATCGGGAGCCATGGTCATACGACCCCAGTTCGTCGAAAAGGACGTCCCGTTCAGCGTGCGCTTCTCCGACGGCCTCGCGGCGGTCCGCCACGGGGACAAGTGGGGATTCATGGATCACAAAGGCAGAATCTCGATCAGCCCTAGGTTTGCCGGGGATGAATACAGCCCACCGGTGTTTTCCGAAGGCTTGTGCGCCGTGCGCGAGGGCGACAAGTACGGCTACATCGACACCAGCGGCAAATTCACCATAGCGCCGAAATTTGACAAGGCGTGGAATTTCTCCGAAGGCATAGCGCTGGTCCAGGAAGCCGACGGGGCACTGGCGTATATCGACAAAAATGGCGACTACATCAGCGCCCGGCGATTCCGCGGCGCATCGCCATTTCGCGAAGGTCTGGCATCCGTACAGATCGACGGGAGTTACGGCTTCATAGACCGGTCCGTCAATGTCGTGATCACCCCGCGCTATGACACGGTGTCGAGCTTTTCCGACGGCCTGGCGGAGGTGCGCGTCGGCGACACCTACAATTACATAGACAAAACCGGAAAATCCGTATTCGAGCCACGCTATGAGGGGGCAGTGCTGAATCTGTCTGGCGAAGGTTTTTCCGAAGGGCTGGTGGTGGTCGAAATCGGTGGGAGCAAGCAAATGGCCGGGCCGGTGGGGAAGTTCGGTTTCATGGACAAGAGCGGAGCCCTCGTCATCAAGCCTCTATTCAGTTCGGCGTCCAGATTCTCCGAAGGCCTTGCCAGCGTTGCCGTCGGCGACAAATACGGCTTTATCGACAAGGCCGGGAAGTTCGTCATCGAGCCCAGGTTCACTGACGCTTCTTCCTACGGCGACGGCCTGGCCCGGGTTCGCATTGGAAAAAAATACGGATTCATCGCGCGCTGAGGCGCGGGGACGCGCGGCGGACTTGCTTGACGCCGTGCGGTGCCTGAAGATACTTTTTCGATTGCGCACATCAATATTGCACCCGGGAATAAAACTGACAAGCCGGATGTTAGCCGACGGGCCGCAGTATTCGACCAGGGCAGTACAACTTTGAGGGGACGGCAAGATGAACAAATCCGTTTTTTGGATGACGGGTGCGCTTTCGTTGTGCCTGACTGTTGCGGCGCAGGCCGCGGACCAGCCGAAGCGATCGGGCATGACGTTCTTCGTCAGCAGCGCAGGGACGGGGAAGGGCGCCGACTTTGGCGGCCTCGCCGGCGCCGACCGGCACTGCCAATCGCTGGCCAGCGCGGCGGGGGCGGGTCGGCATAGCTGGCGTGCCTACCTCAGCACTACGGCCACCGCCGCTTCCCCTGCAGTCAACGCGCGCGATCGCATCGGCAGAGGGCCGTGGCGCAACGCCAAAGGTGTCGTGATCGCGCGCAACGTCGATGAGCTGCATACCGACAACAAGCTGAGCAAGGAAACTGCGCTGACCGAGAAAGGCGAAGTCGTGAACGGCTTCGGCGACAAGCCCAACACGCACGACATCCTCACCGGCTCGGAATCCGACGGCAGGGCGTTCAACTGGAGCGGCGACAGCACCTGCGGCAACTGGACCAAGAGCGGCGCGGGCTCGGCGATGGTGGGCCACCACGACCGGCGCGGCCTACGTTCCGGCGCCCCGAGCCGGGATCCGGCCGCCAGCTCCTGGAATTCCTCGCATCCCTCCCGCGGCTGCAGCGACGATGCGCTGCGCGGCACGGGCGGCGCGGCCCTGTTGTACTGCTTTGCCGCCAGGTAAGCGGCTGTCGCCGGCGGCGTCGGGCCGCCGGTTCGCGGTCGCGGCGATCCATCGACAGGAAAACCGGCCGGCTGAGCGGGCTGATCCTGCCTTGATTTTTTCAGGCCTGCGCACATTCCTATCAAGCGTCCCGCGTCGCAACTGCGCGGAAAATCGCGCCCACCTTCCGCGTGGCGCCCATCGGACCGAATCAGGCGAAACCGGTGGACGTGGTATACTTTTCATAGTCCGGTACCACACAATGGAACCCGGCACCTGCTGAAACCGCGCGAGACACAATCGAGCGCCGAGGAGACTGCATGAACCCAACCCAGCCGTTGCACCTGCACGTGCCGGAGCCCACCGGGCGTCCCGGCCGCCATACCGATTTTTCCTACCTTCGGATTTCACCCGCCGGCGAAGTGCGACGTCCGCCGGTCGACACCAAGCCGTCCCACACCAACGATCTGGCCTATGCGCTGGTGCGCGTGCTCGACGAGGAGGGCCGCGCCGTCGGGCCCTGGGCGGAGCCGGTCGATGCGCAGCTGCTGCGCCGCGGCCTGCGCGCGATGATGAAGACGCGCGTTTTCGACGCGCGCATGGTGATCGCGCAGCGGCAGAAGAAAATGTCCTTTTACATGCAGTGCCTAGGCGAAGAGGCGATCGGCGTCGCGCATGCGCTGGCGCTCGCCCAGGGCGACATGTGCTTCCCGACCTATCGCCAGCAGAGCCTGCTGCTCGCGCGCGACGATATCGACCTGGTGGAATTGATTTGCCAGCTGTTCTCGAACCAGCGCGACCCGATGAAGGGCAGGCAGCTGCCGGTGATGTATTCGTACAAGCGCGCCGGTTTTTTCAGCATCAGCGGCAACCTGGCGACGCAGTTCATCCAGGCGGTGGGCTGGGGCATGGCCTCGGCGATCAAGGGCGACAGCAAGATCGCGTCGGCCTGGATCGGCGACGGCGCAACGGCCGAGTCCGATTTCCACACCGCGCTGACCTTCGCTCACGTCTATCGCGCGCCGGTGATCCTCAACGTGGTGAACAATCAGTGGGCCATCTCCGCGTTCCAGGACATCGCCGGCGGCGAGGCCACCACTTTCGCCGGTCGCGGCGTGGGCTGCGGCATCGCCTCGCTGCGCGTGGACGGCAACGACTTCCTCGCGGTGTACGCGGCGTCACGCTGGGCCGCCGAGCGCGCACGCAGCAATCTCGGCCCGACGCTGATCGAATGGATCACCTACCGCGCCGGTCCGCATTCGACTTCGGACGATCCGTCGAAATACCGGCCGGCCGACGACTGGTCGCAGTTTCCGCTGGGCGATCCGATCGCGCGCCTGAAGCAGCACCTGATCCGCGTGGGCGTATGGTCCGAGGAGGAGCACGAGCGGGTGCAGAAGGAGCTGGAAGCCGAAGTCGTCGCGGCGCAGAAGGAGGCCGAACGCCACGGCTCGCTCGCCGACGGTCATATGCGCAGCGCCGCGGAGATGTTCGAGGACATCTACAAGGACATGCCCGAGCATCTGCGCCGGCAGCGCCAGGAACTGGGAGTCTGAGCATGAATGCGCAAACGAAACCGATGTCCGCGGCGGCGGACACCGCGCAGGGGCGCAGCACGCCCATGACCATGATCCAGGCGCTGCGCTCGGCCATGGACGTGATGCTCGAACGCGACGACAAGGTCGTGGTGTACGGCGAAGACGTGGGCTATTTCGGCGGCGTGTTCCGCTGCACCGAAGGCCTGCAGGCGAAGTACGGCACCTCGCGCGTGTTCGACGCGCCGATTTCCGAAGGCGGCATCGTCGGCACCGCCGTGGGCATGGGCGCCTACGGCCTGCGCCCAGTGGTCGAAATCCAGTTCGCCGACTATTTCTATCCGGCGTCCGATCAGATCGTCTCCGAAGCGGCGCGCCTGCGCTACCGCTCGGCGGGGGATTTCACCGCGCCGATTACCATCCGCATGCCCTGCGGCGGCGGCATCTACGGCGGGCAGACCCACAGCCAGAGCCCCGAGGCGCTGTTCACCCATGTCTGCGGCCTGCGCACGGTGATGCCGTCCAATCCCTACGATGCCAAGGGCTTGCTGATCGCGGCGATCGAGTGCGACGACCCGGTGATCTTCCTCGAACCCAAGCGTTTGTATAACGGGCCGTTCGACGGCCACCACGACAAACCCGTGGTGCCCTGGTCCAAGCATCCGCTGGGGGAAGTGCCCGAGGGCTACTACACGCTGCCGCTGGAGTCAGCCGCGGTGCTGCGCCCGGGCAGCGACCTGACGGTGATCACTTACGGCAGCATGGTGTTCGTGGCGGAGGCGGCGGCGCGCGAGACCGGCATCGACGCCGAAATCATCGACCTGCGCAGCATCTGGCCGCTGGACCTGGATACCCTGATCGCGTCGGTGAAGAAGACCGGGCGCTGCGTGGTCGTGCACGAGGCGACGCGCACCAGCGGCTTCGGCGCCGAGCTGGTCGCGCTGATGCAGGAGCACTGCTTCTATCACCTCGAAGCGCCGATCGAGCGCGTGACTGGCTGGGACACGCCCTATCCGCATGCGCAGGAGTGGGAGTATTTCCCCGGACCGGCGCGCGTCGGCGCGGCGTTCAAGCGCGTGCTGGAGAAATGATATGACGACCGCCACGTTTGCGGCTTCGCCGCTGCACTGCCCCCAGAGGGGACGCGGCCCTACGGAGGCATGATGGGCATTCATGTGATCAAAATGCCGGACATCGGCGAGGGCATTGCCGAGGTCGAACTGGCGGCCTGGCATGTCAATCCCGGCGACAGCGTGAGCGAAGACCAGGCGCTCGCCGACGTGATGACCGACAAGGCAACGGTCGAGATCCCGTCGCCGGTGAGCGGCAAGGTGATCGCGCTCGGCGGCACGCCGGGCCAGGTGATGGCGGTAGGCTCGGAGCTGATACGCATCGAAGTCGAAGGTGCGGGAAACGCCGACGCCATATCCGCGGCTGCTGTGAACGCAGCGCCGCCGGTCGCCGCAACTGCGGCGCCAGCCGAGCAAGCGACGCCGACACCGGCCGCCGCGCCGCCCGCGGCGTACCCGGCGCCCGCGCGTGTTCCCGCGCCTAAGTCCGCTGCGCCGGCTGCGTCCCCGGCGCCGGCACTGCGCCAAGCCGGCGACAGGCCGATCGCCTCGCCCGCGGTGCGCCGGCGCGCATGGGACATGGGCATCGAACTTCGCTATGTAGCCGGCAGCGCAACGGCCGGGCGCATCACGCACGCGGACCTCGATGCGTACGCCGCGAAGCAAGTGGTCTCGGGCCACGCCGCGAGCACAGCTGGCGCTGCGTATGCCGAACGACATCAGGAAGAAGCGGTGCCGGTGATCGGCCTGCGGCGCAAGATCGCGCAGAACATGCAGGAGTCCAAGCGCCGCATCCCGCACTTTACCTATGTCGAGGAAGTCGACGTCACCGAACTCGAAGTGCTGCGCGCGCGGCTGAACGAATCCCGGGAGGCCGAGCGCGGGCGCCTGACCGTGCTGCCGTTCCTGGTGCGCGCGATGGTGCTGGCGCTGCGCGAATTCCCGCAGATCAACGCGCGCTACGACGACGAGGGCAGCGTGCTCACGCGCTACGGCGCGGTGCACATGGGCATCGCGACCCAGACCGATGGCGGGCTCATGGTGCCGGTGCTGCGCCATGCCGATGCGCGCGATTTGTGGTCCTGCGCGGCGGAAATCGCGCGGCTGGCCGAAGCGGCGCGCACCGGCAAGGCGGCGCGCGAGGAGCTCTCCGGCTCGACCATCACCATCACCAGCCTCGGCGCGCTCGGCGGGCTGGTGTCGACGCCGGTCATCAACCGCCCGGAGGTGGCGATCGTCGGCGTGAACCGCATGGTGCTGCGGCCGATGATGCGCGATGGCGCCGTGGTCGGGCGGCAGATGATGAATCTCTCGTCGTCGTTCGATCACCGCGTGGTCGACGGCATGCACGCGGCCGAGTTCGTGCAGTCGCTGCGGCGCTATCTCGAGTGTCCGGCGACACTGTTTGTGGAATAGGAACCCGTTGGTGATGAAAACGCAATCAATCACGCTGCTGGTGATCGGCGGCGGCCCCGGCGGCTACATCGCCGCGATCCGCGCCGGACAGCTGGGCATCAAGACCGTGCTCGTCGAGGGAGAACACCTCGGCGGCACCTGCCTCAACATCGGCTGCATTCCGTCCAAGGCCCTGATCCACGCGGCCGAAGCTTACGAGCGCGTGCGTCAGTACGCCGGAGATTCGGCCCTGGGCATTCATGTGGAGTCGCCGCGCATCGACCTGGCGCAGACGCTGCGCTGGAAAGACGGCATCGTCGGCAAGCTCACCACGGGCGTGGCCTCGCTGTTGAAGAAGAACGGCGTACAGGTGGTGAAGGGCTGGGCGCGCATCGTCGACGGCAAGACGGTCGAGGTCGCGGCCGTCGGCGCCGAAAGCGATACGCTGCGCATCGCCTGCGAACACCTGCTGCTCGCGCCGGGTTCGCAGCCGGCGGCGCTGCCGGATCTGCCCTTCGGCGGGCCGGTGATTTCCGCCACCGAAGCGCTGTCGCCGGCCTCGCTGCCGCAACGCCTGGTGGTGGTCGGCGCCGGCTACATCGGCCTGGAGCTGGGCACCGCCTATCGCAAGCTCGGCGCCGAGGTCGCGGTAGTCGAAGCGCTCGAGCGGGTGCTGCCCGCGTACGACGAAGAGTTGGTCAAGCCGGTGGCGGCGACGCTGCGCCGGCTCGGCGTGCAGCTGCATCTGGGCTGCACCGTACAGGGGCTCGGCGCCAGTGGCGATGCGCTGCGCGTGTGCAATGCACAAGGCGAAACGTCCGAATTGCCGGCCGATCGCATCCTGGTCGCGGTCGGCCGCCGGCCGCGCACCGAGGGCTACGGACTGGAATCGCTGCAGCTAGACATGAACGGCCGCGCGCTGAAAATCGACGAACAGTGCCGCACCTCGATGCGCGGCGTTTGGGCCGTCGGCGATGTGACCGGCGAACCGATGCTGGCGCATCGCGCGATGGCGCAGGGGGAAATGGTCGCCGAGATCATCGCCGGCAAGCGCCGGCGCTTCACCCCCGCGGCGATACCAGCGGTGTGCTTCACCGATCCGGAAATCGTGGTGGTGGGGCAGACGCCGCAGGAAGCGGCGCAGGCCGGGCTGGACTGCATCCATGCCCAGTTTCCGTTTGCGGCAAACGGCCGCGCGATGACGCTGGAGTCGACCGAGGGCTTCGTGCGCGTGGTCGCGCGGCGCGACAACCACCTGATCCTCGGCTGGCAGGCGGTGGGCCGCGGCGTGTCCGAGCTGTGCACCGCGTTCTCGCACTCCATCGAAATGGGCGCCTGCCTGGAGGACGCCGCCAGCATCATTCACGCCCACCCCACGCTGGGCGAAGCGGTGCAGGAAACCGCGCTGCGCGCACTGGGGCATGCGCTGCATATCTGAAGCAGACCGACGGACCGCTCTCGTGCGCTGGTCTGCGCCAATGAACTGCGCTTCGTGCACTCCGGCGGCATCTGGCACCCGTTTTCCGCCGTTTCGTCGCATCGCGATTGGCGCTGGCGCCGACTCGGACTAGGATGCCGCTATGCCAATCCAAAAACTGAGGCAAGCATGAACGTAGTGACGCTGAATCACATCGGCAGGACCTATCACCTGGACGCAGTCGACGTTCCGGCCCTGGTCGATATCAATCTGGAAATCCGCCCCGACTGCTTTACCGTGATCTCCGGACCGTCAGGCAGCGGCAAGACCACGCTGCTCAACCTGATCGGCTGCATCGACCAGCCCGACAGCGGCGAAGTGGTCGTCGCCGGCGAGCCGGTGCAAAAGATGTCCGACGACGCGCTGTCGGATTTTCGCGCGCGCCACATCGGTTTCATTTTCCAGAACTTCAACCTGCTGCCGGTGCTCACCGTCGAGGAGAACGTCGAATACCCGCTGCTGCTCGCGCGTGTGCCCGCGGCCGAGCGCAGGCGGCGCATCGCGGAGCTGCTCGAGGCGGTCGGGATCGCCGACAAGGCGCGCAATTTCCCGGGGCAGCTCTCCGGCGGCCAGCGCCAGCGCGTCGCCATCGCGCGCGCGCTCGCGCCAGCGCCGAATCTTGTACTCGCCGACGAGCCCACCGCCAACCTCGACAGCCACACCGGCGCGGCGATCATCGCGCTGATGCGCGAGATGCAGCGCGAATTGCACGTCTCCTTCGTGTTCTCCTCGCACGATCCCAAGGTGATGGCCGAAGCCGACGACGCGGTGTTGATCCGCGACGGGCGCATCGAAGACATCGTGCGGCGCCCGTTGCAAGAGGAGGCGGCATGAGAACAATGTCGCTTGCCATGCGCAACCTGCTGCGCAATCGCCGCCGCTCGCTCACGACGCTGCTGGCCATGGTCATAGGCGCGGTGACCATCCTGGTGTTCGGCGGCTACGCACGCAACATCGTGCTGAGCCTGCAGACCAGCTATGTCATGCGCGGCGGCCACTTGCAGATCCAGCGCAAGGATTATTTTCTCTATGGCAGCGGCAACCCAGCCGCCTACGGCATCGCCGACTACCAGCATGTGATCGACGTGGTGACGCACGATCCGGTGCTCGCGCCGATGCTGGCAGTGGCGACGCCGTCCATTTTTCTCGGCGGCATCGCCGGCAATTTCGAAGCGAGCGTGTCGCGCACCATCATCGGCACCGGACTGGTCGTCGCCGACCGCAACCGCATGCGCCACTGGAACGATTACGGCCTGTGGCTCAACCTGCCCGATTCCGCGCTGACTGGAACCGCCGAGGACGCGGTGGTCATCGGCAAAGGCGTGGCGCGCGTGCTGGAACTGTGCGAACCCCTGAAGATCGAGAACTGCCCGAAACGCGTCAAGAAAGAGCTCGCGACCGGCGCGCCGGCGCCGGCCGACGTCACCGCGCTGGCGGCGCTCGAGGCGCGGCCAGCGGCGCCGCGCGATGAAGCGCGCATCGAACTGCTGGCGGCCAATGTGCACGGCGCGCCCAACGTCGCCTCGCTGCACGTGGTCAAAGCCGAGCGCCAGGGCTTCAAGGAATACGACGACATGTTCGTCGGCATGCACCTCAAGCAGGCGCAGCGCCTGCTGTATGGCGAGGAAAAGCCGCAGGCGACGGCAGTGGTGCTGCAGCTCGTACACACCAGCCAGATTCCGGCGGCGAAAGCGCGCCTCGCCGAGCTGCTGTCGACCACGCTGAAGGCCGAGCCGCTGGAAGTGCAGGACTTCGAAGCGCTGAACCCGTTCTACGGCCAGGCCGTGGGCATGTTCGCGGCGATCTTCAGCTTCATGGCGGTGCTGATCGGCGCGATCGTACTGTTCACGGTCGGCAATACCATGAGCATGGCGGTGATGGAACGCACCGCCGAGATCGGCACCCTGCGCGCCATGGGCCTGCGCCGCTCGGGCATCCGCCGGCTGTTCATGAACGAGGCCCTGGTTCTGGGCATGATCGGCGCCGCGGCCGGCGTTGCCGCGGCCCTGGTCGTTGCCTGGCTGGTGAACCATGCCGGCCTGACCTGGCTGCCGCCGGGGCAGGTCGACCCGGTGCCGCTCACGGTGCGCGTATGGGGCGAGACCCGGATGATGGTCGGCACCGCCCTCCTGCTCGTAGTGGTCGCGATTATCTCGGCCTGGTGGCCGGCGCGGCGCGCGGCGCGCATGCTCATCGTCGATGCGCTCAGGCATGTCTAGACAGGGGGCGGTTCAATGAATCTCAAGCGACTGATTGCGGGTGGGCTGCTGGCCGCGGCCGCGGGCGCCGCCGCCGCGGCACCGAGCGCGCAGGAAATCCTCGCGGCGAGCGACGCGATCCGCAACCCGGGCAAACCGTTCGCTCTGACGACTACGCTGGTGGAATACCGCAACGGCAAACAGGTCGACGGCAATACGCTGACGGTCTATTCCAAGGCCGATCCCAACAGCGGACAGTTCCGCAGCCTCATCCGTTTCGTCGCGCCGGCGCGCGACGCCAACAAGCTGATGCTGAAAAACGGCAACGAGCTGTGGTTCTTCGATCCCTCCTCGAAGGCGAGCATCCGCCTGTCGCCGCAGCAGCGCCTGCTCGGCCAGGCCGCCAACGGCGACGTGGTCACGGTGAATCTTTCCAAGGACTACAAGGCGCAGATCGCGGCCGAGGAGGAGGTGCTGGACGGCGACCGGCAAAAGCGCAACTGCTACAAACTCGCGCTGGCCGCGGTGTCGGCCGACGTGACCTATCACCACATCGAAATGTGGCTGGACGCCGGCAACAGCCGGCCGGTCAAGGCGCGCTTCTATACCGAAAGCGGCCAGTTGCTGAAGACCGCCTACTACCGGCGCTACCAGGCGCAGCTGGGCGTGGAGCGGCCGACCGAAACCGTGATCATCGACGGGCTCGACCCGAATTGGGTGACGGTGATGCGCTTTGCCGACTACGCCTGGCGCGACGTCCCCGAAGCCTGGCTGCAGCGCGACTACCTGCCGCGCTTCAAGCCCGAGTAGCGCGTGCGCAGCATCGCTCTGTTGCTGTTGCTGGCGGCGGCGCCGGCGCTGGCCGACGATGATGCGGCGGCGCTGCTGCTGGCTGACAAGACCGCGGCCAGCGTGGAGCAAAGCAGCGACTGGCGCGTGTACGCCGAATCGGCGCTGCGCGAATCGCGGCTGCGGGGAGCCGGCACCGCGCTGCACGCGGAGCGCCTGTCGCTCGATGCCCGCTTCGACAAGACCTTTGCCCCGGGCTGGCGCGCCGTGTTCGCCGACCGGCTGGACATGAACCGCAGCGACGGCGCCTCCAACAGGCGCAACATCAACACGCTGAAAGAGGCGTACGTGAGCTGGCAGGCCAGCCCCGAGCGCATCGCCGACCTCGGGCGCATCAACGCGCGCAGCGGCGTCGCCATGGGCTACAACCCGACGGATTATTTTCGCGCCGGGGCGCTGCGTTCGGTCGTCTCGCTCGACCCGGCGAGCCTGCGCGAAAACCGTCTGGGCAGTGCGATGCTGCGTGGACAGACGCTGTGGAGCGGCGGCTCGTTCACCGCGCTGTATTCCCCCAGGCTCGCCGATCAGCGCAGCGATGCCGTGTTCAATCCGGACCTCGGCGCGACCAACCAGCGCGCGCGCTGGCAACTGGGCCTCAGCCAGAAGCTGAGCGAGGCGCTGAGCCCGCAATGGCTGCTCTCCGGCGGCGCCGGACAGTCGCCGCAACTCGGCGTGAACCTGACGGCCTTGCCACACGACGCCACGGTGCTGTACTTCGAATGGTCGGGCGGACGCGCGCGCCCGCTCGCGGCGCGGGCGCTGGACCGGCCCGGCGACGCGGCGTTCCGCGCGCAAATGTCGAGCGGACTCACTTATACGACGTCGAACAATATTTCATTCACGGCCGAATACGAATACAACGGCGCCGGCCTTGACGAAGCCGGCTGGGAGTCGCTGCGACGCGGTTCGCCTGCAGCCTATGGTCAATACCGCAGCTACGTCGGCAACTTGCAGGAACCGCCGACGCGAAGGAGCATGTTCTTCTATGCCGTCTGGCAGGACGCGCTGGTGAAACATCTGGATCTCGTCGCGATGCTGCGCCACGACCTGGTCGACCACAGCCGGCTGCAATGGCTGGAAGCGCGCTACCACTGGACGCGCGTCGATATCGCGCTGCAGACACAGCTCAATACCGGGCAGCCGTTGAGCGACTATGGCGCGCTGCCGGAGCGGCGCATCTGGCAGGTCGCGGCACGGTACTACTTCTGACGGCCGCGATGCCGCCAAGGTTTGGCCCCGACGAAGACGAGGCCGTCGCCGCGCGATTTACTCAGCGATAGTGGCGGTGGTCGCCGCGCTCGTGGCGCCCGCCGGAGTAGTGCGACGGGCGCGAGGCGTAAGCGTACGCTGGCCGCGCATAGTACACAGCCGGAGCGCGGTAATACACCGGCGCGCGCTGGTAGTAGACGACGCGCGGCTGGGCGTAGACGGGCGCAGGCTGGTAATAGGCGGACGGCGGTGGCGCGTAGCCCGGTGGGGGCGGGTAATAGTCGGACGGCGGCGGTGCGTAGGCCGGCGCGGGCGCATAGCCCGAATCGGGGTAATAGGGTGCCGGAGCATAGGCGTAGGGCGGCGCGCCGTAGTAGGGCTCGGAGCCGATCGCCGTGCCGAGGATGGCGCCGACCGCGGCGCCCGGCGGTCCGCCCACCGCAGCGCCGATGGCGCCGCCGACGATGGCGCCGCCGATAGGATCGGCCGAAGCCCGGGCGGAAAAAATGCCCATCGACAGCCCTGCAGCGATGGCTGCGATCAACGCGGGTTTGCCCAGCATATCTGTGCCTCTTTGCGTGTAGGTTCAGGCCATGGTCGCCGCATTTCCTTCGAGCGTCCACCGCTGTTACGACTGTTACATATGGTGCTTTGCATCGGCGCAGGCGCTGATCGGCTCGGGTCTCGCCGGCCGATCTGTTGTACTCTGGTTCATCGTCACGCTGACTCAGGCACAGCAAGGGGAATGGCTAAATGAAGGCGACCGGGATGCAGCAGCTGCAACGCACCGCGCTGGTGGCGCTGGTGGCGATCATGGTCGCCTGTTCCTGGCTCGCGCCGCTGGACGCGACCGCGAATCGTCAGATCGATGCAGGCCTGAAGCGCGCCTTGCTCACTTTCGCCACGGCGCGAGCGCTCAACGCGGTCATCTCGGTGGTGCAGGGAACGGAAGTCGCAATCGAGCCTGCCGGCGTCGGGGTCGTGCTTACCCCCGGACAGGTGCTCGACCCGGTAAACGATCTGGTCGAACAGTTTTCCAACCTGATGCTGATGGCGAGCGTTTCCTTCGGCGTGCAGAAGGTGCTTATCAGCATCGGCGCCCATTGGGTGGTTTCGCTGCTGCTGTCGATCGCGGCGCTGGTCTGGGCGCTATTCCATTTGCGCCGGCAGCCGGCGCCGGCCTGGCTGTCCAGGCTATTGGTGATCCTGCTGATGACCCGCTTTGCCATACCGGTCGTGACGATAGGCGCGGACGGCTTGTTCCGGACCTTCATGGCGGCCGACTATCAGTCGAGCCAGCAGGTCATCGATACGGCTTCGGGCAATCTGGCAAAGGCCGACGCGCCCGTCGCCCTGCCCAAGGAAAGCCCCGGGATGCTGGAAAAATTCAAGGGCTGGTGGCCGCAGAGCGGCGACCTGAGTTCGCGCTACGAACACCTGAAGCAGGTCGCGGAGCGGGCGATCGAGCACATCATCAAGCTCATGGTAATTTTCCTGCTGCAAACGCTGCTGATCCCGCTGCTGCTGTTGTGGGTCTTGTACGGCCTGCTGCGGCGCGCGCTCGAATGGCCCGGCAGCATGCCGCGCGCGCCCGCGGACAGGGCCTGAGGCTGTGCGTCGCCGCCGGTGAATAGCTGCACCGGCTGTGCGAAAATATGCGGTATCCGCGGTACCGCGGCAGTGAGCGCATTCTTCGGGCGATGCGCGCAGTTCGAGGTGATGTCATCGATGAAAGCTATCTTTCTGCTCCTGTTCTGGATGTCGGCGGTTTCGGCCGCGGCACAAGCCGCGACGCCGGGCGAGGTCGAGGTCGGCGGCACGCTGCGCGAGGCGCCGCTGTACGGATTCGCCGGCGATTACCGCAAGCTGTCCGAGCTGCGCGGCCGGCCGCTTATCATCAACGTCTGGGCCAGCTGGTGCGGCCCCTGTCGCGCCGAGATGGGCTCGCTCGAGCGCATCGCTCGCCGCTACGGCGGCAAGCAATTCCACATCATCGGCATTTCCACCGACGACGATGCGGGCGCCGCGGCGGCATTTCTCACGCGCGCCGGGGTCACGTTCGACAACTACCTCGACCGCAACCTGCTGCTGGAGCACATGTTGGGCGCAAATACCATCCCCTTGACCGTTCTGGTCGACGCCAGGGGCCGCGTGGTGGAGAAAGTGCACGGCTCGCGGCAATGGGACGGCCCCGAGGCGCTGCAGCTGATCGGCAGGGCCTTCGGCAAGAAGCTCTGAGACGGGGCTTCCCGCATCGTTTTCCGCAGCCGGGCGCGCGCAATGCCCACGTTGAGTACAGGGTCGGCGGCGCTGCCGGCGCGGACGAGGGGTCTCCGATCGGGGTAAAATTAGCACTGTGCCGCAAGCGGCAAATTCCATTTTCAGGGGTGACAAGGACATGCGTAAGTATCTGCACATCAATCTGGCGGACCGCTCGGTCAGGACGGACGAACTGCACGGCGAGGACGTGATTCGCGTCGGCCGGCATTTCATCGCCAAGACCCTGCTCAAGCTCGGCGCCGCCAAGGTCGATCCGCTGTCCCCGGACAATCCGCTGATTTTTTCGGCCGGCCCGTTCGCGGGCACCAATTTCTCCAACGCCAACCGTTTGAGCGTGGGTTGCAAGAGCCCACTCACCGGCGGCATCAAGGAAGCGAATTCCGGCGGCACTTTCGGCTTCGCCATGGGCCAGCTCGAAATCACCGGGTTCACGCTGTATGGCGCGTTGAACGAGTGGAGCGTGATCCGCATCACCAAAGAGGGCGTCATCAGCTACGAGAGCGCCGAAGCCTTGATGGGCAAGGGCAACAACGAGGCGGCCGAGTTACTGTTCGGGAAATACGGCAAGAAGATCGCCTTCTCGCTGTGCGGCCCGGTGGGCGAATACCTGGGCCTGATGTCGGGCATCGCCTTCAGCGACACCGACGGACGGCCCTCGCGCCTGTCGGCGCGCGGCGGCGTCGGCGCTGTCATGGGCTCGAAAAAGATCAAGGCCATCGTCATCGACGTGTACAAGATGCCGACGTTTCACGACCGCAAGAAGGTCATGGGCGCGATCCGCGAATACGGCGCGCGTCTTAACGCCGAGCCGGCGATCAAGACTTACAAGACCACCGGCACCGCGATGATGGGCGACATCACCAACCGCATCGGCGCGCTGCCGGTGCGCAATTTCAGCGCCGGGCGCCTGGTGGAAGCCGCCGACGGACCGCTGATGCTCGGCGGCGACTTTATCCGCGAGCTCAACACCAGTCGCGGCGGCCAAACCTCGCACGCCTGCATGCCGGGCTGCATGATCGAGTGCAGCAACGTCTACGTCGACGCGCAGGGCAAGGAGCTGGTGTCGCCGCTCGAATACGAAACCCTCGGCCTGATGGGCAGCAACTGCGGCCTGAGCCACCCGGACCAGGTGGCGCGCGTGAACGCGGTCGCCAACGATCTCGGCATCGACACCATCGAAGCCGGCGCGACCATCGCCGTGTTGATGGAAGCCGGGCTGGGCAAGTTCGGCGACGAAGACTTCATGCACCAGGTGCTCGCGGACATCCGCCAGGGCAACGAGCGCGGCCGCGTGTTTGCGCAGGGCGCCGCCCGTGCCGGCGCGCATTACAAGGTCGCGCGAGTTCCGGTAATCAAGAAGCAGGCGATCAGCGCCTACGACCCGCGCGTGATCGAGGTCACCGGCATTTCCATGATGATCACGGCGCAGGGCGCCGATCACACCGCGGGCAATCTGCCGGTGTTCGACTGCGAAGGCAAAACCACGGCGCAGTTGGTCGAGGCCAGCCTTGGCATCCAGGTGGTGTGCGCTGCCGCCGATTCGCTTGGGCTGTGCATTTTCGGGCGCTCGGTCACGAACGCCAGTCTCGAGCTCATCGTCAACGCCCTGAACGACGCGCATGGCACCCAGCTCGACATCTCGTTCATCAAGACCCTGGGCATGGAAGCGCTGCGCATGGAGTGGGAATTCAACAAGGCGGCGGGCTTCACCGAGAAGGACGACGAGCTGCCCGAATTCTTCTACGCCGAGCCGCTCGCGCCGAGCAACAAGGCGGCACGCCACCACAGCGCCGAAGTTAACAAGAGCTTCCGCGCGCTAATGGCCTGAGGCGCGCTGCCGGTCAACATCCGCGCAGGGCAGACAGGCTGTAGAATGGCTCACAGAGCCATTCTACAGCCTATTCCCTGATCAATTCTCGCCGAACAACTCGTTCGATTCCATGCTGACCCGTACGAAGGTGGTGCGTTTGGTGAGTTCTTTCAGCGTGCGCGCGCCGACGTAGGTGCACGCCGAGCGCAGGCCGCCGAGGATATTCTCCGCGGTGGTTTCCACCGCGCCGCGATAAGGCACCAGAACTTCCTTGCCTTCGGAGGCGCGGTAGTGCGCCACGCCGCCCATGTACTTTTCCATCGCGGTGCGCGAGCTCATGCCGTAGAAGCGCTTGAAGCGCCCGCCGTCCTGCTCGACGATTTCGCCCGCGCACTCGTCGTGGCCGGCGAGCATGCCGCCCAGCATTACGAAATCCGCGCCGCCGCCGAAGGCCTTCGCGACGTCGCCGGGCGAAGTGCAGCCGCCGTCGGAACAGATGCGCCCGCCGAGGCCGTGCGCGGCATCGGCGCATTCGATTACCGCGGACAGCTGCGGGTAGCCCACGCCGGTCATGGTACGCGTGGTGCAGACCGAGCCCGGGCCGATGCCGACCTTGACGATGTCGGCGCCGGACAGGATCAGCTCCTCGGTCATTTCGCCGGTGACGACGTTCCCCGCCATCAGCGTGAGCTTGGGCCAGGCGCGGCGGAATTTGGCGACGAAGCCGACGAAGGTTTCCGAATAGCCATTGGCGACGTCGATGCAGACATACTGGATCGCGCTGCCGGCGCGGCGCATGACGCGCTCGAACTTGTCGAGGTCGTTCTGCGTGATGCCGAGTGAATAGAACGCGGTCGATTTCAGCTTGAGCGCCTTGAAGAATGCGAGCAGTTCGTCCGCGCCGTAGTGCTTGTGCAGCGCAGTCGACACGCCGAAGCGCGCCAGCGCGCGCGCCATTTCGAAAGTACCGACGGTATCCATGTTTGCTGCGATCACCGGCACGCCGCGATAGCGCTTGCCCGAATGCTTGAACACGAATTCGCGCGTGACGTCGACTTCCGCGCGCGAGGGCAGGGCCGAGCGCTTCGGGCGGATCAGCACGTCTCTGAAATCGAGTTTGATGTCGCGGTCGATGTGCATGGGATATGGGGGTGGCGGATCGGGGATCGGCAGTGCGCGCCTGACCGCAGTCAGCGTACGCTTCACGCAAGCATCCGCCTCGTGCGCGCCGCCGTCAAGCGCGGCGCCGTTGCGGACGCGTCCCATTTTGGTGCGACGGCCGTATCGCCTCGGCTTCTTCGGCCGCCTTGCTTCGGCACAGAGGGGCCGGCTCACCAGATCGTGGTGATTTCCTTCAGCTTGCGCAGATTCGCGTCGGATGTAATCAACGCGGCCCGGTGCAGCTGCGCAGTGGCCGCGATCAGCCGGTCTGCCGGATCGCCATGGGAAAACATGTCAGACTGGGACAGAACGGCGATCTCGGCCGTAATCGGCAACACGCGGACATGGCGCGCAGCGATCAGGTCATCCAGAAACTGCCGCGCATCCACCACGGGATCGAGCCGCTTGCGCGCGATGAGCATTGCGATTTCCCACAGACTGATGTCGCTGCAGGCGATATCCCGCGCGGTGAACGCGAGTGCGATGGCTTTGCGGGCCCGTGCCGACAGGCGGGCAGGAGTCAGCGCGTCGTAAATCAGCGCGTGGGTGTCGAGAACGATCAACGCTCTGCGTCCCACTGCGCGCCAGTCGGGCTCTCCACGTCGCCGACGTGGCAGTGCTTGCGGATGGCGAGCAGGCGTTCGCGCGCCTCCTGGTGAGGATCGCCGCCGGCGACGATGCGGGCTATCACCCTTCCGCGCGACGTAACCTCGATCTCCTTGCCCTTTTGCACGTCGGCCAGGTAGGCCGGAAGGTTCTGGCGGAGTTCGGTGACGTTGATTTTGCGCGGGCTGGACATGACACAATACCGTAGTGTACAGATGAAGTGTACATCATTGCAATACCGGCGTAAACTGCTTTCGGTTCTTGATCGGCGTATGCTTGGCCGACCGCGTAGCGCGGCGCAGCATAAGATTCGCGTTTTCGGGAGGAGACGGCATGGGCGACGACCTGGACAGCCCCGCGCGGCGCAATACGCTCGCCGCCATGGGACCCGGCGGCCTCGGACTCGCCGGCGGCGTGCTGTCGAACATCCGCGCCGCGCAGGCGCCGGCGCTCACGGCGACGGTGCCCGAGGTCGACAGCCTGTCGGTGTGCGTGGTGACCGACTCCTATCACCACCTGTTCGCAGCGGCCGGCAGGTTCGGCGACGTGACGGTACAGCGCTGGGGGCTGCCGGCCACGACCGAGCCGCCACGCACGCTGCAGAACGAATGGGGCCTCGCGCTGCATCTTGCGTCGGCGCGCGGCGCCGAGACGCGCCAGGTGCTGGTCGATTTCGGCTTCACCGGCGACACGCTCAATAACAACCTCGATCTGCTCGGTATCGACGTGGCGAAACTCGACGCCCTGCTGCTCACCCACGGGCATTACGATCACTTCGGCGGCATGGTGGGCTTCCTCGCCGCGCACGCGAAAAAGTTCGGACCCGGACTGCCGTTTTACCTCGGCGGCGAGGAGTGCTTCTGCAACCGGGACACCGGCCCGGCCGACGCGCCGGCCAACTTCGGCGCGCTCGACCGCAGGGCGATCGCGCAGGCCGGGCTGCGGGTGCTGTTCGCCGAGCGGCCCTCGCTCCTCGCCGGCCACGGCTTCACCACCGGCTACATTCCGCAGGTGTCGTTCGAGAAACCGCTGCGGCCCTCGCGCATGAAAATCGGCCGGCAGCCCGACGGCAGCGGCTGCGCGCCTGAGGGCCTGCCCGCGGAGAAGCGCAATCTGACCATCGTGCCCGACGACTTCCAGCACGAACAGGCCACCTGCTACAAGGTGAAGGGCAAGGGTCTCGTGATCATGACCTCCTGCGGGCACCGCGGCATCGTCAACTCGGTGCGCGGTGCGATCAAGGTCGCGGGCATAGACAAAATGCACGCGATCATCGGCGGTTTCCACCTGATGCCGCTGCCCGCAGAGTACGTGCGTGAAACAGTGGCCGCGCTGAAGGAGTTCGATCCCGACTACTTGATCCCGATGCACTGCACCGGGACGCCGTTCTACGAAATGGCGAAGCAGGAATTGCCGGGGAGGGTGCTGCTTAGTTCGACGGGGACGCGGTTTGGGTTTGGGGGGTGAGGGTGGTGAGATAGCGTCTGATTCTCGGCCAAAGGAGACGTTGACGATTGCACGCCGGCGCAAGGCTGAGCATGCATCACCGGTTGGTCGCTGTCTGCGCTCGCGGTCTGTCGTGAGTCGCGTTGCCCGAAAACAAACCCTGGTCGAGGAAATTCTCCCACAAGTGAGCCCATGTGTTCCAATCGTGGCCGCCCTGCGTCGCCGCTACACATTCGGCCGGCAAGCGCTGCGCCAACATTTCGCTGGCGGCGGCAAAGCGGTCGGCCGTTCCATACCCGAGGTGGATTGCCGGCAACGCAGGCGGTCCCGAGCAGTGCGCCTTGAGCCACGCCAGAAGCGTTTGCTCGTCGTCTTCCGGATTGATCGCATCCGGTTGCCAGGCGTCGAGCCCACCGCGGCGTACAAGCTCGGCAATGGTCCCGCGATTGGCGAGATAGGGCGCAAGCAGGATTACGCCCTCAATTTCTGCCGGATGGTCGCGCGCGCAGATCAGCGCGCCCATGCCGCCCAGCGAAATGCCCATCAGCCAGATTTGCCGGTAATGGGCGGTGCGCGCGGGGAGCATGACGTCCTTTGCCAGTCGCTCGCCGATGCTGCGCTCGAGGTAATAGTCCGCGTGGGCATCTACCAGCATTACGTCGACGGGCAGCCGCCGTTCCCGCAGCGCCCGGACAAACCCATGCTGGAGCAGGTCTTCCGGCGCATGCGTCGCGCCCGGCAACATCACGAGCAGGACGCGATTTGCACTATCCTGCTGCGGCGCGCGATCGTGGATTGTGGTCATCGGCCCTGTAGCCTGATATGTCATTGCAGTCCTACCTGGTTCCATCTTTGCGGGATGTCGGCGGGGCCCGGCGCTGGCGCCGGGATGCCAAGCAAGTGTAGCCCGCGGTAGTGGCGCCCGCAATTCGGCGCGCAACTCAGATTGCACAGGACAGGAGTGCTCGATCACCAGTAAAACGGTACAATTCGGGTATCAATCGGCTTCGCTTTCAGACCAACACCCGATCCACCGATCCTATTCATGGCCTCGGTACCGCAACCCGCATTGAATGCTCACTTGTTTCGGGCGCCTCTATAAACACCATGCAAGAAGATCAGAAACCCGCAGTCACCAGTACGGCAGATTTGCAGCGTGAAGTCGGTGAGATGATGGTCGAGTGCCTGAACCTAGAGGTAAGCGCAGATCAAATCGCCCCCGACGCCCCGTTGTATGGCGAAGGCTTGGGCCTGGACTCGATCGATGTGCTGGAAGTCGCCTTGGAGGTCTCCAAGCGTTATGGATTGCAACTGCGTAGCGACAGCGAAGACAACAAGATCATTTTCAGCTCGCTACGCAGCCTCTCCGACTATATCGCTGCGCAAAGAACCCGCTGATGACACGCCGCATCGTGCCCTGGCTGGGCATTGCTGCGCTGGTGGTGGGCTATCCGCTACTGGCGCATTACACCAATGAGTCCGCGCACAGCGGCAACCTCGGCGCGTTGGTGGCCGTCGTGCCGGTGATATTGATTGCGCTGGTACTGGCCTGGAGGTCGACTCGGCGCTTCATCATGCTGGCGGTGCTGGCGCTGTCATGTATTGCGCTGTGGGCCGAATGGCCGGCGCTTGAGCAGCACTATGGGCTGGTGTACTGGCTGCAAAATATGGGCATGCAGCTGATACTGTTGATGACTTTTGGTCGCACGTTAATCGCCGGACGGCAACCGCTCTGCACCCGCTTCGCCCATGCCGTGCATGGACCAATTACGCCGCGGCATGAAACCTACACGCGTCAGGTGACAATCGCCTGGACCCTGTTCTTTGCCGCGATGGCGCTGGTTTCCACGCTGCTCTTTTTTCTGACACCATTGGCCACATGGTCGGTTTTTGCGAACCTGCTGACCTTGCCTTTGGTCGCACTGATGTTCATTGGCGAATACTGGGTACGCCGCTGGGTCCTTCCCGAGATGCGGCATATGCACCTTCTCGATGCGCTGCGGGCGTTCAGGAACACCCCGGCGCGTCCACGCTAGCTGTTACAGCCTTGATCATGCATTCACTGCCGCTGGTATCGCACACGTCCCCGGACAGCGTCATTGCCTGGCGCGCCGATGGTGCCGTCACGCTGCGCCAGTTCCTGGCCGAGATCGGACAGCTTGTCGCGCTGTTTCCGGCAGGGACTCATCTACTCAACATGTGCAGCGATCGTTACCGCTTCAGCGTGGGTCTGGCGGCCGCGATTACGGCAGGCAAAGTCAGCCTGCTGCCGTCGATGCCCACGCCGGAGGTGGTGCGCCAGATCAAGGCGTTCGCGCCGGATGTGTTCTGTTTGACTGATAGCGACGCGTGCACGGTGAATCTGCCGCAACTGCGCTACCCGGAAATGGCCATCGGACAAGCGCAGGCATTCGCGATTCCGCAGATCGATAGCCGGCAGCGCGTCGCGGTGGTCTTTACCTCAGGCTCGACTGGCGTCCCGCAGCCGCACCCCAAAACCTGGGGTGCGCTGGTCAGTTGTGTGCAGGCTGAAGCATCGCATCTGGGTCTTCCGCAGGACACACCCTGCAGCATCATTGGCACAGTACCGCCGCAACATATGTACGGGTTCGAGTCCACGGTACTGATGACATGGCATAGCGGCAACGTACTCAGCCACGCGCAGCCGTTTTACCCGGCCGACATTTGCGCAGTGCTGGCAGCCGCGCCCGCGCCACGCGTGTTGGTGTCATCGCCCGTGCATCTGCGTGCCTTGCTGGATGCGGGGCTGGCGCTGCCGGAGATTGCACTGGTGGTATGCGCCACGGCGCCGCTGTCGATTCAACTAGCACAGGAGGTTGAAACGCGTTGCCATGCGCCGCTGATGGAAATCTACGGCAGCACCGAAACCGGCCAGATTGCTTCCCGTCGCTCCACCCAAACCGCAGAATGGCGGCTGTTTCCCGGGATCAAATTCGTCGCGGAAGGTGATTGCATCCGCGCTAGTGGCGGTCACATCGAGTCATCGGTCACGCTGAACGACATCATCGAGCCGGTTACGGACGAGCATTTCTTGCTGCACGGACGCATCGCCGATCTGGTCAATATCGCGGGCAAACGGCATTCACTGGAGAGCCTCAACCACCTGCTCAATAGCATTCCCGGCGTGGTGGATGGCGCTTTTTACATGCCGGACGAAACCGGGGTCGATCGCATTACGCGGCTTGCCGCGTGCGTGGTGGCGCCGGGGTTGGATGCGGCGCAACTGCTGGCGGCGCTGCGTGAGCATATCGACCCGGTTTTCCTGCCGCGCCCCCTGGTGTTTGTCGATATACTGCCTCGCAACCGCACTGGAAAGCTGCCGCGCGCAGCGCTGCAAGCCCTGTTTCAAACGCACGCCGCGCGCAAAATCAGCATGAATAACGCCATCCATTGGACTGTTCCGCCAGATCATCCCGTCTTTGCCGGTCACTTTCCCGGCACGCCCATAGTCCCTGGCGCGATGTTGATAGACATCGTGCTACACGCAATCGCCGCCGCAACTGGAACCGCACTGGATGTCTGCGCGATCAACTCGGTGAAGTTTCTGAGCCCCGCAGGTCCGGGCGAAGAACTGGTGATCCAGCACACCCTCTTGGCCAGCGGCACGATACGTTTCGATATCGTGGCGGGTATGCGCAAGATTGCCAGCGGCAGTATTGCGCCGGGATCGCCAGTCTGACACCGCGACCGACAGCCGGCCCAGCCGCCTGGGCGAATACCCCGGAGCGCAGCAACATGTTCATGCTGCGCATCATGACGTGGATTTCGCTGCGTCTGGGGCGACGCGCCGGGCGTGTTGCGCTGCGTCTGATCGCCGCTTATTTTCTGCTGTTTGCGCCGGCCAGTCGTCGTGCTTCAGGCGACTATCTCAGGCGTGCATTGGGCCGCCCTCCCCGTTGGCGCGATCTGTACCGGCATTTCTTCACCTTTGCCGCTACCATCCATGACCGCGTCTATCTGATCAACCGCCGCTTCGAACAGTTCGATATTGAAGTGCACGGCGAGGAGACGTTGCTCGGCCTGCTCGCCGGCGGCAAAGGCGTGTTCCTGATGGGAGCGCACCTGGGCAGTTTTGAAGTGGTTCGGGCGATTGGAAGGAAACACACGGATTTGCGCGTCGCCATGGTCATGCATCAGGACAATGCACGCAAGATCAACGCGATGCTGGTTGCCATTAATCCAGAAGCGGTGGAGGATGTCATTGGCCTGGGGCAGGTCGATTCCATGCTCCAGCTGCGCCAGCGCCTGGATGAAGGTGGTGCCATCGGCATGTTGGCCGACCGCACCCCGGGCGGCGATACCCTGTACCCGGTGCAAATCCTCGGCGCTGACGCGAACTTGCCCAGCGGGCCGTTCCGCATCGCCGCGCTGCTGCGGCGCCCGGTGATATTCATGACCGGGCTGTATCTGGGCGGCAACCGATATGCCATTCACTTCGACCCTCTGGCGGATTTTTCCAGCGTTGCGCGCGATCAACGCGATGCCGCCGTGGATGCGGCCATCATCCGTTATGCTGCGCTGCTGGATCAATACTGCCGCGAGGCGCCATACAACTGGTTTAATTTTTTCGACTTCTGGCAGCCCGCGCCCGCTGCTACCCCTCCCAAATCATGATGCCTCCGCCCGCCTTGCCTGTCCGTTCGCCGCGCGCCATGCGCCATGTGCTGATCGCATTGGCGCTGATGCTGGCACCTGCTATCGGTCATGCCGCCGAGTGGGATATTGACGAGCTCATGCGCGGCCTGGCGAAAATCCGCTCCGATCACGCCAGCTTTGTCGAGAAGAAATTCATCGCCATGCTCGATAAACCGGTGGAATCCTCCGGAGAGTTGTTCTACGCCGCACCTGACCATCTGGAAAAGCGCACGATCAAGCCCAAACCCGAATCCATGATCCTGGATCACGACAAGCTGGTGATCGAGCGCGGCCGTCAAAGACATGAGCTGCAATTGCAGGACCACCCGGAGCTGGCGGCATTCATCGACAGTATTCGCGGCACCCTTGCGGGTGACCGCAAGGCGCTGGAACGCAATTACCGTCTGCGCCTGGAGGGCACAGCCGAGCGCTGGACACTGCAACTGCTGCCGCTGGATGAGAAAGCACAGGCCGTGGTAAAGCGCATCCTGATTACGGGTGTGCGCGACGCAGTGCGCAGCGTGGAAATCACCCAGGCCGATGGTGACAGCTCGCTCATGTTCATCGAAAAGCTGCCCGCATCGTGAAGCAAGCCGCGACGCGAAGCGGCCGCACAGCAATAGTCCTGTGGCTGGTGTTTGTCCTCGCCTGCGTCCTCATCATCAGCCGCAGCCGGTTCACCACCGATTTATCTGCTTTCCTGCCGCGCAGCCCGACGCCGGCACAGCAGGTGCTCATGGAGCAGATACGCGACGGTTTGGCCTCGCGCTTGATACTGGTGGGCATAGAAGGCGCCGACGCACCCACCCGCGCCCGGCTTTCCAAACAAATCGCCCGGCGCCTGCGCGCCGATCCTGCTTTTGTCACTGTCAACAATGGCGAGCCCGTCAACGCCGAGCGCGACCGCGCTTTTTTGTTCAACCATCGCTACCTGCTTAGCCCCGCAGTGACACCTGCACGCTTCAGCGTCGCTGGCCTGCACGCCGCCTTGAGCGACAGCATCGACCTGCTCGCTTCGCCTGCCGGGCTGCTGGTCAAGTCGCTGCTGCCGGGCGACCCGACCGGCGAAATGGTGCGATTACTCGACCAGCTCGACAGTGGGTCCCGCCCGCGGATGATTGATGGCGCATGGGCATCACGCGACGGCGCGCGCGCCCTGATGCTGATGCAGACGCGCGCTTCGGGCTCCGATATCGACGCCCAGCAACGCGCGATGGCCGCCATTCGGCAGGCGTATGACGCGGCATCCGGCTCAACCGCTTCCGCCAAACTGGTGATGGCCGGGCCCGGCGTGTTTTCGGTGACCTCACGCGAAACTATCAAGAGCCAGGTCAGCCGGCTGTCCATGATCAGCGTCGCGCTCATCACCGCACTGTTGCTACTGGTCTATCGTTCCTTCACCGCACTGGCATTGAGCTTCTTGCCCGTTGTCAGCGGCGTCCTGGCGGGCATCGCGGCGGTCAGTCTGGGCTTTGGGGTGGTACATGGCATCACCCTGGGATTTGGCACCGCATTGATCGGCGAGGCGGTGGACTATTCCATCTACCTGTTCGTGCAATCGGAACAGGGCGGATCGGACCCGCAGAACTGGCTCACGCGCTTCTGGCCCACCGTCCGTCTCGGTGTGCTGACTTCGATATTCGGCTTTGCTTCGCTGCTGCTGTCCGGCTTTCCCGGTCTGGCGCAACTCGGCCTGTATTCGATTGCCGGCCTGATCGCCGCCGCAGCCGTGACCCGCTTCGTCTTGCCTCATCTGCAGCCGACGAACTTTCGCATTCATGATTTATCGGCTATCGGTCTCGTCCTGTCCCGTCTGGTACTGCGCGCTGCCGCACTGCGATGGGCGGCAGTGATACTGCTGCTGGCAGCCTGTGCAATCCTCGCCTTGCATCGCGGCAGTTTGTGGAATGACAAGATATCCTCGTTAAGTCCAGTATCGCAGGCCGATGTCGCGCTGGATGCAAGCCTGCGCGCCGACCTGAGTGCGCCTGATGTGCGCTATCTGGTGGTGGTATCCGGCGCAAGCCGGGAATCTGTACTGAGGTCTTCCGAACAGGTTTCCGTGATACTGCAAACGCAAGTCGATCAAGGCGAACTCGCCGGATTCGAAACTCCCAGCCGCTATCTTCCCAGCACAGCGACGCAGCGCGCGCGCCAGGCCAGCTTGCCTTCCTCCACCGAGCTGGGCGCGCGACTGGCTCAAGCTGTTCAGGGCTTACCGGTGCGCGCGCAGCTGTTTGCGCCGTTTCTTGCAGATGTCGCAGTCGCGCGCAGCCAGCCCTTGCTGCAGGCGGCCGATCTTGATCAAACTTCAATGGCCATGGCGGTCGCCGCACTGCTGATCGAGCAGGGCCACCATTGGACTGCCTTATTGCCGCTGACCGCACCCAAGGATGTCGGCATCAATGCGCATCGAATTCGTGCTGCGTTGAGGACGACAGCATTGAACTCGACAGCGTTGGGCACGACAGGATTGCCCAATGTATTGTTTGTGGACATGAAAGCCGAGTCCGATCTCCTGTATTCCGGCTACCTGCATGAAGCCATCCTGTTGTCGCTAGGCGGGCTGGCTGCCATTATCGGATTGCTGCTGCTGGTTTTGCGCTCGCCCACGCGCGTGATACGAATCATCGCGCCGCTGGCGGCCGCAGTTATCACCGTCACCGCCGGATTGGCGCTGTTTGGCCAACAGATGATTATTTTGCATCTGGTGGGTTTGCTGCTGGTGGTCGCGGTGGGCTCCAATTACGCCCTGTTTTTCGATCGGGCTGATCACCGTCTTCCGCCTGCAGAAGAGGCGACTGGCAACACCAACCAGAGCAATCATGCCATCTCCCCGCGCACGCTCGCGTCGATGCTGTTCGCCAGCCTCACTACCGTCGCAGGATTCGGCCTGCTTTCGTTTTCCAGCGTGTCGATATTGCAGGCGATGGGTGTAACCGTGGCGCCGGGGGTCATCCTGGCGCTGATTTATTCCGCGATTTTCGCCAGGCAAGCCGATGCGTAGTTCGCATTGGCGAGCCACGCCCTTGATCCGCGCATCCATCGCGCTGCATCTGCTGGCGTTGATAGCCGTCATCGCCGAACCTGGTCAGTGGCGCTGGGCGCTGGGCGCCGTGCTTGCCGATCACGCCCTGATCACGCTCGTCGGGCTGTGGCCGCGCAGCCACTGGCTGGGTCCAAACTGGACGCAACTGCCTGACGCAGCTGCCGCCAGGAATGAAATCGCCCTGACCATCGACGACGGCCCCGATCCCGTCGTTACGCCGCAGGTACTCGATACGCTGGATCGCTACGCTGCGCAGGTTACCTTTTTCTGCATCGGGGAAAAAGCCGCGCGTTACCCGGACTTGTGCCGGGAAATCGTGCGCCGTGGCCATGCCGTGGAAAATCACAGCCAGCGTCACCGTCACTATTTTGCGCTCATGGGACCGGCCAACCTCATGCGTGAATTGCAGGCCGCCCAGGACACGCTCACTACGATTTCCGGCCAGCGGCCCTTATTCTTTCGTGCGCCGGCCGGCTTTCGCAATCCTTTTCTCGACCCGGTGCTTGCTCGGCTGGGACTGCGACTTGCCAGCTGGTCGGCGCGCGGTTTCGACACCCGGATCGGCGACGTCGCTCGCGTCAAGAACAGCCTGTTGCGCGGCCTGCGCGCAGGCGCCATTTTGCTATTGCACGATGGCAACGCTGCACTTACGCCCGATGGCAATCCTGTTATCTTGGAAGTGCTCCCCGCAGTTCTGGCCGCGGGCAGGGCAGCCAATCTGCGATTTGTTACCTTGCGTCAGGCCCTTCGATGACTCGATTCGGCATTGCCGCATCCCATGGAGAGCAAGTCTTGAACGAAAAATGTGCGCAGACGCCCTGGTACCGTCAGGCTGCGGCGGTCATCCCCAGGCACATCTATCTCAAGAGCATCGGAACGACGCTTTTCATCGGTCTGTTTTTCGGCGCTTACTTTTATCTGCTCAAGCAGCCGGCCTACCCGACGACAGTGATGCCGGTCATCTTCCTGGATCGCCTGATCGCGTTTCAGCCGCTGGCTTTGGCTCTGTACCTGTCATTGTGGGTCTACGTTTCCCTTCCCCCGGCGTTGCTGGCGACGCGGCGCGAGCTGTATGGCTATGCCTTGGCGATGGCCGGGACCTGCCTCGCGGGGCTGATCGTGTTCTACTTCTGGCCCTCGGCAGTGCCCGCAGCCGACATCGACTGGACGCGGTATCCCGAAGTGGCTTTTCTCAAAAGCATGGATGCCTCCGGCAATGCCTGCCCTTCGCTGCATGTCGTCACGGCCGTTTTTGCGGGTATCTGGCTGCATCATTTGCTGCGCCGCCTGGGCGCGCCGTCGTGGATACTCCTCTTCAATTGGATGTGGTGTATCGGCATCGTCTATTCCGCCGTGGCCACACGCCAGCACGTGGCGGTGGATGTCCTGGCCGGTCTGGCGCTGGGAGTACCGGCTGCCGCTGTGTCGTTGCGATATCGCGTCGGCGCGGGCGCGATCAGTAAGATTCCTCACCCGACTGTTTGATCTAAACCTGCCACTGGAACTTGCTAAAATTGTCGTTCACTTGCGATTGGCGTCCTCCTCTTTGAACCCGCTCTGGCTGTCCCATTTCACCGCGACCAGCAGCATCGGTCGCGGCCTCGACCAGACGCTGGCTGCGCTGCGTCAGCGCCGCGGCGGGCTGGCGCCGTGCACGTTCGAAACGGCGGATCTGGCGACGTTCATCGGCGAGGTGGCGGAGGTGGATGCGGTGCAGCTTCCTGCGCATCTGGCCGAGTTCGATTGCCGCAACAACCGGCTCGCCTTGCTGGGACTGACCCAGGATGGCTTTGCCGAGGCGGTGCGCGCCGCCAGCGGAAAATACGGCGCGCAGCGCATCGGTTTGTTGCTCGGCACCAGCACCTCGGGAATTCTGCAGACCGAACTGGCCTACCGCCGACGCGACCCGGTGACCGGCGCGCTCCCCGCCGATTTCAATTACCACTGCACGCACAATACTTTCTCCGTCGCAGACTTCACACGCCATTTTTTCGGTCTGACCGGTCCGGCGGTCGTGGTGTCGTCGGCGTGCTCGTCCAGCGCCAAGGCGTTTGCCTCGGCGCGACGCATGATGGCGGCGGGACTGATAGACGCGGCCGTAGTCGGAGGCGTGGATTCGCTGTGCCTGACGACGCTGTATGGATTCAACTCGCTTGGCCTGATGTCCGACCAGGCATGTCGCCCATTCGATGCACGGCGCGACGGCATCTCGATAGGCGAAGCGGCCGCCTTCGCGCTGCTGGAACACGCACCGGAACACCTGGATGCGGATGCCGTGCTGCTGCGCGGCGTCGGCGAATCCAGCGATGCCCATCACATGTCATCGCCGCGTCCGGATGGCCTGGGTGCGCGCATGGCGATGCAGGATGCGCTCAAAACGGCGGGTTTGGCGCCCTCTGCAATCGACTATATCCACCTGCACGGCACCGCTACCCAAAGCAACGACGCGGTGGAGTGCAAAGCGGTTCAGGATGTATTCGGCTCAGGCACGCCGTGCAGTTCCACCAAAGGCGCGACCGGCCACACCCTCGGCGCCGCCGGCGGCGTGGGGGCGGTCATTTGCGCGCTGGGGCTGCAACACGGGTTGATGCCCGCCGGATTGAACACCGAGCAACTCGACCCGGCGCTGAATCTCGACTACCTGCTGGAAAATCGCGAGCAGCCGGTGGCTCGCGTGCTGACCAATTCGTTTGGATTTGGCGGCACCAATTGCAGCCTGGTTTTGGCGCGCGCCGATTAGACCCATGCCCACGCTCAGCGCGTACATTGAAGGCATCGGCTTACTCGGACCCGGTCTGACCGACTGGCCGACTGGTCAGGCTGTCCTTAGCGGGCGCGAGCCCTACCAGTCACGCAAGACGCTGCTGCCGTCACCCGCGCTGTTGCCCGCGGCAGAGCGCCGGCGTAGCTGCGCGATCGTCAAACTCACTCTTGCAACCGGGCTGGAAGCCATCGCAGCGGCCGGACTCGACGCGGCCAGTTTGCCCAGCGTATTTTCCGCGTCCGGCGGCGATGGGGAAAACTGTCACATCATTTGCGAAATGCTCGCCTCGGACGACCGGCAAATTTCCCCGACCCGCTTTCATAATTCCGTGCATAACGTTGCCGCCGGGTACTGGGGTATCGCCACCGGCGCGATGACCACGTCATCGGTGCTGAGCGCCTATGACGCCAGCTTCGGCGCGGGCCTGCTGGAAGCACTGACTCAGGTTGTGGTAGAGGACACACCCACCGTTTTGCTTGCTTGCGACACCACCTACCCGAAACCGCTGTACAGCGCGCGTCCCATCCCCGATGCGTTTGGCATTGCACTGGTGCTGGCACCGCTACCGAGCGCACGGGCGCTGGCGCAGATCGCCGTCAGCCTGACCGACGCCGGCGCAGACCGGCTCGACGACGCCGCCCTCGAAAATCTGCGCATAACCATCCCCGCCGCGCGCGGCTTGCCGCTGCTGCGCAGCATCGCATTGCGGCAAGACCAACAGGTAGTGCTCGATTACCTCGACAGCGCGCGCCTCTCCGTGGCAATCACGCTGTGCTGAATCAAAACACGCCAGACCGCGCCTGGATTGCCCGCCATATCCCGCATCAGGGCAGCATGTGCCTGCTGGATCATGTCGAGGCATGGGATGAGCAGCGCATCCGCTGTCGCGCCAGCAGCCACCGCGCCGCCAACAACCCGTTGCGCGCGTACGGCCGGCTTGGCAGCGCCTGCGGTATCGAATACGCGGCACAGACAATGGCCGTGCACGGTGCTTTGATGGCTCCATCGGACAGTGCCAGCGCGCGCGCCGGTTATCTGGTCAGCGTGCGCGGTGCACGGCTGCATGTGCCGCGTCTGGACGACATCGCCGCCGATCTGCTGGTGGAGGCCGCTTGCATCTCGCGCAGCGAACGCAATGTACTCTATCAGTTCAGCGTTAGTGCGGCGGGTCGCCTGTTGCTCGATGGACGCGCCGCGGTCGTGCTCGACGTTGACGCACTCAAACCCAGCGCAGGGGAGACACCATGAAAAACGCCCTGGTCACCGGTGGCAGCGGCGCAATCGGCGCGGCCATTTGCCGCCGTCTTGCTGCCGACGGCTGCCATGTCTACATTCATGCGCATCGCGGAGTGCAGGCTGCGCAGTCGCTGGCCGATGCAATTTGTGCTGGCGGTGGCAGTGCGCAGGTGCTGGCATTCGACGTAACCGACAGCGCGGCGGTAATCGGTGTGCTGACCCCGCTTGTCGAAAACCAGCCAATTCAGATTCTGGTCAATAACGCCGGCATCCATGACGACGTCGTGTTTCCGGGCATGCGCGCTGAGCAGTGGCACCGGGTGATCGACGTATCCGTCAACGGTTTTTTCAACGTCACCCAGCCGCTGATGATGCCGATGATACGCAGCCGCTGGGGGCGCATTATCAATGTATCTTCCATCGCCGCCCTGACCGGCAATCGGGGTCAGGTGAATTATTCCGCCGCCAAAGGCGCGCTTAATTCGGCCACGAAGTCGCTGGCGCAGGAAGTCGCCAGCCGGGGCATCACCGTCAATGCGGTTGCGCCCGGAATTATTGACACCCCCATGAGCAAATCCGCGTTCGATGCCCAGGATATCGCGCGGATGGTGCCGATGAAACGCGCCGGCACCCCAGACGAAGTCGCCGACCTGATCGGGTTTCTCGCCTCGGCGCAGGCGGCCTATATCACCGGGCAGATTATCTCCATCAACGGCGGCATCATTTGACCATAAGAACCGATTTCAAAATGGCTCATTCAAGAATTGTCATTTCGAGCGAAGCGAGAAATCTGCTCATGGATCAAGCAAGAAGCAGATTCCTCGGGCTACGCCCCGAAGGAAGTCCCCTCGGGGGACGCCCTCGGAATGACATTTCATTTTGAAACTGACTCTAAGAGACAACATGATCAATTCACCCAGACCCACCCCCCCGGTGCATGCGCCGCACGTGCCGCTCACCGATTACTACCAAACCGAGCAGGATCGGCAAGCTTATTTGCGCCAGATGTTTGACGACACCGCGGCGGACTACGACCATATCGAGGCGATATTTGCATGGGGATCCGGTTCCCGCTACCGGCGCCAGGCGCTCATTCGCGGCGGGTTGAAAGCGGGCATGAAGGTACTGGACGTCGGCGTGGGCACCGGCCTGCTTGCAGCGCAAGCCTGCATTTTGACCGGCAATGCCGCCTTGGTCACAGGAATCGATCCCAGCCCCGGCATGATGGCCGCCAGCAAGTTACCGCAAGCGATGGTCTTGCTGGAAGGTCGCGCAGAGTCGTTGCCTTTTCCCGACGATCATTTTGATTTCCTGAGCATGGGCTACGCGCTGCGCCATATCAGCGATCTCGGCGTAGCCTTTGCGGAGTTTGAGCGGGTGTTGAAGCCCGGCGGCCGCCTATGCATACTGGAGATTACCCAGGCGCGAAACCGTGTTGGCAAATGGCTGCTCAAGAGCTATATGCGCGACGTACTACCGCTGTTGACGCGACTCGTTTCGAAGCAGAAGAACACCGCTACAATCTGGCGTTATCACTGGGACAGCATAGAAGCCTGCGTCCCCCCCGAGCAAGTCGTGGCGGCACTCAGCGCCGCGGGTCTGACGCGGGTTGAACGGCATCTGGAACTCGGCGTGTTTTCTGAATATCAGGCGATCAAGGCCGATCCTGGCCGGCCTATATGAGGTGGCCTAATTAGCGTCGCATGACACGAGCGGACTTGCGCGCTATCGCGCGCCAACCGTGTTTTCTGTACGGATAAAAAGCATCCGTACAGAAAACACGGTTACGGTAAACAGCATGGACAGCGAGGGTTTTATACAAGATCGTCGATTGCGCACGGATGGTCTTTTCATCCGTGTGCAATCGACGATCCGCGCGGGCGGCTTTTCGTCCGCGCAAAGATCGACCTAAAATCGCCCCCGCGCACGCCTTGCTATCAAGCGATCAAGGCCGATCCCGCCCAGCCTGTATAAGAGATCTTGCATAGCGTCGCATGCAAACAGCAGATTTGCGCGCTGCGCGCGCCAACCGTGTTTTCTGTACGGATAAAAAGCATCCGTACAGAAAACACGGTTACGGTACACAGCATGGACAGCGGGGGTTTTATACAAGATCGTCGATTGCGCGCGGATGGTCTTTTCATCTGTGCGCAATCGACGATCCGCGCGGACGGCTTTTCGTCCGCGCAAAGATTGACTTAAAATCGTCCTCGCGCACGCCTTGCCAGCAGAACGGGTAAGCGCAACACAAACTCGACGAACAGGCGCGCATGCATCCAGGTCAGTAACACGTTGTCGCGCAGGTAGCGGAAATGCGACACGCCGCCCTCCGCCGCACTGTAATAGCGCACCGGGGCGGGCAGATTGACCGGCTTGACCCCGCGCCAGCACAGGCGTACCACCGCTTCCGGGTCGAAATCGAAGTGGCGCATCCACGGCTGAGCGCGCATCACCCGCCGCAACGCCTCGACCGGATACACGCGGAACCCGAACAGCGAATCGCCAATGCCCGCCCACAGCGTTTCCAGGTTGGCCCACCAGTTGGATACGCGTCGCCCTTTCACGCGCAAGCCCGGCGCACTGGCATCGAATACCGGCACGCCCAATATCATTGCCGCCGGCTGTCCGGACGATTCTGCCATGAATGCGGGGATGCGCTCGGGGGGATGCTGGCCATCGGAATCCATGGTCAATACGTGGCTGAATCCCGCCGCGGCCGCCTCATCCAAGCCGTGCAGCACCGCCGCGCCCTTACCCCGGTTGCGCGGCAAGACAATCACACGCAGGCCGGTGTCCTGCGCCGCCAGCGCCAGCAAGCCCTCGGCGCTGCCGTCGGTGCTGCCATCCACCACCACCCACACCGGGTTCCAGTACTGGCGTGCCGCGCGCACGGTTTCATAGACTTTGGCGCCGGGGTTATAGCTGGGGATGAGGACCAGATGCGTGCTAGAGGCAACCATCATGACGGTGAACGCGAAATGGTTTCTGGCCCACGCTCAGCTTGCTGCGGCAGGGACTGGGCAGGATGAAATGCCGAGCCCTGCACCAGTTCATGTCTGAAATAGTGGTCCAGTTCAGCCATGAAGCGCCGGGTATGCTGCGGCGGGTCAAAGCGCCGCCCCAGGCGCACGCGGTAATGGATCGGCATGGGCGGTTTGCGGAACAGCGGCCAACCTTTGCTCAGATACGCCGAATCGGTTTCAATCAGTATCGTCTGCACCGGCACCTGCGCATGATGCGCGATCAGGCCGACGCTACCCGTGAGCGGATTGACCGGGCACGCGGTGGTGCGGGTACCTTCCGGGAATAGCAGCAAATGGCTGCCGCGATCGCAATCCTCGATTGCCAGATATATCATGCGCCGCATCGGATCATTGCGGATGTAGCGCGCCAGGCGGCTGCCCGCGCCGAGAAAAATATTATTCATCAGGTCGGCTTTAAGCACGCAGGCTACATTGGGCAAGCGTGAAATCACCATGACTGCATCCAGCAGGCACGGGTGATTGGGCGCAATGATCAGCGAAGGTTCAGCGCGCAGGACATCCAGCGCCTTGAGGTCAAAAGTGCATCGGCGCGACACGCTGAGACTGGCCAGGTAAAGTCGAAACACCGCCATGATGACGTAACGCCCGAGCGAGCGACCCCGGCGCTCGGACAGCAGCGGGTAAACAATCAGCGCAATCGGCGTCCATGCGAGGCACAGTATCCCCAGCCATGCCAGGCCAAGATACAGCACCAGGTAATCGTAGCAATTCAACAATACATTCAATCCGGCGCGCATCATCAGTTGCTCGCCGCGCCCGCTTCATCCACGACCCGGATGTTGTATTTGCGCATCCGCCATGCCGTCAACGTGCGCCTGAAATTTAGCAACGAAGCCGCGTAGTACAGCCCTTTGAACAGCAGCAAGGGGCCATGAATCGGTGTTTTGCCGAACAGATCGCCCGCCAGCACCGACAGCAGCGCCTCTTTTACGCGAAAAATGTTGCGCGGCTCCATGAACATGTCGCGCATGGTGGGGTTGGTAATCCGATAAATAAACCACGAAAACGCCTTCGGGCCAATTCGCATCGTGTTGTCGAATTTCTTCAATGCAGCCGCCGCCTGCCGCGGATGGCGCAGGCAGGTATCCACGGCGTCGGCGCCAACGAAGGCGCTGTGCATGGCCAGCATGACGCCGGAAGAAAACACCGGATCGATAAAAGTGTAGGCATCGCCCAGCAGCAGATAATTGCTGCCGTGGGTACGGTCACACGCATAGGAATAATTGCCGGTAGCCTCAACCGGCGAGATCAGCTGCGCGTGTTGCAGCCGCTCGCTCAAGGGCGCGCACAGCGCTATGGTGTCCAGCAAAAACTGCTCGAGCGATTTCTTGTTGCGTGTTTTCAGGTAATACGGCCAGGTCACCGCGCCGACGCTGGTCGCGCCATCGACCAGGGGAATAAACCAGAACCAACCATGTTCGAACCAGAAGATGGTGATATTGCCCGCGGCCTTGCCGGGCGTGCGCTCGGCCCCGGAGAAATGCGCGTAGATGGCGGCACTATTGTGTCTCTTGTTGCGCTGCTTGGCTTTGAGGCGATTACCCAGAAAGGTATCGCGGCCTGACGCATCCAGCACAAAACGCGCATGCACCGTTTCGATGCTGCCGTCGTCGTGGCGCGCCTGCACCAGCGCACCGGCATTGCCGGGTAAAAAATCGACTTCCTGCACCAGACAGTCTTCCACTACCCGGGCATTCTTGCGGCTGGCATTGCGGATCAGAATTTCGTCAAATTCGGCGCGACGCACCTGGTAGGCCATGGGCATGGACTTGTCCATGGCATCGGCGAATTCGAATGACTGCTTGTGATCGTGCCAGGGCGAGACAAATTCTGCGCCCCACTTTCCCATGCCGATGGCTTTCACGGCCTCCAACACACCAAGTTTTTCCAGAAGAGGCAGATTGGCCGGAAGCAGCGATTCGCCGATGTGAAAACGCGGATGGTGCGCTTTTTCCAACACGGTCACGCGGTAGCCACGCTCCGCCAGCAGCGTCGCTGCCGTCGATCCCGCCGGCCCACCGCCAATTACCAGCACGTCGCAGGCAGAAGCGAGGGCAGAGGATGCAGGGGGAGTGTTCATGGCTTGGCGCCGATGTTTACCCATCGCCGCAAATTGTATCGCAAGACATTGGCCACGCAGGCCATGATTTATTCTTCATACCGCCAGCTCAGGCTAAAGCAAAATGCAGAAACAGGCAGAGACCGAGAATCTCGGCAGAAAATCGCGGACGAAGATGATTCTGACGGTCCGCATTGGCCGAGGAGGGGACGTCCGCACGAAACAAATCTGGTCCCCTCCGAACAGCATCTAGGGCCCGATAAATATTTCTCTACACAGCCAGCTTTTCCCTCGCTCCGAACGCCCGCTGCAACTCCCGCCGGGTGGCGCCAGTCGCAAAAAACGCGCGCATGATCAAGTCGAGCGACACTGACGCATCTCCCGCCTCGATCTTGGCGACGCGCGACTGACTGGAGCCCATTTTCCTGGCGAGGTCGGTTTGCGACAGGCCGCGCTTTTGGCGCGATGCTTTGATCGCGTCGGTCAGCATGAGCTTGACCTCCACCAGCATGGCCTCTTCGTCGCTCAGTTGCAGAAAATCCTTGGCGCTGCCGGCTTTCCAGCCTGCGGCCTTGAGTCGTTTGAGTTTTGCGGTGCTCATGGTCGTATATTCATTCCTGTCAAATCGAGGTGTAAAGGCGCAGCCGGGCCATGCACGTGTCGATCACTGCCCTGGGTGTCTGCTGCGTCGTCTTCGCAAACACCTCCAGTATCGCGATTGCTGTCGCATCTACGTGATAGACGATGCGCCAGGTCCGGTTGGCGTCCTGGACGCGCAGTTCATGACATGCCTTGCCGATGGCGGGCATCGGCCGCGAATGAGGCAGCGGGATGTCCTCACCCCGCTGCAGCCGGCGCAGCAGTACACCGGCTTCGATTCGCGCATGGGCTGAGAACGGCGGAGTCTTTACCGCTGCCGTGCAGCCACACCAAGGGTTTGTCGGCCTTGCGCAGCAGGAACAGTATATGTCGGATTCGACATGGTCCGCAAGCCGCGAAAGAAACCTGCCCGCCGACCTCATCGCCGCTTCTGGTGGCCGGCCCGTGTAGCGTTTGGCCGGACGCGGCGCGCTTGAAGCCGCATTGCCGCGAAGGTTATGATGCGTGCATGCGTCCGCGTGTAATCATTCTCGGCTGTGGCTTCGGCGGTCTGTTCGCGGCGCAATCGCTGCATCGCGCCGCGCTGGACGTCACGGTGATCGACCGGGTGAACCACCACCTGTTCCAGCCGCTGCTCTACCAGGTCGCGACCGCGGGGCTTGCCGCGCCCGCGATCGCGGCGCCGATCAGGCATGTGCTCGCCGCGCAGAAAAACGTCACGGTGCTGCTCGCGGAGGCGCAGCGCATCGATGCGCCGCGCCGTGTCGTGGTGCTCGAGGACGGCGCCGAGCTCGAATACGACTATCTGATCGTAGCCACCGGCGCCACCCACAGCTATTTCGGCAACGACGCCTGGGCGGCGCATGCGCCGGGACTGAAAACGCTGGAGGACGCGATGGATATCCGCCGCCGCGTCCTGCTCGCCTACGAGCATGCCGAGCGCGAGCCCGACCCGCAGCGGCGCGCGGCCTGGCTGACTTCGGTCGTAATCGGCGCGGGCGCCACCGGCGTCGAACTCGCGGGGATGATGGCGGAGATCGCGCGCCATACGCTGCACGGCGAATTCCGCCGTTTCGATTCGCGCAATGCGCGTGTCGTGCTGGTCGAGGGCGCCGAGCGTGTGCTGCCGGCCTACCCGCCGGACCTGTCGGAGAAAGCGCGCCTGCAGCTGGAGCGGCTCGGCGTGACGGTATGGCTGGGGCGGCGCGTGAGCGCCATCGACGCAGGCGGCGTGCAACTCGCCGACGACCGCATCGCGGCGCGCACGGTGGTGTGGGCCGCGGGGGTCAAGGCCTCCGCGCTCGGCGCCACCCTGGGCGCGCCGCTGGACGGCGCGGGCCGGGTGCTGGTGCAGCCCGACCTCACCCTTGCCGGCTACCCGGAAATTTCCGTGATCGGCGATCTCGCGCTGATTCCCAACCACCAGCCGCCCGTTCCCGGGGTCGCGCCGGCGGCGAAGCAGATGGGACGCCTTGCGGCGCAGAACATTTTGCGCCGCATCGCCGGCAAGGACACCCTCGCGTTTCGCTACCGTGACTACGGCACTTTGGCGACCATCGGCCGCAATTCGGCGGTGGGCGTACTCGGGCGCGTACACCTGTCGGGCTACCTGGCATGGCTCACCTGGCTGCTCGCCCACATCTACTTCCTGATCAATTTCCGCAATCGCCTGGTGGTGATGATCGACTGGGCCTGGTCCTACTGGACCTTCGCGCGCTTTGCGCGCGTGGTGTTCGGCCCGGTGCGGCCGCCGGAGCGCTAGCGAGAGCTATCCGCGTCCTATGCGTCCCGCCACCGCGCGTATCTGCCGCGGCGCGGCGAACCAGATGCACGCGGCCGAGATGATGCTGCAGCCGATCGCGAGCGAGAACGCGAGCGCGTAACTGCCGCTCGCGTCGTAGAGCGCGCCGGTGAGCCAGGGGCCGACCGCGCCGCCGGCGATCGCCATTCCCATCAGCGTGCCGAAAATGCCGCCGTAGTGGCGGCCTGCGAAAATCTCCGCGGGTATCGCGCCGACGACCGAGGTGAGGCCGTAGCCGAGCAGGCCCTGGGTGATCACCATGAACCAGAGCAGCGCGGGGCTGGGCGTCGCGCGCATCAGGAGCAGCGCGACGTAGCACAGCACAAAGCCCGCGTTGCCCACGGTCCACACCCACTCGCGCCCGATGCGGTCGGAGATGTGGCCGAGCGCAATCTGTCCGGGAATCGCGGCGAAGCTGACGAAGCCCAGCGCCCAGGCCGCGTACATTGGCGCGAAGCCGGATTCGATCAGGTACTTGGTCTGGTGCACCTGCACCGCGTACCAGGAGAACAGGCCGCAGAAATAGCCCAGCGCGATCCACCAGAAGCGCGCCGTGCGCATCGCGCGCGCCAGCGTCCAGTCGATGGTGGCCCAGGCGTGGTCGACGACGTTGGCATGCGGTTTGGGCGTCGCCGATGCAGGTGCGGCGACATCGCCGTCCGGACCGGTGCCGAGGTCCTCGGGCCGGCGCCGGATCAGCAGGTTGAGCGGCGCGAGCAGGCAGAACACCAGGATCGCCATGCTGGTGCAGGCCGCGCGCCAGCCCGAGCGCTCGATCAGCGTCTGCATCCAGGGCAGGAGCACGATGGAGCCGATGCCGACACCAGAGAAGGCGATGCTCATGGCGAGCCCGCGCCGGCGCACGAACCAGTTCGGCAGGTGCAGCGCCTGGCCGGTGAAGCCCAGCGCCACGCTGCCGCCGCCGACGAGCACACCCAGCGTGAGGTAGAGGTGCCAGGGCTGGCTCACGTGCGCGGCTGCGAGCAGGCCGACGCCCATGATGCCCACGCCGGCTTCGAGCACGATGAGCGGGCCATAGCGGTCCATCAGCCGGCCGAGCAGCGGGCTCAGGAATGCGGAAATGATAAAGCCGAAGGAGAATGCGCCCGCGGTCACGCCGCGCTCCCAGCCGAACTCAGCGAGGATGGGCGGGAACAGCAGCGAGAATGCAGTGCGTGCGTTGACCGCCACGCCCATGGTGACGAACGCCACCGCCACGATGGCCCAGCCATAGAAGAACGGAAAACGCGGAGCTTTCAGGCGCGCACCCTGTCGCAGGAAACCTGCGCGCAGTGTAATCGAAATCGATTCAGCGGCGCGCGTGCTGCGGTCGGGCCGCTGCCGGCGGCGGAGGGTGCAACTGCGGCAGCGGATTCGCGAAGCGCGGCTGCGCGTTCATGAATTGCGGTGTGTGCTTCATGATCGGCGCGGATTGAACCGCGGCCTGCGGCGCATGCGCGCCTGCCTGCGTAGTGCGGGCGATGAATTCCGGCGTGCGGCCGACGAACTCAGGCGTGCGGCCGACGAATTCAGGCGTCGGTCCGACGAATTGCGGCCTGCGGCCGACGAAGCCCGCCTGGTGCTGTGGCGCTGCCGGCCGTCCTGGCCGCGCCGTCGCGTACGGCAGGGGTCTGCTCCGAATCACGACGACAAAATTCGACGGTCTCGGCGGCGGAATATAGTAGCTGGTGTAATAGCTCTGGGAATAAACTGCGACCGGACTGGCGTAGGCGACCGTATCGGGCGCGGTTACGGGCGGAGGTGGAGGCGGCGCAGGGTAGTAATCGCCGACCGGCGGTACCACGGCCTGCGGCACGGCAGCCTGCCTCGGCGCGGACTGCTGCGCGCGCAGCTGGCGCTCGAGTTCCGCGATTCGCGCCTCGAGTTCCTGTCGCTTGCGCGCGGCCTGGAGCTCGCGCGCCTCCGGGCTGACCTCGGCCTCGGCATCGGAATCGGCGTCGGCCAGCGGCTCCTGCGCTTGGGCCGTGACCGTCGCCGCGAGCAGCTTCAGGCCGCTTACCTTGCCCGGGTCCATCGGGGGCACATCTGATACCACGGCGTGTCCCTGTGCGTCGACCCACTTGTAGATGCCGCCCGCCGTAATTGCCGGCGCGAACGCCACCGAAATCAGCGCGAGCACGCGCGCAAGCCTGCCGGCGCGGCGACTACGCGCTTCGGCTTTGCTGCGCTCCGGCAGACGGGTGGCGGCTGACACGATGGACTCGACCTGTTTCGCTGCTTGTCGATCCAAGTCTAGGCGCTCGCGCGCGCCGAATCTGTAACTTGTTGTAAGAACCCGTAACAAAAGTCATTTTTGTTGCGGCAGATTTAGGGGAGCACGAGGGGAGGTATCCCCTCGTATTGTTACAGACTCTAAGCGGCTCGTCGTGAGCAAAAGCTGAAGCAGCGCTAAACTAGGACCGATACCTTAGATATGGGAGTCAGGATGATCGATCTGCACTACTGGCCCACGCCCAATGGCTGGAAAATATCCATCATGCTCGAGGAATGCGGTCTGCCTTATGCGTTCAAGCCGGTAAACATCGGGCGCGGCGAGCAGTTCAGCCCCGGCTACCTCGCGATCAGCCCCAACAACCGCATGCCGGCGATTGTAGATCACGATCCGCCGGGCGGCGGCGCGCCGATCGCGCTGTTCGAAAGCGGCGCGATCCTGATCTATCTCGCCGAAAAGACCGGGCGCTTCCTGCCCGCGGACCTGCGCGGCCGGCATGCGACGCTGCAATGGCTGATGTGGCAGATGGGCGGCCTCGGTCCGATGGCCGGGCAGAACGGGCATTTCCTGCTGTACGCGCCGCAGAAGATCCCCTATGCGCTGGAGCGCTATTCGAAGGAGGTCAACCGCCTTTACGGCGTGCTCGACGCGCAGATCGCGCGCACCGGGCGGTACGTGACCGGCGGCGATTACAGCATTGCCGACATCGCGATCTTTCCCTGGATTCGCACGCACAAGGCGCAGCAGATTGCGCTCGCCGAGTTTCCGCATGTAGAACGCTGGTACAACGCGCTGTTCGAGCGCCCGGCGGTCAAACGCGGCCTCGACCTCGGCAAGGAACTGCGCCTGCCGAAAATGGACGATGCGGCGCGCAAGGCCTTGTTCGGGCAGACGGCGCAAAGCGTGCGCGCCGGCGCGCACAAGCCTTCCTGAGACCCGGCGATGATCGAATTCTTTTTCGACTGCTCCAGCCCCTGGACTTATCTCGCGTTCAACAATATCCAGCCGCTCGCAGCGGAAATGGGCGCGCAAATTCGCTGGCGCCCGATCCTGGTCGGCGGCGTGTTCAACAGCGTCAATCCCAGCGTCTACTTTTCGCGCGAGCATCCGGTGCCGGCGAAGCAGGCTTACCAGTTCAAAGACATGCAGGACTGGGCGCGCCACACCGGGCTCGCGATCAAATTTCCGCCGAGCGTGTTCCCGGTCAACAGCGTCAAGGCGATGCGCGGCTGCATCCTGCTCGAGGCGCGGGGCCAGCTCGTGCCGTTCGCGCGCGCGGCGTTCGAGGCCTACTGGGGCGAGGACCGCGATATCTCGAACGACGCGGTGCTGGCCGAAGTCTGCGCGCGTGCCGGCGTCGATGCGGCGGCGTTCTTCGCCGGCATTGCGCGCCAGGAGGTCAAGGACGCGCTCAAGGCCAATACCGACGAACTGATCCGCCGCGGCGGTTTCGGTTCGCCGACCATGTTCGTCAACGGCGACGACATGTATTTCGGCAACGATCGGCTGCCGCTGGTGCGCGAGGCGCTGCTGCGCGGCGCGCGCAACTGAGGCGGCTGCTGCGGCGCTCCTGCGGTATTCCGCGGAGAAGCGCTCTGGACGGGCTTCTCCGGGGTGTTAGTAGCGTGCGCAGCTAGGTCTGCCCAAGCAGCGCGAGCATCGCGCCGACGTCGACGATCTTGTCGCGCGGGGCGCCGCGGCGCGCGCCGCGCGCCGTTTCCACTGCGTCGAGCTGCTTCCAGTCGTTGAAGGAAATCGTCTGCACCCCGCGCGCGTGCAGCAGTTCGAGGATCGCGTCGCGCGGGGGAAGCGCGCGCGACGCGGCTTTCGCCCAGTCCGCGGCCATGAGCTTGACCACGTCGGCGGAGGCGCGCTTGTGCTCGCCGATCAGGCCCTGCGGCCCGCTGCGCGCCCAGCCGACGACGTATTCTCCGGCGATCACGTCGCGGCTCGCTGCATCGACGACGCGCCCGTCCGTGTTGGCGACGATGTGCGCCCGCCCGTCGTAGGGGACCCCTGCGATGCGCTCGGCGGCATAGCCGATCGCGGGCAGCACCATGCCGACCTCGATCAATTCGAATTCGCCGCTGCCGCGCGCGGCGATCGAGCCGTCGGGCCGCGCCTCGAGGCGGTTCTTCTCCAGCCGCAGGCCGGCCACCCCGCCTGCGGCGTCAGCGATGATTTCGGCAGGCGAAACGAGAAAGCGCAGGTGCAGCTTCTTCGCGTTTGCGCGCGGTGAGCGCGCGGCGTAGGCGCGCAGCAGCCTCAGGTTTTGGTCGGCTTCGGTCCTGCCGGTGGACTCGGGGCAGCCGGCGAGTTCGCGCGCGTCGAGCACCGGGTCGGCGGCCGCCAGCTTGCCGAGTTCCTTCAGTTCCGTCGGCGAAAACGCGGCCTGCGCCGGACCGCGCCGGCCGAGGATGAAGACTTCGCGCACGCGGCTCGCGCGCAGGACATCGAGCGCATGCGCGGCGACGTCGGTCTTCTCGAGTTCGGCGCCCGAGCGCAGCAGCACGCGCGCAGCGTCGACGGCGACGTTGCCGTTGCCGATCACCGCAACGCGTTCGACCGACAGGTCGATCTGCGCGTTGCGGTAGTCGGGATGGCCGTTGTACCAGCCGACGAATACCGTGGCCGGCGTGCAGCGTGCGATGCCTTCGCCGGGTATGCCCAGGCGGCGATCGGCTTCGTTGCCGGTGGCGTAGACGATCTGATGATAGTGGCCGCGCAGCTCCTCGACGCTCAGGTCGCGCCCGAGGCGCACGTTGCCGATGAATCTAAACGTCGGCCGCGCCGCAGTCGCCGCGAATACGCGCGCCACGGTCTTGATCTTCTGGTGGTCCGGTGCGACGCCGCCGCGCACCAGCCCGTACGGCGTGGGAAGCCGGTCGAACAGGTCGACATCGATGTTCGGGTCGGTCCGCTTGAGCAACGCCTCCGCGGCGTAAAAACCGGCGGGGCCGGAACCGATAATCGCGACACGCATGAACTTTCCCCGGCACGAACGCACACAGCTGCCGCGAATTTAACACGTTCGCACGCGCAGGCGCCGTGCGCAGCGCCGCTCAACCCGCAGGGCGCGGACGCAGCCGGTCGAGTTTGCCCGCAAGCGAGCCAGGCGATAGCATGCCCACATGGGTATCGACCAGACGCCCGTCAGCGTCGTAGAACAGCGTGGTCGGCAGGCCGCCCGAGCCGACCTCGGTCCCTATTTTCGCGCCTGCGTCGAGCAATACGTTGTCGAGATCGAGTCCGGCAGCGCGCAAATACACCCGGACCGTCACCGCATCTTCGCCCTGATCGGCGAATACGAAGCGCAATCCCGGCTCCTGTTTTTGCGCGGCGGCGAGCAGCGGCATTTCGTTGCGGCAGGGCGGGCACCAAGTGGCCCAAAGGTTGACGACCAGGGGCTTGCCGCCGGCAAGCCGGACGAGATCCACCGGCGCGCCGGAGAGCGTGGTCAACGGCGCCTTGGGCAGGGTCGTGTTCTGCATCAGCGCGACCGCGCCGAACACTCCGCCCCACAGCAGCGCCCCTGCCGCGAGTCCCAGGCCCAGCGGCTGGCGCAGTGCCGCGCGGCGCCAGCCGTGCACAAGCGCCACCAGCAGCGCCGCAGCCACGCCGGCCCAGGGGGTAAAGCCGCCGTCGCGGATATCGAGCATCGACCAGGGCGCATCGCGGTAGCTGTCGAACCAGATAGCGACGAAGGCGATGCGCGCAGCGACCAGTGCCGCAAGCAGCATGTCCGCGAGTACATGGCCTATGCCGATCTTGTTGGCGCGCCCGGACAGGCGGCCAACCGCCGCCGCGACCAGCAGCGCGGCAACAGTCAGGAACAGCGCGAGCGGGAAGGACAGGGGACCCAGGTTCACTGTAAGCATGCCCTCGATGGTAACGGATCAGCGCCAGCCCGGATTTCCGGTTTTTGCGCCGCCGGCAGATTGCGCATGCTGCGCTGCGGGATTCCGCGCCGCAGTTTTCCCCCGGGACGCGATTGCAGGCCGAATGGACAGGCGGTCATAATCGATGTAAGTTTGCTGTAAGCTCTTGCGTATATTGTCGCAAAAGTCACACGCCAGAATCGGTTTCTGCGACAGTGTACGGGCGACCGGCGCCAAGATTCGGCGCCGCGGGGCGAGCCTAGACAAATAGAGATACGCGGGTTCCCGACGTTTTTCAAAGGAGGAGGCACAATGACCAACGAAGATAAAGGCAAGGCCTATTGGCAGGCGGTGCTGGCGCTGATAACCAAGGTGCTGGTTATCTGGGCCCTGGTTTCGTACGGCGCAGGCATCCTGTTTGCTCCGATGCTGAACAACATCCATCTTGGTGGCTACCCGCTGGGCTTCTTCTTCGCCCAGCAAGGCTCGATTTATGTGTTCATTGTGTTGATCTTCTGGTACGCGAAGAAGATGGGCGACATTGACCGCGAATTCGACGTTCACGAAGACTAAGGGGGCGACCAAATGGATCTGCAAACAATCACCTATCTGGTGGTGGGCGCCACCTTCGTCCTTTACATCGGCATCGCCTTCTGGTCGCGCGCCGGGAGCACCAGCGAGTACTACGCCGCCGGCGGCAATGTAGGCCCGGTAGTCAACGGCATGGCGATCGCGGCCGACTGGATGTCAGCCGCTTCCTTCATCTCGATGGCCGGCCTGATTTCCAACATGGGCTACGGCGGCGGCCTGTTCCTGATGGGCTGGACCGGCGGCTACGTGCTGCTGGCGGTGCTGCTCGCACCCTACCTGCGCAAGTTCGGCAAGTTCACCGTGCCGCAGTTCATCGGCGACCGCTTCTACTCGAAGTCGGCATCGACCGTGGCCGTTGTCTGCCTGCTGGTGGCTTCGCTGACCTACATTATCGGCCAGATGACCGGCGTCGGCGTGGCGTTCGCGCGCTTTCTCGGCGTGTCGAAGGAAGTCGGCGTCTATGTCGGGATGGCCGTCGTTTTTACCTATGCGGTGTTCGGCGGCATGAAGGGCATCACCTATACGCAGGTGGCCCAGTACGTCGTGCTGATCTTCGCCTACACCATCCCGGCGATCTTCATCTCCATGCACCTGACCGGCAATCCGATCCCGCAGTTCGGTCTCGGCTCCAACATGGCGGGCTCCGACATGACCCTGCTGGCGAAGCTCGACCACACCGTGACCGAGCTCGGCTTCGGCAAGTACACGACAACGACGGCGGGCAGCACGCTGAACATGTTCGTCTACACGCTGTCGCTGATGATAGGCACGGCGGGCCTGCCGCACGTGATCATGCGCTTCTTCACCGTGCCGACGGTCAAGGACGCACGCCTCTCTGCCGGCTGGGCGCTGGTATTCATCGCCATCCTCTACACGACGGCCCCGGCGGTCGCGGCCATGGCGCGCGTCAACCTGCAGCGCACGTTGAACCACGCGGTGCAGCCGAACACCGACCTGTTCGCGCCTGAGGCCAGCCTGAAGTACGACGAGCGTCCGGACTGGATGAAGCGCTGGGAGCAGACTGGCCTGCTCAAGTTCCAGGACAAGAACGGCGACGGCCGTATCCAGTACTACAACGACAAGACCAAGGATCCAGAAGTCCTCAAGAAGGCCGCAGCGGCCGGCTGGAAGGGCAATGAGCTGGACGTCAACGCCGACATCATCGTGCTCGCCAACCCGGAGATCGCGCTGCTGCCGAACTGGGTGATCGCGCTGGTTGCCGCCGGCGGTATCGCTGCGGCGCTCTCCACCGCGGCGGGCCTGTTGCTGGCGATTTCCTCGGCCGTGTCCCATGACTTGGTCAAAGGCGTGTTCGCGCCGGACATCAGCGAGAAGGGCGAACTCATGACCGGCAAGATCGCCATGGCCGCATCCATCCTGGTCGCGGGCTATCTGGGCTTGAATCCGCCAGGGTTCGCGGCCGGTACGGTGGCTCTCGCATTCGGTATTGCGGCGAGTTCGCTGTTCCCGGCGATCATGATGGGCATCTTCAGCAAGAAGATGAACAAGGAAGGCGCGATGGCGGGCATGCTCTCCGGCCTGTTTGTCACGCTGTTCTACGTGTTCGCGCACAAGGGCCTGTTCTTCATCAAGGGCACCGAGTACCTGGGCCTGATCGGCGGTCCGAACTCGTTCTTCGGCATCACGCCGGAGGCATTCGGCGCGGTCGGCGCATGCGTCAATTTCGGCGTGGCCTTCCTCGTCGACAAGATGACGCCGGAGCCGCCGGAGCACATCCAGCACCTGGTGGAAATGGTCCGCATTCCGCGCGGATCCAAGGCGGTGGACGGCGCGCACGCCTGAGTTTGCGCCGCGCTAGCGGCCCGAGCCGCGCTCCCTGATGGATCGGGAAGCGGTACGGGCCGGGGCCCCGCCGGCACAGCCAGCGGGGCTTTTTCTTTTCAGGGGCGGTATCCTGTCCGGCCTATCGACGAACGCACGCGGAGTCGCGCATGGTCTTTGACATCAGTGTTGCCATTTCATGGATTTTGTTCCTGGCATTGTTCCCGATCGCGTTCTTCTGGCTGCGCCGGGCATGGCGCATTTTCGTGCGTCGCGATTTCTCCGAGGTCGCGCTCAAGCGCGGCGAGCCGCCCGCGAACGCGGAAAAATTCGCGCCCTATACCGGCGTCATCAACCTGGTCTGCGGTGTGGTGATCGTCTATGTGATTTTTGGCGTGGTCGTGCTGGGACTCGCCTTCGATTCCTGGAGCGCGATGGCCGGTATCACCATCTGGGGAAAATTCATCGCCGATTTCATACTCGGCCGGCACGCGCATCCAATCGGCGCGCGCAAGAAATCCTGATGCAAATCCGGCGGCCCGGGGACGGATCGACCAGTCTACGGGTGGTACCTGTCGTCGCGACCCTGTTTCTTGACCATAGCAGGTAATAATTCACGGCAGGATCGGGTACGATTGACCAATAATTGGACCATGTCCATGTCCAACACATGCGGTATGCGCTTTTCCGTGATGTTTCGCGCTCGCGGCCGAAAGGCGTCGTTCGCGTTGCGCCGGAGCCGGCAGTGAGTCCGGAGGCATGCAAGTGACGACTATGACCATCAGCCAGTGGGACAACGCGGAAAGGCGCGCCGAGCCGCGCGCCCGGCTGCGGCTCAGGCTCGCCGTGGTTTATCCGCAGCACGATAGCCGCCCGTACCGGCCGATTTTCCATGCGAGCTGCCATGATATCGGCATGTCCGGGTTGTCGATGATCGTCGACGACAACGCGTTTCACGAGGGAGAGGTCACGGTCATCCTGGCGCTGCCGCCCGAGCACAGCTGGGCTGCGCAAAAGATAGTCACTGTATCGGCCAAGATGACTTACGCCATACGCTCGTCCAAGCTGAACGCCTACAAGATCGGCATGACCTTCGAAGATTTCAAGGCGGATGGAAGGGAGCAGCTGCAGGCGGCCCTGCGCCGGCGATTGCTGGATACCACGGAGTTCGCTCCGCTGCCTCCGAAGCTTGATCCGGTAGCCACGGAACCGAGCGACAGCCAGCCGTTATCCTGGTGGTGAGCGCGCCGTCGCCGACAGCGGCTCAAGAGCTGCCGCTGCCGTCCAGGCGATGCTTCAGTTGATTCACTTCGGTTTCCAGTTCGGCCAGCCTTCGTTCCAGCAACTCCAGGCGCGCGTCCGCCGCGCCGACGCATTGCGCATCGCCGGTCGAGGGCACCGGTGCGCGGTCATCGGCTGCGCCGGCGGGCTCGCCGCCGAACAGATGCGTATAGCGCGATTCGCGCCTGCCCGGTTCGCGCGGGAGTTGCAGCACGAACGGACCGTCCGCGCGCGCGGCGAGCTGCTCCAGCGCCGATTCGATTTCATTCACGTCGGCGAAGCGGCACATCCGGCTCGCGCGGCTGCGCAACTCGCCCGGCGTCTGCGCACCGCGCAGGAACAGTTCGCACACGACGGCGAGTTCCTGCGGCGAGAACCTCAGCGTGCCGAAGTTGGTGTTGCAGAACAGATGCTGGAATTTGGGTACGCGGCTGCCGTAGCCGCTCTGCTCGCTGACCAGGCGCTTCTTGCTTAGGCCGTCGATCAGCTGCTGCACCGCGATTTCGTCCAGGTTCAGCACCGGGTCCCGATTGCTCTTTTGGTTGCAGGCGTTGACGAGCGCGTTCAGCGACAGCGGATACTGCTCCGGGGTGGTGATTTCCTTTTCGATCAGACAGCCGATGACGCGGGCTTCGTGGACGCTCAGTTTCGGGGTCATAGTGTTTGCCTGTGCAGATTGGGGCTGGCGCGGAGAAGCGCCGCAGCGCAGCGGATTCAGCCGCCACCGCGGCGAAAGTAGGTTTCGAAACGCGCCATGAAGTGTTTGATCTCCGCGCTGGAGTAGCCTTCGAATTCGAAGTCGACGCGATGCCGCTCCAGTCGGATCAGACCGATGCGCAGTTGTGGTAAAGGCGCCATGCTGATGTGCCAGCCGCGTTCGCCGTCGCGGTGCACGAACGCGTCGCCGGTTTCGGCGTACGCCACGTGGTTGACCGCCGCCGGCAGCAGGCGGCGGAAATCAGCGCGCGTCGTGGTCATTTCGAAGCTGAGCGGAAGCTTCATCTTCAGGGTGCCGCAATTAGCCGCCGGCGATCGGCGGCCAGATCGCGAGAATTTCGCCCTCGGCGAGCGCGCGCTGCGCGCGCTGCGCCGGCGGGATGAAGACACCGTCGATCAGCACCAGGTGACACAGCTTGAGCGGCAGTTTCTGGTCCGCTATGACCTGCGCCGGGGTGGTGCCCGCGGCGAGGTCCAGATCGATGGCGTTGGTCTTGCGCGCTTCGTTCGGCAGGTGGTCTGAAAGTGTGGCGTAGAGCTTGAGCGTTACCTTCATGCGGCTTTCTGGGCTGCCCCCAGGTAAGCCGTCATGAACTGCGTCGGATCGGCAAGCAGCTTCGGCTTCCATTCTCCCAGGCGCACCCGCCCCTGAATCAGCCCGCGCAGCGCACCCACGTGATCGGTCCAGCCTATGCTGGTGGCGCCCACCAGTACGTCGTCCTTGAACTGCAGCGACAGGTAGTGGAAGTTGGCCTCGTCCACGAGCTCCACGCCGTCGCCGCCCTTGACGCCCTCCCATTCGCCGAAGGAGGTCGAGATCAAGCCCAGCGTGTCGAGCACGTTAATCGCGAGGCTCCCCTGCGCCGCCGTCCGCGCGCCGGCCATGTTGGCTGCGGCGATGCGTGCCTGGTCCGCCGCGTTGGGCTGGATCGCGTTGAGCTGCGGCTTGCCGGTGTAAAGGCCCGCGGACTCCGTCACGTCGCCGGCGGCGTAGATGCCGGACACGCTCGACTGCATGCGCTCGTCCACCAGGACGCCGTCGCTGACCTTGACGCCGCTGCCCTCGAGAAACGCGATATTCGGTCGCACGCCGGCAGCCGAGATGAGCAGATCGCATTCGATGGCTTCGCCATTGGAGAGCTTGACCTGCATCGCTCCGGTTTTTGTTTTGGTGATGGCGTCGGCGCGCGCGTTGACATGCACCGCCACGCCCTTCTTTTCGACCCATAGCCGGATCAGATTGCCGGCCTTCTCGGTCATCATCCGCGGCACCATGCGGTCGCCCATTTCGACCACGCTCAGCTTGACCCCGCGCTCGGCCAGGGCCTGCAGGATGATGCTGCCGATGAAGCCCGCGCCCAGCTGCACCACGCGCGCGCCTTTCTTCGCCTTCGCGGCGATTTCGCGCGCGTCGGCCAGGGTCCAGCAGGGATGCACGCCGGGCAGGTCGATGCCCGGGATCGAGGGCCGCAGCGGGTGCGAGCCGGTTGCGATCAGCAGGCGGTCATAGGATAGCGTTTCTCCGTTGGCGAGCTTGACGCTGCGCGCCGTGCTGTCGACTTTTTCCGCGCGCGCGGTAACGAGGCGTATGCGCAGCTTTTCATAGTGTCCGGGATCCTTGCGCAGATAGGTTCCCTTTTCGTCGATGCTTCCGGTCAGCAGGTAGGGAATAGCCATGCGCGAATACGGCGGTTCGTTCTCGTCGCCGACGAGCGTGATTTCAGCCGCGGTGTCGGCGCGGCGCAGCGCTTCAGCGGCGATCACGCCGGCCGGGCCATTGCCCAGGATGAGGTGTTTCATGAGTGTTTCCTCCAAAGACGCAAAGGGCGCAGAACTCATCTGCGCCCTTTGAGCAACAGCGTTGGAATTACAGTCCGAGGCGACTCAGGGTTTCCTTGGTCGGTACGCCCTTGTCGTCCCAGCCGCGCGCCTTGTAATACTCCGGCCGCATCTTGTCGACGCCGTTGACTTTGCCCTTGGCCGGGCCGGTCTTGGCTGCTTCGGTCTTGAGCCGCGGCGGCAGGTCGTCGTCCTTGGCGGTGAAACCGGCCGCATTGTTGAACAGGCGCTCCATGTTCCAGATGCGCTCGCCCACTGCGTTCAGCTTTTCCATTGACCAGCCACCCTCGCAGGCGGCGTCCAGTTGCGGCTGCAGATCGGCCATGGTCCAGGCGAAGGTGGTGAACACGCACACGCCGGCGGAATCGAACACCGAGGTGGCGTCCTGGAATGCCTTCACCAGGTCAGCCTTGCCTTCGGTGACCAGTGGGTCGGTCTTGACCGGGATGCCCAGCACTTCGGAGGCGACGGTGTAGCCGCGCAGGTGGCAGGCGCCGCGGTTGGAAGTGGCGTATGCGAGGCCCATGCCCTGGATGCCGCGCGAATCGTAGGCGGGGAACTCCTGTTTTTTCACCGACATCGACAGTTCGGGCTTGCCGTACTTGGCGCACAGGCGCGCCGAGCCCAGGCCCAGTTCCTTGCCGAATCCCTCGCCCGTCGCCGTCATCTGCGCCAGTTTGACCAGCGCTTCGGCCGAGCCGAAGGGCGCATCCATGCCGATCTGCTCTTTCTTCAGAATCCCCAGTTCATACAGTTCCATTGCAGCGCCGACGGTGGCGCCGAAGGAAATCGGATCGTAGCCGTCCTCGTTGCAAATCATGTTGGCGAAGGTCAGCGCTTCCAGGTCGCCTACGCCGTTTGCCGCGCCCAGTGCCCAGGCGGCCTCGTACTCCAGCCCGCCGGTGGCGCCCCAGTATTCCGGTTTGTTGACCACGCTGAAATGGGTTTCGTCCATCTTGGAAATGCGCCCGCAGGCGATGGTGCAGCCGAAGCACGCCGCATTGGTGACGAGGTTGGCCTTGCCGTCGGTCGGGCGCTTTTCATGCATCGCTTCGGCGGAAATCTTGCGCGCGTCCTCGAACTGCACGTCGCGGTGATTGCGTGTGGGCAGGGCGCCCATTTCGTTGATCACGTTCATCAGCACCTGGGTGCCGTAGGTGGGCAGGCCCTGGCCGGTGACCGCGTTGTCGACGAGCACCTTCTTCGCCGCCGCGGTGGCTTTCATGAACGCCTTGCCGTCCCTGATCGCGCCCGCGCCCTTGGTGCCGCGTATCGCGACCGCTTTCAGGTTCTTCGAACCCATCACCGTGCCGACGCCGGAGCGGCCGGCGGCGCGGTGCAGATCGTTGACGACGCAGGCATACAGTACGCCGTTCTCGCCCGCCCGCCCGATGCTGCACACGCGCACCTGCGGATCCTGGTGTGTCTTCTTGATGATCTCTTCGGTCTTCCACACGGTCTGGCCCCACAGATGCGCGGCGTCGCGCAGTTCGACCTTGTCGTCCTCGATCGAGAGATAAACCGGCTTGGGCGATTTGCCTTCGAAAATCACCATGTCCCAGCCGGCAAATTTCATCTCGGCGCCGAAATAGCCGCCGGAGTTCGAGCAGGCGATCGCCCCGGTGAGCGCACCCTTGGTGATCACCGAATAGCGCCCGCCGGTCGAGGCCATGGTGCCGGTGAGCGGTCCGGTGGCCATGATCAGCTTGTTGGCGGGCGCGAGCGGATCGACCTTCGGATCGACTTCCTCGACGTAGTATTTGGTAGCGAGGCCGCGCTGGCCCAGGTATTCCTGCGCCCATTTCATGTTGAGCGGCTCGGATTTGCACGTGCCTTTGGTCAGATCAACGCGCAGAATTTTTCGTGTCCATCCCATGGTCTTCTCCTCTTAGGCGTTGGCGCGCGGTTGCGTGTCGGTCTTGCCGGCCCATTGCTGCATCTTGTCCAGGCCGGTCCAGTTCGCATCGACGTAGGTGATGGCGGCCGTCGGGCAGGCGGCGGCGCAAGCCGGGTCGCCGCCGCAGAGGTCGCACTTCTGCACCTTGCCGGTTTCGGCGACGTAGTTAATCGTGCCGAACGGGCAGGCGATGGTGCATACCTTGCAGCCGACGCAGGTCGCGTCGTTCACCACCTTGGCGCCGGTCAGGGCGTCGAGCGTGATCGCATCGACCGGGCAGGCGTGCAGGCACCAGGCCTCGGCGCACTGCGTGCAGGTGTAGGGTACTTTGCGGCCGGCGTGTTCGAAGTTGAACACCTTGATGCGCGACTTGGAAATATTGAAGACGCCGTAGTTTTCGTAGGAACACGCCATCTCGCACTGCAAACAGCCTGTGCACTTGTTGGCGTCGATATACAACGATTTCTGCATGGCCCGGTCTCCTGTTTGGTGTTGTTGCTGTCTTGGTTGAACCTGGTGAATTGCGGAAATTCATTAATTTTTGCAAAACTCAGTCTAGTGCGATTGCCAGCGCCTGTAAATATGGATTTGCCTGTACCTTGACCTGGTTATCGCCGGCTGGCTTTTTGCTGGGGTAAGCGCTAACCTGTTGACGGAGCCTTAGGCGCTGACCGTTCCAACCCGGTGCGCGTCTGTTCGAACGAATTGCTGCAGCGCATGACAGCCAAAACCATCCTGGTCAGTGGCGCCACCGACGGCATCGGCCGCGAAACCGCGCGACAGCTGCTCGCGCTCGGGCACCGTGTATTGCTGCATGGCCGCAATCGCGACAAGGCCGAACGCGTTTCCGGGCAGCTTGCAAAGGCGTCGCCGCAGGGCGCGGCGCTCCCGGTGTGGGGGGATTTGTCGCGCATGCGCGAAATTCCGCCGCTGGCGCAGCAGGTGCGCAGCCAATGCCCCGCCCTGGACGTGCTGATCAACAATGCCGGCGTGATGGAAAAGCAGCACCGCCTGAGCGAGGACGGCTTCGAGATGACCATGGCGGTCAATCATCTTTCCGTGTTCCTGCTCACCCGGCTGCTGCTCGACCTGGTAGAGGCGGCGCCCGCCGGGCGCATCGTCACCGTCGCCTCGATGGTCCACGGGTCCGGCAGCCTCGATCTTGGCGCCCCGTCGTTCCTGCGTCGCGGCGGCGAATCGGGCTATGACGCGTATTGCGCGTCCAAGCTCGCCAATGTGCTGTTCAGCGTCGAACTGGCGCGCCGGCTGGCTGCGGGCAAGGTGACGTCAAACTGCCTGCACCCCGGCGTGATCGGCACCAAGCTGCTGCGTGCCGGCTTCGCCATGGGCGGCGCTCCGGTCGAGGAGGGCGCGCGCACGTCGGTGTTCCTCGCTACCTCCGGCGCGGTTGCCGGGATCACCGGAAAGTATTTCAATAACTGCTGCGAGGCGCAATGTTCGGCCACGGCGCGCGACCCGGCGCTGGCGCGGGTCCTGTGGCAGGCGAGCGAAACCGCGCTGCGCGCGTTCCTGCCGTGATACGTTTCAATTTGCAACGAGTTTCAAGGAAGCCGACATGACCGACCTGTCCGATCTGGGTTCCTCCGCCTTCTGGCGCGTCAATCCCAAGGATTCCGATCCGCGCGAGACGCGCGAATGGCTGGAGGCCTTCGACGCCATGGTGGAGGCCGAAGGGCGCGAGCGCGCTACCTATTTGCTGCGCCGGCTGCTCGATCACGCGCGCAAGCGCCGCGTGCAATTGCCGCCGGTGCTCAACACGCCCTATCACAACAGTGTGGGCCTCGCCGACCAGCCGCAGTTTCCGGGCAATCTCGATGTCGAGCAGCGCCTGTCGGCAATCGTGCGCTGGAACGCGCTCGCAATGGTGGTGCGCGCCAACCGCGCACATCCCGAGCTCGGCGGGCACATCGCGAGCTATGCCTCGGCGGCCGATTTGTTCGAAGTCGGATTCAACCATTTCTTCCGCGCCGGACCTGCCGGGGAGAAACGCGGCTCCGGCGGCGGCGATCTGGTCTATTTCCAGCCGCACTCGGCGACCGGCGTATATGCGCGCGCGTTTCTCGAGGGGCGCCTGAGCGAAGACCAGCTTGCGCATTACCGGCGCGAGACCGGCGCGGCGGCAGGCGATGCGCAGGCGGCAAGCACCGATGCCGCGTCGCCCTCGCACCTGGGTCAGGGGCTCTCGTCCTATCCGCACCCCTGGCTGATGCCGAATTTCTGGCAATTTCCCACGGGCTCGATGGGACTGGGGCCGATCCAGGCGATCTATCAGGCGCGCTTCATGAAATATCTCGCCGGCCGCGGTCTGCTTGATACCGCCGGGCGCACCGTGTGGGCCTTCGTCGGCGACGGCGAAATGGACGAGCCGGAGTCGCTCGCGGGTCTGTCGCTGGCCGCGCGCGAAGGCCTGGACAACCTGATCATGGTGGTCAATTGCAACCTGCAGCGCCTGGACGGGCCGGTGCGCGGCAACGGCTCGGTGATCCAGGAACTCGAGGGCCTGTACGCGGGGGCGGGCTGGAACGTGGTGAAGCTGTTGTGGGGCTCGGACTGGGACGGGCTGTTCGCGCGCGACGACGACGGCGTGCTGCTGCAGCGCCTGCACGAGACCGTGGACGGCGAATTCCAGACCTACGCCGCCACCGACGGGCGCTTCAACCGCGAGCATTTCTTCAACAAATATCCGGAACTTCAGGCGCTGGTGGCACACATGTCGGACGATGACATCGACCGCCTGCGCCGCGGCGGCCATGACCCGGTGAAAATCTACGCCGCGTACAACGTCGCCGTGCAACACCGCGGCCAGCCCACGGTGATCCTGGCGCAGACCAAAAAGGGCTACGGCATGGGCCACTGGGGCCAGGGCAAGATGGGCACACACCAGCAGAAAAAGCTCGACCTCGAGGCGCTGCGCGCGTTTCGCGAACGCTTTGCGCTGCCGCTGTCGGACGAGGACCTGGAGCAGGTGCACTTTTTCAAGCCGGCCGCCGACGCGCCGGAGATGAAATATCTGCACGCGCGCCGGGCGGCGTTGGGCGGCTATCTGCCGGCGCGCTCCAGCGCGGCGCCAAAACTCGAAGTGCCGGCCCTGGCGCTGTTCGCAAAAATCCTCGACGGTACGAACGCGCGCGAGCAGTCCACCACCATGGCCTTCGTGCAGATACTGGCGCAGCTGCTGAAGGACCCGGCGCTGGGCCGGCGCATTGTGCCCATCGTCGCCGACGAGGCGCGCACTTTCGGCATGCAGACGCTGTTCCGCCAGATCGGCATTTACTCCGCGCTGGGTCAGCTGTACGAGCCCGAGGACCACGACGAGCTGCTCTACTACAAGGAGGCGAAGGACGGCCAGATACTCGAAGAAGGCATCAACGAGGCCGGCGCCCTGTCCTCATGGATCGCCGCGGCGACCAGCTACAGCGCGCACGGCACGCCGATGCTGCCGTTCTATGCCTTCTATTCGATGTTCGGCTTTCAGCGCGTCGGCGACCTGATCTGGGCGGCGGCCGATTCACGCTCGCGCGGATTCCTCATCGGCGCCACCGCCGGCCGCACCACGCTCGCCGGCGAAGGTCTGCAGCATCAGGACGGCAGCAGCCACCTGCTTGCTTCCACCATCCAGAATTGCGTCGCCTACGATCCCTGTTTCGGTTACGAACTCACGGTGATCCTGCAGGACGGCATGCGGCGCATGCTCACCGCGCAGGAGGACGTGTTCTATTACGTTACCGTGATGAACGAGAACTACGCGCAGCCTCCGCTGCCGGCGGGCACGGAGGAAGGCATCCGGCGCGGCATGTACTTGCTGCGGCCGTCTGCGCTGGCAGGCGCTGCGAAGAAGAAGCTGCCGCGCGTGCAGTTACTGGGCGCGGGCACCATCCTGCGCGAAGCGCTCGCCGCGGCCGAGATCCTGGAGCAGGAATACGACATCGCCGCCGATGTCTGGAGCGTCACCAGCTTTACGGAATTGCGCCGCGACGGCCTCGAATGCGAGCGCTGGAACCGCGAACATCCGGGTGAGCCGCGCAAGAGTTGGGTGGAGCAAAGCTTGGCCGGCGTTCACGGCCCGGTGGTTGCGGCTAGCGACTATGTGGCCGCGGTGCCCGATCTGATCCGCGCCTGGGTGCCGGGCAAGTACCTGACCCTGGGCACCGACGGCTTCGGCCGCAGCGACACGCGCGCGGCGCTGCGGCATTATTTCGGCGTCGATGCGCAGGGCATCACGCAGGCAGCCGTTCGTGCCGCCGCTACCCGGCCCGCATGATCACGCGGGCTGCGTGTACATTCACCCTCTGATCGTATTCGCGGGTACTTCGCCGTAGGACGGGGTATAGATCACCAGCACCCGCGCCTGGCCGCCCACTTCGGCCAGCGCACTGCCTTCGAGCAGGTAGCAGACCTGCTCGATGCCCGGATGGCTGTGCGGCAGCGCGCCCTTGCCCTTCTCGATCACGCCCAGAACCAGTTCGACCTTGGTCGCGCCCACGGTTTCGGGGCCGATCAGGCGGTGATTGGTCGTCCCCGCATGGTTGGCGGGGTGGTACGGAGCAACCGACTGCTGGTCGACGAAGTAGGTGCGGGCGGGATTCTGTGCGGTCATGGCGGCCTCAGCCTAGGGTTTCGCGTAGCTTAGCCGCTTGATCCAGATCAAACGTGGACGAAGACTAAGCCTTTGACTTGTCTTATAATTAGCGTCTGACGGAATTCGAGCGGACGCTGCGACGGGGTTTGTGGTTCCCCGGCATTGGAGGGCCGCGCCCCCTCAATTCCTTTAATCGTATGCCAGGAAGCGAAATGCAGCTGTACACCCTCGGCTTGAACCACAACACCGCCCCGCTCGCGATCCGCGAGCAGATGGTGTTTCACGCCGAAAAGCTGCAGATGGCGCTGCGCGAACTTACCCAGACCAAACCGGTGGGGGAAGCGGCGATCCTTTCCACCTGCAATCGCACCGAACTGTATTGTTCCGCGACCGAGCCCCAGGACGCGCTCTACTGGTTGGCCGAATACCAGCAGGTGAAGCCGCAGGAGTTGAAGCCCTACCTCTACACCCTGCCTAAGGAACAGACGGTGCGCCATGCGTTTCGAGTTGCTTCGGGCCTCGAATCCATGGTGCTGGGCGAGCCGCAGATCCTGGGCCAGATGAAGGAGGCGGTGCGCCAGGCCGAATCGGCCGGCACGCTCGGGACGTTGCTGCACAAGCTGTTCCAGCGCTCCTTCGCCGTGGCGAAGGAGGTGCGCACCAACACCCAGATCGGCGCCAGCGTGGTGTCGATGGCGGCGGCCTCGGTCAAATTGGCCGCGCGCATTTTCCCCAGCCTGAAGGAGCAGAAAATCCTGTTCATCGGCGCGGGCGAAATGATAGAACTGTGCGCCACCCATTTCGCCGCGCAGCAGCCGCGCGCGATCACCGTGGCCAACCGGACCTACGAGCGGGCGCACCTGCTTGCGCATCGCTTCAATGGCAACGCGATCGAGTTGCGCGATCTGCCCGAGCGCCTGCACGAGTTCGACATCGTCGTGTCCTGCACCGCGAGTTCGCTCCCCATTCTCGGCAAGGGAACGATAGAACGCGCGATCAAGGCGCGCCGCCGCCGGCCCATGTTCATGGTGGACCTGGCCGTGCCGCGCGACATCGAGCCCGAAGTCGCGGACATGGACGACGTGTTCCTCTACACCGTGGACGACCTGGGCGAGATGGTGAAAACCGGCGCCGATGCGCGCCAGTCGGCAGTGGCGCAAGCCGAGGCCATCATCGAAACCAATGTCGGCGGTTTTCTGCACTGGCTGTCCTCGCGCGACCTGGTGCCCACCATACGCGCGCTGCGCAGCCACGCCGAGGAAGCGCGCGGCGAGGAAGTGCAGCGCGCGCTGAGGCTGCTCGCGCGCGGCGACGATCCGAAGCAGGTTCTGGAAGCGCTGTCGCACGGGCTCACCAACAAGCTGATGCACGCGCCTACCCAGGCGCTCAACGAAGCTTCCGCTGAAGAGCGCAGCCGGCTGGTCGAGCTGGTGTCGCGCCTTTACCAGATCCGCAGCCCGCGTTAGCGGGAAGCGGACCTGGCATCGCCGCCATGAAGCCCTCTATCGCCTCGAAGCTGGAGCAGCTTGCGCGCCGCCTGGGCGAACTCACCCGCCTCTTGTCCAGCGAAGACGCGACGCACGACATGGACAGCTACCGCAAGCTCACGCGCGAGCACGCCGAGCTCACGCCATTGGTCGAACTGTACGAAGCGTTCAAACAGGCGGAGGAAGACGCGCACACGGCGCAGGAAATGCTCGCCGATCCGCAGATGAAGGTCTTCGCCGAGACCGAACTGCGCGAGGCGCGGGAGCGCATGGCCGCGATCGAGGTCGAATTGCAGAAGCTGCTGCTGCCGAAGGATCCGGACGACGAGCGCAACACCTTCCTCGAGATCCGCGCCGGCACCGGCGGCGACGAGTCGGCGCTGTTCGCGGGCGACCTGTTCCGCATGTACACGCGCTTTGCCGAGCGCAACCGCTGGCAGGTGGAGGTGATCTCTGAGAGCCCGTCGGAGGTCGGCGGCTACAAGGAAGTGATCGCCAAAATCGTCGGCCAGGGCGTGTTCTCCAAGCTCAAGTTCGAGTCCGGCGGCCACCGCGTGCAGCGCGTGCCCGCGACCGAGACCCAGGGGCGCATCCATACCTCGGCCTGCACCGTCGCGGTGATGCCGGAAGCCGATGAAATCAACGACGTGGTCATCAATCCGTCGGAGATTCGCATCGACACCTTTCGTGCATCGGGTGCCGGCGGGCAGCACATCAACAAGACCGATTCCGCCGTGCGCGTGACCCATCTGCCTACCGGCATCGTCGTCGAGTGCCAGGACGGGCGCTCGCAGCACAAGAACAAGGCGCAGGCGCTGTCGGTGCTGGCGGCGCGCATCAAGGACAAGCAGCTGCGCGAACAGGCGGCCGAGCAGGCGGCGACGCGCAAAAGCCTGATCGGTTCGGGCGACCGTTCCGAGCGCATCCGCACCTATAATTTCCCGCAGGGACGCGTCACCGATCATCGCATCAACCTGACGCTGTACAAGATCCAGGCCATCATGGACGGCGACCTCGCCGAGTTGACCGGGGCGCTCGCCGCCGAGCACCAGGCCGAGCAGCTCGCCGCCCTGGGCGAGGATGCGGCTGCCAGCCAGTTGCGCCCCTGACGTGCTGACCCTGACGTGCCGACCATAGCGGAGCTCCTGGCCTCCAGCGGCCTGCCGCCGCTGGAAGCGCGCATGCTGCTCGAGCGCGTGCTGGAGAAACCGCGCGCCTGGCTGATCGCGCATGCGGAAGAGGCTGCCGGCGCCGAGGCCGCCGAGGCATTCGCGTCCATGGTCGAGCGGCGCCGCAAGGGCGAACCCATAGCCTACATACTCGGCGTGCGCGAATTCTACGGCCGCGAATTCCAGGTGGCGCCGGCGGTCCTGATTCCGCGTCCGGAGACCGAACTGCTGGTCGAACTCGCGCTCGCGCGCATTCCGGCGAACGAATCGGTACGCGTGCTCGACCTCGGCACGGGCAGCGGTGCCATCGCCGTGACGCTGGCGAAAGAGCGGCCGCAGGCGCGGCTGACGGCAGTGGAGGTGGACTACGCGGCGCTCTCGGTCGCGCGCACGAATGCGAAGCGCTACCGCGTCAACGTGAGGTTTTTCTGCGGCGACTGGTTCGGCGCGCTGTCGGGCGAATCCTTCGACCTGATCGTCTCCAATCCGCCTTACGTCGCTAGCGCGGACCCGCATCTCGCCGCAGGCGACTTGCGCTTCGAGCCGCGGCGCGCGCTGGTCGGTGGCGCTGACGGCCTGGATTGCATCCGCGCCATCGTCGCCCAGGCGCGGGCGCATCTAGCTCCGGGCGCATGGCTGTTGTTCGAGCACGGCTACGATCAGGCCGCAGCTTGTCGCGACTTGCTCGAGGCGCAAGAATATGGGGAAGTTAAAATCTGGCCCGACCTGGCCGGCATTGAGCGCGTGAGCGGCGGGCGCGCCGCGCCGGCCGAGGGCGGGGCTGAACTGGAATAATGCGCAGCTACAAACCATTTTCATGAGGCGAAGCAAACCATGAGCAAACCAAGCACGGCGCCGGGCAAGCGCAACATGCTGCCCCACGGCGTGACGCCGCTGGAGGAGGTGAAGCACCTGAGCGGCCTGGAATTCATGCAGGGCATACTCGAAGGCAGGTATCCGCCGGCGCCGATCACGGCGGCGCTCAAGTTCGATCTGGTCGAGGTGGAGCACGGGCGCGCCGTATTCGAAGGCGTGCCCGAATTCGCCTTCTACAATCCGATCAGCAGCGTGCATGGCGGCTATGCTGCCACGCTGCTCGATTCCTGCATGGGCTGCGCCGTGCATACCACGCTGCCCGCGGGACAGGCCTACACCACGCTGGAATTCAAGATCAATTTCGTGCGCGCCATGACTGAAAAGACCGGACGCGTACGCGCCGAGGGACGGGTGATACATCCGGGCAATCGCGCGGCCACCGCCGAAGGGAATCTCTACGACGCCGGCGGCAAGCTGCTCGCCCACGCGACCACGACTTGCATGATTTTTCCGATTTGAAACGGGCCGCGGATCCGGTTGACCGGCGTGCATCAGACCGGTAGAATCCATACCCGAGGGATTTACTCAAGTATTCGCAAAGGAGTCGTAATGGACGCGCAGCAGCTGATCAAGGAACAGGTTTCAGGCCATCCGGTGGTGCTTTACATGAAGGGCACGCCGAAGGCGCCGCAATGCGGTTTTTCCGCCAACGCCATTGCCATGCTCAACGCCTGTGGGGCAAAGGAAGTATTCACGGTGGACGTGTTGTCGAACCCCGAAATCCGTCAGGGCATCAAGACTTACTCCAACTGGCCTACCATTCCCCAGCTATACGTGAAGGGCGAATTCGTCGGCGGTGCGGACATCATGGGCGAGATGTACCAGTCGGGCGAACTGCAGAAGCTGCTTTCGGCGTAAAACTACGCTGCGGTTACGGGCCGGCCATCAGTTGATGGGCTGAAGCCTCCTGTTTCTTTTCGGATCATGAAAATTGTCGCCGAACATCTGTTCTCTTGTGATGAAGCAGACGTTCGGGAAGATTGCTCCGGCACCAGCGCTTTGGCGATCAGCGCGCTGTCCGAAAGGAGCATCACGCCATCGACCACGGCATGGTCCGAAAACATGTAACCCGGATGGCGATACCAGGTGGGGAACAGCAGGGCGGCCACGAAGTGGAGCTGGAAGGCGGCCGACAGATCGGGCAACCAGCTCAGACCCATTTCATATTGGAAGAGGCTCTGGATTAATTACGACTGAAAACCTCCGGATACTTAAAAAAATGGCGTTGAATTGCCTATCC
>JBBRAI010000017.1:0-68748 GCA_038206915.1 Burkholderiales bacterium | reverse complement strand
TGTGCCCGTGCGCGCCTTCGAGGTAATACGCGATGCCGCGCTCGAGGCGCCGCACCGCGGGCAGCCCGCACTGACGCGCGATGTCGGTGGCTTTGGAGGACCAGGGCGAGATGGTGCCGATGCGCGGCACCGCCAGAATCAGTTCGCCTGCAGGCCGGGCGCGCGCCGGCTGCACCGCTTCGCCGTAGACGAGCAATTGCTCCAGCACCGCGCGCTCCGGCGCGGCAAGCGCATGGGCCAGTTCTACGAAATGCCAGAATTCGGCGCCGCTGATGCGTGCGCCCGGCGTCGCTTCGATCAGCCGGCTCTGCAGTTTTTCCAGGCGGAACGCGGAGAGTGCGGGGCCGCCGCGCAGCTTAAGAATTTCAGCCATGGAAGCTTGCGTCTGTAAAGCGCAATTATAGCGGAAGCAGGTGGCGGTTGATGCGCGCGCAGGCGCGGTGCACAATGGCTGCGAGCACCGGAGGAAGGCATGGCTTCAGGCAAACCCGCCGCGGACGGCGGCAAAATGGACCGGATCGTGGCCGAGGCCAGGCGCCAGCGCGAACTACGCGAAAAAGACTATCGCGAGCAGGCGCTCAAGACCTATCCCTGGGTGTGCGGGCGCTGCGCGCGTGAATTCACCCGCGCCAACCTGCAGCAGCTCACCGTGCATCATCGCGACCACAACCACGACAATAATCCGTCCGATGGCAGCAACTGGGAATTGCTGTGCATCTATTGCCACGATAACGAGCATTCGCGCTATCTCGATTCCGCCGGGCGCACCGAGGTCCGCGGCAGCGCGCCAGAGGCGCCTTCGACCTTCAGGGCGTTCGCGGACCTCAAGGATAGGCTCAAGGGCAAGGCGTAGGCGCGCGTAGCGCTGCGCGCCTAACCGAATCAGCGGCTGAAGCGCGGATCTCCGAGGCTACCGGATAGCGTCAGATTGGCGCGCGCGTGCGCCACGGGCGACTTGAGCTCGACCGCAAAGCGGCCGCCGAGGTGCTTGCCCGCGTCGACATCGGCCGCGCCGCTGGCCAACACCGGGCCGGCCGCCAGGACGATCTGCCGCAGCTGCGTATTTCCGGCCTCGCGCACGAAACGGCCGGCGAGATCGAGGAAGGCGGTCTTGCCGCCGACACTGCCGCCCTGCAGGATCCGTCCCAGATCCACCCCGAGCAATGTTCCTTTGAAAATATCGAATTTGCCTTCCAGGCGCGGAGTCTCGAACAGTTCGTCGTAGGACTTCGCGCGCATCGCAAAGGCCGCCGAGCCTTCGAGCTTGCCGTCTTCGACCAGTGCCGGCGCGAATCTGGCGGGATCCATCGCCCTCACGCCGACTTCGCCGGTCAGGCTCCAACCCGCGCCCCACTTGAGGCTGGCGTTGCCTGACAGATAGCCGTTGTAGAGCCCACCCTTGAATTCGTTCAGTTTGAGCTCGTCGCGGCGCATCACGCCGCGGGCGACGAAATTCTCCAGGATGAATTCAGGATGCATGGGCAGGCTGAAGGCGTTGGTCTCGACCTCGAGCTGGGCGGCTTCGCCATCGTGCTTGAGCGACACGCTGGTCTTGCGATCCGGCGTCTCAAGCGCGATCTGCCGCCAGACGCCATCTGCGCCGAACGCGATCTTTGCGTTCAGTGCGGGCAGGACGAAGGTCTTCGAGTTGAGCTTTACGTCTTTTGCGACGATATCCTGCAGCTTGAAGTCCGATCCCGCCGGCTTGCCGAAAAGCAGGTCCAGCATGTCCTGCTCTCGCAGCACCGGAGATTCGAGTTCGATCGTGGTGAAGGTCTTCTTGTCGCTGAACATGCTTCCCAGCTCGGGAACCGCATTGACACGCGCCACGGTGAGCGCGCCTTCCTTGCCCACGGATACCCCCTCCAGGCGCCACTGCGGCCGCGGAAACAGCGACAGGTGCATGGCCTTGATCTTCACCGGCTGCTGCATATAGCTGCCCGCGAGTTTTTCGAACTGCGGAATGTAGCCGTCGAAAGAAATGAAGTGCACCAGGATTACGCCAAGCAGCAGGAGCAGGAACAGCGCCAGCGCCACGGGCTTGCCCCAGTTGGTCCGCGTGGCGTAGTCTGCCGGCGCCGGCTCGGCTTCGATCTCGATTTCCGCCGCATACTCCTGCGCCGCCTCTGCGGCGCGCTCGCGCTGCTGCGCATTCCGTTCCTTTCTCGAGGGTGCGCGCGCGGGCTCTTCGGAGGCGGTCTTCGCCGTCGGCGTCGCCATTCCCTCCGCTTCCAGTTCCTTTTCCATATCGGCGAAGTGGCGCTCGGTCTCGGCGTTCTGCGCATCCATCTGCGCCTGCGCCTCCCGCTCGGCCCGCTCGCGCTCGTGCGACGCGGCCAGCTCGTCGACTTCACCTGGCGCATCTTCTTTTGCCGGCTCCGCTTCATCCTCGCCGCCACGCTCTTCCTGCGCATCGGTGCGCGCCTGCTCCCGCGTCTCGTCGCGCTCCTGCGCTGACGCGGCCGCCTCGTCTTCGGCCAGGCTGCGCGCTTGCGCGCCGAGATCCAGGCTAAGCGTATCGTCCTCGCCGGATTGAGGCCTCGCCACATCCTGTATCGCATCCCCGCTTGAGCTCAACACGGCGTCGAAATCGGTTTCGATCTTGACCATGTCCTCGAGCGAGGAATCGGGCTGTTCCTGCGCCGCCGCCTGCTGCGCCGCTTCGCCCGCCGCATGCTCACCTGCGTGCTGCTCCACTTCTTCGGCGTCCCGGCGCGCGCGTTCTTCCACTTCGCGCTTTGCCTGCTCCTCGGCTTCGCGTTTGGCTAGTTCTTCGGCTTCGCGACGCTGGCATTGCGCTTCTTCGCGCGCCTGGCGTTCGGCTTCCTCGCGCGCCCGCTGCTCCGCTTCTTCAGCTTCGCGCTTTGCCTGCTCCTCGGCCTCGCGCCTGGCTTTTTCCTCGGCATCGCGGCGCTGGCGTTCCGCTTCTTCGCGCGCCTGGCGTTCAACTTCCTCGCGTACCCGCTGCTCCGCTTCCTCGGCTTCGCGCTTTGCCTGCTCCTCGGCTTCGCCCCTGGCTTTTTCCTCGGCTTCGCGGCGCTGGCGTTCCGCTTCTTCGCGTGCCTGGTGTTCGGCTTCCTCGCGTGCCCGCTGTTCCGCTTCCTCGGCTTCCCGGCGTGCGCGTTCTTCGGTTTCGCGCCTGGCCTGCTCCTTGGCATCGCGCCTGGCTTTTTCCTCGGCGTCGCGGCGCTGGCGTTCTGCTTCTTCGCGCACCTGGCGTTCGGCTTCCTCGCGTGCCCGCTGCTCCGCTTCCTCGGCTTCGCGCTTTGCCTGCTCCTCGGATTCGCGCCTGGCCTGCTCCTCGGCATCGCGCCTGGCTTTTTCCTCGGCGTCGCGGCGCTGGCGTTCCGCTTCTTCGCGCGCCTGGCGTTCGGCTTCCTCGCGTGCCTGGCGTTCGGCTTCCTCGCGTGCCTGCTGTTCGGCTTCCTCGCGCGCCCGCTGTTCCGCTTCCTCAGCTTCCCGGCGTGCACGTTCTTCGGCTTCGCGCCTGGCCTGCTCCTCGGCTTCGCGCCTGGCTTTTTCCTCGGCTTCGCGGCGCTGACGTTCCGCTTCTTCGCGCGCCTGGCGTTCGGCTTCCTCGCGTGCCCGCTGTTCCGCTTGCTCGGCTTCCCGGCGTGCACGTTCTTCGGCTTCGCGCCTAGCCTGCTCCTCGGCTTCGCGCCTGGCTTTTTCCTCGGCGTCGCGGCGCTGGCGTTCTGCTTCTTCGCGCGCCTGGCGCTCGGCTTCCTCGCGTGTCCGCTGTTCCGCTTGCTCGGCTTCCCGGCGTGCACGTTCTTCGACTTCGCGCCTGGCCTGCTCCTCGGCATCGCGCCTGGCTTTTTCCTCGGCTTCGCGGCGCTGGCGTTCCGCTCCTTCGCGCGCCTGGCGCTCGGCTTTCTCGCGCGCCCGCCGCTCCGCTTCTTCGGCCTGCTGGCGTGCGTGCTCCTGAGCTTCCCGCTCGGCGCGCGCTTTCGCTTCCGCCTTGGCCGCTGCTTCCGCCGCGGTCTTCGCCTTGATTTCGGCCTCAATCTTCGCGCGAACCACGGCCTCCGCCTTGGCGCGCGCCGCCGCCTCGGTTGCAGCCTGCGCCTTTTGCCGCGCCTCCTCTTCGGCTTGTTTCGCCAGGCTGGGCAGCGTGGGTATCGCCATGGTGAAATCGAGGTCGATATCGATTTCGACGGGAGCCTTCGCCGGCGCCAATTCGCGGATGAAATCGTTCTTGGCCAGCAGCTGCAGCGCTTCATTCAGCTTGGCCTCCGGCACTTTGCCCAGCTTGGCGTGCACGTCGCCGAAGCTGGCCTTGCCGTCGATCTCATTGAGCAGGGCGCGCATGTCGCGCGACAGGGCGCTGGTCTTCCCAGTCGACTCCTTCAGGCCCTTTGCGGTCTTGGTAAAGACGGTTTGGCGATCCATGCTGGCTCGAGGATATTCCTTCAGGCGATCGATTATAGGGAATCCACCGCCCGCCCGATAGGCAAAAGTGCCACGGCGGGCCTAGCTGCGCGGCGCCCCGTACCCGCCGCCTCCGGGCGTCTCGATGGCGAACACGTCGCCCGGCAGCAGTTCCGCCTTGTCGGCGCCGCCGAGTTGCACCACGCCGCCCGCGGCGCGCTCGACCCAGTTGCGCCCGAGCATGCCGGGCTCGCCGCCGGCCATGCCGTAAGGCGGGATGCGGCGGTGGCCCGACAATATCGCGGCCGTCATGGCTTCGAGAAAGCGCACCCGGCGCACTATGCCGTTGCCGCCGCGCCATTTGCCCCCGCCCCCGGAATGCGCGCGAATGCCGAAGCTCTCCAGCAGCACCGGGAAACGCCATTCGAGCACTTCCGCGTCGGTCAGCCGGGTGTTGGTCATGTGCGTATGCACCGCGTCAGTCCCGTCGAAGCCCTCGCCGGCGCCGGAGCCGCCGCAGATGGTCTCATAGTACTGGTAGGCGGCGTTTCCAAAAGTAAAATTGTTCATCGTGCCCTGCGAAGCACCCATGATGCCGAGCGCGCCATACAGCGCGTCGGTAATGTACTGCGAGGTCTCGACGTTGCCCGCGACCACTGCCGCCGGATAGCGCGGCCGCAGCATGCTGCCCTCCGGGATGATCACGTTCAGCGGCTTGAGGCAGCCCGCGTTTAGCGGAATGTCGTCGTCGACCAGGGTGCGGAACACGTACAGCACCGCCGCCATGCACACTGCCGCGGGCGCGTTGAAATTGTTCGGCAGCTGCGCCGAAGTGCCGGTGAAATCGATGGTCGCGCTGCGCGCGGCGTGATCGATGCCGATCCTGACGCGTATCACCGCGCCCGAGTCCATCTCGTAGCTGAACTCGCCCGGCTTGAGCACATCGATCACGCGGCGCACCGCTTCCTCTGCGTTGTCCTGCACGTGCTGCATGTAGGCGTGGACTACTTCGAGGCCGAAATGCCCGACCATGCGGCGCAGCTCCTGCACGCCTTTCTCGTTGGCTGCGATCATCGCGCGCAAGTCGGCGAGGTTCTGCTCGATGTTGCGCGCCGGGTATCTGCCCGAGCCGAGGAGCGCCACCGTCTCCTCTTCGCGCAACCGGCCTTCTTCGACCAGCAGGAAATTGTCGATCAGCACGCCCTCCTCTTCCACCACCTTGCTGTCGGGTGGCATCGACCCGGGCGTGATGCCGCCGACGTCGGCGTGATGCCCGCGCGAACCGACGTAGAACAGGATTTCTTTTCCCGCATCGTCAAACACCGGCGTGATCACGGTGATATCGGGCAGGTGCGTACCGCCGTTATAGGGCGCATTCAGCATGTAGATATTGCCCGGCCTGATCCGGCCGGCGTTCTCGCGCATCACCGTTTTGATCGATTCGCCCATCGACCCAAGGTGCACCGGCAGATGCGGCGCATTGGCGATGAGTTGGCCCCCGGCATCGAACAGCGCGCAGGAAAAGTCCAGCCGCTCCTTGATGTTCACCGAATAGGCGGTGGCTTCCAGGCGCAAGCCCATCTGCTCCGCGATCGACATGTACAGGTTGTTGAACACTTCCAGCATTACCGGATCGACGCTGGTGCCGATGGCGACGCGCGCCGCGCGCGCTTCGACCCGTCTGAGCACGAGGTGATCGAGCTGCGTCACTTCAGCCTGCCAGCCGGGCTCGACCACCGTGGTCGCATTGGCCTCGGCTATGATTGCCGGCCCCTGGATCCTGTCGCCGGGCTGCAGCACGTCGCGCGGGTAGACCGGCGTGCGCCGCGAGCGGCCGCCGGTGTGCATGTCCACGACGTCCGCCGCTTGCGGCGCGCCGCCGCGCCTTGCGCCGGCGGGCGCGGCCTCGGCCGGCGCATCGGACAGGCCCGCATCTGACACCCCTAGGGCTTCGACCGAGACCGCTTCGGCGAGCAGCGCGCGCTGGGGCATCAGGAATGAATAGCGCTTGCGGTAGGCGGACTCGAACTGCGCGACCATGTCGTCGACCGAACCGAAGTTCACTATCAGCGCCGAATCGGTGCCGTCGTACCTGAGGTGCACGCGCCGCAGCACGCGCACGCGCTCGGCCTGCACGCCCTGATCCAGGACTTCGTCCCGCGCCGGGACCGACAGCTGCTCCAGGGCGCTTTCGAGCAGCTTCCAGTTGTCCTGCGTCAAGCTCGCTTCGACCGCCTGCTCGCGCATGGCGGTGATGTCGGCGAGCCCCATGCCGTAGGCCGAGAGTACGCCGGCGAGCGGATGGATGAACACCCGCGTCATGCCCAGCGCGTCGGCTACCAGGCAGGCGTGCTGGCCCGCCGCGCCGCCGAAGCAGCACAGCGTGTATTCGGTCACGTCGTGCCCGCGCTGCACCGAAATCTGCTTGATCGCATTGGCCATGTTGCCCACGGCAACGTCGATGTAACCTTCGGCGACCTGCTCGGGCGTGCGCGCGTCCCCGGTCGCCTCGCGGATTTCCCGCGTCAGATCGGCGAACCTGTGCCGCACGATTTCGGCGTCGAGCGCTTCGTCGCCGCCCGGTCCGAACACCGCGGGAAAGAACTCCGGCTGGAGCTTGCCGAGCATGACGTTGCAGTCGGTGACCGCCAGCGGCCCGTTCTTGCGATACGAGGCGGGGCCGGGGTTGGCTGCGGCCGAATCCGGGCCGGCGCGGTAGCGCGCGCCGTCGAAATGCAGGATCGAGCCGCCGCCCGCGGCCACCGTGTGGATGCTCATCATCGGCGCGCGCATGCGCACGCCCGCGACCTGGGTTTCGAAGGCGCGCTCGAATTCTCCGGCGTAGTGCGACACGTCGGTGGAAGTGCCGCCCATGTCGAAGCCGATGATCTTGTCGAAGCCCGCGAGCAGCGAAGTGCGCACGGCGCCGACGATGCCGCCGGCGGGCCCCGACAGGATCGAGTCCTTGCCCTGGAAGCGGCGCGCGTCGGTCAGGCCGCCGTTGGATTGCATGAACATCAGGCGCACGCCGTCAAGTTCGTCAGCAACCCGGTCCACATAGCGCCGCAGGATCGGCGACAGGTAGGCGTCCACCACCGTGGTGTCGCCGCGGCTGACCAGCTTCATCAGCGGGCTCACTTCGTGCGACACCGACACCTGTCCGTAGCCCATCGCGCGCGCCATCGCCGCCACCCGCTGCTCGTGTTCCTGGTAGCGGTAGCCATGCATGCACACGATCGCAATCGACCGGTAGCCTGCGTCGTAGGCAGCCTGCAGATCGCGCCGCGTGCGCTCCGCGTCCAGTGGCGTCAGCATTTCGCCGTGCGCGCCGACGCGTTCGTCGATTTCGACCACCTTGCTGTAGAGCAGTTCGGGCAGCACGATGTGGCGCGAAAAAATCTTCGGCCGGTTCTGGTAGGCGATCCTGAGCGCGTCGCGAAAGCCCCGCGTGATGAACAGCACGGTGCGCTCGCCTTTGCGCTCAAGCAGCGCGTTGGTCGCGACGGTGGTGCCCATCTTCACCGCTTCAATCTTGTCACCCGGAATCGGCGCACCGGCGGCGACGCCAAGCAGATGGCGGATGCCCGCAAGCGCGGCGTCGCGATAGTGCTCCGGGTTGTCGGACAGGAGCTTGTGCGTGACCACGACCCCGTCGGGCCGGCGCGCAACGACGTCGGTGAAAGTGCCGCCGCGATCGATCCAGAATTGCCAGCGTCGCTGTGCCATTGGAATCATTGAAACCATGGGGCCGGCATCGCGTCTTTCCGATGCACGCACCCACGGGCTTCTGCTAGGATGCGCGAAATCATATCATGCGCGATCACCATGAATTGCATTGAGCCCATCGCCGGCGGAGCACGGGCGAGCGCGGCTTTCGGCGCGATGCCGCAAGCTGCTATCGCAGAGTCCAAGAATACGACGCGCATCCAGTGGCAGAAAACGTAGATTGCGTCGTCATCGGCGCCGGCATCGTGGGTCTGGCCTGCGCGCGCGCGCTCGCCCGCGCCGGACGCGAAGTCATAGTGCTCGAAGCGGCCGGCGCCATCGGCACCGAGACCAGCTCGCGCAACAGCGAAGTCGTCCACGCCGGCATCTACTATCCGCCGGGATCGGCCAAGGCGGAGCTGTGCGTGCAGGGACGGGAGTTGCTTTACCGCTACTGCGAAGGGCATGGCGTCGCCCACCGGCGCTGCGGCAAACTGATCGTCGCGACCGCGGCACATCAGGTCGCAGCGCTGCACAGGATTCTCGCCCAGGCCGAGGCCAACGGCGTGCGCGACCTGCGCCAGCTGGCTGCCGCCGATGCGAACGCGATGGAGCCGCAGCTGCGCTGCGTGGCGGCGCTGCACTCGCCCTCCACCGGCATCGTCGACAGCCACGGCCTGATGCTCGCGTACCGCGGCGATGCCGAGGACCGCGGCGCCATGATCGCGCTGCACAGCCCGGTGAATGGCGGTGCGCTGGAGGCGGGGGGCGTGCTGCTTGAAGTCGGCGGCGTCGAGCCGATGCGCATACTCGCGCGCACGGTGGTGAACAGCGCCGGCTTGTACGCGCAGCGCGTCGCCGCGGCCCTGCGCGGATTTCCGCCGGACAAGGTGCCGCCCAGCCATTACGCCAAGGGCAACTACTACGCGCTGACCGCGCGCTCGCCGTTTACCCACCTGATTTATCCGGTACCGGAAGCCGCCGGCCTGGGTGTGCACCTGACGCTGGACATGGCGGGGCAGGCGCGCTTCGGCCCGGACGTAGAATGGATCGCCGAAATAGACTACGATGTCGACTTGCGTCGCGCAGACGGCTTTTACCGAGCTATTCGCGAGTACTGGCCCGGGCTCAAAGACGGGCAGCTGGCGCCGGGTTACGCCGGCATACGGCCCAAGCTCGGCGGCCCGGACCAGCCGGCCGGGGATTTCCTGATCCAGGGTCCGCAGCAGCATGGCGTGCCGGGGCTGGTCAACCTGTTCGGCATCGAGTCGCCGGGCCTGACCGCTTCCCTGGCACTGGCTGACCGGGTTGCGCAGATCGCGCTGGTGGGCTGAAGCCGGACAGGCCGGGATGCAGATTGGATTGCAACAACATCAACAGAGGAGAAGCAAGCATGAAATTGAAACCAACGCTGTTCGCCGCGCTTGTCGCGGGCCTTGCGTTCGGCACCGCCCAGGCACAGACCAAGTGGGACATGCCGACGCCGTATCCCGACAGCAACTTCCACACCAAGAACGTGATTCAGTTCGCCAACGATGTCAAAGCCGCCAGCGGCGGCAAGCTGGAAATCGTGGTGCACAGCAATGCCTCGCTGATCAAGCACCCGGAGATAAAGCGTGCAATACAGACCGGCCAGGTGAACATCGGCCAGATCCTGATCTCGATCCTGGCCAATGAGAATCCGATCTTCGCGTTCGACTCCAACCCCTTCCTCGCGCCAAATTACCCCGCGGCGAAAAAGCTGCTGCGCGTTGCGCGTCCGTATATTGAAAAACGGCTGGATGCGCAAGGCATCAAGGTTCTGTACGTAGTGCCCTGGCCACCGCAGGGAATTTACACCAAGAAGCCGTTCAACGACACGGCCGAACTGAAAGGCGTGAAGTTCCGCACCTACAGCCCGGTGACTTCCGAATTCGCCAAGCTGATGGGCGCGATACCGACCACGGTGCAGGTGCCGGAAATTCCGCAGGCTTTCCTTACCGGACTGGTAGACGCGATGATCACTTCCGGCGCCACCGGCGTGGATACGCAGGCCTGGGATTACCTGAAGTATTACACCGATGTGCAGGCCTTCCTGCCGTTCAACTTCGTAATGGCCAACAAGGCAGCGTTCGGCAAACTCGATCCGGCGGTGCAAAAGGAGGTCCTGGCGGCCGCGGCCAAGGCCGAGGAGCAGGGCTGGGCCACCAGCGAGGCGGAGAACGAGGGCTACAAGAAAACCATGGCCAGCCACGGCATCACGGTGCAAAAGCCGAATCCGAAACTGGCGGCGGAACTGAAGACCATCGGCAACACCATGGCGCAGGACTGGGTCAAGAAGACCGGACCTGACGCGCAAGCGATACTCAACGAATTGCAATAGTAGGATTTTTGCAAAGCTGTACGCGGGAGAGGTACGCAACGCACCTCTCCCCGAGCAGTTTGACCTGTTTTTCCCGATCCCAGGCTGACGCACTTGGTTGACCGCGCACCCGCCGCATTGAGTGGTGCGAGGCCCGTCGGAATGTCCGCGATACGATTGAACAGGACGGCACTAGCGCATGAGAAAATTTCTTGACGGACTTTACACCGGCTCAGGCGTACTCGCCGGAATCTTTCTGGTCCTGATCGCAGGCTTGTCGCTGGCGCAGATCAGCGGCCGCCTGCTCGGCTTCGACGCGTATTCCTTCGACGATTTCGCCGGCTTCTGCATGGCCGCATCGTCGTTCCTCGGACTGGCGCATACCTACCGGCGCAACGAGCACATCCGCGTCGCCATGCTCGTCGACCGGCTGAGCGGCGGCAAGCGCCTGGTGCTTGAAGCGCTATGCCTCGCGGCGAGCAGTTTCCTGGTGGGCTATTTCGCCTGGTACGCAACCGACATGGTCCTGACGTCCTACCAGATAAACGACGTATCGCAGGGCCTCGTGGCGGTGCCGCTATGGCTGCCGCAATCCGGGATGGCCCTGGGCTTGACCATCATGACGCTAGCGCTGCTCGATGACGTCGTCGTCGTGCTGAGGCGCGGCACACCGTCCTACCTGGCGGCCGAACGGAGCAAGAAGATCGCCATGTCGGAGAACATCTAGCCCCATGGGCACGCTGGGCGTCACTTTCTTCCTGCTTACGCTGCTGGCGCTGCTGCTCGCCGGCGGCGTGTGGATCGCGCTGGTGCTGCTCGCCATGGGCTGGGCGGCGATGGAGCTGTTTACGTCGACGCCGGTGGGAAAACTCATGGCGACCACGGTGTGGGGGTCGAGCGCGAGCTGGGCGCTGACCGCGCTGCCGCTGTTCATCTGGATGGGCGAGATCCTGTTCCGCAGCCGCATTTCCGAGGACATGTTCAAAGGCCTCGCGCCCTGGCTAAGCGCGCTGCCCGGCAGGCTGATGCATTGCAACGTGATCGGCTGCGGCATCTTCGCGGCAATCTCCGGTTCCTCGGCCGCCACCGCCGCGACCATCGGCAAGATGACCGTGCCGGAGCTGACCAAGCGCGGTTACTACGAACCAATGGTCATCGGCTCGCTCGCCGGCGCCGGCACCCTCGGTCTGCTGATTCCGCCCTCGATCATCATGATCGTCTACGGCGTCGCCGCCAACGTGTCCATTGCGCGCCTGTTCATTGCCGGCGTGCTGCCAGGCATCCTGCTCATGAGCCTGTTTTCGGGCTACATCATCGTTTGGGCGCTGCTCAATCCTGACAAGACGCCCGCGTCGGACATACACATGAGTTTCGCGCAGAAGCTGTATGCTTCGCGCCTGCTGATTCCGACGGTATTGCTGATCGCAGCCGTGATCGGCTCCATTTATACCGGCATCGCCACGCCGACCGAGGCCGCGGTGCTGGGCGTGGTCGGCTCGCTGCTCCTGTCACTGGTCTCCGGCTCGCTCGACTGGAAAACATTTTCCGAAAGCGTGATGGGCGCGATGCGCACGTCTTGCATGATCGCTTTCATCCTGACGGGTGCGGCGTTTCTCACTACCGCCATGGGTTTTACCGGCATCCCCAAGTCGATGGCAGCCTGGATCACCGGCCAGGACCTTTCGCCGACGATGCTGATCGCAGTGTTGACGCTCCTGTTCATCGTGCTGGGCTGTTTCATCGATGGCATCTCCATGGTGGTGCTTACCGCCGCGGTCATCCTTCCCACCGTAGAAGCGGCGCACATCGACCTGCTGTGGTTCGGCGTATTCATTGTGCTTGTGGTCGAGATGGCTCAGATCACGCCGCCCGTGGGCTTCAACTTGTATGTGCTCCAGGGCATGACCGGGAAGGACATATTTTCCGTTGGCAAGTACGCGCTGCCATTCTTCCTGCTCATGGTGGCCGCAGTCTCCATCATCTGGATCTTCCCCGAGATGGTCACCTATCTGCCGCAGCGCATGCTCGGCAGGGGCTGATGCCTCTTAGATGACGCACCACGACAGCTGCCGGCCGGTGTGCCTCAGCGCGGATATACGCGCGCTGGAGCGCATCGCCGCGCAACGCGCCGGCGCCACCCCGCTGATGCAAGTCGCGGGGCTGGCAGCGGCCGAATATTCGCGCGAACTGCTCGGCGACAGCGGCAGAAAGATCCTCGTGCTCGCCGGGCCGGGCAACAACGGCGGCGACGCGTTCGAGCTCGCGGCGCATCTGAAGCACTGGTTCTATCGCGTCGAACTGGTATTCACCGGGGACGAGCACCAGCTGTCCGAAGATGCGCTGGCCGCGCTCAAGCGCTGGCGCGAGGGCGGCGGCAATACCTATGCGGCGCCGCCCGCGGCGCTGCGTCCGGACCTCGTGGTGGACGGCCTGTTCGGCATCGGCCTGGCCCGTGCACTGGATGGCCGCTACGCGGAACTCATCGCGGCGATCAATCGCATGCCCGGGCGCAAGCTGGCGCTGGACATCGCCAGCGGCATCAACGCGGACACCGGCGCGGTCATGGGCGCGGCCTTGCGCGCCACGCACACCATCAGCTTCATCGCGCTCAAGCCCGGCCTGCTAACGCTGGATGGCCCGGATTACTGCGGCGAAATTCGCGTCGCCGAACTCGGACTCGACGTGCGCGCAATGTCGGAGAGCAAAAACGCCACCACCGGGCCCGGGACGCTGCGCCAGGCGCTCGCGCCGCGGCCGCGCAATTTCCATAAGGGCCGCGCCGGCAGCGTCGGCGTGCTCGGCGGCGCGAGCGGCATGGCCGGCGCCGCCATTCTCGCGGGCCGCGCCGCGCTGAAGCTGGGCGCAGGCAAGGTATTCCTCGGGCTGCTCAGCGAGCACGCGCCGCATTTCGACTACGGTCAGCCGGAACTGATGTTGCGCGCGCCGCGCGAACTGCTGGAAGCGGGATTGATCACGGCGTTTGCCGCCGGTCCCGGAATGGGCACGGTCAAGTCCGCCGAGCAGCTGCTGCGCGAGGTGCTCGACGCAAGCGTTCCGCTGGTGCTCGATGCGGACGCGCTCAACCTGATTGCCGCTAGCAAGACCCTGCAGGCGCGGCTGCCGAAGCGCAGCGCGCCGTGCGTACTCACGCCGCATCCGGCGGAAGCCGCGCGCCTGCTCGGCTGCAACACCGATGCAGTGCAGGCCGACCGGATCAAGGCGGCATCCGAAATTGCGCAGCGCTACCGCGCGGTTGTCGTGCTAAAGGGCAACGGCAGCATCATAAGCAGCCCGGACGCAGGCTGGCTGATCAACACCAGCGGCAATCCCGGCATGGCCTCGGCCGGCATGGGCGACGTGCTGACGGGCATGATCGCCTCGTTGCTGGCGCAGGGCGCCGGCGCGCGCGCGGCCGCCGCCGCTGCGGTCTGGCTGCACGGCGCAGCCGCCGACGCGCTTGCGCGCGAAAACGGCGGCCCCTTCGGCATCAGCGCAGGCGATCTGCTCGATCCGGCGCGCAGGCTGCTCAACGCAGCGCTGTACCTGCACTAGGCACCGGATCAGGCTGCCCGCAATTTGGACGCAGCTTCGGGATAGGGGTAGAGGATATTCAGCGCCACGCTCTGGCCTGCGCTTTGCACCGTGCGCACGTGCTCGCGCCGCAATTCGCGCGCCTGGCGGCAGCCGCAGGAGTGCGCGATCATGTCGATCTCCCGGTTCATCCCGGTCGCGTATTGCGCCACGCGCAGGCGCTTTTCCTCGACCACCAGACCGCGCTGCAGGCGTCTGTCGTGCGTCGTGACACCCGTAGGACAGGTGTTCTGGTGGCATCTGAGCGCCTGGATGCAGCCCAGCGAGAACATAAAGCCGCGCGCGGTGTTGACGAAATCCGCGCCCACGCACAGCGCCCAGGCCGCGCGCGCCGAGGTTATCAGCTTGCCCGCGGCGATCACGCGCACGCGCTGGCGCAGGCCCGATTCGATCAGCGCGTCCACCACGCGCGGCAACGCCTCCGCGATCGGCAGGGACATATGGTCCATCAGCGCCTGCGGCGCCGCACCGGAGCCGCCTTCGCCCCCGTCGACAGCGAGGAAGTCCGGCGCATATTCCAGCCCGCGCCGGTTGATGGCGTCGCACAATTCGTTGATGAACTGCCAGCCGCCGATGGCGCTCTTCACCCCTACCGGCTTCCCGGTCAGGTTGCGCAGCCAGGCGATTTTGTCCAGCAGTTCGTTCACGTTGGAAATATCGCGGTGCCGGTTCGGGCTGATCGAATCCTGGTGCCGCGGGATGCCGCGGATGCGCGCGATTTCCTCGGTCACCTTGCCCGCCGGCAGCACGCCCCCTTTTCCAGGTTTTGCGCCCTGCGACAGCTTGATCTCGAACGCACGGACTTGCGGCGCGAGCTCCTTCGCGCGTTCCGCGGACAGGTTGCCGTCACGGTCGCGGATGCCGTACTTGGCGGTGCCGATCTGCATGATGATGTCGCAGCCGCCTTCGAGGTGATAGGGACTCAGGCCGCCCTCGCCGGTGTCCATCCAGCACCCGGCCAGCGCCGCGCCGTGCGACAGCGCGCGCACCGCCGGCGCTGATATCGCGCCGAAGCTCATGCCGCTGATGTTGACAATGGATTTCGCCTCGAACGGTTCGCGCGCGTAGCCCTCGCCGATCATCAGCGATGGCGTGGGCAGGCGATCCTCGTCGAGCACCGGATAGGGCGCGTTGACGAACAGGATGGAACCCGGTTCGTTGGCGTTGTTGGTGGAGCCGAAGCCGATGATCCCGCCCTCGGCTTTCGCCAGGCGGTAGACCCAGGAGCGCGCCGAGCGGTTGAACGGCAGCTCCTCGCGGTCGTTCATGAACAGGTACTGGCGGAAATACTCGCCCTGCTTCTCGAAGAAGTAACGCAGCCTGCCGACTACCGGAAAGTTGCGCAGGACCGCGTGCTTTTTCTGCGTGACATCCTGGATGAACCAGAAAACGAGGACGCCGATGATGATGAATCCGACCACCGTCCCCAGCCCGTAGCTGACCACTCCGACCATGCCTGACATACTCCCTCCCATGGGCAGTGCGCACCGCCGTCTTGTTGTATGTGTATTCGGCTCCTACTGTACTACCGTGATCAGCGGTCCGGCAGAGTCGTCGTCGGCGTAGCCGCGCTCGATTTCGCCCGCGCTCGCCGCACGCACCGATACCACCGTGCAGGCGAAGCTCAACGCCATTCCGGCAAGCGGATGATTGCCGTCGAGCACCACCTTGTCGTCCGCGACGTCGGTGACCGTAAATATGAGCAGCTGGTCGGCGCTGCCGCCTTCCTGCTCGAACTGCATGCCGACTGCAAGTTCCGGCGGGAACTGCGCGCGCTCCGCGAGGCGCACCAGCTCGGTGTCGTACTCGCCGAAAGCGTCCTCCGGTTCCAGGCGCACTTCGATCTTCGCCCCCCGCTCCCGGCCCTGCAGCGTCTGCTCCACCAATGGGAATATTCCCTCATAGCCGCCATGCAGGTATTGCACCGGCTCCGGGGACTGCTGGATCCGGTTGCCGTGCACATCGGACAGTTGCACATCGAGCGCAACTACCGTGTCTTTGCCGACTTGCATTCTCGGTTGATCTCTTTCACCAGCTGCAGCACTTCCATCGCATGACCGCGCGGACTGACGCCGTAGAGCGCGTGCCGCAGGCGGCCTTTCTTGTCGATGACGAAGGTGGCGCGCGAAATACAGGTCTTCTTCGTGCCGTCGCAATCCTTCACTTCGTGCACGCCGTACTTCCGGCACACTTCGGTCTCCGGGTCCGCGAGCAGACTTACGGACAGGCCGTGCTTGTCGCGGAATTCGGCGTGCGAAATGCAATCGTCCGGCGAAACGCCCAGCACTACGCAATCATGCCGCGCGAATTCTTCGTCGTGGTCGGAGAATTCGATCGCCTGCAGGGTGCAGCCGGGCGTATCGTCTCTGGGATAAAAATACAATACGACATTCTTCTTGCCTTTGAACGAAGCAAGCCCGACCGTCTCCATGTCGGCGTCGGCCAGAGAAAACACGGGTGCGGGTTGTCCGATTTGCGGCATAGCGGTTTTCACGTTGCGAACGATTCTAAACTATCCCGGGAAAACGTGAAGCCCCCAAAATAGGGCGGGCAGATGCTGCACGCCAAAGACGAAGCTATAATGCCCCTGATACGGTCCATCGTTCCGGCTACCGACGCAACATGAGTGAAGAAACGGCCGCGCCGCAACCCGAGCGCCTGCTGCTGTCCACGCGCAGGGAATACCTGGAGGCGCTGGAGCATCTGATCGGGCTGGCTGAGCGCGAGCTGCGCATTTTCGATGCCGATCTTTTTCACCTGAATCTCGAATCGCCCGGCACGCATGAGTTGCTGCGCGAATTCCTGCTGCGCAGCCGCGACCACCGCCTGTATATCGCGGTGCATGACACCGAGTACCTGCGCAATTACTGTCCGCGCCTGCTCGAGCTGTTGCGCCGCTTCAGCGACCGCATGTTCATCCACCAGACCACGGGGGACGCAGCCCGGGCCCAGGACTGCCTCGTACTCGCGGACAGGCGTCATTTCGTGCGCCGCCCGGTGCAGGCGCAGCCGCGCGCGGCGCTCAGGCTCTACGACGAGCAGGAAAGCCAGGGCATCCACCTGCGTTTTTCCGAAATCTGGGAAAGCTCCGTTCCGGCCGTTGCTGCGACCACCAGCGGCCTGTAATTAAGTCCTGAAACGCGGTAAAATCGAATGTTTGCCGCGCGGACCTGGATTCGGCCTGCGCCAAACATGCTGTTCAACTATTACCCATAAAGGAAATTAAAACATGAAACGCTCAGTAATGATCGCCGCACTCACCGCGCTGCTGCTGGCCGGTTGCGGCAAAGAAGCTCCGCCTCCTCCCCCGCCGGCTCCGGCCGCGGCACCCGCGCCCGCGCCTGCGCCAGCGCCCGCCGCTGCTGAAGCCGCCAAAGACGCCTCCCAGGCAGCCGATGCGGCCAAGGATGCAGCTGGTGCGGCCAAGGAAGCAGCTGGCAACGCCAAGGAAGCGGCCGGCGCAGCCAAGGAAGCGGCTGGCGACGCCAAGGACGCAGCTGGCGCAGCCAAGGACGCAATGAAGAAGTAAGCCTGTCCATTGGGCGCGAAAAAGCCGGTCTTCGGACCGGCTTTTTTATTGTATTGAACACCTCGCGTGAATCTAGCGCGGCCGTTTAGAGGCTCGTGACGAACGACGCTCGACCCGGCAGATCGAGACAACTGCCACTCCGGCACGGGCCGGACCGAGACGCCTAGATGATTTCGCGCCAGGCAAAACCTTCGCCCTGGCTGGCAACGCCGATCCAATCCGGCGCACAGCCCATGACCTGCGCCAGTGCCCCGCAGGCAAGCTCCGGCGTGTTGTTGTGCTCGGAAAGATGCGCGGCAACGAGGTGCTGCAGCCGGCTGCGGTCCAGCGCCGCCAGCAGCGCAGCCGAACTTCGATTGTCCAGATGTCCGTAGCGGCCCGCGATACGCGTTTTCAGCGCCGGCGGGTAATCCCCCTGCATCAGCATGTCCAGATCGTGATTGCATTCGAGCACCAGCGCATCGCATCCCGATAGCATGGCTTCGATATGGCTGGTGGAGGTGCCGGTATCGGTAAGCACGCCGACGCGGTGAGCGCCGTCGGAGAACACGAAGTGAGCGGGCTCGCGCGCATCATGCGGTACCGGAAACGGCAGCAGCTCCAGTTCGCCTACGGCAAACGGGCTGTGGCTGTCGATGACGTGGATTTGCTCCAGACCCGACGCATCTCCGGGAAGGGCCTGCAGCGTGCCGTGCGTCAGCCACAGTGGCAGCCGGTGCTTGCGCGCGAATTTGCACGCCCCGGCGGTGTGGTCGCTGTGCTCGTGGGTGAGGAGGATGCCGGCGAGGTCAGTGGGCACGAGGCCCAGACGCGCTAGCCGGCGCTCGGTTTCGCGCACCGGATAGCCGCAATCCAGCATCAGCCGCGTGCGCTTGCGTTCGACGATAAGCGCGTTGCCCCGGCTGCCGCTTCCCAGACAGGCAAAGCGCATGCGCTATTTCAGCTGCTCATGCAGCAGCGAAAGAATGCGCCGGCCGGTGTCGGAATTGTCCGGCCGGCCGTCCTTGTTCAGTACCTGAACTTCGCTCACGGTCCCGGCCTGCTTGACCAGCACGCGATACTGTTCGGCTTTGATCGGGGTCTTGTCGCTCCTCCAGAACGCGAGTTTGGACAGGAAGCCCTTGTCCTTGTCCGGCGTTCTCTGCCCGTCGATTTGCGGGTCGACGTAGCGCACGAAATAGTAGCCCTTGGAGCGGTCGCGGTCTTCCACGGTAAAGCCGACGCGGTCCAGCGCCAGGCCGACGCGGCGCCAGGCGCGGTCGAAGGCATCGGCAAGCTCCAGGGAGCTGCTGCCATCGGCGGCGCGCACCAGCTTGGCGCGTTCGATCTTGTCGTCCGTGCTCGTCAGCTCCGCTTTCGCGCGCGCGTCCTCGACGCCGAATCGCAGCATCAGGCGGCGCAGGAACTCCGCTTCCAGTTCCGGGTCAGGCGGCCGCGGCTGCCATATGGTGTTGTCCTTGTTATTGTCGGTGTAGACCTCGACCATGCCGCGATGGCTGATGTAAATCTCGGTCGTGCCGGGCGCTTTGCCGTGCTCCAGGCGGGTGCGGAACTTGTCGCGCTCGCCGGTGGAATAGACCGAATCGATCACTCTTCCAAGAAGGCTGCGTATCGGGCTCTTCGGAATGTTGGCCCGGTTCTCCGCCCAGTCGGTTTCCATCACGCCGACTTCCGGATTCTCGGTCTTGATCAGGAAACCGAGCCCCTGCCAGAATTCCTTTACCACCGGCCAGACCTTTTCGGGCGCTTCGGATACCACCAGCCAGCGCTCGCTGCCGGCGCGATCGACGCGCACCTTGGCCACACTGGGCAAGACCTCCGTAGAGCCTGCACGCAGCGCTCCGCCGCGCTCCGCATTGTAGGTGGACAGGGTCGCCGACCCGTGCGTGGCGATGTCCGGCACGGCGTAGCGGTCGTCGCGCGACGGCGCAGTCAAGTCCGGCGGAACCTCCAGCCGCGGCAGCTGCTTCGACTCGGACTTGTACTGGATCTTTTCACCCTGCACCAAGTCCTGCATGCTGCTGCAGCCCGCCAGCAGCGCTAGCAAGACCAGATATACGGCATTGCGCTTCATATGGCATTACCCTCTGCTAGTGACGCCTGATCCGGGGAGTGCGAGCGGCGCGCTCGCGTATCGTTTGCTGGCTCGATCACTGGCCGCGCTTTAATTCGATCCCGGCCTGGCGCATTGCTTCCCTGACTGTTTCATGAAAATTTGCCGACAGCGGCACCAGCGGCAGGCGGATGCCGGACTCGATCAGCCCCATCTGCAACAGCGCCCATTTCACCGGAATCGGATTGCCTTCGACGAACAATTTGGTGTGCAGGCCGAGCAGGCGGTTGTTTGCCGCGCGCGCGCGCGCGAGGTCGCCGGACAGAGCCGCCGCGCACATTTCCTGCATCAACCGCGGTGCGACGTTTGCGGTAACCGAAATCACGCCATGGCCGCCCATCAGCATCAGCGGCAGGCCGGTGACATCCTCACCGCTGTAAATCATGAAATCCCCGGGCGCGCGCCGCAACAGGTCGCTGCCGCGCTCCAGACTCGCGGTGGCGTCCTTGATGCCGACGATATTCGGGACCTGCGCCAGGCGCAGCGCCGTGTCATTTTGCAGATCGGCGACCGTGCGGCCCGGGACGTTGTAAAGAATCATCGGCAGGTCGACGGCCTCGGCGATGGCGCGGAAATGCCGGTACAGGCCTTCCTGGGTCGGCTTGTTGTAATACGGCACCACCGACAGGCTGAATTGCGCGCCCGAGTGCTTGGCCGACTCCGAAAGTTCGACCGCCTCGGCGGTCGAATTCGCCCCGGTGCCTGCGATGATCGGCACGCGACCGGCGGCATGCTCGACCGCGACGCGGATCAGCTCCTTGTGCTCGTCGAAATTTACCGTGGGCGATTCGCCCGTGGTGCCGACGACGACGATGCCCTGCGTGCCCTCGGCGATATGCCAGTCGATCAGGCTCTTGAAGCGCATGACGTCGAGCGCCCCGTCTTCGAGCATGGGCGTAACGATGGCTACCAGACTTCCGCTCAACATAATCACTGTCCCGCGAGGAAAATGTTTAATTTTAACGCATTGCGCCCGCCGCCGGGATAGATAAATGGCCGGAATAGCACGGCGGCGCGCCTATTCCGGCAAGTCCAGCCCACACTCCTCGACGCCGCGCCGGACCGCGCAGATGCGCTGGATCACCGCGGGCTTGGGCAGTTCGACCCGCCCCTGTTCGAACGCGAGCACCTGCATCCGGCCCTGCACCCAGTGCAGCAGCTCCTCCGGACGCAGCAGGAACTCGGGATTAGACGGGCGCCCGAGCTTTTCGTTTCCCAGCGCGAAGGTTTCGTAAATCAACACCCCGCCCGGGCGCAGCGCGACCAGCAACGCGGGCAGCAGCGGCCGGTGCAGATAGTTGGTCACGACGATGCCGTCGAAAGCGTCTGCGGCGTAAGGCCAGGTCGCGCCTTCCACGTCGGCGCAGCGGGTAAATATACCGGGCACGCCGGCCAGGGCGCCCAGCGCCGCGCTGTCGCGGTCGAGCGCCTCGACGTGGTAGCCCAGCCCCGCCAGATAGCGCGCGTGACGCCCCTGTCCGCAGGCAAGGTCGAGCACGCTGCCGCCAGCCTCTATCAGGCGCGCGAAGCGGCGCACCCAGGCCGACGTTGCGACTTGTTCGTGCCGGTGCATAGTCGTCGCAGCCCGATCTAGAAGCTCGAGCCGGGCTGCCGCAGAAACTCGGTTTCCTCAGGCGTCGACGTGCGCCCCAGGATCGCGTTGCGGTGGGGAAAACGGCCGAAGCGCGCGATGATGTCGAAATGCCGGCGTGCATAGTCGATGGTATCCGCGCTGCCCGGATCACCGCGCAGGCCTTCGAACAATTCCAGGCACCTGCGTTGCAGCGCCAGGTCCTCTGCGTGCTCGAAGGGTAGATAGACGAACCAGCGCTGCACCGCCACCAGCAGTCGATCGAATCCGCGCGCCACCGCCAGCTGTGCTGCCGCCTGGGCCTGCGCGTCGGCCGCAAATGCCAGGGCCGTGCCGCGATACAGGTTGCGCGGAAACTGATCGAGCAGCAGGATCAGGGCAAGCAGCGAATCGGGCGCGGCCTGCCATGCCTGCAGGTCCCCGGCGGCGGCCGCGCGTCGCAGCTCTAGGAAGCGCGTGCGGATTTCGTTGTCGAACGCATCCGACTTCTGGAACCACTCCACACGCGGCTTGCCATATCCGGGCGAGTCCGGCGCGCCGAACCAGAAATCAAGTACATGCTGAACATCCTCCACAGCGAGTTTCCTTTGACTGTATTGACGACCGTCCGCATCCGCCGGCGCCGGGGCGGCATGCAGGCAGCACCGCTAGGCGGGTTCGGATATCTCGATCAAATTGCGATCCGGATCGCGCACATACACCGAGCGCAAAGCAAAGCGCGCGCCAGTGCGCGCGACCGGCCCGAGCTCGATCGACACGCCGCTCGCGCGCAATTGAGCGATGACCTCGTCCAGCGGCCGGTCGGCAAGGAAGCACAGGTCGAGCGAACCCGGCGTCGGATGCGCGGCATAGCCATCGGTCACCGTGCCCTGGTCATGGATGTTGATCTTCTGCTCGCCGAAGCGCAGCGCGCGTCGTCCCTGTCCGAAAGCCTCCAGTTTCATCCCGAGCGCGCGCGTGTAGAAGTCGATGCATTTTTCCGCATCGCGCGTGGTCAGGACCACATGGTCCATGCTTTTGATCATATTGCCCCGCAAGCCTCAAGTTGCCCCGCGGCGGTCCTGACGTCCGCCGTGGACCCGGCTAGGACCAGCCGCGGCCCATGCCCCAGTTGTAATGATGCCAGCCGAAGCCCGGGAGCATGCCGAGCGCGATCGAGAACAGGCTTGCCAGGACCATCAGGATCAGCACCGCGGGAATCGCAGCGACGGCCCACTTCACCAGCAGCACCACCATCGACCAGAACGGTATCTTGATGTCGGTCACCACCACTTCGCGTTTTTCCTCGGCCATTTAGTCGATTCTCCGGGTGCGCTGTCACGCTATTGTTTCCAGGCGCGATCCAGCGCCTGCTCGGCCTTGTCCAGTTTTGCCTTGGCTTGTTGGCGCTTCTTCTCCGACAGGGCAGCCTTATTCTGCTCTTGCTCGAACTGCTTCTTGAGCGACTCCAAGGCCTTTCTGGTTTGCTCCAGCTGCTCGGCATCGGCCTTGTGCTCGGCGTCGGCGCGATCGTATTCCTGGCGCGCGTACTGCACCGCGCTTTGCTGGAGGGAAACGTCCTTCGCGGTCGCGGCGAATGGCGCGATTGCGAGGATCACCGCGATCACCATCTGAATTCTGCGCATGGCTGCCCCTTCACTTCAAATCCGCAACGGCGATCGACGCCGGAGGCGGAACACATCACGCAGTTTAGCCCCGCGGCCGGGCAATTGCCAACGCATGCGCCGTCCGCGGCGTCGGTATGGAGGTGCCCCCGCCGGCCGGATGCATGCAGCGGAAGAATCATGCGGCGACGGCGTGTGGCGCCCCGCGCGCAGGCGCCTGGAATCCTGGTGCCCCGAAGACGAATCGAACGTCCGACCTGCCCCTTAGGAGGGGGCCGCTCTATCCACTGAGCTACCGGGGCGAAACGCGCAATTCTATACGAAATCGGTTCCGGCCAATTTCGCGCATGCGCTGCAATGCGTGCTGCCTACAGCACGAGCTTTGATCCCTCGCTCGGCGCCTCGCACGCTACGCTGGAACCGAGGCGCAGCAGCGCTTCGCGCGTCTCCTTCAGCTTGAGATCGATATCGTCGTCCGTCTGGTCCGGGTCATGGTGAAACAGATGCAGCCGCTTGACTTTCGCCCGCGCGGCCAGGTCCGCGACTTCGCTCACGCAAGAGTGGCCCCAATCGACCTTGCTCGGATATTCGTGGTCGCGGTAAGTGGTGTCGGTGATGAGCAAATCCGCGCCCTGCACGAAATTCGCCAGCCGCTCGACATAGGCAAGGTCATAGCGCGGGTCGGTGCGCAGATACAGCTCGTTGTCGGTGATATAGCAGACCGTGCGGTCGTGGCATTGGAGCCGGTAGCCGAGGCAATAGCCGGGGTGCTTGAGCAGGATGGTGTCGATCCGCACGGCGCCGAAATCCAGGGTCTCTTCGCGCAGGTCGCGGAATACCAGGCGCGCGCCGAACTCCCTGATCGTAACCGGGAAATACACGCTCTCCATCTGTGCCGCGATCGCGCGCTCGATGGTGAGGTCGCCTTGATACGGCCCGAACACCTCGATCTGGTTTCCGCGAACGTACAAAGGCCCGAAAAAGGGGATGGTGTTGATATGGTCCCAATGGGTATGCGAAATCAACACGCGCGCCGAAAGCCGCTGCACTTTGCGCGCCACCAAGCTATCGGAAAGTTGCTTGATGCCGGAGCCGCAGTCGAAGATGTGCAGCGGCTCGCCGTTGATTTCGATGCTGACGCAGGGCGTGTTGCCGCCATAGCGCAGCGAGTTCGGCCCGGGCACCGGCAGAGTCCCGTGCACGCCCCAGTAGCGGATCGTCACCTTTTCCGACAATATTTCGGCGATCAGACCCGGCAGGGTTTCGCGCTGAACCGGCTTGACGATGTAGCCGTCGGCGCCGAGTTCCTTCGCGCGGCGGCGGTCGAACTCATAGGACTTCGACGAACACATGATGATCTTGATTGCGGCCAGATCCGGGCGGCTGCGGATTTCCCGGCACAGTTCGAAGCCGTCCATTTCCGGCATGATGACGTCGCTGATGACGCAGTCCGGGCGCTCAACCGGTATTTCCCGCAACGCCTGCACGCTGGAGGTGTGGCACTTGACGCTGTGCCCGGCCTCTTCCAGCACCGCCTTCATCAGCTGCAGGATGATCGGATCGTCGTCTACGATTAGAAAATTCATGGCCCTTTGCCAACAGCCTTAAATCGTTCGAAGGGATACGCCCTTGTGCTCCCTTGGACCGGCCCGTAACAATATGACTGGTCCTTGCGGCTCCCCGGCGATCGTCGGGCGCACCGGCCGGGTTCGCACGCATGCGCGGCGCGCGATGCCGCATTCAAACGGCATCGTACTACAACGGCCGCCGCTATGGTGTCAGCGACTGTCGACCGGCCTTTACATTGATAATTCAGAGTAAAGCTGGTAGCTTGCCTGTCTCGCTCAGGGACATGCGGCGAAGCCCGAAGCCGCGACAAGAATCGAACCATGCAACAGGCATCCGCGCCCGCCGTTCTCGATCCGGAAGTCAGACAAGCCCGGGTCGGCGACGGCGCCACGGCAGTTCAGCTTACCGGCGCATGGGACATCCGCGCGCTGGAAGTGCGCGCGCGGCCGCTCAAACAGCAGCTGCAGCAGTTTGCCTCGGCGCCGGGCGGCCACTGGGACCTGTCGCAGATCCAGCGCCTGGATCACATCGGTGCATTGCTCATCTGGCAGGCCTGGGGCAAACGCCGTCCTTCGCAGCTGTTGTTGGCGCCGGCACACGAGGTGTTCTTCTCCAATCTCGATTCCACCGTCGCCGACGCACCCGCTGTTCGGCCGGACCCGCTGCGATTGGTGCGCGCGGTGGGTGGATCGATGCTGCTAACGGCGGAGCATCTGCTCGGCATCGTGCAGCTGATGGGCCAGATCCTGATCGACTCCTTTTCACTGCTGCGCCATCCGCTGCGCGGACCCTGGCGCGAGATCTCCGCAAGCGTATTTCGCGTCGGCACGCAGGCGCTGGGGATCACCGCCCTGGTGGGCTTCCTGATCGGCGTGGTGCTGTCCTATCTTTCAGCGGAGCAGTTGAAAGCGTTCGGCGCCAATATTTTCATCATCAATCTGCTGGGCATGGGCATCATCCGTGAGCTCGGCCCGGTGATCGCCGCGGTGCTGGTGGCCGGGCGCTCCGGATCGGCCATCACGGCGCAGCTCGGCGTGATGCGCGTCACGGAAGAACTGGACGCGCTGTCGGTGATGGGGATACCGCACACCGTGCGCCTGATCCTGCCCAAAATCGTCGCGCTGGCGATCGCAATGCCGCTGTTGATCCTGTGGACTTCGGGGATCGCCCTGATCGGCGGTGCGATCTCGGCCAGCATGCAGCTGGACATCAGCGTCCATTCCTTTTTCAGCGGCTTGCCCGACGCCGTGCCGACCGTCAACCTGTGGCTGGCCATGGGCAAAGGCGTCGTGTTCGGCGCACTGATCGCGCTGGTCGCCTGCCACTTCGGACTGCGCGTGCAGCCCAATACCGAAAGCCTGGGCATCGGCACCACCAACTCGGTAGTCACTTCGATCACCGCGGTTATCATTGCCGACGCCGTTTTCGCCGTTATCTTTTCCGACGTCGGTATTACCCTGTCATGATCCCGGTGATCGAAGTGGCCGGCTTGTGGACCCAGTTTGGCGATCACATCGTGCACAAGGACCTGAGCCTGACGGTGATGCCGGGCGAGGTGGTTTCACTGGTGGGCGGCTCGGGCAGCGGCAAGACCACGCTGATGCGGCAGATCCTGGGACTGGAGCGGCCGGCGCGCGGGACGGTCAAGGTGTTCGGCATCCCGCTGCACGGATCGAATTCGCAACTGGTACAGAAAATCCGCAAGCGCTGGGGCGTGCTGTTCCAGGAGGGCGCACTATACAGCGCGCTGTCGGTATTCGACAATATCGCCCTGCCGCTGCGCGAGCTGCGCGCGTTCGACGCAGAGTTCATCCACGACATGGTGATGCTCAAGCTCGACATGGTCGACATCGAGCGCCGTCACGCCTTGAAAATGCCTTCCGACCTGTCCGGCGGCATGATCAAGCGCATCGCGCTCGCGCGCGCGCTGGTGCTGGAACCCGAACTGGTGTTTCTGGACGAGCCGACTGCAGGGCTGGACCCGGACCGCAGTGAAAGCTTCGTCAAGCTGATCCAGTCGCTGCACGCAACCCTCAACCTGACCGTGGTGATGGTGACGCACGACCTGGACACCCTGGTTTCGCTGTCGGACAAGATCGCCGTGCTGGCGGATCAAAAGCTGATTGTGTACGGATCGCTGCGCGAAGCGATTGCGGTGAAGCACCCGTTCATAGTCAATTTCTTCCTCGGCGAGCGTGGATTGCGCGCGCTGTCGGCGGTGGGTGCTACGATTCAGCCCAGCGGCAAACATTAGGCATCTAGGAGATCATCATGGAAAACCGCGCGCATGCCCTTGCCGCTGGCTTGTTCACTCTGGTGCTGGGAGCGGCGCTGGCGGCCGTCGCGCTCTGGTTCAGCAAGGACGAGGTGAAATTGATTCCCTATGTCATGACCACCTTGAGTCCCGTGACCGGCTTGAAGATCGAGGCTCCGGTGCGCTACCGCGGCGTCGATGTGGGCAAGGTCGATGAAATCAGCATCGATGCAGGGAATAAAGGCCGCGTGCAAATCCGCATAGGCGTGCGCGCGAGCACCCCGATCACGAGCAGCACCTACGCGCAGCTCGGCTACCAGGGCATCACCGGCCTCGCCTACGTGCTGCTCGGCGACGACGGCACTTCCAGCCATCCCCTGCCCAGCAGCCCGGACGCGGTGGCACAAATTCGCATGAAACCTTCGCTGATGGACGATGGCGAACTCCTGATTGCTTCATTTTCCGAGATTGCGGACAAGGTCAAGCGCCTGCTCGACGAGGAGAATCAGGTCCACGTGCGGCGCACGCTCGCCAACCTGGAGGAAGCGACGCAGCAGGCAAGCACGGTCGCCAGGAAGCTGCAACCCAGTCTGGACGCCCTGCCCCACCTGATCGTAGAGGCCAAGAGCCTGGCCGGCGATGCGCGCGGCAGCGTCAAACGGGCCGACCAGCTCATAGTCAGCGCAAATGGCCTTGCGCTCAAGCTGGACGCGCGCGTGGACAAGCTCGTCGATGCCGTGGCCAGCGTACAGGAAGTCGGCGTGACCGCACGCGCAGTGAACGACGAGACCATGCCGCGCGTGCACGCGCTCGTCAACGAACTGTCCAGGGATACGCACGCGCTGGGCCGCGTGATCGATACCCTGGGAGAGCAGCCGCAAAGCATCGTATTCGGCACACCGCCGGGGACCCCCGGCCCGGGCGAGCCCGGTTTTTCGGAGGGAAAATGATGCTGCGCAACGCATTGCTGCTGTCGCTGGCCCTGCTTTCGGCCTGTGCAATCGGTCCGCGGACGCAGGAGGGGATGGTCCGGTACGACTTCGGCCTGCAGCACATGGACAAGGAGTCCGTGCCGCGTCTGCAGCAGGATCTGGTTGTGGCAGAAGTCGCCGCACCCGCGTGGATGGACAATCCCGCGATCTACTACCGCCTGGGGTATCAGGACGCGGCTCGGCCGCGCGCGTACGCGCTGAGCCGCTGGGTAATGCCGCCGGGCGCGCTGCTCGGCCAGCGCCTGCGCGCAAGCATTGCGCGCGCAAACAAGGCGGGGGTATTCACCAGCGCCGACGGCGTGCGCGCCGGCTACACGCTGCGGCTCGAACTCGAGGAGTTCAGCCAGGTATTCGATGCGCCGCAGAGCAGCCGCGCCGTGCTGCGCCTGCGCGCCAGCCTGATCCACCAGCGCGGCGTCGTGGCGCAGCGCAGTTTCGAGATCGAACAGGCCGCTGCGACGCCCAACGCGGAGGGCGGCGTGCGCGCGCTGATTGCGGCGAGCGACGCGGCCGGCGAAAAACTGGTCGACTGGCTGGCGGCGAACCTGAAGCAATAGGCGGTGCGAATGCCGCGCCGCGACCGTAGCCGATGCGCGGTCCCCTACGCCAATTCCGGCGGATCGAACCAGTTGGTCAGCGCGAGGCCGCCGTCGACGACGATGCTGGCGCCACTCACATAGCCTCCGATGCGGTCCGACAGTACCGCCAGCGCCATCGGCGCGAGATCTTCGGCCTGGCCCAGCCGTCCCAGGGGAATGTGGCGCGCCAGCGCCGGATCCGCGACGAAACCGCCGGCGGCGATCGCCCCCGGGACCAGCGCATTGACGCGGATCGCGTATTGGCCCAGCATGCGCGCCATTTCCTTCACCAGGATGGCCATCGCCGCTTTCGAGGTACTGTAGTGCGGCAGGTTGCGCGGCGTGTGCGCATGCAGCGAAGTCAGATACAGCATGCTCCCGGGCGATTTTGCCGCGATCAGGCTGTTCGCGAGTTCGCGCCCGAGGTGGAATCCGGCGTCCAGATTCACCGCGCGCATGCGCTGCCAGGTCTCGTCGCTGACCGCGAGCAGGTGATCCTGCTCTCGCCGCGGCGGCGAGGCGCTGTGCACGAACAGGGTGACGAGTCCAAGCTGCCCGCGCGCATCGGCCAACAGGCGGTCGCACTCGGCGCGCTCGGCCAGATCGCCCGACCACGCGATTGCCCGTGCCGGATCGGCGGCTGCCTCGACCGCGGCACTGACCCGGTCGGCGCTGACGTCGGCAAACAATGTACGCACGCCCTCCGCCGCCAGCGCCAGCGCGATGGCGCGGCCGATGCCATTGCCGGCGCCGGTGACGATTGCAGCGTCGCGCTCGCGGTCGAAGGCCTGATCGAATACAGACATTTCAAATTCTCCCGATAGAGACTGATACCGCTGCCAGGCAGCGCCGATTCTGACACAATTCGTCGTTGCCGCAGGGCGGCCTTTTTGACAGAATGCAGGCGCACCGAATCGGGAGTGAAGATGGTACTTTTTCCGGGCAAGGCCTACGACGAAGTCAAGGTCGGCGAGAGCTTCGGCTCAGCCATGACCGTCACCGAGACCCACCTGGTGCTCGCCGCCGGGCTGTTCGGCGACTTCAACCCGCTGCACACCAATGAAACGCACGGCAAGCAAAGCCGCTTCGGCAGCCGCATCCTGCACGGTCCGTTTACCAGCGCTCTGGTGTCCGCGCCGGTGGGCATGTATTTCGGCGGCACCGCTATCGCGTATCTGGAGCATACCTGCCGCTTCAAGGCGCCGGTGCGTGCAGGCGATACGCTGACCACGACCTGGACCATAGTGGAGAAGCAGGACAAGCCCAAGCACCGCGGCGGCATAGCGGTCCTGAGCGGCGTGTGCAGGAATCAGACCGGAGAGGTGGTGGTCGAGGCAGACGGAAAAATCCTGGTCAAGAACCGCGACCGAAAGTGAATTCGCGCCGGCGCCGGCCGGCATGATCAGCCGTGCCGCAGTTTCAGCGCCAGTACGGTGCCGGTCAGGCACAGGGTGATGGTATTCGCCACGATGATGGGCCATGCGCCCAGCGCCACGCCATATGCCAGCCAGAATGCGACCCCTGTGGTGAACACCAGATACATGCCCAGGGAGATGTCGCGCGTCGAGCGCGTCTTCCAGACGGTCCAGACCTGGGGTGCAAATGCCACGGTGGTAAGAAAACCCGCCACCGTGCCGAGCAGATCCGCCAGACTCATTTCCTCTCCTTCCTTTTTCATGCCTGTGCGCTTGCGCTGCCGCGGCTGAAGCGCCGGCTCCAAGCCAGCCCGGCGGCATCAGGACTTGGCGGCCATGAGATGTTTCTTACGCTCCTCCTCCCTGAGACGCAGCACGCGCCGCTGCACCTTGCCGGTGGTGGTCATGGGCAGCGCGTCGATGAATTCGATTTCCTTCGGATACTCGTAGGGCGCGAGCTTGCCGCGCACATGCGCCTGCAGCTCGGCTTCGAGTTCGGCCGAAGGCAGATGTCCCGGCGTGAGCACGATGAAAGCCTTGACGATGTTGGTGCGCTCCGGGTCCGGGCTGCCCACCACCGCCGCATTGGCGACCGCAGCATGCTTGAGCAGACAGTTCTCGATTTCCGAGGGCCCGATGCGGTAGCCGGCGCTTTTGAACACGTCGTCGGCGCGTCCCTGGTACCAGAAATAGCCATCCGCATCCTTCTTCGCCAGATCCCCGGTGCGGCACCAGTCGCCGGTGTATTTTCCCCGCGTCGCCTCGGGGTTCTTCCAGTATTCGAGGAAAAACACCGGATCGCGCGCGCCGTGAATGTCGGTTCGGCACACCGCCACCTCGCCCACCCGGTCGGCGGCGACCTCCTTGCCCTCTTCGTCGATCACGCCCACCTTGTGCCCCGGGTAAGGCCGCCCGATGGAACCCGGCTTGGCCGGCCACAGGGTATGTGAATTGCCGACGAGGTAATTGACTTCGGTCTGCCCGAACATTTCATTGATGGTGACGCCGAGCTGATCCCGGCTCCAGGCGAATACGGTTTCGCCTACGGATTCGCCCGCGCTCATGATGGAGCGCAGCGCCAGCTCGTAACGCCGCCTCGGTTCGGGCACCGCCTTCATCATCATCTTCAGCGCGGTCGGGAACAGGAAGCTGTTTCTTACCGCGTATTTTTCCAGCAGATGGAACGCCCTCTCCGGGTCGAAGCGGCCGCGATAGCCCAGTATCGGATAGCCGTGGTACAGCGTGGGCAGCAGCGCGTCCATCAGGCCGCCGGTCCAGGCCCAGTCGGCCGGCGACCAGAACATGTCCCCGGTCTGCGGAAAAATATCGTGCGAGTGCGAGAATCCCGGCAGGTTGCCGAGCAGCACCCGCTGCGGCTTCAGCGCGCCCTTGGGCGGACCGGTGGTGCCGCTGGTATAAACCAGCAGCGCAGGCTCTTCGGCCGGCGTATCGATGCAGTCGAATTTGCGCGAAGCCTTGGACTGCAGTTCCTCCCATGAAACCGTGCCGGATTCGCGCGCGCCGGCGACGCCGATTACATGCTTGAGCGCCGGCAGGCGGTCGCGGATCGGCCATAGATTGGGCAGCGAGGCGGGATCGACCAAAACCACCGATGTTTCGCTGTTCTGCAGGCGATATTCGAGCGCGTCAGGACCGAACAGCACGGACAGCGGCATTGCCACCGCGCACATCTGATAGCACGCGATATGGGCAATCGCGGTTTCGGGCCGCTGCGGCAGGATGATGCCGACGCGGTCGCCGCGCTTCACCCCGAGCGCGGCTAGCGCGTTCGACAGGCGGTTGGCCTGCTGTTGCAGATCCCAAAACGTATAGGCAGCGGTGGCGCCGCCCTCGTCTTCCCAGTAGAGCGCGAAGCGCTGGCGTTCCGGCGCATGGCGGCCGCAGCAGGCCCAGGCCATATTGAATCGCTGCGGCACCTCCCAGCGAAAGCCGCGATAGATTTCCTCATAGCGATCCTGCATGCCAGCTCCTCCACGGATGATTTCTCGCGTTGAAACCGCCGCGGCGCGCGCATTCCGGCCGCGCGGCGCGTGCGCGCCTGCCGCGCCCGGATACGAACCCGGGTGCGCGCGCCTTCCCGCCGGCTTATTGTAGTTGTTTCACGCGCTGGTCGACGAACGCGAGGAGGTCCGGGCTGAGTCCGCCCACGGCCTTGGCGCGCTGGAATGCGCCCAGCGCCTGCGCGCCGAGATTTTCTGCCTGCAGCGATATCGCCATGCCCATCCACCACAGCGCCGTGCGCGGCGCGAGCTTGAGCGCGACCTCGTAGCTTGCGACCGCTTCCCTGTGCCGACCCAGCCGTTGCAGCACGGCAGCGTCGAACGCATGATATTCGGCATCGCCGGCCGCACGGCCCGCATACCTGTCCAGCAGGTCGTGCGCCCCCTGCAGATCGCCGCGCTCCACCTGTATGCGCGCCAGCAGGATCGCATACGCAGTACGCTCAGGGCTCAGGTTCAGTCCTTCCTGCAGGTACTGCTGCGCTTCGTTGATACGCCGATTCTCCAGCAACAGACCCACCAGGGCCTGGCGCGCTGCAGCATGCCGCCCATCATGCTGCAGGGCGGACTTGTAGCCGTCTGTCGCCTCGGCCACCCTGCCCTGGTTCAGCAGTGCGGTGGCCTTGCGGAACTCGGTGTCGGCGCGCTCCGCCGGGGTGGACGCATGCATGTCGATGCTGATCTTTTCCCGCGCCTGGGCGGCGGCACTGCTGCCTGCCATTGCCCCCGCGGCGGCCTCCGCCTTGTGCGCAGGCTTTGGCGCTGTCGCACTTGCGCCGGCAGGCTTGTGTTCCGCCCGCGGTTTTGCGCTGAGGCTTCGTTCCCTTATCGGCGTTCCGATCTCGGTGGCAAGCTTGAGCATATCCACGCCCGCCATAGGCGCGGTCTTCGCCTCCGGCGCGGCCGGCGCAGGCGATGCCGCCGCCTCGGCAGCCTGCGGGACTGCCGCTTGCGCCGGAACCGGTGCTTGCGCCGGTACCGGCACCGGCGCAGGAAGGGCAGCTGCTTGCGGCGCCTGAGGTGCCGCTGCCGCCAATTGCGGCCGTCTCAAATGTCCCTGAGAAACCAGATCGGTGACCAATGGACGCGGCGAAATCTGAACCAGCACCCAGCCTCCCCAGCCGGCGAGTATGACTAGGCCTGCACCGATTTCCCACGCGATGCGCTTCCAGTTCTTGCGCGTGCGCACCGGGCGCAGTTGTTCGGTCAGCGTCTTTTTGCCACCGGCGTCGGTGGCATGACGCTTGTCCAGGTCCTGCAACATCTTGTTGATCAGGCTCATTTGAGCACCAGCCAGCCGATGCCGCTGCCGGCAAGCACGCCCGCCATGGCGAGCCAGGCCCAGTGCCGCGCGGGAAAGGAACTCACCGCCGGGGTGTCGGCGATCGCGGCGCGCGCGTGCCGTGCGCGCACCTGGCGTACGCCTTCGCCGAAAGCGAGCATCATCGATTTGTGCGCCAATATGTTCACCAGCCGCGGCACACCGCCGGTGGCGCGCTGGATCACGCGCACCGCGGGAGCGCTGAATACGCCGTCGCCGGCGTAGCCGGCCACCGCAAGCCGGTGCGCGAGATAATGCGCCAGTTCCTCCCGCGTCAGCCTGCCGAGGTGGTGTTGAAACGTAATGCGCTGGCGCAGTTGCCGCACCGATTCGTGCGCGAGCTTCTGATCTAGTTCCGGCTGGCCGAACAGGATCACCTGGGCGAGCTTTCTTTTCTCGGTTTCGAGATTGGTCAGCAGACGCAGGGTTTCCAGCGTCTCCAGCGGCATCGCCTGGGTTTCGTCAAGACAGATGACCACGCGCTTGCGCTCGCGCGCGAAATCGAGCAGCGCGTGGTTCAGCGCCTTGATCAGGCGGTGCTGGTCGAGATCCGGCTCGACATCGACGTCCAATTCGTCGCACAGGGCGAATAGCAGCGTGCGCGGCTCGAGGTTCGGATTCGGTATGTAGGCAGTGGCACAGGTATCGCTCAGGGTGGCAAGCAGCTTGCGGCACAGCAGTGTCTTGCCGGTGCCCACCTCGCCGGTGATTTTGATGAAACCCTCGCCGTTGGCGACCGCCACCAGCAGCGTGTTCAGTCCTTCCTGGCTGCTGGCGCAGGCGAAGAAGAAGCTGGTGTCCGGCGTGATGCCGAATGGCGGTTCGCGCAGGCCGAAATGGTTTAGGTAAATCACTGCTTCCCGCCGCTCGAACTGTCGTGCGGCTCGATGCTCATGCGCTGCATCCGGTCGCGCGTGTCCTGCCGGTCGCGGTCCCAGTCCTTGTCGCTCTCGATGATGGTGGGCTTGATCAGAATCACCAACTCCCTCTTGATGGTATCGGTGGAGGAGTTACGGAATGCGCCGCCCAGTCCAGGCAGATCGGAAAGGCCCGGAATGCCGCTGCGGCCCTTGTTCAGCTCGACTTTCATCAGCCCGCCGAGCACGACGATGTTGCCGTCATGCGTGCGCACCATGGTATCGGATTCGCTGACGTTGACTGCGGCCACGTCCACGCTCTGCGCGCCGATGCCGGCGAGATTGAACCCGACCGCCTTGGAAGCCACGCTGGTCACCAGCGGATGGATATGCAGCGAGATGTTGCCGCTGTCGTCGATCTGCGGCGTTACATCAAGCGATATCCCCGAGAAAATATTGCTGATCTGCGGTGATACCGAGGTAGGAATTACGACGCCAGCGGAGGTTACGCCGGGAACCACGGTGATGCTGGTTACGTACGGCTGGTCGGTGCCCACTTTGAGCACGGCCTTCTGATTGTTGAGCGTGGCGACCCTGGGGCTGGACAGGACCTGCACCGAGCCCTGCGATTCGAGAAACTGCAGCAGCGCGGCGAAATTGTCCGTCTGCACCGCCAGGCCGAAAACGCCGCCGGCGACGCCGTTGGCTCCGGCAACGGCGCCGGCCAGCGTTGCCAGACCGGCGCCGGCCCCCGGATTCGCGGTGAAATTGCTGCTGCCACCGCTGGTGCTGCCGGTGGTGCTGCCGCTCAGAGCGCCGCGCGTGCCAATGCTGGACGCGACGCCGCCCGGGCCGCTGCTAAAGCCGCCCGCGATACCGCTGGTCGGAAATGCCGCCCAGTTGATTCCGGTCTGGTAAGCCTGATTCAAGGTCACGTCGACGATCTTCGCCTCGAGCATGACCTGCCGCTCCACCGACACCTGCATCGCCTTGAGCAGGTCGGCGACACTGCGCAGCTCCTGCGGCATGGCGCGCACCACCACGACGCCGGACTGCGGACTGATCACGATATTGCGTCCTTCGCCCTTGCCGACAATGGTGCGAATAGCGTACTCGACTTCGGCCCAGAAGTCGGTGGTCTGGACCGTGGACATGCGTGTGGCGTCGTTCTGCAGGCCGCCGAGCGCCCCCGGCGCGTTCGGGGTCAGCGAAGGCGGTCCCTGCGTGCCGCCGGCCGCCACCGGTGCAGCCTGTGCCGAGCTCGCGATCGCCTGCGTCGCCGCGCCAGTATTGCTCGCGGCGGCGCTTGTGGCCAGACCGCTGGATCCGGCGGTCACCCGCATGTCGCTGCGGCCCTGGCGCGCGCCGATGAGATAGTTCACCTGGAACACCCGCGTCTGCAGGCCCGCGGGTTTGATATAAACCCTGCTGCCGTCGATTTTGTATTCGTAGCCGTAAATCTCGCGTATCGATTCGAGCGCCTCGGACAGGCTGACGTCCTTCAGATTGACCGATATCGAACCGGACACTTCCGGGGACACCAGCATGCTGTAACGCGTGCCCGACACGATCGACAGGAAAACTTCGCGCGCCGGCGCGTTGTTGACGTTCAGGTCGAAGCGCGCGTCGATCGGTCTGCCGTCCGCCTTCGGCAGTTCCATGCGCAGCGGCGGCAGCAGCGCGCGGTTTACCGCATCGGGCTCCCGCAATTTCGCCGGAGCCGCGCTCTTGTCCAGCTCGCCGATCATCTGCTCGCTGACCTTGTTGGTGCGCACCGGCTCCTGTGCGCAACCCGCTGTCAGCAAGGCGGTTAGCACAAGCACGGCGATGTACGGATTTCTCATGGTCGTTTTACCATTTTCTCGGTTTTGCCCTCGGTGCCGGATGCGGCGGCAGCCTCCCCGCGCGGAGGATAAAGCTGCAGCACCTCCAGCTCTTTGCCGGTCTTGAGCGTGACCGCCGTCGCGCCGATACCGACCATCACCGCCTTGCCGAATTTGCCGCCCAGGGGGACGTATTCGCCGTTGATGATCGCACCCTTGCGCCCACTCGACAGCATGATGGACTCCAGCCGCGGGCGCGCCGCGGCACCTTCCGCCTCTGCCTTGTCCACGCCAGCCGCGCTCAAAATGAGTTGCAGCGGCGGGCGTGTCGGGTCGGTAAGCGCCTGAGCGGTACTGCCGGCCGAAAGCGCCAGACCGGTTGCCGCGGCAAGCGCCCGCGCCATGCTCAGACGGTAAGCCATGATTTCTCCGGGCTCAGCGTATAAATGGTCAGCTTCAGGACGGATAGCGGATACTGCTCCACGCTCAGGTCGAAGCCGTCCCAGAACACGCGCTGCGGCAAGCGCTCCAGCGCCGCCAGATAATCGAGCAGTTCGAAATAGCCGCCTTTCACGCTGAGTTCGACCGCATGCCGGTACACCTCGCGCCCGCCTGCCGCGCGCGCGCGCGCGTCCGCCGCGCCCGGCAGCGCCGCCGCGCCCTGCGACAAGCTCGTGCTGGGCAGATTGCGCAAGGACAAGAGCTGCAATTTCGGGTTCTTTGCGATCATGCTCCTGAGCATGGACGCCATCTTCTTCGGCGAAACGAACTGCTGCTGCTGCTCCTCGAACTGCCGGTCGTAGCGCTGCATCTGCTCGCGCAAGCCCTTGAGCTTCTCGCGATTGACCGCATTCGGATCCTGCACGCCCGGCCGGACCAGAGTCTCGACTTGCGCCTGGATAGCCTTGGTTTCTTCCTGCTGTTGCGCAATCAGCGCAGCCAGCTGATTGCGCCGCGACAGCACTGGATTCAACAGGAACACCTGCAGCAAGGTCACGGTCACCAGCGCAACGGCGCCGAAGAACATCGCGCGTTCGCGCAAGGCCATTGCATCGATGCCGTCGGCATATTTTTGCAGCCGTTGCTTCATTTGGATCCGCCAGTCGGGAGCAGATTGCCTAGCGCGCCTCCCAGCTGCTCGATTGCGGCCCTGGCCGAAGACTCCGGCTTGCCGCTGGCGGCAAGCCCGGCATGGCTCGATGTCAGCTGAAATTCCGTGTAGCTGTATTTGGCCGGGGCGCCGGCAGGCCGCGCGGCGTTTGCCGGCAGCGCAGCTTCGGTTTGCGTCATGCTCAGCGAGTCGAACGCGCGGCCGCGCATCGCCTTTTCCTGATTCAGGCGTTCGATATACGCCGGCACCAGATCGGGCTGCAGTGCGCGTCCGACGATTTCCATTTCCGTGTCGCCTTTGGCGACCCTGAAGCGCGTCAACCACAATCCCGGAAGCGACTGGCGCGCCAGCGCGCGCAGGTATTCGGCATAGCTCGCGCCGCCGGCGAGCGTGCCCACTCCGAGGCTGTCCAGCGTGTCCTTGCGCGCGGTCAGCTGCGTCTGCAGGGTGTTCACCTCGGCCTCGAGGGCGACATCAATTTTTTTCGGCGCGTAGCGCACGCTGGTTTGAGCCAGCAGCGCCTTCGCCTGTTCATACTGCCGCGACGTCTCCACCGACTGCCGGTCGAGGTTGAGCGACTCGATGCTGGCGTAGCCATAGAACAGCGCGACACCGACCACCAGCAGCGCCAGCGCATCCAGCATGTTGACCGCGGAAAACGTCTTCTTCTGCTTCAGGAAGATCGGGTTGAACAGGTTGATCTGCTGGCTCATAGAGTCTTGAGCTCCCTGCGCAGCGCGGCGCCGATCACATGCAGCAATTCCCATTGCTTGTCCGTATCGACCGCCGGGCCTGCGAATTCGAGGGCTTCGGTCAGGTCGATCTGGCGCAGCGGCAGGTACAGCTGCGAGGTGAGATACGGCAGCAGGCCGATGTTTTCCGGCAACGGCCCAAGCAGCAGTTCCGACAGGACGATATTGCGGTACTGACGCTCGAAATGATCGAGCGAGCGCTGCAGTTCCACGCCGATGCGCTCGAAATAGACCTGTTTCTGGTCTTCGCGCGCAGCGGCCAGCTGACCCCAGCTCACGTCGAGCCGGCGCGCAAGGTAGAGTTCGCCCTGGAATGAAAGCGTGAACAGGCCGCCGGTGTGATCGAAAGTCAGCATGCCGATGCCGCGATCTGCCGTCTCGTACAGCTCCGCGATGTTGCGCTGCGCCGTTTCCGGGATATCGATGACTTGCAGCGGGACGTTGGCGCGCTCGAACTGCGCGATCTGCCTTTGCACGACTTCGTTCTTCGCCGCCACAGCGTACATGTAGTGGCTCGTTCCCGGTGCATCCTGGTCGATCGGGACGTCGAGCACGTCCATGGTGGCATCGTCTATGTGATAGTCGAGCAGATCCTTGACGCGCCAGCGGATCGCCGACTTCAATTCCTCGCGCGGCACATTGGGGGCGTCGACCATCAGCAGCTGGTATTCCGCCGGATGCAGCAGAGTGGCGCAATGGTAGCGGGCAAGTTCGTATTCTTTCGCAGCGTTCAGCAGATCCGCGCCGTCCTTGTCGTCGAGTTTCGCAATACCCCAACGGTCGACCCTGGGCTTGCCCAGAGGCGGACGTTCAATATGGGCCAAGCGGATCGCGTCAGTATCGGTACTGATGGCCATCCAGCCTGGTTGCATCTTTTTCTTGGAAAACCATGCCATCGGCAATGCTCGTCAAACGAGTCACTTGAAGTTATATCAATAAATCTTTGTTGTCAATGGTTTTTCTTGCATTTACCCTCGCCGTTAACGTGGCGAACGGACACTGATTCTGTCGGCCTATGGCGTGTTTGCCATGATGAGACGCTTGCGCTCGATATAGCCGGGCGTCGCGGCCAACGCGGCGTCCGGGCACGCCGCGGAATTGCAGGCGACGGCTTCGATGCTGTAGGTCGTGGTCACCTGCACTACCCCGGGCGTGGTTTCGCCCTCGTTGAAGGTCCTCGCGCTGCAGCTAACGGTCACCGCAAAACCCGTCGTGGCGCGCAGGTCCAGCGTCGTCGACGCGGCACAGCTTCCGGGCGGCCCCAGGACCTGATACAGCCCCCAATCGTTGCCGGCGCGCGCCACCTGCCAGGCGCGCGCCGACAGGATGTCCTGTGTCGAAGTCGCCTGCTGCGTTGAGCCCAGCCTTACCAGGCCTGCCGAAATCGTCGCCAGTATCACCAGGATAATGATGGCCACGATCGCGCCGAAACCGCGCTGCATATTCCTCATGGGACGTTGTCCACGTGCGTTCCCTGCACCAGCGCAATGCGCTCCCCCTGGTCGACGATTTCCAGGTTCATCCAGACGAAACCGCTTTGTTGCGTTTCACCCTGCGTTGGCGAATAGATGAACGAACAGCTCTTGAGCTTGGTCGCGAGCAAGGGTGTGGTACCGGGCACCGGCACCGGGCAGGCGGCCGGCGTCACCGCATTGAAACCGTAGTTCGCGAACCGGTACAGCGTTCCGGTGCCGCTGCCTGCGCCATCTACGCCGGTGCCGGCGCAGACATAGAACACTGCTTTTTGCGAATCGGGCACCACCACGAAGCGCCCGCCGCTGTAGCCACTGGGAAACTGCGTCGCCGCCTGCAGCCCGATGCGGCTGTAACCCAGGCTCACGTCGGGTGGCGCGACGACGTTTTGTATCGCCGCCCGGTTGCTGCCGGCATAGACGTCATTGGTTTCTTGGTTGTCGATCACCAGCCAGTCGCCCGCCGCCGGCGTAGTGGGCAAGGGAGTCAGCAGATCGAGCGCCGACACGGCGGATGTCCCGTCGAACCATGCGCTGGGGCTGCCCGGGTTGGCGCTATCCCAGACCGTGTCCGGTTGCAGGCGGTAACGCCCGCCGGCTGATGAAGGCACCAGCTCGAAACACTGCGCATTCGGTGAGCGGATCGAATTCGGCACTGCCAGGTGAATGTCCCGCGACATCCTGCGCATCGCCGTATCCGCGATATCCGTCAGCTGCGCGCGACGCCCGACTGCGATATAGATGTCGAACGCCGGCCGGAAAAACACCACGATGTTGGCGGCGATGATGCCGGTGACCACCATCACCACGATCAGCTCGATCAGCGTGAATCCGCGTGATGCTTTGCTTAGCATGGCCATGTCGGCCCCGCAAAACAGGTGCGCCAGCCGATGAGCGCATAGCTTTCGCTTTCGTGCGTGACGCTGACCCGCACAGTTAGCTGGTCGGTCGCAGCGACCCCGCTCAGTGACACCGGCAAGGCCGCCGGCGGACTCACGCTCACGCTCACGTTGTAGCCGTTCAGCACCGTCGTGCCATCGATGTCGCAGATATTCACCGAGCTGTAGCCGTTGTAGTCGCGCACGTCGTTGAAGGTGTTGCGCGCGCAGCCGGCAAACGGCGGGTTGGGGGCCGTTATCGCGAAAGGCTTGAGCAGAATCTCCTCCATCATCTCGTCCGCGATCGCGGACATCTGCTTGCGCACCAGCGGGTCGGCGCTGTGCCTTATGGTGGTGGTGAACGTGAGCAGCACCCCGGCCAGACCGATGCCGACAATCACAATTGCCACGATCAGTTCGATCAGCGTCATGCCGCGCTGGCGCCAGCGCGGCGACCGATAGTGGCTAGGCGCCGCGACGCCAGCGATGCGCTCCTTCAGCGCAGTAAGAGTGCATCTGGCCATCAGAACAATTCACGCATATAAATGGTCTTCCTGGATTCCGGCGCATACACGCCGAAACTGGCGCGCGCGGACGGATCACTGTCGTAAGCCGCCGCACAGCTTCCGTAAATCGAACGCAGCCACGGTATCGCGGCGCCGGTCGTTGCAGGGTGGGCGCCGAGGCAGGACTGGTCCGTCGCGCCGGCGCCGAGATTGATCGCCAGCTCGACGCTGCCGGTGGCAGCGGGCGACGGCTTGGCGAGAGCGATGCTGCCCTGCCCTGCGGCCAGCGTCGTTCCGGACACGTGGCCGGCGCCAAAATTCGCCGGATCGGCCAAGGTGCCGGTATAGCCCGACAGTGCTACCGATGCGGCCGGCACGGTGGTGAAGCTGTCGGCGCTGTTAGGCACCCAGGCGTTTCCAGACCAGTATTCCGCCCGCAGCGGCATGCTCAGATCGGACTCTTCGCTGCCAATGGCGTTGAACAGGCGCAATCGGCCATGGCGGATATTGATGCTGCCGTTGGCGCCCGACGAACTGACGCTATCGGCATCCTCGGCGTGGACCTGTATCGCCTGCTCGGCGTGAGGCAGCGCGTTGAACACGTAGGAAATCCTTCCGCTGGCATCCGAGTAGTTGACTTTGCCTTCACCAGGACTGAGATTGAGGAATTTGGCCGCAGGCACGGCGCCGGCGCCGCCCGCGACGGCGTCGACGTACAACTGACCGGCAGCGCCGCCTGACACCAGGCTGAGATTGACGCTCTTGGCGTAGCCGCCGGCATTGTAGTAGTTCGCGGTCGGCGCGGCCGAGGCGTTCTTCGCGGTCACCGTCACTGTGAACGGCTGACCGGGCACCGGCCCGACCGGATTGCCCGAATAGGCGAATCCGCCGCCTTGAGGCGTCACCACGGTATCGAATCGATCCGGAATGAATCGTCCGACATAGGGATCGGCGGTGCTGACCACCGAGTTCTTGCCGTTCACGACATCGCTGCCCAGATAGCCGCTGGCGTTCGACAGAGTGGCGTGCAATCGCAGCACACCGACTTCGTTCCAGGCGAGATCGGTCAAGCTCGCCGCCGCGGAATTGAAGCCGCTCAGCACTCGGCCGATGGCGCTCGCGCCGCCCAACGCAGGAAGATGACCGAACGAGGTTAGTTCTGCGCCTTCGGCCGAAGTTTCCTTGCCGAAATTAGGCGTGAATGCGGGCGTCGGCGCGCCGTTCATCGCGGTGACCGTAGCCTTGAACGGCCTTCCCGCCTGAATGAAAGCCGCACCTGCCGGGCTGGATGCGGCAGGATTGTTGCCACTGACGTTCGCCGGCGCGCAGGTCCCTGCGCCTAGCGTAGTGCAAGCGATATTTCCGATGTTGAAATGGTGCGGTTTGATTACGAAAGCGTTCGACGACCCGGTCAGCGCGGTCAACAGCGTGCCAGCCGCCGACTTGCTCGCCCAGAGCCTTAGCTGCCCGACATCGGCGTAGTTGAACGTGAACGGCGCATTGCCGTTGGCGTCGAAGTTCATATTGACCGGAAGATAGCTGGCCACGCCGCCGTTATTGTTGCGCGCGATAGTGGTGGCGGTTCCACCGTTCACGCTCATCAGGTTGCTGGTGTAACAGGTCGCTGGATTGTTGCACTCGTAGGCAAAATCGACAGGATTCGGTCCTGCCAGCGCGGCTTCGCAGGCCTGGGTAGTGGTGCTGGTTTTCACCGCGCGCAGATAAAAAGTAGCGGACGTTATGCCGGCCACCTGCCGCGGTATGGTTGCCACCGCACCGCCCGGTGCCGCGGAGAATATGAAGCCGGCGGTGTCGAACGTGGTGGTACCGCTGTTCGCCGCCACGCAGGAACTGCCGTCCGGACACCACTGGCGCGGGTTGCTCGCTGCGGTCTGTTCTGCGGACAGGCTAACCGTTGCCGGCGTGCCGCCCGGCGCGGTTGGATAGCTCAGCGTCGTCGTCACCACCCCGCTCGCGTCGAACGTCACGGTGCCGCTAGCCAGCGTCCCGCCGTTGGTTGTCAGGGTCGCGGTGGTGCCGCTGGCAGCGGTGAAGGGATTGGTGCAGGGGCTGCTCGCATCGGTGCAGGCGGTGACCGTCACCTTGGTCGGCAGGCAGGCGAGGCTGTTGGTCGGCATCGACAGCTCATAGTGATTCGGTACCGGCGCCACCACGGTACAGGCATGGGTACGCGTCGCTATGCCCGCAAGGGCCGCCTGGCTCAAGGCCTTGCCATATACCCGCACCTCGTCCAGGTTGCCGTGAAAATGAAAACCCGCCGGAGATTCTCCGGATGCATTGGTTTCGCCGCCGATCGACACCGGGCCGGCATCCGTTCCCCAAGTTCCGGTAAACGGCGCGGGATCGCTGTCGCTGCCCAGCAGTGCGCCCGTCGCATCGAACACATATATCGTGCGCAGGCGGTTGCTGATGTCGATTACGGCTGCGACGAAATACCAGGTGTTGTTCGCAATGGTATAGGTCGAATCGAGAATGACCGGTGAGATGGTGCGTGCGAACACCCTGAGCCTGCCCGGCGCGCCGTCGGCCAGGCTGAAGCCGTAGCCGCCGGTATTGCTCTGATCGTCGATCAGGATGCGCTGGCCTCCCACCGTATTGTCACTGGTCCTGATCCAGGCGGCGACGGTGAAGTCGGTGGTGAAGTCCGGCAGCGGCGTCAGAACATAGCCCTGATTGATCGCGCCGCCGTTGTCGAACACGCCGTAGCGGCAGGTGCCGGGATTGCCCGGGATCGCCGGCGTCGCGCCGTCGGTGCCGGCGCCGTTGAATGCCTGCGCGTCGTTGCCGTTGCCTGAAGCGTCCAGTACCTCGCCCGGCGTCCCGTTCCAGCTGGCCTGATCCATGCGGTACTGCGCCAGCGGCGATACCGCGAGTTCGGTCACAGTAATGTATGAATTTGCCGCAGAGCAGTAGACCCGCGCGTTGTCGTTCGAAGCGCTTTGATCAAAATCGTATTGCAGCATCAGCCTGTGGCCGGCCTGCACGGTATAAAGCGGGCTGCTGATCGTGTAGGGATATGCGCGCAGCGCGCCTGCACCCGTAAGCGTGATCGCAGGGCTGGAACCGATCAGCGCCTTGGCGCCGGACACGGGGTCGTAGTCATACAGACTCACAATCACGGTATCGGTATTCCTTCGCCCGAGCAGGTAAGCGCTGCCGCTCGGATTTGCGACGATATCCGTATCCACCGCGTAGTCGGTGTCGAAATACCATCTTGAGTGCGTATACATTCCCGAAGGGTGATTGTTGGATCTGGCACTTCCGTTGCAGGAATTCGCCAGAGTCAATGACGCGGTAATGATCGGCGGAATGGCCCGGTTACTGCCCGACACGACATTTGTAGGGCCGTCGAAGCCGACGTTTACACCGTTGGTCGTATCCAGATAATAGGTCACCGGCGCGGGCGGTCTGACCGAATAATTCTGCCCGCTGAATGGCAGGTTAGTCGGTGCAGGACTGGCGCCGGTCGCGTTGCTCATGTCCAGTCCCAGCGTCCCGGTGCCCGTGCCGGTGCTCGCGGTGACGGTCCAGACGAAGGGACCGCCGCTGACCGAGGTGATCGCCGGCGCGCCGCCCAGTCCGGAATTGACCAGCGTAAAGTTGCCGCTGGCTACCCCGATCGTTGAGGTATTGAAGGTGACGGTCCAGGAGACCGAGGCCGCGTTAGTCGGGTCGGGATCGGCGCGGTCGATCGATACCACGGTTGGAATTCCGATTGGCTTGAGCGCGATCAATTGGGCGACATAGCTGTCGGAGCGGCTGGAACTGGACACACGATTGCCTGTCGCGCCAGGGCTTGCCCAAGCCTCATCATCGCCCGCTATCGACAGTCCGTTGTTGTTGTTGCCATTGCCGAAGTCATAGCGCTCGCTCATGCCGGCCGGCGTGCTGGTGGGCGTGCTGCGGCCGTCGGCGGCGACATAGAACGCGAGCAGCCACTCGTTCGCGGTCGATGTAGCAATCGAGCTTGCCGTCATGTTGGCCGAACCGCCGGTGTTGCCGCTGAAATTGCCGATCGGATTGGCCGCATCGACACCGCGGTAAGCAATGATCACTCCGGCGTTGTCGTCGCTGACATTGAAATTCCATGTCTCCGTCCCTCCGGCGTCGCTCGCCAGGCCGACTTTGTAGTAGACGCCCTGGGTGATCTTGTTGCCCGACACATAAGTCTGGTCGATCAGCGTCCAGCCCGCCGGCGGCGATATCACCCGGTTTCCCCGAACGGTTATATGGGCAAGGAGCAAGTCATTGTTGAGGATGGCTGGAACGACCAGGCCTATGCTGTTCGCGCCGGTACTCGAGCTGGTGGCGCCGGTCGCGACGAATGAGATTGCCGCCTGCGCGGGGAACGATAGCAGGAGCGCGATGGCGATCGCGACGCCGCGAAGCAAGTCGAAGCCTCGTCTAGGCGTCCGGTTCCCGAAAGCGAAGAACGCGCTCATTGTCCTAGCCATACATCGCCGACTGGCGCCTATTCGACATATCCGGCGGTTCCGTCGACCTGGATCGGAGACGATTGTCCGGTAATGGCGATGCTACCGGAGTAGACGCTGGTACCCGCGCCATCGCTGGTGATCGAACCCACGGTCTGGAAGTAAAGCACCCCGCCCGCCGGATAGCCGCTTGCCTGAACGGACGCGTCTTTACTTTTGTAAGGCGAGCCGTCGGGAGCGGCCAGCGCCGTGCCGCAGGTAGTCGCCGGATTGAGCGTGGCGATTGCAAGCGTGACCGTGGTCGGCGTGAGCGTTGCGCACACCAGACGCCGGTGGCTGACGGCGGATTTCTGTGCAAAGCGCAGCGCGCTGACCACGTCCGAACGGAACACCGACCCCGTCAGCACGCGGTTGTCCATCATCCGCGGCAGCGCCACGGCGGCCAGAATGCCGAGGACCACCATGACCGTAATCAATTCGGGCAGCGTGAATCCGCCATTTCTGGCCATCAGTACAACTCACGCATATGAATGGTCTTCCTGGTCTCCGGCGCATAGACGCCGAAACTGGCGCGCGCGGACGGATCGCGGTCATAGGTCACCGCGCAATTTCCGTTGATCGAACGCAACCATGAGATCGCAGCGCCGGTGGTTGCCGGATGCGCGCCCAAACACGACTGGTCGGCCGCGCCGGCGCCGAGGTTCATCGCCAGATTGACGCTGCCTGTAGCCGCAGGTGACGGCTTGGTCAAGACGATACTGCCCTGTCCGCCGGCCAAGGTCGTTCCCACGATATGGCCCGCCCCGAAATTCGTTGGATCGAACAGGGTGCCGGTATATCCCGACAACGCAATCGACGCGGCCGGAATGACGGTAAAGCTGTCGGCGCCATTCAGCACCCATGAGTTTCCGGTCCAGTATTCCGCTCGCAGCGGCACGCTGAGGTTGGTTTTTTCGCCGCCGAAGGCGTTGAACATGCGCAGCCTGCCGTGGCGGATAGTGATGTTGCCGTTTGCGCCTGCTGACGTGACGGTGTCGGCATCCTCCGCGTGAATCTGTATCGCCTGCTCGGCGTGAGGCAGCAGGTTGAACACGAAAGAAATCTTGCCGCTCGCGTCGGTGTAGTTGACCTTGCCCTCGCCCGGATTGAGGTTGAGGAACTTGACCGCCGGCACCGCGCCCGTGCCGCCAGCGACGGCGTCGACATACAACTGGCCAGTGGCGCCACCGACCGGCACGCTGAGGTTGATGTTCTTGGCGAAGCCGCCGGCGTTGAAATAGTTGGTGGTAGGCAAACCCGACGCGTTTCTTGCGGTCACTGCAACGGTAAACGGCTGTCCTGGCACAGGGCCTGTCGGATTGCCGGAGTAGGCGAAGCCGCCGCCTTGAGGCGTCACCACGGTATCGAAATGATCCGGAATGAAGCGCCCGACCGCGCCGGTCGAGCCGGTACTGCCGGTGGCCGTGAGGCTCGACCCGAGATAGCTGCCGCTGGCCAGAGTAGCGACAAGATCCATCGTGCCGACTTCGCTCCAGTTGAGATTGGTTGCGTTCGCGACGCCATTGGAAAAAGTTCCGACGCTGCCGGAAAAGCTGCCGTTGACCGAGCCTCCTGCGCTGGGCTGGTACTTGGTAAAGGACAGCGTTACCCCTTCCGGCCCCGGCGCGGTCTCCAGGCCAAAATTGCGCGTCGCCGTGGGCGTAGCCAGGCCGTTGTATGCGGTAACTGTGGCGGAGAAATTGCTCCCGGCCTTGATCAGCCCCGCGGTGACCCCGGAAAAACCGAAATGATGCGGGGCAACCACGAAGGAATTGCTGCTGCCGTTGAGCGTAACCGGCGTACCGCCGCCGAATGGCGTAGCGGTGACGCTGGGGTTGAGCGTAATCTGGCCCGCGTCATCGTAGCGCACAGTGATGGGCGCCGAGCCGTTGGCGTCGAAGCCGAGGTTGACCGCCGTGCCGGCGCTGGCGATCGGGGTTGCATTGATGGTGGCGAGATTGCCTGGCTGGCAGACTGCCGGGTTGTTGCAGGCATAAGCCATGGCCACGGCCACTGTCTGGCTGATGATGGCCGGTGTGCAGACCGCCGGCGTGGTGGTTGAGGCCTGCACCGCCCGCAGGAATAGCGGCGTGGAAGTGGCGATGCCTGATACCTGTGCCGGAATGGTGTAGCTGCCGCCACTGCTGGTGTTGGCGAAAATGAAACCCGCGCTATTCGCGGTGAATGTGCATGACGGGGCGCCGAAATTGCAGGTGCTCGAACTGGTCGGAACCGGCAACGGCGAGCTGATGCCAAAGACCACATTGCCCGCCGTGGCGACCTGCACGTTCTTGGTTACCGAACTGCTGCCGCTCGGGATAGCGAATCCGGCACCCGCCGCCCCGCCGGTGGTGCCATCCCAGTTCACCGTGGGCGCGCCGGTCGCCGTCAGCGTTCCCGCTACACCGCCGGTATAAAACGTGCTGCAGGCGGCATCGGCGCAGGCCCTGACGGTCAGCGTGCTGGCAGCGCAGGTCAGTCCCGTCCCGCTCGAATGCTGGATTTCGAGGTGATGCGGTCCGCTCGCCGAAATGATCGAAGCCGCGCAAATATTTACGTTGTCCACCTCGTGGTTGTTGGTGGACCCGCCGGTCGAACCAGTAAAGGTGAACTGCAGCCTGGCGGGCAAGGCGGCCTGGGTGCCCGCGGTAATCGCCGGCTTCACGTCATAGGAGATCAGCGGCAAATAACCGCCGCCGGTCTTGTCCTGATCCACCTTGAGCATCACCTTGGTCGGGTCGGTGATCGAATCGAGGATGATGCGATAACGATAAGAGGTACCGGCTGCACCGCTGGACACGCCATTCGCGCCCAGCGCCGCGGTGCCAGTCAAATAGACATAGTTACTCGTGCTGGGTGAGGTGGCGCCGCTGCCGGAACCGCGAATCGACACCGCGTTCGGCCGGGCGCCGACACCGCCGTTGCGGCACTCCGTAGCGTTTGAATAATTGCCGTATTCATCTATGCCGACCCCGACCCAACCACCGGTGAAGCCTGCGACGTTGCAAACGCCGCCGGTGTCGCGATTGGCATAGCCCAGCGAACCGCCGAAGCCGCCCGTTGTAGGCGGATTGTTGGCGCCGGATGTGGGCGTATCGGGGTCGGAAAACGTGACGGCAATGCCGTCGGCGCCGCTGCCGCCGTACGCAAAATAATCGAATTCGGCGATCACCAGGTTATTGCCGAAAGGAAACAGGTTCTTGTTGGTGGCACGCGCTGCCGCGCTGCCGGAAGTATCGGTAATGCGCAGCCGGTTGCCGAAAATCACTGGAGTAAAGCTCCCCGACACCCTGTTCACGGTCCAGTTGGTCGTGTCTGGCGGTGTATTGTTGGCACCGGTGAAGCTGTCGCTGATGCAGCTCAGCGCCGGATAGACCGTATAGACCTGCCCGGTGAACGTGCCGGTCAGGCTCGGCACGATCGCGCCGGGACCAGTCTGGTTCAATCCGAGCGTGCCATAGCCGGTTCCGGTAAAGGCGGTGACGGTCCAGCTTGCGCCGCTGCCGGTGATCGAGGTGATATTGGCGCTGCTCACGCCGGTAGGGACCAGTGCAAAGGCGCTGGCAGTCACCCCCGTCACGCTACGGCTGAACGTGACCGTCCAGGATACCGAAGTTCCCGGCGTGGTCGGGTCGGCGCTGGCGCGGTCGATCGACACGACGGTCACGGGGGCGCGCACCTCGACCGCGATGCCGCCGATATTGGAAGTTGCGCTTTGAGTCATGTTTACCGTTGTGCTGCCGGCGGTATTCCATTCGGCGCGCACGCTGGTGTTCGGACCGCTGTTCGCGACACCCGTGCCTGCCGTATAGCCCGCGCCCGCAGCCAGCGAGGTCGTGCTGTTTATCGAATTTGAAAATGCCCCGGCGGTCGTGCTGTCGGCCGCGATCGCGCCCAGGGCGATGGACAGTCCGCCTGCGCTCGCGCTGTTGGCGCTGCCGCTCACGTCCTGCGCCACCGCTCCCGAACCGTCCGTGCCGGAGGTGTCGACGCCATCAAACTCTACGATGACATACCCATTGTAGGTAGCGTTTTGACCAAAACTCATGGTGCATGTGCCGTTCGAGAGTCCGGAAGATTTCATGCCCCGGAACAAGGTGAAGCGGGTGGTCGGTGCAGCGATCGTGTCGAAAGCAATGGTATTGACCTGCACCATCGTGAGCCCGTTGGCGCAGGCGACAGTGGGCGTCGTGGGCGTGCTGCCGAAGGTCTGGGCAACCCACATCAAGTAGAGCCGGTTGGCCACCGGCGTAAACGCAGTCGTTGCCCGCGAGTTGGCCGTGGTCGTACTTGCGGATTGCGCAATCTGGGCAACTGCAATTGCGGCGTGCGCAGCATTTTGGAAAAAGAGCAGTGCTGCGGCCGCAAAGACGGCGGCGAGATTGTTCCTGACCGCTCGATAATGGCTTTTTGCGTTCACCGCCCTTCTCCAGCGGCGGCGCAGCTGCACAAACGCTGGGTCGCCGAACAACTAATGCCGTCGGCGACAGCGCTAGATTTCCATTCGCGCGAGCCAGGCGAGTTCATGCCGTGCTTGCTCCCTCGGTGCCGATCAGACACGCAAAGGGACCAGATTTCGCCGCAGGCGGTACGGATTGGGCAGGCACTCTCCAGGATCGTCTCCATCGCACGCTTGCCAGCGTGGTTCGATTAAGAACAAAAAAGGGCAGGTCCGGATGCACCGAGCCTGCCCTTTGCCCAGCCTGCGCTTGCTCGTCAGCTGTTCAAGCCGATCCGCAGTACCCAGCAAGCCTGTTCCCGCCTCCGCGCAATCAACAGCCGCTGATCGTGGCAGCTCCGACCCGGGCCGGCAAGGTCGCAGTCGCCGCGGAGTAAATGAAGCTGCAATTCGCCGGTGTCGGCGCATTTTGAACCCGGACAGTCAGCGCGCTGCCAAGCGCAGTACCGCCGCCGGTGCTCGTGTAGTCGGCGGACAATCCCGCCGCGCCGTAGATGCCTGAGGCGGTGCCAGTGGCCACGGGATAGGCGCCTATCATGCTGATGCCGACGCCATCCAGCGTGATGCTTGCGTTCGATGCAAGGCTCTGCGATTGCTGGGTGGCTGTCGCGATGTTCATCGCAGCGGAGACCGCCCCGCGCGCGCCGCTAAGTATCGAAGCTCTGGCGCCCTGCTGTATGCCCATGAACTTGGGCAGCGCGGTGGCGGCGAGTATGCCCAGAATTACGATCACCACGATCAGTTCTATCAGCGTAAAGCCCGAATGCTTTCTCATTGTCTTTGCCCTTGAATCAAGTCACAAAGGCAGGCCCGGCATTCCGCCTGGCCTGTCCACGCATTTCGAGATCAGCAGCCGGTAGTGACGACCGGTGCGATCGCAGGCGGCGTAGTCGCGGTAGCGGCGGTATACGAGAACGCACAGCTGGCCGGCGTCGGCGCATTTTGAACCTGGATGGTAAGAACGGAACCAAGCGCCGTACCGCCGCCGGTGACCGTGTAGTCGCTGGACAGGCCTGCCGCGCCGTAGATGCCGGAACTCGTGCCGGTTGCGACCGGATAACTGCCGATCATGCTGATGCCGACGCCGTCCAGGGTGATGCTCGCATTCGAGGCCAGGCTCTGCGATTGCTGCGTGGCGGTGGCGATATTCATCGCGGAAGCGACCGCGCCGCGCGCGCCCTGCAGGATGGAAATTCGCGCCCCGCCCTGTATGCCCATGAACTTGGGCAGGGCAGTCGCTGCGAGAATTCCCAGAATTACGATCACCACGATCAGTTCGATCAGGGTGAAACCCGATTGCTTTTTGAACATTTTCTTACTCCCTCGTCAGTCTGACAATAAATCGAAGAATAGACTACATCTTATTGTCTGGCAACAGAAATTTACCGCACACGACAATATTTGACAATGCCAGCTTCCGGCCAGAACGGGCCTTCCCCGCCGAGTTCGCCCGCCGCTTGATCGCCTGAATCCGAGCGCTGGCGCCGATGCGGCTTAGAACCATGCATATGGCTCGACCGGCGAAAACGTGGCCGCAGTCAGGATCTTGCGCATGAAACCGTCGGATTGGCGCATTTCCTCATACTCGATGCGCACCTGGTAGCGAATCCATTTCCTGCCGTCCCGTCCCGGCTTGAAATGGGAGTCGAGGTCGGGAACGTATATCAGTTCGTGGCGCGCCTGGTCGAAATACCAGCTTCCCGGTTTCACGCGCCCATAGGCGTCGGCGAAGAACTGGCCGACGTAGTTCTGCGGCTTCTCCTGCAGCCAGTCGACCGGGTTTTCATCGGGCAATTTTTCTATTTCCCTGTCGCGCCCGTTGATCATGTAGGCGGCGACACGCAGCTGCAGCGCGCTTTTGATCGCGGCCGCAGTCTGCTGCATGGAGGCTTTCTCCGCCGCCTCCTCGTAGGTGTTCAGGCGGTTGAGCAGGATGCCCGCCAGGACCGATACGATGCAGACGACGACGATCAGTTCGAACAGCGTGAAACCCGGCTGCCGGCCCGCCGGCCCGGCGCCATCGCGCTGCATCAGCGCGCGGCGCACCTCATCCTCCGCCTTGGCGGCCGAACGCTGCCCGGCCGAGATCCCACATCGGCAGGAACACACCCAGCGCCAGGATCAAAACCATGACGCCGAGAAAGGTGATCATGATCGGTTCTATGTTGGCCGAAAGGCCCTTGAGCTCGTAGTCGATCTCGCGCTGGTACATGTCCGCCACCTCGCGCATCAGATCGTCGAGCTCCCCCGTTTCCTCGCCCACCGCCACCATCTGCAGCACCATGGGCGTAAACACGCCCGTCGCCCGCGCCGTGCGCAGCACGCTTTCGCCGCGCTCCACGCCGTCGCGCATCTGTTCCACGCGCTGCGCGATATAGGCGTTGTCGACCACCTGCGTCAGCACCGCCAGCGTCTGCACCATCGACATGCCGCTTTTCAGCGAAATCGAAAAGCTGCGCGCGAAACGCGCCAGCGTGACCTTCTCGATGATCGAGCCCGCAAGCGGCAGGCGCAGCTTGAGTTTGTCCCAGGCATAGCGCCCGGCCGGTGTCGCAATGTAGATGCGAAAAGCGAACACCGCGGCCACCGCCAGTGCGAGCAATAGCGGCCAGTAGTGCACCATGAAATTCGAGAAGTGGATCAGCAGCTGCGTCACCGGCGGCAAGTCCGCCTTGAGGCTGGAGAACAGCTTGGCGAAAGCGGGAATCACGAACAGATTGACGATCACCAGTGCAACGCCCATGGCCACCACTACAAAACTCGGGTAGCGCAGCGCCTGCTGCACGCGCTCGCGCATTTCCTTTTCGAATTCGAGGTGATTGAACAGCCTGAGGAAGATCTCCTCCAGGCTGCCCGACATTTCGCCCACGCGCACCATGCTCACGAAGAACTGCGAAAAAACCTCGGGATGGCGGCGCATCGACGAATTCAGGTCGCGGCCGCTGTCCAGGCTGCTGCGCAGGTCCTGGATCACCTTTGCCATGGTCACGCTGCGGGCGGACTCCTGCAGTCCGGCCAGCGCGCGCATTATCGGGACCCCGGACTTCAGCAGCGTGTACATCTGCCGGCTGAACAGCAGCCTGTCGTCCAGCGTGATGCGCGGGGCTACCAGGCGCGCAAACCAGCTTTCGCTGCGCGCCGCGCTCGGCGCGGCGGCCGGCGCAATGTCCACCGGCGAGATTCCGGTCCTGATCAGCTGGTCGGCAACCGCGCCGGAGTCGGCGTCCTCCAGCACGCCGCTTATCAGCTCGCCCTTGGTGTTCCTCCCCTTGTAGGCGAAATGCGGCATCAGTCCTCGAGCTCGGAACTCACCCGTATCGCCTCGGCCAGGGTGGTCCTGCCGGCGAATGCGAGCTGCGTCGCGTGGTGGCGCATGCTCCTGCCGGCCATGCTCTTGACTGCGAGCTGCGAAAACTCGGCCGTGTCTTCCCGGTTCACCGCCGCGGTGAGTTCGGCGTTCATTTCCAGCATTTCGTATACGCCGGTGCGCCCCGCGTAGCCGGTGAGATGGCAGAACTGGCAGCCGCGCCCGCGCATCATCTGCGCCGGCTTGCCGTCGTCGCGCTCGCTGCCGTGCAGCCACTGCATTTCCTGCTCCGAGGGCTGATACGGTTCGGCGCAGCTGGGGCAATTCACCCGCACCAGGCGCTGCGCGATCACCGCCTGCAGCGACGAAGCCACCATGTAGCGCGGCGCGCCCATGTCGATCAGGCGGATCGGCGTGCTCGCGGCATCGCGCGTATGCAGGGTCGAGAACACCATATGGCCGGTGAGCGCGGCGCGCAGGCCGATCTGAGCGGTTTCCGGATCGCGCATTTCGCCGACCAGAATGATGTCCGGATCCTGGCGCAGCGTCGAGCGCAACACGCGCGCGAAAGTGAGGTCGATTTTTTCGTTCACCTGAACCTGATTCAGGCCGGCGAGGCGGTATTCGATAGGATCCTCCACCGTGATGATCTTCTTGTCGATCGTGTTCACTTCGTTCAGCGCCGCGTACAGCGTGGTGGTCTTGCCGCTGCCGGTCGGTCCGGTCACCAGCACCATGCCGGTGCTGCGCCGGATGATCTGCTGCAGGCGCGTGAGCAGCTGCTGCGGCATGCCCAGGCCTTCAAGGCCCTGGACGCCGGTGCTGCGGTTGAGCAGGCGCATCGCCACCGATTCGCCGTATTGCGTGGGCATGGTCGAAATACGCACGTCGACGCGCGCTTCGCGGATGCGCACATTGAAGCGGCCGTCCTGCGGCAGGCGCTTCTCCGAGATGTCCAGCCCCGACATGAGTTTGAGCCGCTGCACCAGCGCAGGCGCGATTTTGATGTCGGACTCCGTCTGCAACTGCAGCATGCCGTCGATGCGGAACCTGATTTGCAGCAGGTTCTCCTGCGGCTCGATATGCACGTCGGATGCGTTCACCTGGGTCGCGTCCTCGAACATGGTCTGCAGCAGCTTGACTACCGGCGCATCTTCTGCGCCCGGTTCGATGCTTAGCTCGCCGAAATCCACCGCATCGCCCATGTCGGCGCCCAGTTCGCGCGCGAGGTCGGTGATCTGCTCCGTGCGCCGGTAGATCCGGTCCATGGTTTCTAGCACCTGGTTTTCGTTTACCAGGACCAGTTCGATGTCGCGCTTGAGCAGGCGTGAAATCTCGTCGAAGGCGAACAGGTCGGTCGGGTCGGCCATGGCCACCAGGTAGCTGTTGCCCTTGTCCTCCAGCAGCAGCGCGCGGAACCGGCGCGCCTGCATCTCCGGCAGCGTGCGCGCGACGGACAGATTGATGTTGTAGTACTTGAGGTTCAGGTACGGGATCTTGAGCTGCTTCGCCAGCGCCTCGGAAATCGCCTCCTCCGTCGCGAAGCCGTTTTCGATCAACACCCGGCCGAGCTTGCGCCCGCTGCGCTTTTGCTGCTCCAGCGCAAGCGTCAGCTGTTCTTGTGAGATCAGCTTTTCCTGAACCAGCAGGTTGCCAATGCGGATTTTTTCTGGCCTGGCCATCTATCCACCCCTATCCGGACGCGCCGGAAACAAAGTCTTTGCTGCGTATCGGCGGCATATTCGCGACCGAATTACGGCACATCGCGAACCCGCTGCACGGCCGTTTTTGGCACAACACCGGTATCCGCTCGCCTTTTATAGACAAATCCTGCACTTACCACAGGTTTCTGTCAACCTGCTTTAGCTTTTCCAGCGCTTTATCCACGATTTCACCGAGCGTTCCCGGCTCGCCCTGTGCGGCTCTTCGGGCTTCCGGAATGAAATATTTCAGCTTGTCCGGAAATACCGCAACGGCGCGGTCGAGCTGCAGCAGCGCCGCCTCGCGCTCCCCGTTCAAGGCGAGCAGCAGCACCTGACGGTAGGCCAGCTCCGGCACCGGCATCAGGCGCAGCACGCGCGTGTTGAGCGCGAGCTTGTCCTTGAGATGGCTGCGATCCGCCACGATGATGCCGGCGTAGGTCATTTCGACGTAGGGCGCGAGCAGTGTGTCGCGGTGCAGTTCGAGCAGGCTGTCGTTGCGCGCGATGATCTCCGCCTGAGTTTTCGGCAGCACGCGCGGATACAGCAGCAGCTCCAAATCGCGGTAGGCATGCGCCACGCTGCCCAGCGCGAAAACGCCCGCCGCCACCATGAACGGGAACGCAAAGCGCGACAATGCGGAGAGCCGCAGGCGCAATACCTGTTCGCTGCCCATCCCGAGCAGGATCGCGGCGACGCCGAGGAAGTTCGCATGCCACAGGGGATACTCGAGCATGCTGTGCACGGACAGCACCGCAAGCAGGCACAGCATCCACCAGGTCTCGGCGCTGAACGCGAGGTGCCGGCGCAAGCCCCACAGCCATGCGCCCAGCCCGGCGCAGACCAGCGCGGCGCCGACGATCCCGGTTTCCGCAAGCAGCTGCATCAGCGCGTTGTGCGCATTGCGATCGTAGTGTGCGATGTGATAGCGCGACAGTTCCGCCGCCTGCTCGAAAAAAACGCCGGCGTACTGGCCGAAGCCGACGCCGAGCAGCGGCGCCCGCGAAAACATCAACAGCGCCTGATGCCACATGTAGATGCGCGTACCCAGCGACGAGCCCTCGGTCTGCGGCAGCAGATTGTGCGCCATGTCCTCGCTGAAGCGGTCGATGGGCGTGACCGCCGCATAGCCGGCGCCAGGCAGCGGCCGGATCGCCAGGCCGTAGTGCGACATCGCGAACTGCACCAGCGCGAACAACGGCAGCAGCAGGACCAGCGCCGTGGCCACGCGGCGCATCCCGGGTGCCTCCGATCTGGCGCGATACCACAGGCTCAGCGCCAGCACCGCGACCAGGTATAGCCAGGTAGTGCGCGAGCCCGACAGCGACAAAACGTATAGCAAGAACCCGGCGCAGGCCGCGCTGGTAGGCAGGCTCAGCCGCCCCTTGATGTGCAGGTAGAACGCCGAAACCAGCGCCAGGGTGACGTAATCGGCAAAGTGATTGTTCTGCCCGAAATTGCCGTAAGCACCGCGCTGCATCGGGCCCAGGCTGGCAACCATGAGCCGCAGCGGCGAATCGATCGTATAGAACTGCAGCACCGCCGTGGCGCCGTTAAACAGGCCGCCCAGCAGCAGCATCGCGGCAAGCCAGAGCGTGACTTGTTCGACGCCGCAGGATTTCGCCAGCACTCGGCCAAGCCAGACCAGCCAGGCCGCCCAGACCACGTAGAGCGCGCCCAGTACCGAGAACTCGGGATAGGCGATGTCCACCCAGATGAGCTGCAACAGCAGCAGCGCCGCAAACATCAGCAGCCACAAGGTCAGCGCCGGAATTTCCACCTCGTCCCAGAAGCGCCGCACCATCAGCGGCGCGAGCGCGGCCAGTCCGAACGCGAGCGCCAGCCACTCCGTATAGAAATTGGTCAGCGGATAGTAGTGGTAGGGATTCAGGAACGGCAGCAGGAACATCAGGCCTGCGAGGACCAGGCTGATGCGCGCCGGAATGCGTGGAAGCAAGATGATTTCCAGGGATTGGAGAGATCGGAAGTTCGTCCTCTGCCATGCGGCAGGCCGGGCCGGGATTCCGAGGCTAAAGCCGTTCCGATTCAAAGCGGTCTGCGGGAAAAGCGCGGGACGGTATCCTACAGCCGGCCGCCGACCCCGAAGCGGACTAGCGCCGGTCTTTTGCGGCTCCGGCTGTCCCCGCTGGCGCGCGGCCGGGATTGTCCTCCTGCGTCGTCGATTTATCCTGCTTGGCCGGCAGCGGCGTGGAGATCTCGGTCGCGAGTCTAAGCCCGGCGCCCTTGATCTGCTCGTCCTTCTTGTCCTGATTTGCGGCCGGATCGCCCGCCGGAATATCGGCGGCACTTTTGGCAGTAGCGGCGTGCGGCACGGTAGACACGACGCCCGATGCCTGCCCGGATTCGGCCGGCGCGGTCGCGGGTTGCGCAGTGACTTCAGACGACTGCGCGTCCGGCACCTGTGCGCCTCCTGCCGCTTGCGGCGCACCGATTGGCTTCACCTGCGGCGCATAGGCCAGCGGGGTCACCACCGATCTGGGCGTAATCTGGTACAGCACCCAGCCCGCCCAGGAGATGAACGCCAGCATGAGCACGGCGACAATGCGCCAAAACCATTCCCAGTCCTTGCGCGTTCTCGGCTGGTCCGGCTTGGCCACCTGCTCGTGCTGCTTGGTCTGACTCATAAAGACGCTCGGGCACAGCTGGGCGGCAGGGATCACGACCGTGCTCACCCTTGGGGGAGAGATCCCGCGCCCGAGTACCGGAATGCGGGAGTGATGCCTATATTATGCCCGCAGTTCAGCCCGCCTTGTTGTCCGCGGTGGCAAGCGGGCCAGTCTGCGCGCCTCCCGCGACCTCGCTCGAATAACCGTAGCGCCGGTAGTAGCGACCGCCGTAGCCGCGGTATTCGCCATAATATCTGTTCGCCTTGTCGACATCGAGTTGATTGAGCACAACGCCCAGGCCGACTTGCGTCGGGTCGGTCGCACGCTTCATTTGCGTCAGGCCGTGGCGCGCAAGCGGATACGGCGTGCTGTCGGCTTTCACCACGTACAGGACCGAGGTCGCATGTTGCGACAGAACCAGCGCGTCGCTCACCAGTTGCAGCGGCGGGCTGTCGATGATGATCACGTCGAACGCCTGCCTCAGCGTCTGCATCACCTCGGCAAAGCGATGCGAAGAAATCAGCTCGAGCGGATTGAGCGGGATGCGGCCGGATTGCAGCACCCACAGATTCGACTTGTCCGCCGCGTAGACGCACTCGTCGAGCGGCGCGCTGCCCGCGACGAGCTCTGACAGCCCGATGCGGTGGTCATCGCCGGCGAGCACCGAAGACATCTTCGGCCGGCGCATGTCGGCTTCCACCAGCAGGGTCTTCTTGATCTGCGAAAAGGCGAACGCCAGATTGCATGCGACCGTGGTCTTGCCCTCCTCCGGCAGCGACGAGGTCAGCAGAATGACCTTCTGCTGCGAGTCTATGCCCGATAACAGCAGGTCGCTGCGGATGCTGCGGATCCCCTCGGAGAACGGACTATGCGTCTCCTCCATGAACAGGCGTTCGATCGGCACCCCGAGCTTCGGGCGCATGCGCGGCAAAACGCCTACCGCCTTGACCTCGAGCTTGGCCTCCACCTCGTGGCTGGTCTTTACCGTGACGTCGAGCTGCTCGAGCAGCAGCGCGATGGCGACCGCGACCGCCAGCGCCACCAGCATGGCGATGCCGACGATCCTGCGCGTGTCGGGCCCGGACGGCGCGCTAGGCATCATCGCCGGGTCGACCACGCGAGCGATCGCCGAGGGCACATCGCCGGTGTTGGTTTCCTTGGCGCGCTGCGTGAACAGGTCATAGAGCTGGCGATTGGACGCGACGTCGCGCTCGAGCGTTGCGAGCGTAAACTCCTTGCGGTTGTACTCCTGGCTCTCCACCTTCGCCCGCGCAAGGGCGCGCTCCAGCGAGGCTTCGTTCGCCTTGGCAACCTCATAGTCCTTGATCACCGCGTCGACCACCGCGCTCGCCTGGCGGTGCACGTTGTCGCGCACCGCTTTGAGATCGGATTGGGCCGCTACCATTTTCGGATGCTCCGGGCCGTAGCGCTTGGACGCCTCGCTCACCCGCCGTTCGGCTTCGGCCTCGGCTTCCTTGAAGCGCGCCATGATCGGGTTGCTCTGCACCACCGGAAGCGATTCAAGCGCCTGCGTCGACTTGCCCTGTCGCGCGATGTTCACCTGGTTGTACAGCGCCTCGGCATCCAGCCGTTTCTTGCGCGCCGCGTCCAGTGCCGTTTCCAGTTCCTCGAGCTGCCGGATCGCGCCGGAAACCGAGACGCCTTTCGCGACCACGATCTTTTCTTTCTCGCGAAAGTCCTGCAGCGCGCGCTCGGACGCATCCAGCTTTTGTTTCAACTCCCGCGCCTGGACTTCCAGAAACGACATCGAACGCCGCGTCGACGCGCCGCGCGACTCCAGGTCGGAAACGATGTATATCATCGCCAGCGTGTTCGGCACCCGCTCCGCCAGCTCCGGATCGTGCGATTCGAAACTCAGCTTCGCCAGCTGCGTATTCCTCACCGGCTCGAGCCTGATGTTCGCCATCACTTGCGCCACTACGCTTTCTTCGCTCGCCTGTTCGCCGGGCACTTTGTCCGGCGCGGCCGGCAGGAACTGCGCCGGCACCCAGTCGGCGTACCAAGGCTGGGCCTGCCGCCGCGGATCGTATTCCGGGTTCTTGGTCAACTGCATCGTGCGTACCAGCCGCTCGGCGAGGTCGCGCGATTTGATGATTTCGAACTGCGTCAGGAAATAATCGCGCGTGGTACCGTTGTACGCCTCGAACAGATCCTGGTTGGAGATCATTTTCGGCTTGCCCATTTCGAGCATGATGGTCGCAGTCGCGCGGTACACGGGTCGCAGGCTGGAGGCGTACATCGACGCCAGCATGCCCACGGCGACCACCACCATGAGAATGCCCCACTTGTAGCGATTGAGCGTGCGCAGATAGCGCACAAAGTCCGGCTGCGCCGGTTCCCCTTGGATCGGCGTAAATGCAGGCAGCTGCAGTTCCCGACTGGAAATTCTGTTCATGGATTTCGGCGACATGCTTGGTCAATTGTGCGGTTCGCGTAGCGGCGGATCGAGCCAACGCGGAAAATCGAAAATCCAGCGCGGGCTGCGCGCGGCCCTCGTCCATAAACGGACATCCGGCCACCACACCTCGATTGCATTAATGCAAACACGCTTGCAATTTACGTTATTCCTCAGTACTTACAAAGCTCTGCAGCGCTTATTTCACAAAGTTTTACAGATTGGGGCCGGCCCGAATCCCGACTGGCCTTGGCGTCACGCGCAGACGCCAGTGAAATTCGCTGCGTGCGCGGCTGCTCAACTCCCACCGCAGCGCCTCCGGCGCTCGCCCCGAACATACTGAATCAATTAAATATATCGCTTTCCGGAACAAACCCGGCGCCGACAGTCGGTAGTGCAAAGTATGCCGCCAAAGAAGACGCCCATCTGTTCGACAGCGCGCATATGCAAGGATTCAAGTCCGCTGCAGCGCTCGGCGTTCGACCCGGTGCGTGACCGGTTTGCCCGGCGGCGCGGATTGGGCGCAGAATTGGGCGCTATTCCGATTACGCGACGCGACTAGCGATATGAAACCTCTCGCCCTTGTCTTCGATGCCTACGGCACGCTCTACGACGTGCATTCCGTGATCAGCCTGTGCGAGCGCAACTGGCCGGGGAAGGGCGGTGCGCTGAGCCAGCTCTGGCGCACGAAGCAGCTCGAATACACCTGGCTGCGCAGTCTGATGCAGCGCTATGTGCCGTTCAGCCGCGTCACCGAAGACGCACTGCGCTATGCCTGTGCCGCACTCGGCCTGGCGCTGAGCGATGCTCAGCTCGCCGCGTTGATGCAGCAATACCTGAAGCTGAGCCCGTATCCCGACGCGCTGCCGGCGCTGGAGTCGCTGCGTGGACGCAAGCTGGCGATTCTGTCCAACGGCTCGCCGGACATGCTCGACCCGCTGGTCGCAGCGAGCGGCCTCGACAAGGTGCTGGACGCGGTGTTGAGCGTGGCAGAAGTGCGGATATTCAAGCCCGACCCGCGCGTATATCAGATCGCGGTCGACAGGCTGGGCGTGCCCAAAGAGGCGATCGGCTTCGTCTCGTCCAATTGCTGGGACGCCTGCGGCGCCAAGTCTTTCGGATTTTCCACCTACTGGATCAACCGCGGCGGCGCTCCGCTGGACGCGCTGGACGCGGCACCCGACCGCACGATCAGCAGGCTCACCGAGCTCGCTGCGCTCCTCGACTAGCAGTTGGTGCTGAGTCCGGCGCCGAGCGCATGCGGCGGCTGGTATCATAGCGCGCATAACTCGACTTCCCGGCTTTGCGCCACCCGCCTCGATGAACTTCTGCCCCAACTGCGGCGCCAGCGTCACTCTCAAGGTGCCGGAGGGCGACAGCTTCCCGCGCCACGTGTGCGATGCCTGCAATACCATCCACTACTCAAATCCCAAAATGGTGGTCGGCTGCATCCCCGAATGGGAGGACAGAATATTGCTTTGCAAGCGCGCCATCGAACCGCGCCGCGGCTGCTGGACGCCGCCCGCCGGATTCATGGAAAACGGCGAAACCACCGCCGAAGCGGCACTGCGTGAAACGCTGGAGGAAGCCAACGCGCGCGTCGAGATCGGTGACCTGTACACCATGCTTTCGGTGCCGCAGGTCAACCAGGTGCACATCTTCTACCGCGCGCGGCTGCTCGACCTGGAGTTCGCGCCCGGCATCGAAAGCCTCGAGGTGGCGCTGTTCGACGAGGCCGATGTTCCGTGGAAGGAAATCGCCTTTCGCACCATCTCGACCACGCTGCGCCACTATTACGAAGACCGCAGGCAGGGGCGCTACGGCTGCCACTCCGGCGCCATCCTGCCGTTCAAGCCGGTCAAGTAGGTGGCCGGCCGCTTCAGCTTTCCGGCGTCGCGTTGATCTTGTGAATTGAAAGATCGGCGCCGTTGAATTCCTCTTCCGCGTCGAGGCGCAGCCCGACCACGGCCTTGAGCGTCCCGTAGACCAGCACCCCGCCCGCCAGCGCCACGACCACGCCCAGCGCGGTACCGGTGAGTTGCGCCATGAAGCTCACCCCGCCCATCCCGCCCAGCGCCTTGAGGCCGAAGATCCCCGCGGCAATGCCGCCCCATGCCCCGCACAGTCCGTGCAGCGGCCACACGCCGAGCACGTCGTCGACCTTCCAGCGATTCTGCGTCAGCGTGAACATGTTGACGAAGATGAAGCCGGCCACCACGCCCACGATCAGTGAGCCGACCGGGTGCATCACATCGGAGCCGGCGCACACCGCGACGAGGCCGGCCAGCGGGCCGTTGTGCACAAAACCCGGGTCGTTGCGCCCGGCGACCAGCGCGGCGAGCGTGCCCCCCGCCATCGCCATCAGCGAGTTCATCGCCACCAGCCCGCTGATTTTGTCCAGGGTCTGCGCCGACATCACGTTGAAGCCGAACCAGCCCACCGAAAGGATCCAGGCACCCAGCGCGAGAAACGGGATGCTCGAGGGCGGATGCGCAGTCATGCCCTTGCCGTCCTTGGCATAGCGGCCGCTGCGCGCGCCCAGCAATATCACCGCCACCAGGCCGATCCAGCCGCCGACCGCATGCACCACGACCGAACCGGCGAAATCGTGGAATTCCTCTCCGAAGGCGGCCTTGAGCCAGTCCTGGATACCATAGTGATGGTTCCAGGCGATGCCTTCGAAGAACGGATAGACGAATCCGACCAGCAGGAAGGTGGCCGCGAGCTGCGGATAGAAGCGCGCGCGCTCGGCGATGCCGCCCGAAACGATTGCGGGAACCGCGCCGGCGAAAGTAAGCAGGAAGAAGAACTTCACCAGTTCGTAACCGTTCTTCTGCGCCAGCTGCTCGGCGCCACTGAAAAAATGCACGCCGTAGGCAATGCCGTAGCCGATGAAAAAATAGGCGATCGTGGAAACGCTAAAGTCGCACAGGATCTTTACCAGCGCGTTCACCTGGTTCTTCCAGCGCACCGTCCCGAGCTCGAGAAACGCGAAACCCGAATGCATCGCGAGCACCATGATCCCGCCAAGCAGGATGAACAGCGCGTCACCGCCTGATTTCAAGTTCTCCATACCCCCTCCGTTTGCTTTGAAACCCGCAAGGACCGGAGCGCATGGCGCGCAACGGACCCAAAAATATTCCGCGCATTATGATGATTTTCGCCTGGTTTGTATTGCCCGCCCGTCATGGACGTTGCCGGTCGCGTTGTGCTAGCGTGCTTCGACGATGATTCCCTGGCTCGAACCCGACGATCCTTTTCCGCCGCTCGAACGCGCGCTGAAGCAACCCAACGGCCTGCTCGCCGCGGGCGCCGACCTGTCGCCGCAGCGACTGCTATCGGCCTACCGCCAGGGCATCTTCCCCTGGTATTCGCAGGACGAGCCGATCCTGTGGTGGAGCCCGGATCCGCGCATGGTGCTGATACCGGCGGAATTGAAGATCGCGCGCTCGCTCGCCAAGACGCTGCGCAAGCGCCATTATGAAGTCCGCTTCGACACCGCGTTCGAGGCGGTACTGCACGGTTGCGCGACCCGCGGCGCGGACCCCGCCGCAGGCAGCGGCGCGGCAGGCGCCACCTGGATCACCGACGCGATGCGCGCCGCCTATGTTCACCTGCACCGGCTCGGCTACGCGCATTGCGCGGAGACCTGGATCGACGGCGAGCTGGCGGGCGGCCTGTACGGGGTCGCGATAGGCCGCATGTTCTACGGCGAATCCATGTTCACCCGGGTGCGCGATGCCTCCAAGCTTGCCATGGTGCACCTGGTCAGGCGGCTCGAGCGCGATGGCTGCGGCATGATCGACTGCCAGATGCACACCACGCACCTGGCGAGCCTCGGGGCGCGCGCGATTGCGCGCAGCGAATTTTCACTGCGGCTGCCGGAATTGGTAGACTATGCTGCGACCCCGGGCAAATGGGACCCGCAGGAGACCGACAACGATGTCGCTGCTTAACGACCTGCCGCATGCGGTACTGCAGTTCTACGTGACCGCGCCCTATCCGTGCAGTTATCTGCCGGAGAAGCTCGCGCGCTCGCAGGTCGCCACGCCGAGCCACCTGATTTCGAACGAGGTGTACGGCGAGTTGGTGCGAGCCGGGTTTCGCCGCAGCGGCATCTTTACCTACCGCCCCTATTGCGACGCCTGCCGCGCCTGCGTGCCGGTGCGCATCCCGGTGGCGCGGTTCAAGGCCGCGCGCAGCCAGCGCCGCGCGTGGAAGCAGCATGCGGCGCTCGAAGCCTCGACGCAAAGCCTGCGCTTTCGCAACGAGCATTACGCGCTCTATCTGCGCTATCAGGCTTACCGCCATTCCGGCGGCGGCATGGACCAGGACAGCCGCGACCAGTACTCGCACTTCCTGCTGCAAAGCCGCGTCAATACCCGCCTGATCGAATTCCGCGATCAGGGCAAGCTCGCGATGGTGTCGATCGTCGACATCCTCGCGGACGGCGTGTCGTCGGTGTACACCTTCTTCGAACCGGGGATCGCCGCGGCGAGCTTCGGCACCTACAATATCCTGTGGCAGATCGAGCAGTGCCGCAGCCTGGGGCTGCCCTACCTGTATCTCGGTTACTGGATCAGGAACAGCCGCAAAATGGCCTACAAAGCCAGGTTCCGGCCGATTGAGGGGCTGATCGACGGCGCGTGGCGTGCGCTCGGCGCCGACGATATCGATTAGTCCGGGGAACGTCCGCTGTAAAATCGCGCCATGCTGTATTCGCTGGCACGCCCCTTACTCTTCGGCATGGACGCCGAGGCCGCGCACCGGTTCGCGCTCGCCGCGCTCAAGTTGCTCGAGCGCAGCGGCATGGGCACGATACTGGCCGATGCCGGTCCGGCACGGCCGGTCAGGCTCATGGGACTGGAATTTCCCAACGCGGTCGGACTGGCCGCTGGCCTGGACAAGAACGGCGAATACATAGACGCGCTGGCTGCGATGGGATTCGGCAGCATCGAAATCGGCACGGTTACGCCGCGCCCGCAGCCGGGCAACCCGAAGCCGCGCCTGTTCCGTCTGCCCGAAGCGCAGGCGCTGATCAACCGCATGGGCTTCAACAACCATGGCGTGGAGCGTCTGATCGCGAATGTGCTGCGCGCGCGCTACCGCGGCATCCTCGGCATCAACATCGGCAAGAATTTCGACACGCCGATCGAGCGCGCCGCCGACGACTACGAATTCTGCCTGGCGAAAGTCTATCCGCACGCGAGCTACGTGGCGGTGAACGTGTCCTCGCCGAATACGAAGAACCTGCGCCAGCTGCAGGGCGCGGATGAACTCGGGGCGCTCGCGGGCAAGCTCAAGACCGAGCAAAAACGCCTGGCGGACGCCCACGGCCGCTATGTGCCGCTCGCGCTCAAAATCGCGCCCGATCTGGACGATGCGCAGATCGAAGCCATCGCCAGATGCCTTATCAAGCACAAGATGGACGGCGTCATCGCCACCAATACCACGCTGTCGCGCGCAGGCGTGGCCGGCCTGCGGCACGCTGCGCAAGCGGGCGGGCTGTCCGGCGCGCCGCTGCGCGACGCTTCGACCGCGGTGATCGGAAAGCTCGCGCGCGTGCTCGACGGTGCGATTCCGATCATCGGCGTCGGCGGCGTCATGAACGCGGCCGATGCGCGCGAAAAGCTGGCTGCTGGCGCGGGCGTGGTGCAGGTGTACACCGGGTTCATATACCGCGGGCCTCAACTCATAGGCGAAATCCTGCGCGACCAGGCGGCCGTGCCATGAGCGGCGCTGCGCTTGCCGACGCGATCGATGCGCTGCTGCCGCAGACCCAGTGCAGCCAATGCGGCTATTCCGGCTGCATGCCTTACGCGCGCGCAGTCGCGGCGGGCAAGGCCGACATCAACCGCTGCCCGCCCGGCGGCGCCGCGAGCGTGCGGAATCTGGCTGCATTGCTCGGTCGCGAACCCAAGCCGCTCGATCCGTGCGTCGGCGCCGCGCGCGCCCGCACGCTCGCCCTGATCGACGAAGCGCGCTGCATCGGCTGCACGCTGTGCATACAGGCCTGCCCGGTCGACGCGATCGTGGGCGCGGCGCGGCTGATGCACAGCGTGATTGCCGAGTTGTGCACCGGCTGCGAACTGTGCCTGCCGCCCTGCCCCGTCGACTGCATAGACCTGGTGCCGCTGCCCGCCGGGCAGGCGGCCTGGACGCAGGCTATGGCCGATGCCGCGCGCGCGCGCCACGCCTTCCGCGCGCTGCGCCTTGCACGCGAGCAGACCGAACGCAGGGCACACCTTGCGCGCAGAGCTGCGGAAAAGCCGGGACTCGACCTGCCTGACGCCAAGAAGGCCGCGATCCGCGCAGCGCTCGAGCGCGCCAGGGCGAGAATCGCGCCCGCAGGCGCTGCGCCGGAGCACGCGAATAATCTGTCGCCGCGAACTCTGGCCGGAAAAGCCGCCCTCGGCGCACGCCCCGAAGCACGGAAAAAACAATGAACCCCGCGAAACGGCGCGAAATTTTCGAACGCTTCAGGGCGGCGAATCCGGCACCGCGCAGCGAACTCGAATATCGCACGCCGTTCCAACTGCTGATCGCGGTAATCCTGTCGGCGCAGGCCACCGACAAGAGCGTGAACCTGGCTACGCGCGGCCTGTACCAGGCGGCGCCCACCCCGGAACGGCTGCTCGGGCTCGGCATGGACGGATTGATCACCCATATCCGGCGCATCGGCCTGTACCGCACCAAGGCGAAGAACATACTCGCCACCTGCGCACTGCTGCTCGAGCGGCACGCGGGCGAGGTGCCGCGCGAGCGCGCGGCACTGGAAGCCCTGCCCGGGGTCGGGCGCAAGACCGCCAACGTGGTGCTCAATGTCGCCTACGGCCAGCCGACCATCGCCGTAGACACGCATATCTTCCGCGTCGCCAACCGCATCGGCATCGCACCGGGAGAGGACCCGCTGGCGGTAGAGCGCAAGCTGGAGAAGTTCGTAGCGCCCGAGTTCCGCCTGCACGCCCACCACTGGCTGATCCTGCACGGACGCTATGTTTGCAAGGCGCGCAAGCCGGATTGCCCGCGCTGCCTCATCGCCGATCTGTGCGAATTCAAGGGGAAGACGCGCGCCGCCTGAAGGCCCGGCACGCGCCTGCGCAGGACGCCATGTTCAATCCCTCGCGCGAGCAGGTCAGGCAGTTCTTCTTCGATGCCTGGCGCAAGCAGCGCGGGCACGAAATGCTTGCTGGCCTGGAGCCGCTTGCGATCGACATAGTCCGGCTGCATCCCGAATACCATGCGGTGCTGGACGATCCCGAACGCTACCAGGAGCGGGACTACCTGCCTGAAGCCGGCGACGCCAACCCGTTTCTGCACCTCTCCATGCACCTGGCGATCGAAGAGCAGTTGTCGATCGACCAGCCGCCGGGCATTCAGCGCGAACTGGCGCGCATCGCGGCCAAACTCGGCGACCGGCACGCAGCCTGCCATGAAATCATGGAATGCCTCGCCGAGACGGTATGGCGCGCGCAGCGCGACGGCACGCAGCCGGACGCGCTGGCCTACCTGGAGTGCCTGAAACGGCGCTAAATGTTAAATACGAACCGAGGGGACAGGTCCCCTCGCGCTGCCCTAACCCGGAAGTCGTTTCAAAAAACCTGAAACGGCCCTAGCGGACGAAGCGCTGCAGCGGAATGACCATCAGCTTGCCGGGCAGGCCGCTGACATACGCCGCGATATCTTTGATGTCCTGGGCCGACAGCGCGCCCGCCTGGCCATCCATGATCGGGTTCTTGCGCGCGCCGGACTTGTAATCGTTCAGCGCGCGCGCGAGGTAGTCCTCGTGCTGGCCGGCCAGGCGCGGTATGTCGGGAGATATCGGGCTGTCGAAGTTGGCGCCATGGCAGGCCGCGCAGGCCTTGGACTTCTGCGCTCCGTCGCCGGCGTCGCTGCCGGCGTATGCGCTCGAACCGGCAAGCGCGAGCAGCGCGACGAGCAATATGGCTTTCATGGTCGCTCCTCTATTGACGCAGCGTCGAGTAATAGGCGGCGAGATCAGCCATGTCCTGTTCGGACAGACCCTGCGCGATTGCGCGCATGGTCGGATGGCTGCGCGCGCCGGACTTGTAGGCCTGCAGCGCATTCACGATGTAGACCGGCTGCTGGCCCTCGATCATCGGCACGCGATAAACGTGCGGATAGGCGGTCCTGTAGTCGGGAATCCCATGGCAGCCCTCGCACATGGAAGTCTTGTCCCTGCCCGCCTGCGCGTTACCCGCCGGCGCCTGCGCGAGCGCGGGAAGCGCCAGGAAAAGCAGCATGAAACCCAGAATTGTCTTCATCGATCTCGCTCTCAGAATCTGTTGCATTAGGAGGGGCCCTCCCCTCGCGCTTCCGCTTTTTTCGAGCCGACTGGCGCTGCGGCTCTCTTATTGGGCGAGCGGCATGCCGGAACCGGATGCCGATTGCCGCCGATATTCAGCGGGCCGTGGATTTTATACGATAGGACTCGGCCGCGTAAAGGGTGGCTTGGCTTCGCTGCGCCGCGCGCCCAGGCCAGTCTGACGGTCCTGTCCGCGCGCATCGGCGGCCGCGCCGGACCCGCGCCGCGCGTCGTATAATGCGCCTTTCCTTTCAGGGTATTGCCATGCGTTTCCACGGTTCCGACAATTACATTTCGACCGACGACCTGACGCTGGCCGTCAACGCCGCGGTCACGCTGCAGCGTCCGCTGCTGATCAAGGGCGAGCCCGGAACCGGCAAGACCATGCTGGCCGAGGAAGTGGCCAAGGCGCTCGGCCTGCCGATTTACGAGTGGCACATCAAGTCCACTACCAAGGCGCAGCAGGGCCTGTACGAATACGACGCGGTGTCGCGGCTGCGCGATTCCCAGCTCGGCGACCCGCGTGTGCACGACATCAACAACTACATCGTCAAGGGCACGCTGTGGCAGGCGTTCACCGCCGAAGAGCCGGTGGTGCTGCTGATCGACGAAGTCGACAAGGCCGACATCGAATTCCCCAACGACCTGCTGCGCGAGCTCGACCGGATGGAGTTCTACGTCTACGAGACGCGCGAACTGGTCAAGGCCAAGAACCGTCCGATCGTGTTCATCACTTCGAACAACGAAAAGGAACTGCCCGACGCCTTTCTGCGCCGCTGCTTCTTCCACTACATCCGCTTCCCGGACAAGGAGACGATGGAGAAAATCGTCGATGTGCACTTCCCCGGCATCAAGAAACAGCTGCTGCGCGAGGCGCTCGAGGTGTTCTTCGAAGTGCGCGAAGTGCCGGGGCTGAAAAAGAAGCCCTCCACGTCCGAACTGCTCGACTGGCTGAAGCTCCTGCTCGCCGACGACATTTCGCCCGAGGCGCTGCGCAGCAAGGACAAGAAAACCATCATCCCGCCG
>JBBRAI010000016.1:0-69113 GCA_038206915.1 Burkholderiales bacterium | reverse complement strand
CTCATACGCTTCCTCAAATCTCATCTTCCGTATCTCCTGTAGCACTTGTGTCGGCGTCATTTCGCACCCCCTTCGGGGCACTATGACAACCGGACAGATGTCGTGCTACAGAACCGGACAGATCACGAGCTCGCGACACGGCGGCCGTTTCGGGTTGGCTTGAGGGTGTCATCGTGGTATGCTTGAGGCACACGCTCAATCGAACTTTGCGACGCTGCGCAGCCGCTTACGGATGCCGCGATGCACAAGCTTCAAGCAGTTCCTCGCCCAGTGCGTCGCCGGGCCCCAGATTCTCGCAGCAAAGCTCCAATGCGGCCGTCGCATGATGGCGCGTACGGCAACCCGATAGGAGACCAAACGTGTTGACCGACCACGATATCTATTTGTTCAAGGAAGGCACCCACGCGCGCCTGTACGAAAAGTTCGGCTGCCACCTGGGCGAGCAGGACGGCGTCGCCGGCGCGAATTTCGCCGTCTGGGCGCCGAACGCGCAGCGCGTCTCGGCCATCGGCGAGTGGAACGGCTGGAACCAGGATACGCACCCGCTCTCGGTGCGCACGGACGGCTCGGGAGTGTGGGAGGGTTTCGTGCCGGGCGTCGCGCAGGGGCAGGCGTACAAGTATTTTATCGAGTCGCGCATCGGCGGCTATCAGGTGGACAAGGCCGACCCCTTCGCGTTTTTCGCCGAAGCCCCGCCGCGCACCGGCTCGCGCGCGTGGAAGCTCGACCACGAATGGGGCGATAGCGCGTGGATGGACACGCGTCGCAGCGCCAATGCGCTCGACGCGCCGATGTCGATCTACGAAATGCACCTCGGCTCGTGGCGGCGTGTGCCCGAGGACGCGAACCGCTCGCTCAGCTATCGCGAAATGGCGCAGCCCCTCGCCGAGTACGTGCGCGAAATGGGGTTCACGCACGTCGAGTTGATGCCCGTCACCGAACACCCGTTCTACGGTTCCTGGGGCTACCAGACCACGGGCTACTACGCACCGACCGCGCGCTACGGCAACCCGGAAGACTTCATGTATCTGGTCGATACCCTGCACCAGAACGGCATCGGCGTCATCCTCGACTGGGTGCCGTCGCATTTCCCCAGCGACGAGCACGGGCTGGTGTACTTCGACGGCACCGCGCTGTACGAGCACGCCGATCCGAGGCAGGGCTTCCATCCCGAGTGGACCAGCCAGATTTTCAACTACGGCCGCAATGAAGTGCGCGGCTTCCTGGTTTCGAGCGCGCTGTACTGGCTCGACCGCTACCACATCGACGGGCTGCGCGTGGACGGCGTCGCCTCCATGCTCTACCTCGATTACGCGCGCAAGGAAGGTGAATGGGTGCCGAACCGCTACGGCGGCAGGGAGAATATCGAGGCGGTGGAGTTCCTGCGCCTGCTGAATGAGGCGGTGTATCGCGACCATCCCGACGTGCAGACCATGGCCGAGGAGTCGACCTCCTGGCCGATGGTGTCGCGGCCGGTCTACCTCGGCGGTCTCGGCTTCGGGCTGAAATGGAACATGGGCTGGATGCACGATACGCTCAAGTATTTGAGCCAGGACCCGGTCCACCGCAAGTATCACCACACGCAACTCACCTTCTCGATCTGGTATGCCTTCTTCGAGAATTTCGTGTTGCCGATGTCGCACGACGAAGTGGTCTACGGCAAGGGCTCGCTGATCAACAAGATGCCCGGGGACGCCTGGCGCCAGTTCGCCAATCTGCGCATGCTGTTCGGCTACATGTGGGGGCATCCCGGCAAGAAACTGCTGTTCATGGGCGGCGAGTTCGGCCAGCGGCGCGAATGGGCGCACGACGACAGCCTGGAATGGCATGTGCTGGGCTATCCGGAGCACGAGGGCGTGCGCCGCTGGGTGGCCGACTTGAACCGGTTGTACCGCTCCGAACCGGCGCTGTACCAGGTCGATTTCGAGCAATCCGGTTTCGAGTGGGTGGACTGCAACGACAGCGAACAGAGCGTGCTCAGTTTCCTGCGCCGGCCGCGAGATGGCGGCGCGCCGGTGTTGGTGGTATGCAATTTCACGCCGGTGCCGCGCTCGAACTACATCGTCGGGGTGCCGACGGGAGGATACTGGAGCGAACTCGCGAACAGCGATGCCGCGCTATATGGCGGCAGCGGTATGGGCAATTTGGGCGGTGTCGAAGCGTCGCCCGTCGCCGCGCACGGGCGTTTTCACTCGCTTGCGCTGACGCTGCCGCCGCTTTCCGTGCTCATGTTCAAAGCGCAGGAGGAAGCCCCGCATGGCTAAGGCCGAACTCAACGTGAGCGACGGGTGCCTGCGCGCAGTAATAGAGCGCGTCACCCCCTCGGTGGACGACGGGCGCTTCGCGGCCAAGCGCGTCGTCGGCGACGTGGTGGTGGTCGAAGCCGACTGTTTCACCGACGGCCACGACGTGCTCGCCTGCCTGCTGCTGTGGCGGCGCGAGGGCGAAGCAGCGTGGCATGAAACGTCGATGAAGCCGCTGGTCAACGACCGCTGGCGCGGCAGTTTTACCGCGCAGTCGATGGGGCGCTACCAGTATACGGTCATGGCCTGGGTGGACCATTTCCTGTCCTGGCGCCACGATTTCGCGCGGCGCGTAGAGATCGAGGACCTGCGCGTGGCGGCGCTGGTGGGCGCGGGCCTGATCGAAGATGCGGCGCGGCGCGCGCAAGGCGAGGACAGCAAACGCCTGCAGCGCTGGGCGGAACGACTGCGTGCCCTCCCTGCTGACGCGCAAGCGCTCAAGGAACTCGGGATGGATGAAGAACTCGCTGCGCGCGCCGCGCGCTATCCGGACCGGCGCTACGCCAGCACCTACCCGGTCGAGCATCCGCTGATCGTGGACCGCGAGCGTGCGCGCTTTTCCAGCTGGTACGAGATGTTCCCGCGCTCGGCGTCGAACGATGCGGGGAAGCACGGCACGCTGCGCGACTGCGAGTCGCGCCTGCCCTATGTCGCCAAGATGGGATTCGACGTGCTTTACCTGCCGCCGATCCACCCGGTCGGGAGGATCAACCGCAAGGGCGCAAACAACACGCTGGTGGCGGGCCCCGGCGGAGTCGGCAGCCCGTGGGCGATCGGCTCGGCCGAGGGCGGGCACAAGGCGCTGCACCGGGAACTCGGGACGATGCAGGATTTCAGGCAGCTGCTGGCGAGCGCGCAGGCGCAGGGCATGGAACTCGCAATGGACATCGCGTTCCAGTGCGCCCCGGACCATCCCTATGTCAAGGCGCATCCGAAATGGTTCCGCTGGCGGCCTGACGGCACGGTGCAGTACGCGGAGAATCCGCCGAAGAAGTATCAGGACATCTTCCCGTTCGAATTCGAGTCCGAAGAATGGCGCGGGTTGTGGCAGGAGCTCGCCGGCGTGATCCGCTTCTGGGCTGGCGAGGGCGTGCGCATTTTCCGCGTCGACAATCCGCACACCAAGCCCTTTTCCTTCTGGGAATGGGCGATCACCGAGTTGAAGCGCGACTATCCCGACGCGATCTTCCTCGCCGAGGCGTTCACGCGGCCGAAGGTCATGCACCGGCTGGCGAAGCTCGGTTTCACCCAGTCCTATACGTACTTCGCCTGGCGCAACACCAAGTACGAACTGACCGAATACTTCACCGAGCTCACGCAGGGCCCCGGGCGCGAATACTTCAGGCCCAATGCCTGGCCGAACACGCCTGACATCCTTACCGAATACCTGCAGTACGGCGGCCGACCTGGATTCGTCGTGCGCCTGGTGCTTGCGGCGACGCTGGCGGCGAGCTACGGCATCTACGGCCCGGCGTTCGAACTGGTCGAGGCGGCGCCGCGCGAGTACGGCACCGAGGACTACCTCGACAGCGAAAAATACCAGATTCGCGGCTGGGACCTGGACGCGCCGCACAGCCTTGCCGACCTGATCGCGCGCGTGAATCACGCCCGGCGCGACAATCCGGCGCTGCAGTCCGACGCCACGCTGCGCTTTTTTTCGGTCGATAACGACAGCCTGATCTGCTACGCCAAGTCGGATGCGGCTACGGAGAATCTGGTGGTGATGGTGGTGAATCTCGATCCGCACCACGTCCAGTCCGGCTGGGTCGAGCTCGACCTCGCCGCGCTCGGCATCGACGCGCAGACGCCCTACCAGATGCACGACCTGCTCTCGGGCGCGCGCTTTCTGTGGAGCGGCCCGCGCAATTTCGTCCAGCTCGACCCGCAGCGCGCGCCGGCGCATGTATTCGCGCTGCGGCGCAAGATGCGCACCGAGCGCAATTTCGACTATTTCCTGTAACCGACCCGGAACGCACGATGGACAAACCGGTCAATCCCCACGCCGAAAAAGCGCCGCCGCAGCGCGCGATAGACCAGTACGCCCCGGACGACGCGCTCTGGTACAAGGACGCGGTCGTCTATCAGCTGCACATCAAGGCGTTCTTCGACTCCAACGGCGATGGCATGGGCGATTTCCCCGGGCTGATCGAAAAACTCGACTACGTGCGCGATCTGGGCGTGAATACGATCTGGCTGCTGCCGTTCTATCCTTCGCCGCAGAAGGACGACGGCTACGACGTGTCCGACTACCACAACGTGCATCCGCAGTACGGCACACGCAACGACGTGCGCACGCTGGTGCGCGAGGCGCACCGGCGCGGCCTGCGCGTGATCACCGAGCTCGTCATAAACCACACCTCGGACCAGCACCCCTGGTTCCAGGCCGCACGTCGCGCCCCGCCGGGTTCGTCCAAGCGCGACTTTTACGTCTGGAGCGACACCGACACCAAGTACGACCAGACGCGCATCATCTTTACCGACACCGAAACGTCCAACTGGACCTGGGACCCGGTGGCCAAGGCGTTTTACTGGCACCGCTTCTTCAGCCACCAGCCCGACCTCAATTTCGACAACCCGAAGGTGCTGAAGGCGGTGATCCGCGTGATGCGCTTCTGGTTCGACATGGGCGTGGACGGCTTCCGCCTGGATGCGATTCCGTATTTGATCGAGCGCGACGGAACGACCAACGAAAACCTGCCGGAGACGCACGCGGTGATTCGCCAGATCCGCGCGCAGGTCGATGCGCATTACCAGAACCGGCTGCTGCTCGCGGAGGCGAATCAGTGGCCCGAGGACGTGCGCGAGTATTTCGGCGACGGCGACGAGTGCCACATGGCCTATCACTTCCCGCTGATGCCGCGCATCTACATGGCGATCGCGCAGGAGGACCGCCATCCCGTGGTCGAAATCATGCAGCAGACGCCGGAGATTCCGGAGAACGCCCAGTGGGCCATCTTCCTGCGTAACCACGACGAGCTCACGCTGGAGATGGTGACCAGCAAGGAGCGCGACTACATGTATCGCATGTACGCCGCCGACCCGCGCGCGCGCATCAACCTGGGCATCCGCCGGCGCCTCGCGCCGCTGATGGAAAACGACCTCGAGCGCATCAAGCTCATGAACAGCCTGCTCCTGTCGATGCCGGGCTCGCCGATCATTTATTACGGCGACGAAATCGGCATGGGTGACAACATCTTTCTCGGCGACCGCAACGGCGTGCGCACGCCGATGCAGTGGAGCCCGGACCGGAACGCCGGCTTCTCGCGCGCCGATCCGCAGCGGCTATTCCTGCCGCCGATCATGGACGCGATCTACGGCTACGAGGCGGTGAACGTGGAGGCGCAGGCGCGCGACCCCTCCTCGCTGCTCAACTGGATGCGGCGCATGCTTGCCGTGCGCAAGGGTAGCAAGGCGTTCGGGCGCGGGCGCCTGTCCTTTCTCAGTCCCGGCAACCGCAAGATACTTGCCTACCTGCGCGAGTACGGCGACGAGGCCATCCTGTGCGTCGCCAACCTCGGCCGCTCGGCGCAGCCGGTCGAGCTGGACCTCGCGCGCCATCGCGGCCGCGTGCCGGTGGAGATGATGGGACGCACCGCCTTCCCGCCGATCGGCGAGCTGCCATATCTGCTCACCCTGCCAGCCTGCGGATTCTACTGGTTCCGCCTCGCCACCGATATCGAAGTGCCGAGTTGGCACGCGGAGCTGCTGGCAAGCGAAGAGCGGCCGGTGCTGGTGCTGTTCGACGGCTGGACCAGTTTCTTCCGCGACCGCGTCGTGCCCTGGCGCATGCGCATGGCGGAGAAGCTGCGCGCGCAGTTCGAGACCGATACGCTGCCGCGCTTTATCGCCTCGCAGCGCTGGTATGCAGCCAAGGGCGATCCGATCAAGCGCGCGGCATTGAACGACTGGGTGCTGTGGCAACCGGACCGGTCTTCCTGGCTGATCACGCTGCTGCAGGTGGAAACGGCGTCGGGGCAGGACGCCTATTTTCTACCGATGGCGCTTGCTTTCGGCGACAGCGACGACGAGCAGGTTCGCGCGCTCGCCCCGGCGACGCTGGCGCGGGTGCGCCAGCAATCGCAGGTGGGTGTGCTCGCGGATGCCTTCGCCGACGAAGCGTTTTGCCGTGCGCTGGTGGCCGCGATCGGCGCCGGGCGCGAAGTCAAATGCGCTCAGGGCAGGCTGCGCTTCACCCCGACCACGGCCTATGCCGGCCTCGCCGGCGATGTGCCGGGCAAGCTGCCGATGGCGCGGCCGAAGTTCCAGAGCAGCAACACCGTGGTAATGCTCGGCGAGCGCCTGTTCCTCAAGGGCTACCGGCGCGTAAGGATCGGCGTGAACCCGGAGTTCGAGGTCGGGCGCTTCCTCACCGAGGTCGCGCATTTCGCCAACTGCGTGCCGGTCGCGGGCGCAATCGAATACGTCGCCGCCGACGGCACGGCGACCAGCCTGGCGCTGCTGCAGGGCCAGGTCGCCAACCAGGGCGACGGCTGGTCATACACGCTCGACTACCTCGAGCGCACTTTCGACACCCAGCTGGCCGCAGCGACCGCCGCGCCGGCGGACCTCCACGGCGCCTACCTGTCGCTGGTGCACACCCTGGGCACGCGCACGGCCGAGCTGCACAAGGCGCTGGCGCTGCGCTCGGGCGACGCGGCCTTCGATCCGGAGCCGCTGCAGGCGGGTGACCTTGCCGGCTGGAAGCAGCGCGTGCACCAGGATGCACTCGCGACGTTCGCGCTGCTGGAGCAACAGCAGGCGAAGCTTCCGCCGCAGGCGCAGGCGAACGCGCGCGCGCTGCTCGATGCGCGGCAGCAGTTGTTCGACCGGATCGAAGCTTGCGGCATGCCTGCGGGTGCCTGCCTCAAGACTCGCTACCACGGCGACTACCACCTGGGACAGGTGCTGGTGAGCAGCAACGATTTCATCATCATCGATTTCGAGGGCGAGCCGGCGCGGCCGCTGGCGGAGCGCCGCATGAAGCACTCGCCGCTGCGCGACGTCGCCGGGATGCTGCGCTCCTTCGATTACGCGCGCTGGAGCGCCGTGCTGCGCGACACGTATACGCAGGCCGACCGCGACCGGATTGCGCCACTGGCACAGGGCTGGGTGCGCGAGGCGCGTGAAATCTACCTGCGTGCCTATGACGAGACCACGCGCGGCAGCGGCCTGTTCGCGTCGTTTGGCGAAGTGCGGGGGCTGATCGCGCTGTTCGAGCTGGAAAAGGCGCTGTACGAATTGCGCTACGAGCTCGGCAACCGCCCGACCTGGATCAACGTCCCGCTGCAGGGCGTGCTCACGCTGTGCGGAATCACGCCGGAAACCAGGACCGGCGGCGCGGCGCCCTAAACAGGAGATCAGAATGGAAAAAGTCGACATCATGCTCGAGCCGGTACGCACGTTCCTGATCCAGATCGCCGCGTTCCTGCCTAAATTCGCGCTCGCGATCGGCGTGCTCATCGTTGGCTGGTTGCTCGCCAAGTTCGCCAGGTTCGCGATCGTCAAGGCGCTGCGCGCGGTCAATTTCAATGTTCTTACCGAACGCGCCGGCCTGGACGGGTTCCTGAGCCAGGGCGGCATCGAGACCGACACCACCGGCATCTTCGGGCTGCTGGTGTACTGGCTGGTGATCCTTGCCGCGCTGATCATCGGCTTCAACGGCATGGGGCTTACCTACGTTCCCAGCCTGCTGGGCGAAGTCGTCCGCTTCGTGCCCAAGCTTGCGGTCGCCCTGTTGATCCTCGCCTTCGGCGCGTACTTCGCCCGCTTCATCGGCAACGCGGTGCTCGCCTACTGCAGAAATATCAACATCCAGGACGCAGACGTGCTGGGCAAGCTGTCGCAGTACGCGATCATGACCTTCGTCGTATTGATCGCGCTGGATCAGGTCAACGTCGGCGGGGACATTGTCCGGGAGAGCTTTCTCATCTTCCTCGCCGGGGTGGTGTTCGCGCTGGCGCTCGCTTTCGGCCTCGGCGGAAAGGACGCCGCCGCGGAACTCATCGACCGCTGGTGGCCGCGCGAAAAGAAGGACGACGACAGCTAGCGCGTCCATGAGCTTGTGATTGTTGTCAAAGCCCGCCGCGCGGCGCGGCGCAGAGTGCATGTAGTATGCTTTGGAAACCCCGATATTCCCCGCGTGAGCGCCTGTGGCGGCACCCGTGCCGTCGCACGCCGTTTGCGCCGCCCATTTTTTCCACAAGGCCTCGAGCATGAATCCAATCACCGCTGTCTGGCCCGGCCGCTCCTACCCCCGCGGGGCCATCTGGGACGGCGAAGGCGTCAACTTCGCGCTGTTTTCCGAGCACGCGGAGAAGGTCGAGCTGTGCATATTCGACCACGAGGGCCGGCGCGAGCTGCAGCGCATCGAGTTGCGCGAGCGAACCGACCTGGTCTGGCATTGTTATCTGCCCGAAGCGCGTCCGGGCATGCTCTACGGCTACCGCGTGCACGGCCCGTACAAGCCCGAGGAAGGCCACCGCTTCAATCCGCATAAGCTGCTGCTCGATCCATACGCGCGCAACATCGACGGTCAGGTGCACTGGAGCGACGCACTATTCGGATACACCATCGGCAGCAAGCGCGAAGACCTGTCGTTCGATCGGCGCGACAGCGCGCGCGGCATGCCCAAATGCAAGGTGACTGATCCCGCGTTTACCTGGGGCGAGGACCGGCACCCGGAGGTGCCGTGGAGCGACATGATCATTTACGAAACGCATGTGCGCGGTTTCAGCATGCGCAATCCGGAGATTCCGCCGGCGCTGCGCGGCACCTACGCCGGACTCTCCAGCGCGCCCTCGGTCGAGTACCTCAAGCGCCTCGGCGTGACCACGGTGGAACTGATGCCGGTGCATGCCTTCGTCGACGACCGCTACCTGATCGAGCGCGGCCTGACGAATTACTGGGGCTACAACACCATCGGTTATTTCGCGCCGGAGCGGCACTACTCCGCCTCGGGCAAAGTGGCGGAATTCAAGACCATGGTGAAGACGTTGCACTCCGCGGGGCTGGAAGTCATTCTCGACGTCGTCTACAACCATACCGCCGAAGGCAGCCATTTGGGTCCGACGCTGTCGTTTCGCGGCATCGACAACGCCTCCTACTATCGTCTGACGCCGGAAGACCGGCGCTACTACGCCGACTATACCGGCTGCGGCAACACGCTGAACATGGTGCATCCGCGCGTGCTGCAGCTGATCATGGACTCGCTGCGCTATTGGGTTACGGATATGCATGTCGACGGCTTCCGCTTCGATCTCGCCTCGGCGCTCGCGCGCGAGCTGCACGAAGTGGACCGGCTGGGCGCGTTTTTCGACATCCTGCGTCAGGACCCGGTGTTGAGCGAGGTGAAGCTCATCGCCGAACCCTGGGATCTCGGTGAAGGCGGGTACCAGGTCGGCAACTTCCCGGTCGGCTGGTCGGAGTGGAACGACAAATACCGGGATACCATGCGCGCCTACTGGAAAGGCGACGGCGGCCTGATCGGCGAATTCGCCCAGCGCATCACCGGCTCGAGCGATCTGTATGGACGCGGCGGCCGCCGTCCGCACGCGAGCATCAACTTCGTCAGCGCGCACGACGGATTTACGCTGAAGGATGTCGTTTCATACAACGAAAAGCACAACGAGGCGAACCAGGAAGAAAGCCGCGACGGCAGCGACAACAACCTGTCGTGGAATTGCGGCGTCGAGGGCCCCAGCGACGATGCGGCAGTGCGCGCACTGCGCGCGCGCCAGCAGCGCAACATGATTGCAACGCTGCTGCTGTCCCAGGGCGTGCCGATGCTGCTCGCCGGTGACGAAATCGACCGCAGCCAGGGCGGCAACAACAACGCCTACTGCCAGGACAACGAGGTTTCCTGGCTCGACTGGGAACTCGACGATGACAAGCGCAAGCTGCTGGCGTTCACGCAGCGGGTGATTGCCCTGCGCCGCGCTCACCCGGTGTTCCGGCGGCGCGATTTCTACAAAGGGCGCCCGGTACGCGGGCCGGGGGTCAAGGATATCGCCTGGCTGCGGCCCGAGGGCGGCGAGATGACCGACGACGAGTGGAATCAGCACTTCGCCCGTTGCCTCGGCGTATACCTTGCGGGCGAAGGCTTGACCGAAACCGACGGGCGCGGCAAGCCAGTGCGCGACCTGAGTTTTCTGGTGCTGTTCAACGCGCATCACGAGTCGATTTCGTTCAAGCTGCCCGATTTCGCGGGCGGCCGCTGGAGCGCGCTGCTCGACACCGCGTTTGAGGACGGACTGGAGATCGACGGGACCTTCGACGCCGGCGCCGATTACGATCTCAAGGGGCGCTCTCTGGTGCTGATGCAGCAGGTGGGAAGGTGAAGCACCGCCACGCGATGCCATTCGGCGCGCAACTGCTGCACGACGGCAGCACGCGCTTTCGCCTGTGGGCGCCCGGCGCCGAACACGTGACGGTCGAGATCACGACCGGCGCGGCGCCTTGGAGCGCGCCCATGGCCGCGCAGGACGCGGGCTGGTTCGAGGCGCTGGTGCCCAAGGCGCCTGCGGGAACGCGCTATAGCTATCACGTGGGCGACGCGCGCTATCCCGACCCGGCTTCGCGCTTCAATCCCGAGGACGTGCACGGCGCAAGCATGGTGGTCGATCCGCTCGAATACGACTGGCAGGACGGTGGCTGGGCCGGCCGGCCCTGGGAAGAGGCGGTCATCTACGAACTGCACATCGGCACGTTCACGCCGGAAGGCACGTTTGCGGCGGCGCTGGGGCGACTCGACTACCTCGCCGCGCTCGGCGTCACCGCGCTCGAGATCATGCCGGTGGCCGACTTTCCCGGCCGGCGCAACTGGGGCTACGACGGCGTGCTGCCGTTTGCACCGGACGCTTCCTACGGAACGCCGGACGATCTGAAGCGCCTCGTCGAGCAGGCGCACCTGCGCGGGCTGATGGTGCTGCTCGACGTCGTGTACAACCATTTCGGACCGGAGGGGAACTACCTGCACAGCTACGCGCCGCTGTTTTTCAATTCGCGCCATCACACGCCCTGGGGAGCGGCGATCAACTTCGACGCCGAGGGCGCGCGCACGGTGCGCGACTTCTTCGTCCACAACGCGCTGTACTGGGTGGAGGAATACCGCTTCGACGGGCTGCGCCTCGATGCCATACATGCCATCGCCGATAACTCGGATCCCGATATCGTGAGTGAGGTCGCGCGCGAACTGCGCCGCGAGGCCGGCCGCGGGCGCCACGTCCATCTCGTGCTCGAAAACGATCGCAATCAGGTGCGCTACCTCGCGCGCGACGCTGCGGGCCGGGCGCTCGAGGCGAGCGCGCAGTGGAACGACGACATCCACCACGCCTTCCATATCCTGACCACGGGCGAGCGCGACGGCTACTACGAGGACTACGCGGCGCGGCCGCTGTGGTACCTCGGACGCACGCTCGCCGAGGGCTTCGGCTACCAGGGCGAACCGTCGGCGCATCGCGACGGCGCAGCGCGCGGCGATCCCAGCGCGCAGCTGCCGCCCGCGGCCTTCATCTCCTTTCTGCAGACGCACGACCAGGTCGGCAACCGTGCGCTGGGCGAGCGCCTGTGCGCGCTTGCCCCGCCGCAAGCCTTGCGCGCCGCGGCGGCCTGCGTGCTGCTCGCGCCCGCGCCGCCGCTGCTGTTCATGGGCGAAGAATTCGCGGCGAGCACGCCGTTTCAGTTCTTCTGCGACTTCGGGCCCGAGCTTGCCGCTGCGGTCACGCGCGGGCGGCGCCAGGAATTCGCGCGCTTCGCGCGCTTTAGTGATCCCGCTGCGCAGGCGGCGATTCCCGATCCGAACGACCCGCGCACTTTCGCCGCGTCCAAGCTGCGTTGGGACGAGATCGAACGCGCGCCGCACAGCGAATGGCTTGCGTTCTACCGCGAACTTCTCGCGCTGCGCCGCCGCCTGATCGTGCCGCGCCTCGCCGGTATGCGCTCGGGCGGCAAATTCAACATCGACGACAGCGGCGCGCTGCGGGTGCAATGGCCTCTCGGCGACGGCTCGCGCCTGCACCTGATTGCAAATTTTGCGGCGACGCCGAGCGCTCCGGCGGTGCTTCCGCCCGGTCAGATCGTATATGCCACGCTTGCGCAGGCCGTAAGCCACGACCAGCCCAGGGTGCTTCCGGCATGGTTCGCCGCTTATGCGCTCGAAGGGGCGGCGGCATGAGCGAGCGTGACGCGCTCGAACGGCTGGGCAGGCTGCATGCGATCGACCCGGACTTCTACGATGTCTGGGGCCATCGACATGCGGTTTCCGACGCGAGCCTGCGGGTGCTGCTCGCGGCGCTGGGCGTGCGCGCGGGCGCGTCGCAGGAAGTCGCGGATTCGATACGCTCGACCGAACTCGAGCGCTGGCGCGCGGTGGTGCCGACCGCGATCGTGGTGCGCGAAGATGCCGCGCCGTGGAAGCTGCGATTCAATCTGCGGGGCGCGCACGCGAATTCGCCGCTGGCCTGGCGTCTTGTGCAGGAGGATGGCGGGCGCCAGGAAGGCAGGATCGAAACCGCGTTGCTGAATGTGCTTGAATCCGTGGAGCTCGACGGTGAGCGTTTCGTCGCGTGCGAGTCCGATTTGCAGGCCACAGTGCCCTGCGGTTACCACCGCCTCGCGATCCTGCGCGGCGGCGATGTTCTTGGCGAAGCGATGTTCGCCGTCGTTCCGGCACGCAGCTTCCGCCCGCCGGCGGTCGAGGACGGCGGCCGTGTCTGGGGCGCCGCGGCGCAGCTCTACGCGGTGCGCTCGGAGCGCAACTGGGGCATCGGCGATTTTACCGATCTCGCGACATTGCTTGCGCAGTGGGGCGCGCGCGGCGCGGACGTGATCGGCGTAAACCCGCTGCACGCGCTGTTCCCCCACAATCCGCTGCACGCGAGCCCCTACAGCCCTTCATCGCGCTGTTTCGTCAACGTGCTCTACCTCGACGTCGAGGCGATCCAGGAGTTTGCGCAGTGCGAGGAAGCGAACGCGCATGCGCGCACGCCCGAGTTCCGCTCGCGGCTGAAGGCGCTGCGCGATACCGATCTGGTGGACTACGCCGGCGTGGCGGAAGTCAAACTGCCGCTGCTCGAGCGCTGCTATGCCCATTTTCGCGAGCATCATCTGGGCGGCGGCACGCCGCGCGCGCAGGCCTTCGGCGCCTACCGCGCGGCGCAGGGCGAGGCGCTGCGGCGGCATGCGCTGTTCGAAGCGCTGCAGGAGCATTTTCACCTCCAGGATGCGCAGGTCTGGGGCTGGCCGGTGTGGCCGCAGGCCTACCGCGACCCCGCCGCGCCCGAGGTCGCGCGCTTCGCCGAATCCAGCGCGGTACGCGTCGAGTTCTACGAATACCTGCAATGGCAGGCGGACGAGCAGCTCGGCGCGGTCGGCCGCCGCTCGATGGCGCTGGGCCTGGGCGTGGGCCTGTACCAGGATCTTGCGGTATCGGTGGACCGCGGCGGCGCCGAAGCCTGGGCGAATCAGGATCTGTACGCCATCGCGGCGAGCGTGGGCGCGCCACCCGACGAATTCAACCTGCGCGGCCAGGACTGGGGGCTGCCGCCGCTGGTGCCCGAGCGGCTGCGCGCCGCGGCCTACGCGCCGTTCATCGCCACCCTGCGCGCCAATATGCGCCACGCCGGCGCCCTGCGCGTCGACCACGTAATGGCTCTCGCGCGCTTGTTCTGGGTGCCGCAGGGCAGCTCTCCGCGCGACGGCACCTATGTGCGCTACCCGTTCGAGGACCTGGTGGGGATCCTGGCGCTGGAGAGCCACCGCAACCGCTGCATGGTCATCGGCGAGGATCTCGGTACGGTGCCGGACGAAGTGCGCACGACGCTCACGCGGGTCGGCATATTATCCTACCGGGTACTGTTCTTCGAACGCCAGCATTCGGGCGATTTCAAGCGCCCCGCCGAGTACCCGGCCGACTCGCTGGTCACGGCCGCGACGCACGACCTGCCCACGCTGGCGGGCTACTGGGAAGGGCGCGACCTCGCGCTGCGTCGCGAGCTGGGTTTGTACCCGAAGGAGGAAGCGCACCAGGCGCAGGTGCTCGGGCGCGCGCAGGACCGCGCGCGCCTGCTGCTCGCGCTGGAGCGCGAAGGCCTGCTCCCCGAGGGCGCCAGCGTCGACCCGGCGTCGCTGCCGGAGATGACGGGCGCGCTGCTGCTCCAGCTGCAGATCTTCCTCGCCCGCAGTCCGGCGCGAATGCTGGTGGTGCAGCTCGAGGACGTGCTCGGCGTGCGCGAACAGGTGAATCTTCCCGGCACCACCGACGAGCATCCGAACTGGCGGCGCAAGCTGCCACTCGCTCTCGAACGCTGGCCGGACGACGAGCGCTTTACCGGTCTTGCGCGCGCTCTGTCGGCGCTGCGTCCGCTGGCGCAGCCCCGGCCGGTGCGGCGCGCGCCGGCCAGCGTGAAAATCCCGCGCGCGACCTACCGCCTGCAGCTCAACAGCGATTTCACTTTCGACGACGCGGCCGCGCTGGTGCCCTATCTGGACGCGCTCGGGGTGAGCCACGTCTATTGCTCGCCGTACCTGCGCGCGCGCGCCAACAGCACCCACGGCTACGACATCATCGACCACAACGCGTTCAACCCCGACCTGGGCGGAGCCGAGGGCTTCGAGCGCCTGTGCGAGGCGCTGCGCCGGCACGGCATGGGGCAGATCCTCGACATGGTGCCCAATCACATGGGCGTCATGGGCGCGGACAATGTCTGGTGGATGGATGTGCTCGAGAACGGCCCCGCCTCGATATTCGGCGACTTTTTCGACATCGACTGGCAGCCGGTCAATCTGGAGCTGGCCAACCGCGTGCTGGTGCCGGTGCTGGGCGACCACTACGGCGTGGTGCTCGAAGCCGGGGAATTCAAGCTCGTGTTCGAGGCCGAACAGGGATCGTTCAGCGTGTTCTATTACAGCCACCGCTTCCCGGTCGATCCGCGCGACTATCCGCGCATGCTCGAGCGCGCACTGCGCTCGCTCGAGGGGACGCGCGCGGACGCGTCGACCGTTGCCGAGGCAGCGAGCCTCACCGCGGCGTTTTCGCACCTGCCATCGCGCGACGAAACCACAGCGGAAAAAATTGCCGAGCGCAACCGCGACAAGGAGTTGCACAAGCGGCGGCTGGCGCAGCTGGTGCGCGCACTGCCGGAACTGTCCGAGGCGATCGAAGCTGCGCTGCTCGGATTCAACGGCACGCCGGGCGAGCGCGCGAGCTTCGACGCCATGGACGCGCTGCTCGAAGCCCAGGCCTTCCGGCTCGCGTTCTGGCGCGTCGCCTCGGACGAAATCAACTACCGGCGTTTCTTCGATATAAACGATCTCGCCGCGCTGCGCATGGAAAACCAGGCGGTGTTCAATGCCACCCACGGCTTCGTGCTCGGCCTCGCCGCACAGGGCAAGGTGGACGGCCTGCGCATCGACCATTCGGACGGGCTGTATGATCCGGCGCAGTATTTCTGCAGACTGCAGGAGCACTATGCGCGGCTGGCCGGGCTCGATGCCCCGCAAGACGACGCAAGCGGGCGGCCGGCGCGCCCCCTATACGTTGTGGTGGAAAAAATCACCGCGAAGCACGAGCACGTGCCCACGAGCTGGGCGGTGCACGGCACCACGGGCTACCGCTTCACCACGGTCGTGAACGCGCTGTTTGTCGACCGGCTGGCGCGCGCCAAGCTGAGCCGCGTCTGGCGCAGCTTCTCGGGGGAGGGCGTCGATTTCGAAGAAGCCGCCTACCGGGCCAAGCGCGACATCACGCGTACGGCGCTCGCCTCGGAGCTTACCGTGCTTGCGACCGAGCTGCTGCGCATTGCGCGCGCCGACCGGCGCACGCGCGACTATACGTTCAATACGCTGCGCCGGGCGATCGCCGATGTCGCGGCCAGCTGCCCCGTCTACCGTACCTACGTCGCCGAAGGCCTGACCCCGCAGGACCGGCGCTACATAGACTGGTCGGTCGCGCATGCGCGCCAGAGAAGCCGCGCGGCGGATGCGACGGCATTCGATTTCCTGCGCCAGGTGCTGCTGGTAAGCCCGCCCGAGGAGGCACCGGCTGCGCTGAAAGCGCGCTACCGCGCGTTCGCGATGAAATTCCAGCAGTTCACCTCGCCGGTGGCGGCCAAGGGCGTCGAGGACACTTCCTTCTACAACTTCAACCGGCTGGCCTCGCTGAACGAGGTGGGTGGCGACCCGGACATGTTCGGCATGACCGTTTCGGCCTTCCACGGCGCGAGCGCGGACCGCGCCGCGCGCTGGCCGCACACCATGCTCGCTACCTCCACCCACGACAACAAGCGCGCCGAGGACGTGCGCTGCCGCATCGACGTGATTTCGGAAATGCCCGCGGCCTGGCGCCTGTCGTTGCGCCGCTGGAGCCGCATGAACGCAGGCCAGCGGCGCACCATCGAAGGCGATGCTGCGCCTTCGCGCAACGACGAATATCTGCTGTACCAGACCCTGCTCGGAACATTTCCCGGCGAGGCCATGGATGCCGCGGCGCTCGACGTCTACCGCGGGCGCATCGAGGCCTACATGCTCAAGGCGGTGCGCGAAGCCAAGCGGCATACGAGCTGGGTCAACGTGAACGCGGACTACGAAGAGGCGATGGCCGGATTCGTGCGCGCGCTGCTCGGGCGGCTGGAGGCAAATCCGTTTCTAGATGACCTGCGCCTGCAGGCGCAGCCAATCGCGTGGTTCGGCATGCTCAATAGCCTGTCGATGACTCTGGTGAAGCTTACTTCCCCCGGCGTGCCAGATTTCTACCAGGGGAACGAGCTGTTCGACCTGAGCCTGGTCGATCCGGACAACCGGCGTCCGGTGGACTACGCGCGCCGCCGCGCCCTGCTCGGGGAATTGGAGGCGATCGCGGCCGGCCCGGCGCAGGCGCTGTCCGCAGCCGTGCACGCCCTGTTCGATGCGCCCGGCGACGGCCGCGCGAAGCTCTGGCTGGTGTGGCGCGCGCTGCAGTTCCGGCGCAGACACGAGGCGCTGTTTCTCAAGGGTGACTACCTGCCGCTGAGCGTATCCGGGGTGGGTACCCGCCACGCCGTCGCCTATGCGCGCCGCCTCGGTGATTCTGGCGTCGTGGTGGCCAGCGGAAGGCTGTTCGCGACGCTGCTGCGAGAACCCGGGACGCTGCCGCTGGGCCAAGCAGTTTGGGGCGACACCGCGCTGGACCTGTCTTTCCTGCCCGAAGGCACGCGCCTGCTGAACGTGCTCACCGGCGAATCCCTGGAGCTCGATGCGTCGCGCCAGCTTGCGTTTGCACGCGCCATGGCGCATCTTCCCGGCGCGCTGCTCGCCTACGGCGCTGCGGCCGCCTGAGCGCCAACCGAAACAGAAGGAGCGATCGATGGAACAACTGCTGCACAAGATGGAATCTCTCAATATGTCCCAGTGGGACCACGGCTTCGTCACGCTATTGCGCGTGGTGCTGATCGCGGTAGCGGCCTGGATCGTGCTCGGCGTGACGCAGCGCCTGATCCGGACGTTTCGCGAGCGCATTACGCGCCGCATGGAGGACCGCGAGCAGGTAAAGCGCGCGGAGACACTGGGGCGTGTGTTCCGCTATATTGCCTCGGTCGTCATTATGCTGTTCGCCGTCACCCTGATTCTGAGCGAACTGGGCATCGCCGTGGCACCCATACTCGGCGCCGCCGGTGTCATCGGACTGGCGGTGGGTTTCGGCGCACAGAGCCTGGTGAAGGACTATTTCGCCGGCTTTTTCATTCTGCTGGAGAACCAGATGCGCCAGGGCGACGTCGTCGGCATTGCGGACAAGGCCGGCCTGGTCGAGGAGATCACGCTGCGCTACGTGCGGCTGCGTGACTACGACGGCAATGTGCATTTCGTTTCCAACGGCCTGATCACCACGGTGACCAACATGAGCCGCGGCTATGCGCAGTCGGTGGTGGACATCGGCATCGCCTACCGCGAGGACACCGACGAGGCTGTCGCCGTGATGCGCGAGGTCGGCGTGGAAATGCGCGCCGATCCGGTGTTCGGGCCAAAGCTCCTCGACGACCTCGAAATCGCCGGCGTGGACAAATGGGCCGATTCGGCCGTCATCCTGCGCTGCCGCTTCAAGGTGCAGCCGCTGGAGCAGTGGAACGTGCGGCGCGAATTCCTGCGCCGGCTGAAGAAGGCGTTCGATGTGCGCGGCATCGAAATTCCTTTCCCCCACGTTACCGTATATGCAGGTGTGGCCAGGGATGGCAGCGCGCCGCCGTTCACAGTGCAGAGCCCGGTGCAGAGCGCGGAGAACAGCTGAGCATTGCCGTGCACATTCCTGCCACACCCGAGGACGCTGCACTGATCGAGACCTGCCGGCAGAAGTCGGTGGAGCTGCTTCGCGCCAACCTGTCGCCGCAGGGCATCCTCGCAGCCACCCCCGGCGCGCGCGCCGATTCGCGCGGCTATGCCGCCATTTTCGGGCGCGACGCCGCCGTCTGCGCGATAGGCATGGCGCTTTCTGGCGACGCGCTGCTGGAGCAAGAGGCGGTGACGGGTCTTGCCACGCTCGCCGCGCACCAGGCCGCAAACGGGCAGATACCGAAATTCGTCGACGCGCGCAGCCACGAAGCCGACTTCTGGTACCTCGGCTGTATCGACGCCACTCTGTGGTGGCTCATCGCGATCGATTATCTCGACCGGCGCGACCCGCCGGCCGCCCTGCGGCGGCGCTTCGCAGCCGAGATCGCCCAGGCGGCGCAGTGGCTCGGAGCGCAGGAGCATCAGCGCTTCTTCCTGCTGCAGCAGAACGAGGCCAGCGACTGGGCCGATATCATGCCGCGGTCCGGCTTCGTGCTCTATACCAATGCGCTCTGGTACCACGTCAAGCAGCTGTTCGCGCTTGCGCGCGCCGAGGAGACGCGTGCGAATTTCAACCAGCTGTTCCATCCTTTCAACGCCGCGCTGTCCGAGTACCGGCGCGCGCGGCTGCTGACGCACTACGTGAAGCGCAAGGCGAAGAACCGCGATCTCTACCTGTCCTTCGTCAACTTTTCGTTTTTCGGCGACGAAGGCGATGTCTTCGGCAATCTGCTCGCGCTGCTGTGCGGCCTGGCAGACCGCGAAGCTACGCGTCGCACGCTGCGCGCGCTGGACCGCGCGCGCGTCGCCGAGCACTGGCCGGTGCGCGTGGTGTGCGAGCCGATACCGGCGGCGGATCCCCTGTGGCGCGCCTATATGTCGCGGCATCTGCAGAATCTGGAGTGGCAATACCACAACGGTGGCATCTGGCCCATGGTCGGCGGCTTCTGGGTTGCGGCGCTGGCGCTTGCGGGCGAGCGCGACCGCGCCGGCGCCGAACTCGCGAAGCTCGCGCGCGTCAACGCGCTCGACGCCTGGTCGTTCCACGAGTGGCTGCACGGGCGCACGCTTGCGCCCGGCGGCATGCGCGGCCAGTCGTGGAATGCGGCAGCGTTTCTCATCGCGCTGGACGCGGTGCGCGCGGATGGTGTTGCGTTGCTGCAGCCGCCGCGCTGATTTGCGCCGCGCCGGCGCCGAACTGCAGACTCAGGGAATTTCGTAGACCGTAAGCTCGTTGGCGATGCCGCGCAAAGAATGCTGCTGCGGCTGCGGCGTCAGCCCGCGCTCGCTCAGGATCATTGCCGCGAGCGGATTCTCCACTACCGGCTGCGTGGCGAATATCGAGTGAGACAGCGCCAGCGCCTGCACGCGCGCGGCGATGTTCACTGTTTGCCCGAAGTAGTCGAGGCGGTCGTTCAGCGTCACTGCCAGGCACGGGCCTTCGTGCAGGCCGATCTTGAGCAGCAGGTCTTCGCGGCCGCTTTGCTGGTTCAGCGTGCTCATCGCTTCGCGCATGCGCAGCGCTGCCGCGAGGGCACGTTCGGGCGTCGGGAACGTGGCCATCACGGCGTCGCCGATGGTCTTTACTACCGCGCCCGACTCGGCCGCAACGACTTCGTGCAGCACGCGGAAGTGCGCGCGTACCATGTCATAGGCGACCAGGTCGCCGACGCGTTCGTACAGCCCGGTGGAGCCCTTGAGGTCGGTGAACAGGAAGGTAAGGCTGGTGATCTTGAGGCGCTGGTCCACGTCGAGCGTGTCGGTGCGGTAGATGTCGCGGAACGTCTGGTTGGTGAGCAGCCGCTTGGCCGTAAGTATCGTCTTGCGCCTGCCCAGCAGCGCGTGCATCGCGTCCCCGGCGATGAATACCGCCGGAAGCACGCGCCGGTCGGTACGGTTTTCCAGCGTCAGGCGCAGCGGCCCGGGCTGCATCTGCACCGATCCGGTTGGGGCGCGCACCTTGTTGAACACCAGAGAAAGGCTCTGGCGCTCGCGCGTCGGCTCGCCTTTCACGTCGATGAAATGGGCGGCGTGCGTCACCGGGTCGAACACGATCACGAATTGCGCCGGGAGCTGCAGCGACAGGATGGCCTTCTCGCCAGCAGGCAGCTCTACCCCATCGATGACGATTTCCTGAATCAGCTTTTCGAAGGCTGCGTCGTCCGGGAGTTCGATGCCCGAACTCCAGAATACCTGCCGCTGGTATTCCCACATGGACAGCGAATCCGGGTCATGCGCGGCAATGCGGCGCACGCGCGGATTCACGGTAAACGCGACTTCCACCATTTCATCCAGGCTGGATTCGTAGCCGGCGGCGCACAGGGCGCAGGTATATTCCTCCTGATGCAAGGTCTTCAGGGACGCGTTGGAATCGAGCACGCCGCCGCAACCCGGGCAGAGCACGTTCCAGGAAAGATCGAACAGACCGAGCCGTGCCGCATGCAGAAAGGCGGCGATGGCGCGCTCTTCGTCCAGACCGTTGGCGGCGGCGAAGTCAAGCACGTTTATGCGGCTTAAGGCGCGGTCGGGCGCTTCGCGGGTCAGGCGCTCGATAGCGGCTACCGCGGCGGGGTCGGCCGACTGGCGCAATACCGAGAAGCGGGCTTCGGCTTCGCTCATGCGCGAAAGCTTACGCCAAATCGCCCGGGTCCGGCAATCGGACGCCGGTGGGCCGGTACCGCGGTGCCGCGGTGGATTGCGGCTAGACCCAGTCCTTGGCGATGAGGAATTCCCGGTAAAGCGTGGCCTCGGGACTGCCCGGCGCGGGCTTCCAGTCGTAGCGCCATTTCACCAGCGGCGGCAGCGACATCAGGATCGCTTCGGTGCGCCCGCCCGACTGCAGGCCGAACAGCGTGCCGCGGTCGTAGACAAGGTTGAATTCGACGTAGCGTCCGCGGCGGTAGGCCTGGAAGTCGCGCTCGCGCTCGCCGTAGGGCGTGTCCGTGCGGCGCTCGATGATCGGCCGGTAGGCGTCGATGAAGCGGTCGCCCACGCTTTTGGTCAGCGCGTAGCAGGTGTCGAAGTCCGGCTGGTTGAAATCGTCAAAGAAAATGCCGCCGACGCCGCGCGGCTCGTTCCTGTGCTTGAGGAAAAAATAGCGGTCGCACCAGCCTTTGAATCGCGGGTGATGGTCCGCGCCGAACGGGTCGAGCGCGAGTTTGCAGGTCCGATGGAAGTGCTGCGCGTCCTCGGCGTAGCCGTAGTAGGGCGTGAGATCCATGCCGCCGCCGAACCACCACGCCGGCGATGCGTCTTCCTTGGTCGCGACGAAGAAGCGCACGTTCATGTGCACCGTCGGGCAATAGGGATTGCGCGGATGCAGCACCAGCGATACGCCCATCGCCTCCCAGGCGCGGCCTGCGAGTTCGGGGCGTGAGGCCGTCGCGGAAGGCGGCAGCCCGGCGCCCTGCACGTGCGAAAAGTTGACGCCGCCGCGCTCGAACAATCCGCCTTCCTCGATCACGCGGCTGATGCCGCCGCCGCCTTCGGGCCGGTCCCAACGCGCCTCGCGGAACGGCTTGCCGTCCAGGTCCTCCAGCGCCGCGACGATGCGCTGTTGCAGGCCGAGCAGGTAGTCTTTTACCGCGGCAGGGTTCACGGATTATCAATATGCGCAGAAACGCGGATTCTAGCAGCAGCGAGCGACGTTACGCGGTGCGCGCGCAATACCGGCAAGTCGGACCGGGGGACCGATGTTGCGCCGACGAAAAACCGTCCGCGCGGATCGTCGATGGCGCACGGATGAAAAGCGCATCCGTGCGCCATCGACGATCTTGGATAAAACCTCCACGCCGTAATTTGGTGTTAACCAGAACCGTGTTTTTGTACGGATGTGCTTCTTATCCGTACAAAAAACACGGTTGGCGCGCGCGGCGCGCAACTTTGCTGCCTGGATGCGCACGAAACTCGTTACCTGGAGCAGCGCAACTGCAGCGCTTAGGGCTTCCTTGCCGCGATGGCGCGATGACCGATGTCGTGACGCATCTGCATGCCGTCGAAGCGTATGGCCTCGGCCGCCTGATAGGCGCGGCGCTGCGCCATCTTGACGCTGTCGCCGAGCGCGGTGACGCACAGCACGCGGCCGCCGTTCACGCGCACCTTGTCGCCTTCGAGTGATGTGCCGGCGTGGAACACTATGCAGTCCTCGCTGCGCTCGGTGTGCCGGGGCAGCCCGCTGATGAGCGCGCCTTTCTGCGGCGCATCGGGATAGCCTGCCGCGGCGAGTACCACGCCCAGGGCAGTGCGCCGGTCCCATTCGGCTTCCGCCTCGGCCAGCGCGCCGGCGCAGGCCAGCTCGAACAGTTCGAACAGGTCCGATTTCAGCCGCAGCATGATCGGCTGGGTTTCCGGATCGCCCATGCGACAGTTGAACTCCAGCGTTTTCGCGTTGCCCTTGGCGTCTATCATCAGACCCGCGTAGAGAAAGCCGCTGAAGGGGATGCCGTCCGCGGCCATGCCCTGGATGGTGGGCATGATGATTTCGCGCATTACCTGTGCGTGCAGCCGCGGGCTCACCACCGGCGCGGGCGAGTAGGCTCCCATGCCGCCGGTGTTGGGCCCGGTGTCGCCGTCGCGCAGGCGTTTGTGGTCCTGGCTGGTGGCGAGCGCGAGGGCGTGTTCGCCGTCGCTCATGACGATGAAGCTCGCCTCTTCGCCGGCGAGGTATTCCTCGATGACAACGCGCGCACCGGCGTCGCCCATCTTGTTGTCGACCAGCATCAGGTCGACAGCGGCGTGCGCCTCCTGCGGCGTCATCGCGACGACGACGCCCTTTCCGGCGGCCAGTCCGTCGGCCTTGATCACGATCGGCGCGCCCTGGGCATCGATATGCGCGTGCGCCGCGCGCGCGTCGCTGAAGCTGGCGTAAGCGCCAGTGGGGATGCGGTGGCGCTGCATGAAGCGCTTGGCGAAATCCTTGGAACTTTCCAGCTGCGCCGCGGCGCGGGTCGGACCGAAGATCTTCAGCCTCTTTTCGCGGAATAAGTCGACAACGCCAGCGGCCAGCGGCGCTTCGGGCCCGACCACGGTGAGGTGGATCGCGTTTTCCTGTGCGAATGCCGCGAGCCCGGCGATGTCGCCGATCGGGACGTTCTCCACCCCGGGTTCGAGCGCGGTACCGGCATTGCCGGGCGCGACGTAGACCTTCTGCACGCGCGGAGCCTGCGCCAGCTTCCACGCCAGGGCGTGCTCGCGGCCGCCCGAGCCGATTACCAGAAGCTTCATCAGTGGCGGAAGTGACGGTGGCCAGTAAAGACCATCACCAGGCCGCGTTCGTCGGCGGCGCCGACAACTTCTTCGTCGCGCATGCTGCCCCCGGGCTGGATGATGGCTTTCGCTCCGGCTTCGGCGATCACGTCCACGCCGTCGCGGAACGGGAAGAAGGCGTCCGATGCGGCGACCGAGCCCTGCAGCGACAGGCCGGCGTTCCTCGCCTTGATCGCGGCGATGCGTGCGCTGTCGACGCGGCTCATTTGCCCCGCGCCCACGCCGAGCGTGTGGCCGCTGCCGCAGAACACGATGGCGTTGGATTTGACGAACTTGGCCACGCGCCAGGCGAACAGCAGGTCGCGCAGCTCGCCTTCGCTCGGTTGCTTCTTGCTGACCACGCGCAATTCGGCGGGCGCGACGTTCTTCGTGTCCGGCGTCTGTACCAGCAGGCCGCCGCCCACGCGCTTGAAGTCGTAGCGGTTGGCGCCGGCAGCCAGCGCTACGGTGAGCACGCGCACATTGGTCTTGGATACGAGCGCCGTTCGCGCAGCTGCGTCGTAGCCGGGGGCGATCAGCACCTCCATGAATTGTTTCGCCACCGCTTCGGCCGTGGGCGCGTCGACCGGCCGGTTGAATGCAATGATGCCGCCGAAGGCCGAGGTGGGATCGGTCTGGAATGCGCGCTGGTAGGCCTCGAGCGCGCTGCCGCCGACGGCGACGCCGCAGGGATTGGCGTGTTTGACGATGACGCAGGCAGGTTCGGCGAATGTTTTCACGCACTCCCAGGCCGCGTCGGCATCGCCGATATTGTTGTACGACAATTCCTTGCCCTGCAGCTGCGCGTAGCTTGCAAGGCTGCCCGCGGCGGGCTGGATGTCGCGATAGAAAGCCGCGCTCTGGTGCGGGTTCTCGCCGTAGCGCATGGCCTGAACCTTGGCAAATTGCAGCGTCAAGCGCTCCGGGAATTCCTGGCTCTTGAGTCCGGCGTCAAGTCCGGTGAGGTAATTGCTGATGGCGCCGTCATAGGCCGCGGTATGGGTGAACACTTTCTTCGCCAGCGCCAGCCGCGTGGCGTCGCTGACGGTGCCACCATGGGCCAGCATTTCATCGAGCAGGGGCTGGTAATCGGCCGGGTCGACCAGCACCGCCACGCCGGCATGGTTTTTCGCCGCCGAGCGCAGCATGGTCGGCCCGCCTATGTCGATTTTCTCGATTGCGTCGGCGAGCGTGCAGCCGGGTTTGGCGATGGTATCGGTAAACGGATAAAGATTGACCACCACCAGGTCGATGGGTTCGATGCCCGCGTCCTTGATCGCCGCCATGTGCGCCGACAGGTCGCGCCGCGCGAGCAGCCCGCCGTGGATCATCGGATGCAGGGTTTTCAGCCGCCCGTCGAGCATTTCCGGATAGCCGGTGTACTCGGCCACCTCGGTAACGGCGATGCCGTTTTGGGCGAGCAGATTCGCCGTGCCGCCGGTGGAGAGGATTGCGACTTGCATCTGCACCAGCGCGCGCGCGAACTCGACCACGCCGGTCTTGTCGGAAACGCTGATAAGGGCCTGTCTGACGGGGATGCTCATGTCTGAACCGGGGCGATGAGTGATGGGTAAGGAGTGGGTGCGCGCAATGCGGGTGCCCGGGGATATCCGTCAGCCGCCGCGCACCTGCGTCACATCTTGATTTTCAGTTGTTCGATCTTCTTGCGCAGGGTGTTGCGGTTGATGCCCAGCCACTTGGCCGCCACGGTCTGGTTGCCCTCGGCATGATCCAGCACTACCTCGATCATGGGCTTTTCGACGTTCTTCAGCACCATGTCATAAACGGTGCGCGGTCGCTCGCCGTCCAGATCCTTGAAATATTTCTCCAGAGCCTTGCGTACGCATTCGGCGATTTCACTGGCGCGCGGTGTCATGCTGCCAACTCCTCCTCATAGCGCAGGTGCTCGTGCTGCTGCGCCTGTTGTTCGAAAAACCGGTTCACCGCGGCCAGCTGATCCTCTGTGCTTTGCAGCTGATTCATCGCGTGGCGGAAACTGGCCGAACCGGCCAGCCCCTTGGTGTACCAGGAAATGTGCTTGCGTGCGATTTTGACGCCGGTATCGGTGCCGTAGAAAGCGTAAAGATCGTACAGGTGCGCGATCAGCACCTGATGGATTTCGGTCACCAGGGGCGGCGGCAATTGCAAGCCGGTCTTCAGGTAGTGCTCGATTTCGCGGAATATCCATGGCCGCCCCTGCGCGGCGCGGCCGATCATGACGCCGTCGGCGCCGGTGTAATCGAGCACGAACCTGGCTTTCTGCGGCGAATTGATGTCGCCGTTGGCGATCACCGGCAGGCGCGTGGCGCGCTTGACCGCAGCGATGGTGTCGTACTCGGCATGGCCGGTATAGCCGCAGGCGCGCGTGCGGCCGTGAATCGAGAGCAGCTGGATGCCGCTCTGCTCGGCGATGCGCGCGACGGTCAGCGCGTTCTTGTTGTTCTGATCCCAGCCGGTGCGGACCTTGAGCGTCACCGGCACGTCGACCGCCCGCACCACGCTTTCCAGGATGCGCCCGACCAGCGGCTCGTCCTTCAACAGCGCCGAGCCGGCCATCACGTTGCAGATCTTTTTCGCCGGGCAGCCCATGTTGATATCGATGATCTGCGCGCCCTGGTCGACGTTATAGCTGGCGGCGTCGGCCATCATCTTCGGGTCGGCGCCGGCGATCTGCACCGAGATCGGATCGGGTTCGCCCTCGTGGTTGGCGCGGCGACGCGTCTTTTCGCTGCCCCACAGCAGGGAATTGGATGCCACCATTTCCGACACCGCCATGCCGGCGCCGAAGCGCTTGCACAGCTGGCGGAACGGACGATCGGTGACCCCGGCCATGGGCGCAACGAACAGATTATTGCGCAACACGTGGGGTCCGATTCTCATTTCGTTCTAAAGTTTTTTCTGCGGGAGGGGAAGCAATTCTATACCCAATCGCCGGCCATTTAAAATCGAAATATTCACGTTCGAAATGAAATTTATTGTTCACGCCGGGAGCGCGCCGCGGTATCGGCATTGCGATGCCCGCAGTCGGTGCGGATGGAACGCAAACGCCCCGATTGCGGCCCCGTCGCGGCATATCGCCGCGCCCCGGCGACAGCAATCAGGGTAGTGCGCGCGCGCCGTAGATCATGCGCCGCGCGACGAAGCGGCGCGCGAACGGCAGCAAGTCGAGGGCGAGCAGTCCCGTGCCGCGGCCGAGCCTGAGCAGCGGCCGGGAATTGGAGAACAGACCGATCAGGCTGTCGGTGAAGCGGATGCCGGCGCGGCGGTCGAGGGCGCGCGCGTTGCGATAGGCTGCGATGAACGCGTCGTCGCCCGGATCGCGCGCGTCCCGCGCGAGCCGCGCGAGCTCCCAGGCATCGCGCAGTCCCAGATTGAAACCCTGGCCGGCGACCGGATGCAGGGTTTGCGCGGCGTTGCCTACGGCAAGGCTGCGCCGGCGCGTTTCGCTGCGCTGGTAACGCAGCGCAAGCGCGAATGCGCTGCGCGCGCCGGCCTCGGTGAACGCCCCGAGGCGGTCGCCGAACGCCGCGTGCAAGGCGTCGAGAAAGGACGCTGTGTCCAGTGCCGCAAGCTGCGCATTGCGCTCGGGCGAACTGGTCCACACCATCGCGTAGCCGCCGCCATGCGGCAGCAGCGCGAGCGGCCCCTGCGGCGTGAATCTCTCCCACGCCCTGCCGCGGTGCGCCTGCTCGGTCCTGACCCAGGCTACGAGCGCGGTCTGGCGATAATCCTTGCTGTAGTCGCGCGCCGCGCTTTCGTCCCCCGCGCGCGCCCCGTCGGCGAACACGGTCAGTCGCGGCGCAAACACGCGCTCACCTTCAGGCGTTTGCAGCACCGCGTTGCTGCCGTTGAAACTCTTCACTCTTGCGCCGAACAGGCGCGTGGCCGAACACGGAACCGCGAGCAGGCTGCGCTGCAGTTCGTCGTAGTCGGCGACGTAGCCCAGCGCAGGCACGCCGCAATCCGCCGCGTCGATCAGCGTACGGCCGAAACCGCCTTGCTGCGAAACGTGAATGGTCGCTATCGGCGTGACCGGCAGCGCCGGCCAGGCGCGCAGGCGCTCGAGCAGCAGCCGGCTGCCGTAGGACAGCGCGATGGCGCGTGCGTCGCGCATCGCCGGAGCGGGGCGCGCACCGGTCAATTCGGCGCTGCGCGCTTCGAAACCACTGGCGCTGCGCGCTTCGAAACCAGCGGCGCTGCGCGCTTCGAAACCAGCGGCGCTGCGCGCCTCGGCAAGCACCACGCTGTGTCCGCTGCCTTCGAGCGCGAGCGCCAGTGCGGCGCCTACCGGCCCGCCGCCGGCAATCAGTATGTCTACGGCTTCGGCGGCCATGCTTGCGCGCCTCAGTCCCGGCCCACCAGCGCCTCGATTTCGGTGACGCTCTTGGGCGTTTCCGCGGTGATCACTTCGCAGCCGTCCACGGTTACCAGCACGTCGTCCTCGATGCGCACGCCGATGTTCCAATAAGCCTCGGGCACGCCCTCCGCCGGCCGGATGTAGCAGCCGGGCTCGACCGTGAGCGTCATCCCTGCTGCGAGCGGCCGCCACTTGCCATCGAGCTTGTATTCGCCCGCGTCGTGCACATCCAGCCCCAGCCAATGGCCGGTGCGGTGCATGTAGAAGCGCTTGTAATCACCTGTTTCCAGCACCTGATCCAGGCTGCCGCGGCACAGCCCGAAGTCGATCATGCCCTGCGCCAGCACGCGCACCGCCGCCTCGTGCGGGGCATCCCAGGCGGTGCCCGGCCTGGTTGCGGCGATGGCGGTGGCCTGCGCCGCGAGCACCAGCTGATATATGTCCTTTTGCGCAGCGCTGAATTTGCCGCTTACCGGGAAAGTGCGGGTGATGTCGGAAGCGTAGCCGTCGAGTTCGCAGCCGGCGTCGATCAGCAGCAGCGCGCCATCGTCCAGGCGCGCGCTGTTGTCGCTGTAATGCAGCACGCAGGCGTTGGCGCCGCCGGCGACGATCGGCCAGTAGGCGGGAAACTGCGCGCCATGGCGGCGGAATTCGTACAGCAGTTCGGCCTCGATTTCATACTCCATCCGGCCCGGCCGCGTCGCGCGCATGGCGCGCCGGTGCGCACCTCCCGATATTTCCGCGGCGCGGCGCATCAGTGCGAGTTCCTGCTGGTCCTTGATCAGGCGCATCTCGTCGAGCATCGCGCGCACGTCCAGGATGTGATGCGGCGCGCTCACGCCGGTGCGGCTTTGCGCACGTACCTGGTTCAGCCAGCCCATGACGCGGGCATCCCAGTCCGCGTCCGTGCCGGCGGCGTAGTGCAGCGCAGGCTGGTTGGCCATCAGCGCCGGCAGCTTTTCGTCGAGCGCGGCGATCGGATAGGCGGCGTCGACGCCGAATGCTTCGCGCGCAGCTTCCGGCCCGTAGCGAAAGCCGTCCCAGGTTTCGCGCTCGAGGTTTTTCTCGCGGCAGAAAAGCACGCATTGCGGCGCGACGCCGGCGACGAGCACCAGCACCGCATCGGGCTCCTGGAAGCCGCACAGATAATAGAAGTAGCTGTCGTAGCGGTACAGGTATTCGCTGTCGCGGTTGCGTGCGCGCTGCGGCGCGGTGGGCACGATGGCGATGCCGCTCTGCATATGCGCGAGCAGGGCGGCGCGGCGCCTGGAAAAAACGTCGATATCTGTCATATAGTCCAGCTGGGAGCAGTCCCGGGTCGGGGCGGATTGGACCAATTGTACCGTTTGTACCGTTTGTACCGTTTCAGCCGCGGCGCAGTTCCGCATCTAGCGTCTGCAGGCGCCCGGCGGTGCCGATGTCGTCCCAGCGGCCGCGGTAATGCTCGCCCGAAACGCGCCCGGCCGCCATGGCCTTGCGCAGCAGCGGCGCGAGCGGAGCCTTGGCGCCGGGCGGAATGCCGCCGAACAGCCGCGGCGCATATACGCCGATGCCGCTGAAGGTGAGCACGCGTTCGCCGCTTTCATTCAGGCGCCCGTCGGCGAGCGCGAAGTCGCCGCGCGGATGCTGCGGCGGATTGTCCACCATCACCAGGTGCGCAAGATCGTCGCGCAGCCCCAGGCGCGCGAGCGCGGCGAAATCGTAGTCGCTGTAGATGTCGGCGTTGACCACCAGGAACGGCGCCGCGCCGAGCAGGGGCAGCGCCTGCGCGATCCCGCCGCCGGTTTCCAGCGCTTTCTGTTCCGGCGAGTAGCAGATGGACAGTCCGAAGCGCGATCCGTCGCCCAGTGCCGCCTCGATCATATGGCCGAGCCAGGCGTGGTTGATCACGACCTCGCTGAACCCGCAGCGCGCGAGCCGTTCCAGCAGCCACACGATCAGCGGTTTGCCGCCGGCCGCGAGCAGCGACTTGGGGCTCGCATCGGTCAGCGGGCGCATGCGCACGCCGCGCCCGGCGGCAAGTATCATCGCCTTCATCGGCTGCCTTGTCCCGCCGTATGGCTGTCGATTGCATCGAACAGCTGCGCCAGCGGGGCGAGCGCGTTGTAGCGTGCGGTCACCGCGCGCACATAGGCGAGGAAGCGCGGCGCGTCCTCCACATAGCCCGGCTTGCCGTCACGATGGCGGATGCGCGCGAATATGCCGAGCACCTTGAGATGGCGCTGCAGCCCCATCCACTCGAGATCGCGGTAGAAGTCGCCGAAGTCCGCGCCCACCGGGAGTCTGGCGCGGCGCGCCTTGTCCCAGTAGCGCACGATCCAGTCGAGCGCGCGCTCCTCTTCCCAGCTGATGAATGCGTCGCGCATGAGCGATGCGAGGTCGTAGGTCACCGGGCCGTACACCGCGTCCTGGAAATCGAGGATGCCGGGATTGGGCGTGGACAGCATGAGGTTGCGCGGCATGTAATCGCGGTGAACGTATACCGAGGGCTGCGCCAGGTTGCTCGCAAGGATCAGCGCAAACGCGCTCTCCAGCAGTTCGCGCTGGCGCGGCGCGATCGCCATGCCCAGGTGCCGCGCGAGATACCAGTCGGGAAAAAGATCCAGTTCGCGCCGCAGCAGCGCGTGGTCATACGGCGGCAGCACGCCCGGCCGGCTGGCGAGCTGCCACTGGATCAGCGCGTCGGTGGCGTCGCGAAACAGCGCATCCGCGCCGGCCTCGTCCCGCCGCAGCGCATCGAGATAGGTTATGGCGCCGAGATCGGTGAGCAGCAGAAATCCCTGCTCCAGGTCCTGCGCCAGCACCTCGGGCGCGTTGAGGCCGGCGCGGCGCAACAATTCGGCTACGCGGATAAAGGGACCGCAGTCCTCGTGCTGCGGCGGCGCGTCCATCACCACATAAGTCTTGCCGCGACCGGCGAGGCTCACGCGGAAATAGCGGCGAAAACTGGCGTCGGCCGAGGCCGGCGCGATTTGCCAATGTTCCGCGGGGAAAAGCCGGCCCAGCCACGCCTGCAGCGCCAGCATCCGATCCGAAGCGTCCATAGCGAAACGAGGGGATGCCTCCCCGCGTGCTCCCCTTAGAGTTCATTTCAAAATGAGGGGATACGCCCCGAAGGTCTCGATCCCGCTCGACGGGAAAGTCCCCTCGGGGGAACTCCCCTCATACTCCCCTATATCGGCCCGTTGAAACGTTCATTTTGCAACGGGCTCTCATTGCGTTCCGATTGCCATTAATCCGAAAGTGTGCGATTTTAGCATTCAAAAACCACCGTCCCCCTTTCATCCACCGTGAAGCTGCCGATGCGCCGTTCAGCGCCCGTTCTGGTCTTGCTTTGTTGCGCGGCGACCGCGGCGGCGCAGGAGCCGCGGCTGAAACCGCCGGCGCAGGCGCCGGTGTACATCAGCGCGGATCGGATCGAAGGCCATGCCAACCAGGAGGCGGTTGCCAGCGGAAATGTTGTGCTGCGCCAGGACGAGGTCAGCATCACTGCGGACCGCCTGCGCTACCTCTACGCCACCGACGAGGTGCAGGCGAGCGGCGACGTTCGGCTGGAGCGAGGCAGTGACCGCATGAGCGGAACCGGACTGCGCCTGCGCGTGCACGACAACGTCGGCGAGTTCGATCATGCCAGCTACGAGTTCACGCGGCCCGGCCGCAGGGGATTCGCCCCGGTGAGCACGCGCGGCACGGCTGACACGATCAAGCTCGAAGGCAAGGACAAATACCATTTCGAAAACGCCACGCTGACCACCTGCAAGCCCGGCAACAACGACTGGTACCTGCAGGTCGGCGAGCTCGACGTCGACATGACGCGCAACCTGGGCGAGGCGCGGCGGGGCAAGCTGGTGTTCAAGGATACGACCATAGCCTATCTGCCCTGGGTCGATTTTCCCCTGAACGACCAGCGCAAGACCGGTTTTCTCCCGCCTTCCATCGGCAGCAGCGGCAAGAGCGGGGTCGAAGTCAGCACGCCGTTCTATATCAACCTCGCGCCCAACCGGGATCTGACCATCACGCCGCGCGAACTTTCCAAGCGCGGGCTGCAGCTGGCCACCGAATTCCGCTATCTCGACCGGAAGTACGACGGGGAAGCCCGCTACGAGGCCATGCCGAACGACCACGTGGCGAATATCAACCGCTATGCCCTGGCCCTAAAGCATACCCAGAGATTCAGCAGCAATCTGACCGGATACGTCAACGTCAACAAGGTTTCGGACGACAATTATTTCCGCGACCTGTCTACCCGCATCAACGTCACCTCGCAAACGACGCTGCCGCGCGACGGAATGCTGACTTACGCCGGCGGCTGGTGGACGGCGACCGCGCGGGCGCAGCGCTTCCAGACTCTGCAGGACCCGGCCAACCCGGTGACACCGCCTTACGATCGCCTGCCGCAATTCACGCTGAATGCCACGCGCCAGTACGTCGGCGGACTCGATCTGGGCTGGAAGAGCGAATTCGTCAAGTTTGAGCGCGGCAGCGGTTTCATCGGAACCACACCCGTGGTCACTACCGGCGGCATCAATTCTTCAGGCGTCGTCGGCAGCCGGTTGATCGCCTACCCAAGCGTCAGCCTGCCGCTGATCCTGCCGGGTGCTTATCTCACGCCGAAACTCGGGGTGCATTCCACCAACTACAACCTGGAGCGTAACCCGACCGGTATCCCCGACACGATACAGCGCACACTGCCGATCGGGAGCGTGGACAGCGGGCTGACTTTCGAGCGCGACACCACCGTCCTCGGGCGCAGTTACCGCCAGACCCTGGAGCCGCGCCTGTACTATTTGTACGTGCCCTACCGCGACCAGAGCAGGATTCCGCTGTTCGATACCGGCCTGGCGGACTTCAACTATGCGCAGATCTTTTCGGAAAACCTGTTCAACGGCGGCGACCGGATCGCCGACGCCAACCAACTGACGATCGCGGCGACGACGCGCATCCTTTCGCCCGGCAGCGGGCAGGAGGTGCTCAAGGCGACCATCGGCCAGCGCCACTATTTCCATAACCAGCAGGTGGCGCTGAACGACCAGACGGCGGTGCGCACCGACAAGACCTCGGATTTCCTGGCTGCGCTGAGCGGGCGCATTGCGAACCACTGGACCCTGGATAGCGCCGTGCAGTACAACCCGCACCGCAACTATCTGGAACGCCTCGGCGTCGGCGCCCGGTTCCAGCCGGAAATGAGCAAGGTCCTCAATCTCGGCTATCGTTTCGCCCGTGGCTCCGATCAGATCGCGGCGCTCAATCAGATCGACATATCGGCGCAATGGCCCCTCGGCGGTCCGTGGTCGGGAGTGGCGCGCTACAACTACTCGCTATATGACGGCAGGCTGATCGAGGGTCTGGGCGGTTTCGAATATAATGGCGGCTGCTGGATCGGTCGCGTCGTGCTGCAGCGCTTTGCCGCGGCCAGCGGGACCTCGACCAGCGCGTTTTTCGTGCAGTTGGAATTGAACGGATTTTCGCGCCTCGGGTCCAACCCGCTGGAAACGCTGAAGCGAAATATCCCGGGCTATGGCAGGCTGAACCAGACCCGCCCCGATCAGTCCCGTTCCGACTCTTTGCCTTTCGATTTTTACGAGTAACCATTACATGCGATTCCCGATTCCCGCGTGGGCTGCCGCAGCCGCACTGTTTCTGGCAACAGGAAGCGCGCTGGCGCAGCAGGCGGCGCCCGGCCGCGTGGCGCTGGTCGACCGCATCGTCGCGGTAGTCAACAGCGAGGTTATTACCAGCAGCGAGGTCGCCGAGCGGGTCAAGACCGTGACGCAGCAATTGCGCCAGCAGGGAACGCCGCTCCCGCCGGACGATCTGCTGCAAAAGCAGGTGCTCGAGCGCATGATCATGGACCGGCTGCAGCTCCAGCTGGCGAAGGAGACGGCGCTGCGCGTGGACGATCTGCAGCTCGACCGCACGGTCGCGCGCGTCGCCGAGAGCAACAAGATGTCGCTGACCCAGTTCCGCCAGGTGCTGGAGCGCGACGGCATCCAGTTCGACAAGTTCCGCAAGGAAATGCGCAACGAGATCCTGCTGTCGCGGCTGCGCGAACGCGAAGTGGACAACCGCATCCAGGTGACGGACAACGAGATCGATTATTTCCTCAGTCAGCAGGCCGAATCTCCGTCGGCAGCCACCGAATTCGACTTGAGCCACATCATGCTGCGCCTGCCGGAGCAGGCGAGCCCGGAGGAGGTGAACCGACAGCACGAGCGCGCAAAGCAGGTGCTGGAGCAATTGCGCCAGGGCGCGGACTTCGCCAAGCTGGCGGTCGGATTTTCCGATCTGCCTGACGCGCTGCAGGGCGGCGCCATGGGCTGGCGCGCGCGCGACCGGTTGCCGGACCTGTACACGCACGTGCTCGATGCGCTGAAGCCGGGGGAGGTGAGCGGCGTCATCCGCAGCCCGGCGGGATTCCATATTCTGAAATTGGTCAATCGCCGCGGCGGCGGCATGCCGGCGACGGTCGAGCAGACCCATGCGCGCCACATCCTGCTGCGGACCAGCGAAATTGTGTCCGAGGCCGACGCCAAGCGCAAGCTCGAGAACATGCGCGAGCGCATTATTCATGGCGCCGATTTTGCCGAACTGGCGAAGCTCAATTCGGACGACGCATCCTCGGTCAAGGGCGGTGACCTCGGCTGGCTCTATCCGGGCGACACGGTGCCGCAATTCGAGCGCGTGATGGACAGCCTTAAAGCGGGGCAGGTGAGCGAGCCTTTCGCAACGCCCTTCGGCTGGCATATCGTCGAAGTGCTGGAGCGGCGCAAGGCCAGCGTGTCGGGCGAGCGCAAGCGCCAGGAGGCGCGCCTGATCCTGCGCGAGCGCAAGGCCGACGAGGCCTACCAGGAGTGGCTGCGCCAGCTGCGCGACCGCGCCTTCGTGGAATACCGGACGGACGAGGGCTAGCGGCTAGAAACTGGTTTCCAGACACAGATTTCCGGCTCCCATGTCACTTCCCATCATCGCGGTTACTTCGGGCGAACCTGCCGGCATCGGGCCCGACATCTGCCTCGCGCTCGCGGCGCAGCGCCTGCCCTGCCGCGCCGTCATCCTCGCCGATCGGGAGCTGCTTGAGCAGCGTGCAGCGCGGCTTGGATTGAAGCTGCGCCTGCGCGCCTTCGAGCCCGCGCGCGCGCCGGCGGCGGGCGAGCTCGAAGTACTGCACCTGCCGCTCGGCGTGCCCTCGATTGCGGGCAGGCTGAATCCGGCCAACAGCCGCTATGTACTGGATTTGCTCGATCATGCCGTTGCCGGGTGCGCCGACGGCAGGTTTGCGGCGATGGTGACCGCACCAGTGCACAAGGGCGTAATCAACGATGCCGGGGTCGCCTTTACCGGACACACCGAATATCTTGCGGCGCTGACATCCACGTCGCGGGTGGTGATGATGCTGGCGGGCGGCGGCCTGCGCGTCGCGCTGGCGACCACGCATCTCGCGCTGGCCGACGTCCCTGCGGCAATTACGCGCGAAAGCCTGCAACTGACGCTGCAGATCGTGCACCGTGAGCTGCAGCAGCGCTTCGGCCTGGCGCAGCCGCGCATCCTGGTCGCCGGATTGAATCCGCACAGCGGGGAGGGCGGCTACCTTGGCCGCGAGGAAATCGAGGTAATTTCTCCGCTGCTAGCGGATATGCGCCGGGCCGGCATGCGCCTGGAGGGGCCGCTCCCGGCCGACACCCTGTTCACGCCGCAGGTGCTGGCGCGCGGCGACTGCGCGCTGGCGATGTACCACGACCAGGGATTGCCTGTGCTCAAGTACGCCAGTTTCGGCAAAGGCGTCAATATCACTCTGGGCCTGCCGATCGTGAGAACCTCGGTCGATCACGGCACTGCGCTGGAGCTCGCCGGCAGCGGCAAAGCAGATCCGGGCAGCCTGATCGCGGCGATGGAAACGGCGCTGGCGATGGTGAGCGCGCGATGAGTGGACGTGCGCGCTGCGCGCGCCAACCGTGTTTTCTGCGCGGATGAAAAGCGTATCCGCACAGAAAACACGGTTACGGTTAAGACCAGAACGGCGCAGGGTCTTATACAAGATCGTCGATTGCGCGCGGATGGATTTTCATCCGTGCGCAATCGACGATCCGCGCGGACAGTTTTTCGTCCGCGCCAAACAGCCCGTCTTCAGATGAAACACATACCGCGCAAACGGTTTGGACAGCACTTTCTCACCGACCAGTCCGTCATCGCGCAGATCGTCGCCGCGATCCGCCCGCAGCCGGACGATGCCATGGTGGAGATCGGCCCCGGGCTGGGCGCGCTCACCGCACCGCTGGCTGCGGTGCTGCACCGGCTGCATGTAATCGAGATCGACCGCGACATCATCGCCCGGCTGCAGCGCGCGTACCCACCCGAGCGCGTTGCGGTGCACGCCGGCGATGTGCTCGAATTCGATTTCGCGGCGCTGACCGGCGAACTGCGCGTGGTCGGCAACCTGCCCTACAATATTTCCACACCGCTGCTGTTCCACCTCGCCGGCTACGCCGCGCAGATACGCGACCTGCACTTCATGCTGCAAAGGGAAGTCGTCGAGCGCATGGTGGCGGCCCCCGGCGGCGGCGACTATGGCCGCCTGTCGGTAATGCTGCAATACCGCTTCGGCATGGAAATGCTGTTCGAAGTTCCGCCCGACGCTTTCGAGCCGCTGCCGCGGGTCGAATCGGCCGTAGTGCGCATGCGACCGCGGCCGCGCGCAGATCTCGCGGCGGCGAACATGGCGGGCCTGGAACTGGTGGTGCGGCGCGCGTTCTCGCAGCGGCGCAAGACCCTGCGCAATTCCCTGGCGGGACTGCTCGAGGCCGAGGACTACGCCGCGCTCGGCATTGCGCCCGGCTTGCGCGCGGAAAATCTATCCGTCGCCGAATTTGTCGCCATCAGCAACTATCTGAGCGCAAAAGAAAAATCTGCGACGCGTTAATATTCACAAAAGCGCCTGTCGCTGGCACAATAGATGCCCTCGCGCCGTTAGCCAAGCAAGAACTCCGGAGAATCGTATGGGCCTGCTGGATGATCTGAAAAAACAGGCAGACATGGTGAAAAGCCAGCAGCTTTCCCAGCAGTCGATACGTGAGGAAAGCATCAAACTGGTTGAGTCCAAGATGCATCAGACGTTCCTCTACCTGAACGATCTGCTGAACCAGCTTGCGGTGCTCAGGCCGACCAATCCGACGGTGTATTCGATCCCGAACGTGGGCGAATTCCAGAACCTCGGTTTTGCCGAATCGTTCATCAATTACCGCAAGAAGAAAATCGGCGACAAGGACTACTACGACTACATCACGATGTACATCAAGTGGAATTCGCCGGTGTACCTCACCGTCGAGCGCGACATGCCGGCGGCGATCCAGAAGGTGACCGACGCGCTTTGGAGTTTCGGCTTGAAATTCGAAGAAGAGAAAATCAAGAAGCCTGGCGGCGGCTTCGAGAAAATGAAATTTACCGTGCCCAGCAATGTCACCTGCGACATCACCATCACCGCCGACCACAACAATGTGCGGCTGACGGTCAAGGGCAAGCACTTTTTCCGCCTGGGGACGGACGAGTTGCGCATCCCGGCCGGCGACGTCGGCGAATCGCTGCTTGAGGAGTTCGCCAAGATGTTGATCGGCCAGCCCAGCGTGCTGCGCAAATATCGCGTCGCGTCCTTGTAGCAAGTCGATGTCTCTGCCTGCCTTGTTATATACCGCGTCTTGAATGCCGTTGCATGCCGAGTTGGCATTGCGCGCTGCGCGCGCCAACCGTGTTTTCCGCACGGATAAAAGGCCATCCGCACGGAAAACACGGTTATGTGGAAAAACAGGAACGACCCGGGGTTGCTTTTCAGCAAGATCGTCGATTGGGCGCGGATACGCTTTTCATCGGTGTCCAATCGACGATCAGCACGGACGGATTTTCGTCCGCGCAACGTCGCAACTTTGCAGCAACCGGGGGGCGCGATTTACGAGGCCGCGCATATTCACTTGCGTTCGATCAGCTCGATCTTGTAGCCGTCCGGATCCTGCACGAAGGCGATGACCGTGCTGCCGCCCTTGACCGGGCCGGCCCCGCGGCTGACGACGCCGCCCTTGGCCTTGACCGCTTCGCAGGCCTTGTAGGCGTCGGGCACCTCGATCGCCAGATGCCCGAACGCGTTGCCCATGTCGTACCTGTCCACGCCGTAGTTGTAGGTAAGTTCGATCACCGACTGCGTGTCCTCCGCGCCGTAGCCGACGAAGGCGAGCGTGTATTTCTGGTCCGGCCGGTCGGTGGTGCGCAGCAGCTTCATGCCCATGACCTCGGTGTAGAACTTCAGCGAGCGCTCCATGTTTCCGACGCGCAGCATGGTGTGCAGCATTCTCATGTCCAATTCTCCTTTCTATAAGATCGGCAGACGGCGGGTGCAATCGCGCAGTTCCCTGCGCGCTTCGGCGTAGCCCGGATAGAGTCCGGCCACAACGGTCCAGAATCGCGCCGAATGGTTCATTTCACGCAGGTGAGACAGTTCGTGCGCGACGACGTAATCCACCAGGTGCAGGGGCAGATGAATCAGGCGCCAGTTGAGTCGCACATGTCCGTCCGCTCGGCACAGGCCCCATTGCGTGCGCGCGCCGGACAGCGACAGCGAGGGCACCGGCACGCCCAGTCGGCCGGCGTACAGCGCCAGGCGCTCCGCGAGCAGCGCGTGCGCTCTCTCCCGGAACCAGGCGATGCCGCGCTTTCGCAGCGCGGCCGGTTCGCCGCGCGGCACGAGGCCGATGCCGAGGCGCCCGTCCTGCAGTGTGACGCCGCGCCTGCCGGGGACGAATTCCAGAATCACCGGCGTCCCCAGCAGCGCAATCGCCGAACCTTCGCTCCAGTTCACCACCGGGGCCTTGGGGGCTGCACGCCACTCGGACAGCTTTCTCGATACCCAGCGCGCCTTTTCCCGGATGAAAGCTTCCACCTCGGCGAGGGGTACGTGGTTCGGCGCGGCCACGCGCAATCCGTCATCGTCGATCACCATGCCGATCGAGCGGCGGCGGGCGCGGCGGAAGCGGTAGCTGACGATTTCGCCACCGAGCTGGATGTAGCGCAGCGTGCCCGCGGGCGCCGCCACCGGCGCGACGGCAAGCGGAAGCTCAAGCTGCATTGGCGCGCCCTTCTCGCACCAGAATTTCGACCTGATTCTCGACCCAGTCCTCCACCTTGCGCATCAGTTCCTCAGGCGATGCTCCGGCGCTGGCTATGGGTGCGCCGATCACCACGGTCACTTTGCCCGGGCGCTTGAGAAAGGAGTTGCGCGGCCACAGCAGGCCTGCGTTGTGCGCCACCGGCAGCACGCGCGCCCCGGTCTGCACCGCGATGTGCGCGCCGCCAAGCTTGTACCTGGCGCGCTTGCCGACCGCGATGCGGGTGCCTTCCGGATAGACCATGATGCAGAAGCCCTGCGCCAGACGCTGTTTGCCGATTTCGACCGTGCGGCGCAGGGCGTTCTTGCGGTCGGCGCGGTTGATGAATATCGGGCTGAACAGCGCCAGCCCCCAGCCGAGGAAGGGCAGCCACATCAGCTCGCGCTTCATCACGTAGACATGGGGAGGGAAGATCTCGGAGTAGGCGAGCGTCTCCCAGGCCGACGAATGCTTGGACAGGATCACCACCGGCTCCGCCGGTATGTTCTCGCGCCCGCGTACCTCGTAGCGGATGCTGAGCACGTGGACCGCCAGCCATGCGGCCAGGCGCGGCCAGCCGGCGATGATTTTCCAGCGCGGAATGCGCGGCAGCCAGGCCACGCATATCACCAGCACCCAATAGGGAATGACGATGACGACCAGCAGCAGGTAATACACCAGCGCGCGCAGGTACAACATCATGCCAGCGCAATTGCCGCGGCGGCCAGGTCCGGGTAGACCTCGGTGCCTTCGGGCAGGCCGCCCGCCTTGAGCGTCTTTTCGCCTTTTCCGGTCAGCACCAGTATCGGCCGCGCCCCGGCAGCGCTTGCCGCCTGCAGGTCGCGCAGCGAATCTCCGATCGCCGGCACGTCGGCGAGCGGGACATCGAAACGCTCGCCGATCTCCAGCAGCATGCCTGGCTGCGGCTTGCGGCAGCTGCAGCCGGCGTCCTGCGCGTGGGCACAGAAGAACACCGCGTCTATGCGTCCGCCGAGCTGGCTTACCGCCTTGTGCATCTTGTTGTGCATGGCATTGAGCGTCGCCATATCAAACAGGCCGCGCGCGAGGCCGGACTGGTTGGTGGCCACGACGACGCGGTAGCCCGCCTGGGTGAGGCGCGCGATCGCCTCGAGGCTCCCCGCTATGGGGGTCCATTCCTCGGGGCTCTTGATGTATTCGTCGCTATCGGCATTGATCACGCCGTCGCGGTCGAGCACTACGAGCTTCATCGGGCGAGTCTCATGCGGCAAGTTTGGAAATGTCGGCGACGCGGTTCATTTCGTCGCGCAGATCCTTGAGGAGCGCAAGACGGTTGCTGCGTACTTCCTGATCATCCGCCATAACCATGACCGATTCGAAAAAGGCGTCGACCGGGGATTTCAATACCGCGAACGCTTTGAGGTAGCCGGTATAGTCGCCTGTCTGAAACAGCGGCGTCGCCTTCGCCGACGCCAGTTTCAGGGCGTCGAACAAATCACGCTCGGCCGGCTCCTTCAGCGCGTTCGGCCGGACCTTGGCGAATGACTCGCCTTTTGCTTCCGCCTGTTTCAGGATGTTGGCGACGCGCTTGTTCGCGACGGCAAGGCTCGCGGCCTCGGGCAGGTCTACAAATGCGTGAACGGCGGCGAGCTGCAGCGGCACCTGGTCCAGCCGCGTCGGATGCAGGCACAGCACCGATTCGATCTCGTTCGCGCTATAGCCGGCCTCGCGCAGGTAACTGCGCAGGCGTTCGATGAAGAACAGTTCGAGATCCGTTTGGGTATCGCCGAGCTTGCCTTGCGCAAACACGGCAAATGCCTCGTTGACCAGATCATGCAGCGGTAATTTCAATCCGCCTTCGACCAGTATTCGGATCACGCCCAGCGCGTGCCTCCTGAGCGCGAACGGATCCTTGTCGCCGGTCGGCTGCTGGCCAATGCCGAACATGCCCGCCAGCGTCTCCAGCTTGTCGGCCAGTGCGAGCGCGAGCGCGACCTCGTTCTCCGGCAGCGCGTCGCCGGCAAAGCGCGGCCGGTAGTGCTGCTCGATGGCGGCAGCCACCGCGGCCGGCTCGCCGTCGGCAAGCGCGTAGTAGCGCCCCATGATGCCCTGCAACTCTGGAAATTCGCCGACCATGTTGGTAACGAGATCGGCTTTGGCAAGCCAGGCGGCGCGTTCGGCCAGCGCAGGGTCGGCGCCGATTCCTCGGGCGATCTTGCCCGCGAGCAATTGCACGCGTTCGACGCGCTCGAGCTGGCTGCCCAGCTTGTTGTGATAGACAATGGCCGCCAGCCGGGGTACGCGCGCTTCGAGGCGCTGCTTGCGGTCCTGGCTGTAGAAAAAGCGCGCATCTTCCAGGCGCGGCCCGACTACGCGCTGGTTGCCTTCGACAATGTTCTTCGGATCGGCGAGGTGCCTGTTGCTGACGATGAGGAAGCGGTTGGTCAATTTCCCGGCGGCATTGAACAGCGGGAAATATTTCTGGTTCTGCCGCATCGTGAGGATCAGACATTCCTGCGGCACGGTTAGAAAGCCGGCGTCGAACTCGCCGACGTAGACCGTCGGATATTCGACCAGCGCGCATACTTCGTCGAGCAGCGTAAGGACATCCTGTTCCGGGCCGAGCGCGGCGCCGAGTTCCGTGGCCCGCGCGCGCAGCTGTCGCGCGATTTCGTCGCGGCGTGCGTCGAATGCGGCGATGACTTGTCCGTGCGCCGCGAGCGCTTCCTCGTAGGCGTCGGCGGTCTCTATGGAAATATCCTTCACGCCCTGGAAGCGATGGCCGTGCGTGATTCGGCCCGCATCCAGGCCGAGTGCCGAAACCGGCACCACTTCCGAGCCGTGCAGCGCCACCAACCCATGAACCGGTCGCACGAACTGTACTGTGGTCGCGCCGTCGGCAAGCTGGTAGCTCATGAGCCTGGGTATCGGCAGTCTGGCAATTGCTTCCTGCAACGCGATCTGCAAGCCGGCGGCCAGCGTGACACCGGAGATCGACTGGTTGAGGTACGCGTATTCGGTGTCGCCGTCTGTCTTGCGTTCGATCTGTTGCGCGGAGGCGCCTTCTTTTTCCAGGCGCTTCGCCAGCGCCGTACTAGGCGCGCCGTCGGCGCCGAACGCGATTTTCGACGGCATGAGTTTTTTCACTTGTACGCGCGCAGGTGATTCGGATGCCACCGAAGGTATTAGGACTGCAAGCCGGCGCGGCGTGGCGAATCCACGCTCTACAACGGTAGCTGCTACAAACTTCGATGCCACTAAGTTCTCGCGTAATGCGCTGGAAAAATTAATGCCCAGCTCACGCAAGGTTTTGGGTGGCAGTTCCTCGGTGAACAATTCGACCAGCAGGCTCGCTTTCATGCTGCCGCCTCGCGCTTCTGCAGGTCTGCCTTCAGTGCAGGCAGGTCGATACCCAGGTGCTGCAGTTGTCCCGGCGGGCACATCGGGAAATCCTGGCGCAGGCGCGAGTCGAAATACGCCTGCGACACGCTGCGCGCCAGGTTGCGGATGCGGCCGATGTAAGCGGCGCGCTCGGTGACCGAGATCGCGCCGCGCGCGTCGAGCAGGTTGAAGGTGTGCGCCGCCTTGAGCACCTTTTCGTACGCGGGCAGGGCGAGTTTTACTTCGATCAGGCGCTTCGCGTCGGCCTCATGGTCGGCGAAGTGACGGAACAGCATGTCGACGTCCGACTGTTCGAAATTGTAGGTGGACTGCTCGACTTCGTTCTGGTGATAGACGTCGCGGTAAGTCACGCCCGGCGTCCACACCAGGTCGAACACGCTCTTCACGTCCTGCAAGTACAGGGCGAGACGCTCGATGCCGTAGGTGATCTCGCCGGTGATCGGTTTGCAATTGATGCCTCCGACCTGCTGGAAGTAGGTGAACTGGGTGACCTCCATGCCGTTCAGCCACACCTCCCAGCCCAGACCCCAGGCGCCCAGCGTCGGATTCTCCCAGTCGTCCTCGACAAAGCGGATGTCGTGCGCTTTCGGATCGATGCCGAGCGCTTCGAGCGAGCCGATATACAGATCGAGTATGTCGGGCGGCGAGGGTTTGAGCACCACCTGGAATTGATAATAGTGCTGCAGCCGGTTCGGGTTATCGCCATAGCGGCCGTCCTTGGGTCGGCGCGAAGGCTGCACATAGGCGGCGCGCCAGGGTTCGGGGCCGAGCGCACGCAGGAAGGTGGCGGTGTGCGAAGTGCCGGCGCCTACTTCCATATCGTAGGGCTGCAACAGCGCGCAGCCCTGCCGGTCCCAATAGGACTGCAGCTTGAGGATGAGTTCCTGAAAAGTGGGCACGGTCTGCCGATGCTTCGAAAGCCGCAATTTTACAGGCTTTCGCCGCACGCGCCCGGGCGCGCAGCGGTTTCGGCAGCGTGTCCGGATTTGCCGCTGCGGTGAAAATGCTATAAATGCAGCATGAAATTCAGCCACCTTATCCAGATCAACGACCCGCTCAATCCATTGATCGATCCGCTGTCGCGCACGCAGTTGTGGCGCGGCCTGGTGCTGCGCGCCGAGAATCCGCTGCTGTTCGTCCTGGCGCTGGACGGTTTCGAGATCGTCGAGCGCAGGGAAAACGAACTGCGGCGCGAACTGCGCTTCGGCAGCCTGCGGCTGCGCGACCGCGTCAGCTTCAGTCCGATGCGGCAGATACGCTACGAAATCGAGGCATCGGGGAACTCGCCCGCTGCGACCCTGGTGATGACCATAGAAGAGCCGGGGCCCGAGCAGCTGTTCGTGCGCTTCGATTACGAAACCCTGCCGGCTAGTGCAGCGGCGCCGCTGGACGACTTCTACACCAGCTTTGCCAAACAGGCCTATGTCGGAGCCGACATCGATACGATAATCACTATCCGCAGGCTGGCGGCCGAGCCGGATACTCTGGGATAAGCGCGCGGGCGAGCCGGCGCGCTGCAGCGCTCAGGCAGCGAACCTCACCACCTGGTTGCGCCCCTGCTCCTTGGCAATGTACATGGCGCGGTCGGCGCGGTTTTGGATGGCGTCGATGCTGCGGCCGTCCTCCGGGTAGCTTGCCAGCCCGATGCTGACGCTGGATTCGATGCGCTTGCCTTCGAATTCCAGAGGAGTGTCGGAGATGGCCTTGATTATGCGCTGCGCAACCTCCAGCGCCCTGGATGCCGGGGCTTCGGGCAGCAGCGCCACGAACTCGTCGCCGCCATAGCGCGCCAGCACATCGGTGTGGCGCAGCTCGGCTTCGATGCACTTCGCCACACGTCGCAGCAGGCGGTTCCCGGCCTCGTGCCCGTGCTTATCGTTCACCGCCTTGAGATTGTCCGAATCGATCATCAGCAGGCTGGCTGGGCGGTTGTAGCGCACTGCCTGGTCGAACAGCCGGCCGACGACCATGCTGAAGCCGCGCATGTTGTAAAGGCCGGTGAGGTCGTCGGTTTCAGAAAGCAGCCGCGCGCGGTTCAAACCGTAACGGATATCGGCGGAAAACATGGTGGTGATGTAGGCGACGAGGAGCATCGGCGCGAGCTGCGCCACCAGTCCGCCGACATATGCGAGCGACAGCAGCCCGCCCCTGGGATAGTCTTCGCCGAGCAGCACGAAACAGGCGGTAATCAGCGCCATTTCGAGCATGGTGGTGAGCTTGCCCAGGGTGAGTGCGCTGGTGATGATGACCAGCAGGTAGGCGTTGACCAGGGGGCTGGCGAGCTTGCCGGTGAACCACAGCACCCAGGTGATGAACAGCACCATCGCCAAGGTCTCGATGGCGATTTTCCAGCGCGATTCAGCCTTGTAGAAATTGGTGTAGCGAAAGGTGAGTACGAATGCGGCATAGAAGAACAGCCCGGCCGCAATTGCCGCCTGGTCTTCGGTTGTGGGGCCGTCGAACACCTGGAACAGCAGCACCAGGATCAGCAGCAGCCACTCGATTTCGGCTACCGTGCGCGAAATCCCGCGCAGTTCCTCCTGCTCGATTGTCAGCGTTTCGGCGGGCTTCGACTCCACGAATTTCCCCATGTGCATGTGCGGACCTGCGTTCACCAAGTCTGGTGGCAGGACAATTATATCCCTGCTAGGTGCCGCATCCCAGCGTGACCCGCGGCTTACGCTCCATCCGTTTTGTCCTCGCGCCAGAAGTCCAGCTTCTCCTGCACCACGCGGTCGGAGAAAATGAAGATCACCGCGTCGCTCGATGCGCTGTGCCGATGCACGACCCAGCTGGGTGCGACGAAAATGTCGTGCGGGCCCCAGTCGAAGATCTCGTTTCCGATCTTGCTCGAGCCGGTGCCCTCGGCCACGGTGAAAATCGCACTGTCGGTGGAGCGGTAGGCTGCGGTATTAAATCCTTTGGGGATAAGCTGCATCCAGGTAGACATGGTCGGCATCGCCCAGCCGCCGTTGACAGGGTTGATGTACTTCATCTTGTGCGCATGCCAGGGGTCAGCGGCGCGAAAGCGCGCGAGCTGGTCGAGCGCTTCGCGCGTGCGGCGGTAGGGATAGTTGAAAATCGGCGACGTCTGCGAGCGGTATTGGGCATCGACCGGCAGCAGATTGTGCCCGGCTTCGGCCGTGGCGGCGCCTTCCGGGCGGTCCAGCGGATGCACTTTCCCGGGATAGGCCTCGCGAAAGCTCGCGCACATCAGATTGACGATGTGCATGTCCAGGCCGTCGAGCCAGACCATGGGCGCGTCGCCCTCGTTGCCGTGGTCGTGCCAGGTCATGGACGGAGTGATGACGAAATCGCCGGGCTCCATCATGGTGCGTTCGCCGGCGACCGCGGTGTAGGCTTTGTGTCCCTCGATGATGAAGCGCAGCGCCGAGGCCGTGTGTTTGTGCGCCGGCGCGATCTCGCCCGGCAGGATGATCTGCAGGCCGGCGAACAGGCTCTGCGTGATGCGCGACTCGCCCGGCAACCCCGGGTTTTCCAGTACCATGACGCGGCGCTCGGCCTCCTCCGCGCTGATCAGCTTGCATGCTTCCATCAGGTAGGGCCGTACTTCGGCATAGCGCCACAGTGCCGGCGCGCAGCGCGGCGCCGGCCGGTCGGTGACCAGGCCGTGCAGCACCCGCCACAGCGGAGCGAGGTTGCGCTCGCTGGCACGCTCGTAAAAGTCCATGCGGCCCGGTTCGGCCGCGAGATTGACGCTCGGAACGATGCCGGCGAGCTCGCCTGCCTGCCGCTGGACGCTGCTGTCGGATTTCATTGCTGCCCCCTGAAGCTCGGCTGTCTTGCTCTAACGCGCTGCGCCGTTGCGCTCATCATAGCCCAGCCGAGCGGCCGTGGGAACGCGGCGCCGACCGACTCGATATTGGGCTATGATTCAATCCGTCCGTCTGCCAGAGAAACGCATGGAAACTTATCTAGTCTGGCTCGCCGCCGGTTTCGTGCTGGTGATCGCCGAACTGCTGACGGGGACCTTTTTCCTGCTGGTCCTGGGCGTAGCCGCGTTTGCCGGCTCGGCCACGGCCTGGTTCGGTCTGGGGTTCTGGCTGGAGGCATTGTGTGCCGCGGTAGTGGCGGTCGCCGGCATGTTCTGGGTGCGCCAGCAGCGCAAGACGATGCAGCGATCGGACATGGCTTCGCTGGACGTGGGTCAGGCAGTCGCGTTCGAAGCATGGGTAAGCCGCGAGCAGGGCGCGGCGCGGGTGAAGTACCGCAACACGCAGTGGGACGCCGAAGTCGAGGGCGAGCGCGAGTTCGATCACGGGCAGGTGCTGTTCATCCGCGCGGTGGACGGCAATACGCTCAAGGTATCGAAGTCCAAGGACTGAGGCATGTGATGCAGGCAAAGGCGCTCCTAACCCGGACTCTGCCGTCCGCAAACGAATATATAGGGAGAATACCCATGTTTCCGAAGTTTATCGCCGTCCTCATCGCCACCATCGCCATCTCGCAGTTCCAGCAGACGCGCGGTTTCACCATTCCGTTTTTCATACTCGCAGTGGCGATCGTGTTCGTCGTCGAGGGCGTGCGCGTGGTGCCGCAGCAGAGCGCCTGGGTCGTGGAGCGCCTGGGAAAATTCCACGCCATTTTGCAGCCGGGGCTGAACGTCATCGTGCCCTTCGTCGATCGCGTCGCCTATACGCATTCGCTGAAGGAGGTGCCGCTGGATGTGCCCGAGCAGATTTGCATCAGCCGCGACAACACCCAGCTCTCGGTGGACGGCGTCATCTATTTCCAGGTGACCGACCCGCGGCTCGCCTCCTACGGCTCGTCTAATTACATCGCCGCCATCACCCAGCTCGCGCAGACCGCGCTGCGCAGCGAAATCGGCAAGATGGAACTGGACAAGACCTTCGAGAGCCGCGACGAGATGAACCGCCAGGTGGTGTCGGTTCTGGACGAGGCCGGCCGTTCATGGGGCGTGAAGGTGCTGCGCTACGAAATCAAGAACATTACCCCGCCGGAAACCATCTTGCGCGCGATGCAGGCACAGATCACCGCGGAGCGCGAGAAGCGCGCGCTGATCGCCAAGTCCGAAGGCCAGAAGCAGCAGGAAATCAACATCGCCGAGGGCGAGAAGCAGGCGGCCATCCTCAAGTCCGAGGGTGCCAAGGCCGCAGTGATCAACAAGGCGCAGGGCGACGCCACCTCGATCCGGCTGATTGCCGAAGCCACCGCCGCCGGCGTGACTGCGGTGGCCGAATCCCTGGCCAAGGAAGGCGGCCAGCAGGCGGCCAACCTCAAAGTGGCGGAGGAATACATCAACGCGTTCGCCTCGCTCGCCAAGGCCAACAACACCCTCATCGTTCCGGGCAATATGGGCGATATGGCCACCATGATCACTTCGGCCATGACCATGCTGGACCGGACCAAGGCGGCGCAGCTCAAGCCGGCCTGATATTGCGCCTGCAGGGGCGCTTCAGGCGAGTTTTGCGCGTCCGGTCAGGCGCTCGGCGCGCGCGGCGAGTTGGGCGAACAGCGTGCCCGCAACGGCGGCGGCGAGCAGCACCCACAGCGCCGCCGACCACGCGCCTGCGCTCGACACCACCGCCGCGACCAGCGGCGGGCCGAGGAACGGGCCGAGCTGGGCGAGCTGCACGATCAGGCCCTGGATGCTGCTGATCTGGCTCGCATCGCGTGCATAGACTTGTGAGCCTGAAAGGACTGCCGCGGGTATCGCGCCGCCGGCGAACATGAACAGCATGCACAGCAGGGCGCGCAGCGTATCGGGCAAAGCCGGCGAAAAAATGCCGCATGCGCACAGCGCCATGACGAGGAAGCTAAGGCTGATTACGGCGCCGCGCGGCGCGGCGCGATGCATCAGCCAGCTGCCGAGCAGGTTGCCGCCCATATTGACTGCGACCACCGCGGCGGTAAGCAGCGACGCGGCCGTGACCGAAGCGCCACGTTCCTGCACCAGGAACGTGGGCAGCCAGACCATCACCGCGTAGAACATTAGGGTGTAGGAGCCGAAACTCAGCGCCAGCCACCAGGGACCGGGCTGGCGCAGCGCCCGCGTCAGCGCCGGCAGTGTGCGCACGGTGCCGCGCCGTGCCGGCGCGTATGCGCCGCGCACGCGCCACAGCGCCGCCATGCACGCCAGCGTAATCAGCACGATGACGAGCCACAGACCGCGCCAGCCCACCGAACCGAGCAGGACCGGGCTCGCCAGCATGGTCAGGCTGGCGCCGAACGGCAGGTAGGTGCTCCACAGACCCAGCGTGAGGTTGCGCTCGCGCGGCGCGCTGGTCACCGTGACCAGCGCCGGCGCCGACACCGCGATGGCAATGAAACCCGCGCCCTCGACGATGCGCGAAGCGAACAGCACGCCGGCGCCGGTCGCCGACGCGCCGAGCAGTCCGCCCAGCATCAGGGCGACTAGTCCAGCGGCGCAGCAGCGCAGCGCGCCGTAGCGGCTCGCGAGCGCGCCGAAGAACACCGCGGTGCTGACCGCCAGCGTGTTGAAGGTGGAGTTGACCCAGCCCGCCGCGATCAGCGACAGCCCGAATTCCTCGCGCAGCAGCGGAATCGCCGGGGGCAACTTGCCGACGTAGGCGGCGGCGACAATACCGGCGGCAATTGCGGCCCAGACGGCGGGCCAGTTCGTTCGTATCAGAAAGGCTCTCCGGTTTCGCGCGGTGCGGGCCTGGCCGTGCGTGATTTCGGCTGCATTGCCGCCGCGCCCCCGGTCTGGTGCGTGCGGCCTGCGCCGGCAGCGTTCGCAGGAGCGCTCATGGCTCCTGCGCCGGCATGCTTTGCAGGCGGCGGTCGTCGATCAGCATGCGGCTGCAGTCCGCCGCCGGCAGCGGCCGCGCGAAGCCGTAGCCCTGGATTTCATCGCAGCCGTGCGCGCGCAGAAAGTCCAGCTGGGCCGCCGATTCGACGCCTTCGGCCACGACCTTGAGCCGGAGGCTGTGCGCCAGGTTGATGATCGTGAGCACGATGGTCGCGTCGTTCGGGTCGCTGGTGACATCGCGCACGAAGGCGCGGTCGATCTTGAGCGCGTCGAGCGGGAAGCGTTTCAGGTAGGCGAGGCTAGAATAGCCGGTGCCGAAATCGTCCACCGACAGGCGCAGGCCGCGGGCCTTCATTTGCGTCAGCGTGCGCACTGCGTCCTCGGCGTCGTGCATCAGCAGCGATTCGGTAAGCTCGAACTCCAGCAGTGACGGATCGGCGCCGGTGTCCCGGAGGATCTCGCCGATGGAAGTTTCGAGGTCTTTTTGCTGGAACTGGCGCGCCGACAGGTTGATCGCGATCGGGCGCGGCGTGACGCCATCGGCTTGCCAGCGCCCGAGCTGCTCGCATGCCGTTCGTATCACCCATTTGCCGACCGGTACGATCAGCCCGGTATCTTCCAGGATCGAAATGAATTCGAGCGGCTGCACCAGTCCACGTTCGGGATGCTGCCAGCGCAGTAGCGCCTCGAACCCGCTGATCGCGCCGCTGCGAAGATCAGCCTTCGCCTGGTAATGCAGCAGGAATTCCCCGCGCTCGAGCGCGCCGCGCAGTTGCGTTTCCAGGCGCATGCGCTTTTCCGCGCGCTCGTTCATCTGCGGCAGGTAAAATTGATACGCGTTGCGGCCGTGTTCCTTCACCCGGTACATGGCGATGTCCGCGTTCTGCAGCAGGGTATCGGCATCCGCGCCGTCGCTCGGGTACAGCGCGATGCCGAGGCTCGCGGTGCCGTAAATCGCGTGTCCGGCCAGATCGAACGGACGGCCCAGTGCGTCGACTATTTTCTGCGCCACCAGATTCGCGTCATCGGCCTTGCTCAGCGACGACAGTACGATGGCGAATTCGTCTCCGCCAAGGCGTCCGACGCTGTCGCCGGCGCGCACGCACTCCTTGAGCCGCTCGGCGACCAGGTGCAGCAGGTCGTCGCCGGCGCTGTGGCCGTAGGTGTCGTTCACCGCCTTGAAGCGGTCGAGATCGACGAATACGACGCCGGCGAGCCAGTCATTGCGCTGCGCCTGCGTAAGCGATTGGGCCAGCCGGTCGAGAAACAGACTCCGGTTCGGCAGGCCGGTAAGCGAGTCGAACTGCGCAAGATAGGCGAGTTTGTCCTCGGCGGCCTTGCGCTCGACCGCGTTCTGGATGATATTTGCGACGCTGCGCAGAAAATCGATGCTGTCGCTGCTGAAGTGGCGCGGTTCACGCGTGTAAGCGCCGAGCACGCCGATCGGCCCGTCTGCGCCGCCGATCGGGACATCGATACCGCTGCGAACCGCGTGCGCGGCGAGGATATCCGACGCGGCGAAGCGCACTTCCCGTGCGAGGTCTTCCATCAGCACCGGCGCACCGGCGTCGAGCACGTAGCGGTACTGGGAACCGGCGTCGACCGCGGTGAAAGTGCGGTCGATCCAGTCCGACTCCCATCCGCAGCCGGCCTTGAGCACAAGCGCGCGTAGATCGGGCGTGAGCAGCAGGATCTTGCAGCAGTCGACATCCAGACCCTCGGCGACGACCGCAACGGCCCGGGCCAGCAGGTCGTCGAGGTGGGCGTTCGCAAGGGCCTGCTGACCGAAGCTAGCGATCAGGCTTTGCTGTGCGCCGCGCTTGCGTATGGTCAGCTCGGCCTGCTTGTGGGCGGTGATGTCGCGCACCACGGTGACGATCATCCAGCTGTCGCCCCAGCGCTGGGCGCTGCGCTCGAGTTCGACCCAGGCCTGCGCCCCGCCCTTGCGCGGGCGCAGCAGCTCCAGGCGCTGGGGGCCGGACCCGCTGGCGATGAGCGCGTCGTAGCTGCGCGCCAACTCCTCGCGCGAAACGGACAGTACCTCGTGCGGGGCCAGCGCCAGCACCTCTTCGCGTCTGCGGTCCTGCATGCGGCAGGCAGCTTCGTTGATGTCGATGAAGCGCATGCTGGATCGGTCGACTAGATAGATACCGTCGGCGGTCGCATTCATCGCCATGCGGAAAATGCGCAGCCCCTCGTCGTGCCGTTTGCGCTCGGTCACGTCTTTGCCGATGCCGCGATAGCCGGCGAAGCGCCCGCTTCGGTCGAACATCGGCTCGCCGCTCATCTGCACGTAATATTTCGGGCCGTCGCGGTAGCTGCGGCCGATCTCGAAATCGCGGAACGGCCGCCTCGACTGTATGATCACTTCCAGCGCCGCGAGTTCGAGTTCGTCCCAGCGTACGCCAGGCGCGCTGCGGCGCGTATGCCCGAGGAAAATATTCACCTCGATTTCCGCGTGCCCCAGACTTTGTCCGGAAATGCGCGTGAAGCACAGGCTTTCGTCCTGTTCCCAATACCAGTCGGAGGACAATTCGGTAAGCGCGCGATAGCGCGCTTCGCTCGATCGCAGCGCTTCTTCCGCCAGCTTGCGCTGCAGGAACTGACCGACTTGGCTGCCTATGACCTGCGTCGCCTCCAGCAGCCGCATGTCCGGCTGGCGCACTTCGCTGCTGAAAAACGCCAGGACGCCGATCACCCTGCCTTCGGAGCGCACCGGAAACACGAACATGCCGCGCACGCTGGTCTCGCGCGCGAGCGCCTTTTGCAGCACACGCGGATCCTGGCCCAGGTCGGCGGCCCACAGCGCGTCGCCGGACTGCCATGCGAGGCCTACCAATCCCGATCCGCGGAGGAAGACCATGTCGCGCGAGCCTTCGGTATAGCGTTCGAATTCCGTGCCGGGGACATTCCAGTATTCGCCGAAGCGCAGCACGCCGGCGGCCTCATCGACGCGCCAATAGGTGCCGCGCGCCCAGTCCTGCGTTTCGCACACGGTGCGGATCACCTCTTTCAGGCCGGCGCTGGCGCTGTCGGCGTCGGCGAGCCGGCGCGCGACCGCGTGCTCCAGGCGCTGCAACTGGTCCGCGCGCTTGCGCTCGGTTACGTCACGCCAGATGCAATAGAGTGCTCTGCGGCCCTGCAGTTCGATGCTCGCCAGCGTTACTTCCACCGGAAACAGGGAGCCATCGCTGCGGCAGTGCACCCATTCGAAACGGTGTACCCCTTTCTCCTCCGCGGTGCGCATGTGGCGCTCGGCCTTGATGAAGGAGGACTCGCCATCGGGCTGCAATTCCGGCGAGATGCTGGACGGGTGCAGGCGCAGGAATTCGGACTTGTCGCCGTAGCCGATCGCGGCCCGGGCGGCCGCGTTGGCTTCTACGAAATGATGGCCGTCGATGATCCAGGCCGGGTCGGGCGACTGCTCGAATACGCTGCGCAGGCCGGCATCACCGGGACGGGCGGCGTTCCGCGCCGCCGCCGCCACGTCAGCGGGCTGCGGATCCGCGGCCTGTGAGCCGTCCTCCTGCGACCGGTTTGGTCCCGTCTGTAGCGGTTTGCGCTTCATCGCCTCGTCCTGATAGCCACCTTGCCGGCAGCACGCTGCCCTCGGCCGGCAGCCGGCCGGCAAGCGCCATGATACACAGGCCGCTGCCCCAGGTTCGGGTGAAGGCAACTTGTCGCAGGTCAAATTCCCTGCATGCACGCGGGCGTAGGCTTCCCCGCAGGACGCGTCGCACTCGTGCCGGCGGCGCTCGACGATGCCGATAGTCGTTTCCCGGAGGAATTGCCATGGCCATGATGAACGCACAGCAGTACCGCGACAGCCTTGCGAAGCGCAAGCCGCTCAAAGTCTACCTCGACGGCAAACTGCTCGCCAAGCCGCTTGATCATCCGTATATCCGCACCTCGATGAATAGCGTTGCGCTTACCTACGAACTGGCGCACGACCCGGAGCACCGGCAACTCATGACCGTGAAGTCTGCGCTGACCGGCGAAACCATCAATCGTTTCTGCCATCTGCACCAGAGCACCGCGGACCTGATCAGCAAGGTGCGCATGCAGCGCCTGCTCGGGCAGCGCTGCGGTATCTGCGTCCAGCGCTGCGTCGGCCTGGATGCGCTGAATGCCGTATTCGCCACGACTTTCGACATGGACCGCAAGCTCCACAGCCCGCTAATCATTTTAAGAGTAAAAAGCATGAAACGGAATATACAAGGGGACTTCCTTCGGGGCGTATCCCCTCGTTTTGTAGTGAACTCTGAGACCAGCGCCGGCCAACAGGCTAGCCTGGTTTAGGCGCGCGCAGGCTTGCTCATGCGTTCGATGATGTCCGGCGGAATGAAGTTGACCAGTTCGGTCTTGTCGGCTTCGACCAGCTCGACAAAGCGCTTAACAACGTCGGCCGGGTCGAGCTGGCCGACGGTGATGCGTTTGACGAGCGAGTCCATGGCCGCCACGTCTTCCGGAGCGGCGGACTTGCGATCGAACCATGGCCCGGGATCGTTGGCCATGCGATCGTTGAAGCCGGTGGCGTAGGGTCCCGGATTGATAAGCGCGACGTCGACGCCGAACGGAACCATTTCGGCGCGCAATGAGGTGCCCATGGCCTGTAGCGCGTGCTTCGTCATCGCATACGGACCGGAGCCGACGCCGGCGCGCACGCCGGCAATCGACGACACGATCAGGATCCGGCCGGCGCGCTTGCGCCGCATCGCCACCGCGACGCGCTGGGTAATCGCAAAGGTGCCGAAGACGTTGACTTCGAACACCGAACGCAGCCGCTCCATTGGAATGACACTGATCGGGCCGGTCTGGCCCATCCCCGCATTGGCGACGAAGACGTCAAGGTCCCACTTGTCGACCGTGGCCACGTCTTTCGCATTGGTGATGTCGAGCTTCGCAACCGTCAGCTTCGGGTGGGCATCCGAGAGCTCGGCGACTTGCTTGTCGGTCTCGACAGTGGCGATCACTTTGTGCCCGCGCTCAGCGAGCTGCAGCGCCGCTACGCGGCCGAAGCCGCTTCCTGCGCCGGTGATGAGCACGGTTTTTGGCATGTACCGCTCCTTGGCGATGAACGAAAGGTGCTAGAGATTATACTTGGACCCGCTTGACGCGAATGCGGCAATGAAGCCTACGGTGCCATGGGGAGCGTATGGTAACTCGCTGCCTCCGCGGGCTGCTTTCAGTTCCAGACCCGCCGGCCCAAGCCAGGGCTGGGTAGGCGCCAACCGGCCAACTCCGGCCATCAAGAGACACTCGTGAATCGCAAAACCCGCGCCCCTGAACGGCCGGTAACTCCTACCGCAGCGGACATTCAGCGCGCTCGAATATTGGAGTGGCCAACTTGAAAGCGCGGATCCCGCGTATTGGCGAAAGCCGTTACGGCGAGGCGCGCAAACGCTGCGCCGGCTTTAACGTGAAACATCTGTACCGCGGAAGCCTCGCTATCTTCGTCCGTCGATGCGCTCAGTGACCTCGTTCAACATCGAAATCATGTGATCGGGAGGGGCATCGGTGAACGCGGTTTCTTCGCATTCGCCCCCGCGGATGATGGCCACAGAAACACCGGCCGCCCGCGCGCCGAAGACGTCAGCTCGACTATCGCCAATGAAGAGCACGTCGCCCGCTGCGACCTGCCATTCCGAGAGCACTCGTGTTATGCCTTCAGCATTAGGCTTCATGTAGGTCAGTTCGTCGCGGGTCACGATTGGGGACAGCCAACGTGCAAAGTCGAACCGGGCGAGAGCGATTGCGAGTGCAGCTCGCCCTACGTTGCTGACCATGCCCACGCGCGCGCCCTCGGCGACAAGCCTTTGGAGCAGTTCTGCCGCCCCGGGTCGCGGCACCCATCTGCTCAGGGCGTCCCAATCCCAGCGGTCATATATCGGACACAGCGCCCGACGCAATTCGTCTAGGCGCCCGGCCCGCGCGAACACGTCAGCGGCTGCGTTCCACATTATGGCGTAATTGCCATCGACGAATTCCCTGCCGTGGAGCCCGAGTCCGGCAATAGCGCGGCGTAGCTCGTCTTCAGCCGGCTCTAGCTGCCATTGAAAATCGACGAGCGTGCCTTCGAAGTCGAAAATGGCCGCCGCATAGGTCCGCTGCTCTGAAGAGGATTGGGCATTCGATCGCATGATTGGAAGTATCTTACTTGTCGACACTCCGGTCAAAATCGATTCTCGACTTCGAAGCCGGCATCGAGCGCGTGGTCTGCTTGTTCTCGGGTGATCAGTTGCCAGCCGCTCCGAGAGCGGCGCCAATACCGGTGCAGTGATTGATCCGATTCCGCCGTACAGGCGACCCGGACACCGTGCGATGCGGCGCAACAGGCTCCGGCTGCGACGAAATCGGGTAGTCCGCCATGCCTGCGAAAAAGCGCGAGACGCCCCAGGGCGGATATGCCAACCTGAAATACTCGCGGAAATGTCATACTGCCACAGTTCATTTTCGGACCACCTCAGATGCTACTGAATTACTACATCTATTACCGGGTCGCGCCGTCCGAAGCGACGCGCGTGCACGCGGTGGTCGACGCGGTTCAGTCGGCGCTGTACCGGGATACGGGCGTCCGGGGACGGTTGCTTCGGCGCGACGATGACCTGTCCACCTGGATGGAAATATACGAAGATGTCGCCGATCCGCGCGAGTTCGAGTTGGTACTCGACAGATTGTTGGCAGAGCGCGATTTCGACGGCTGCGTCGCATCCGATTCGCGCCGGCACACCGAACGCTTCACCTTCTTCTAGCGAGACTTATCGTGATCGGGCCGGGCGCCGCCCCGCGCCATCGGCAGGCGCAAGTCAATTTCGTCGCGGTGGCCGAAGCCAGTCGAGTTGTCGATGAAGTAAAGCCGTTCCGGATTGAGCTTGTACCAGCGCACGTTTGCCAACGCCTTGACAATCGAAGACGGCGCCTGCGCCAGATTGCCTACAACGGGATACTTTGCGCCGTAAATGCGGCGCGCCTTTTCCTCTTCGTCGCCGGCGAGCACAGACGCCATCCCTTCCATTTGCACACCCTTGATATTAGGCCAGTCGGCGTAGTCTTCATGCACTGTGGCCGAAACGCGTGGATTCTTCGTCAAATTGCGGCAATGCCGGCTGGTCGGCGAGGAGAGGAAATAGGTGGCAAACCCGTCGTTTGCGTAGAATACCGCCGCAGCCCAGACGCCTTCATCGCCGCCGCTGGCCAGGCTCATGACATGGTGCTCGCGCAAGTATGCCTGCACTCGTACGGCCAGCGCCTCCGGCATTACAGCAGGGCGTTCGGCCGTTCGGCCGGCGGATCCGCGCCGAGTTCGACTCTGCCTTGTCCGCTTTCCTGCAGGCGCTTCAGGCGGTAAGCGAGTTGCGGGCGGGTGAGCCCGAGCATCCTGGCCGCGGACGAAAGATTGCCCCGCGCTTTGTCGACGGCTGTTTCCAACAGCATGGTCTCAACCTGATCCAGCGTCAGGACGCCGTTGAACACGGCCTCGCACAGGCTCTTGCTGCTCTCCCCGCCGTTGACGCCTAGGGTGCCGTTGATGTCCAGGCCGAACTCCCGTCGGTGCTCTTCAGAGCACGGAGAGAACAGGTGGTTCACCTCGATGCGGGTTCCGCTCGGCGCGAGGATGACGCCGCGCTCTATCATGTTCTGCAATTCGCGGATGTTGCCCGGCCAATCGTAGGTGAGCAGAGCGCGCTTCGCCTTGTCGGTAAATCCGCGCAGCTTCTTTGCGTGAATGGCCGAGTACTTCGTCAAAAAGCCCTTGGCCAGCGGCGATATGTCCTCTTTGCGTTCCCTGAGAGGCGGAATGTCGATCTGATAGGCGTTGAGGCGGTAGTACAGGTCCGAGCGCAGCTTGCGTTCCTTGACCAGTTGCTGCAGATCGCTGTTGGTCGCCGCCACCAGCCGCACGTTGATCTTGCGCGTCCTCTGGTCGCCCAGGCGCTCGAGTTCGCCCTCCTGCAGCACGCGCAGCAGTTTGGCCTGCGCCGGGAGCGGCAGATCGCCGATTTCGTCTAGAAACAGCGTGCCGCCGTCAGCGCGCTCGAAGCGCCCGGGACGGGAGACGAGCGCGCCGGTGTAGGCGCCTTTTTCGACGCCGAACAGTTCCGATTCCACCAGATCATGCGGGATCGCGGCGCAATTGATGGCGACAAACGGCGCATCGCGGCGCGGACCCATGTCGTGCAGCGCGCGCGCGAACATCTCCTTGCCGACCCCCGTTTCGCCCAGCAGCAGCACCGTGATACGCGTATTTGCCGCCTGCTTGAGCAATTCGTAGGCGGCGCGGAAGCTGGGTGAATTGCCGACCATGTCGGTGGGCAGCTTCTCCTTCTCGCCGATGCTAGAGCGCAACTGCACCACCTGGGTCTGCAGGTCGAAGAGCTGGTCCGCGATCGATTCACGATTGAAGAAATGCCGGTACTCGTCTGCGTCGTCCCATTCCTCGATCGGCTTGCCGATGATGCGGCAGTTATCGTTCCCCATGCCGACGCATTCAACTTCCTTGTACAGAACGGGCCGGCCCATGAAGGCTGAGGTGTAGCCGCAGGCATAGCCGATTTGGGTCCAGCACACAGGCTCGGTATGAATGCCGTAGTAGTGCCGGTGCCACTGCCCCTCCCAGGAATTCTCCCATAGGAACTCGCCGTAAAACTTGCCGGCGGAGCGATCCAGTTCCAGTTTGATCCGGGTTACGCGCACGATGCCTTCCAGCGTATGCAGCTGCGGGCCGGTCATGAAGGCGTCGATATCGCTGGAATCCTGGGCACGAATGCGCGCGAGCTCGGCGTCGCGCGCACCCGAGGCGTAGCCCATGCGCGTGAACAAGCCCCGCGCGCGGTCCATGCCCAGGGTATCGATGAGTTCCTTGCGCAGCGATGCTTGCGCTTCTGCGTGAACCAGAAGCATGCGATGCTCGTGCAGCCAGATTTGCCCGGTCTCCGCGCAGAAATGCACGCGCGAGCGAAGATCGTTGCTGTCTGCACGGGTTACGCTACGAAGCTTGACCATGACCGAGTCCTCCGCCAAGGAGCAATTTAACGGTCATTTTCATCTTATTAGCTTTGATCTGGATTAAAAGTTGGTGGATTCGGCATCCGGGTTTCCGTTCCGTAGCGGTTTACCCGATATTACCAAATCATCAATTCCCGAGATTCCGGAGCGGAAGAAATCACCAATAGAAGCAGCGCCGGAAATGGGCGGACCCACGCTGCGGCTCCGCCAATGCGCCCGTACGCCGCCTTTTTTGCGCAAGTGCATCAATCCGTGGAACCTGGCCTTGCTGCTTGACCGCCGCTAATTCTGGCATTCCGAAAACAAGCCAATTGCTGCATTGCGTAATCAAGCGGTGGCACGGACCTTGCGGTTCTGTGACTGGCACCGCGGGGCGCAACGCACGCCCACGCAGTTCATGAAGGATCCACGAATCCGAGAAGGAGGCACCAGATGAAATTCCCAGTTCCGCACGACATCAAGGCTAAAACGATTCCCGGTACCGAAGGCTGGGAACGCATGTATCCGTATCAGTATCAGTTTGTTACCGACGATCCGGTGCGCAACCAGTACGAGAAGGAAACGTTCTGGTTCTACGACGGCTTGCATTACCCGGAACCGCTTTATCCGTTCGACACCATCTGGGACGAAGCCTGGTTTCTGGCGCTGTCGCAGTTCAACAATCGCATCTTCATGGTGCCGCCGGTGCGCGGCGTCGATCACCGCATGATCAACGGCTATGTGTACATTTCTCCGGTGCCGGTGAAGGATCCTGCTGAGATCGGGCGCCGCGTGCCCAATTTCATGGAGCGGGCCGGTTATTACTACAAGAACTGGGATGCGCTAGAGGCCAAATGGAAGGTGAAAATGGAGGCCACGATACGCGAACTGGAGGCCCTGCAGATCCCGCGCCTTGCGGAGATGGAGGACATGGCGGTTGTGACGGACGCCATCGGCGAGTCGAAGGGCTACCACCTGCTGAAGAACTACGATGACCTGATCAACCTGGGCATCAAGTGCTGGCAGTACCACTTCGAGTTTCTCAATCTCGGCTACGCGGCCTACGTCTTCTTCCTCGACTTTGCGCAAAAGCTGTTCCCGAGCATTCCAGCGCAGCGCGTGACACAAATGATCTCCGGCATCGACGTGATCATGTATCAGCCGGACGAGGAGCTCAAGAAGCTGGCAAGAAGGGCGATCGAACTGGGCGTGGACTCGGTGGTGACTTTCAGCCAGGAATGGACGGTGGTCGAGGCCGCGCTGAAGAAACTGCCGAAGGGCGTCGAGTGGCTTACTTCACTGGCCCTGGCGCGCGAGCCCTGGTTCAACATTTCCACCGGCACCGGCTGGTTTCACCACGACCGCTCGTGGAACGACCAGATGAACGTGCCGCTCTCCGGCATCGCCACCTACATCGGCAAGCTCAAACAGGGAGTCTCGATCGACCGTCCGACCGAAAAGGTGCGCGCCGAGCGCGACCGCATCACCGCCGAATATCGCGACCTGATCGAGAAGGACGAAGACCGCAAGCAGTTCGACGAGCTGCTCGGCTGTGCCAAGACCGTATTCCCGTACGTGGAGAACCACTTGTTCTATGTCGAACACTGGTTCCACTCGGTGTTCTGGAACAAGATGCGCGAGGTCGGCGTGATCATGAAGGAACATGGCGTGATCGACGAGGTCGAGGACATCTGGCTGCTGCGCCGTGACGAAATCAAATCGGCGCTGTGGGATATCGTCACCGCTTGGGCGACCGGCGTGACGCCGCGCGGCACCAAGACCTGGCCGAAGGAAATACTCTGGCGCAAGGGCGTGATGCAGAAGTTCAAGGAATGGAGTCCGCCGCCGGCGATCGGCATCGCGCCGGAGGTGATTCAGGAGCCATTCACCATCGTGCTCTGGGGCGTGACCAACAAGTCGCTGGCGGACTGGGCATCGGTGCAGGAGGTCAAGGATCCGAGCACCATCACCGAGCTGAAGGGTTTCGCCGGCAGCCCTGGCATCATCGAAGGCAAGGCGCGCGTGTGCAAGACCGTGAGCGAGGTAGGCCAGTTGCTGGAGGGCGAGATACTGGTCGCACCCACCACTTCGCCGTCCTGGGCACCGGCCTTCGCCAAGATCGGTGCCTGCGTAACCGACGTCGGCGGAGTGATGAGCCATGCCGCAATCGTCTGCCGCGAGTACGGCCTGCCGGCGGTGGTCGGAACGGGGCATGCGACCAAGATCATCAAAACCGGCATGATGCTTCGAGTCGACGGTTCGACCGGCGCGATTACCATCACGCGCTGACCAGCGCGAATGGCCGGTGCCGTGAGCGTGATGGAGCGGATACCGACAGACGCCGTGCAATCGGGTCTGCCGGTGGTCTGCTGGTTCGAGGAGTGCCGCAAGGACTCGGTGCCCCTGGTCGGGGGCAAGTGCTCTTCGCTGGGCGAATTGATCAGCGCCGGGGTGCGCGTGCCGCCCGGTTTTGCGCTTACCACCGAAGGTTATCGGCGCTTCATGGCCGAGACGGGGATCGACCGGGAGGTCGAATCGCTGCTCTCCCGCGTCGACGCACAGGATATCGAGTCGCTGGAGAATGTCAGCGTGCAGATCCGCGCGGTCATCGAGGCCCAGCCCTTCTCCATCGAAACCGAAGACCTGGTGGCCGAATGCTACCGCCGGCTGGCGGTGCGCTGCTGCATGCCGGCGGTTCCGGTGGCGGTGCGCTCCAGCGCAACGGTCGAGGACCTTCCCGGCGCGAGCTTCGCCGGCCAGCAGGATACCTATCTCTGGATCCGCGGCGTCGATGACCTACTGCATCACATGCGCCGGTGCATTTCAAGCCTGTATACCGGACGGGCGATCGCGTACCGCGCGAACAAAGGTTTCGGCGCCGACCAGGTGGCAATCAGCGTCGGCGTGCAGAAGATGGCCAATTCCTATACTGCCGGGGTGATGTTCACCATCCATCCGGCCAACGGCGATCGTTCCGTCATCGTCATCGACTCCAACTTCGGCTTCGGCGAGTCGGTCGTCTCGGGCGAGGTGACACCGGACCATTTCGTCGTGAACAAGATCACGCTGGACATCATCGACCGCATCATCTCGCAGAAGCAGATCTGCTACACGGTCGACCCGAAGACGCAGAAATCACAGGCCTTCGAAGTGCCGTTCGAGCGGCAGAAGGTGCAGTCGCTGATCGACGACGAAATCACGGAACTGGCCTGGATGGGCAAGCAGATCGAGAAGCACTACGGCAGGCCGATGGATATCGAGTGGGCGGTGGACAAGGATCTTCCCGCCGGCGGCAACATTTTCATCCTGCAGGCGCGACCGGAGACGGTCTGGAGCGCGAAGAGCCAGAGCGCCTCCGCCGGCGCGGGCGGGTCGGCCATGGATTACATCCTCTCCAGCCTGCTTACCGGCAAGAAGGTTTCGTAGCGAGCAATTTCAATCACAACTTGCACTGAACGGAGCAAACATGAATGCACGTACCGAGGTGAGACCCATCGACGACCTGCGCAGCTACATTGCGGCACTGGAAGCAAACGGCCAGCTGCACCGCATCAAGTCCGAGGTGGACTGGAAATTCGAGTTGAGCCATGTCGCTAACGTAAACGAAGAACAGCGCGGGCCCGCCCTGATGTTCGAAAACGTCAAGGACTACGACATTCCGGTGTTTACCAGCGCATTCACCACGCCGCAGCGCATGGCCATCTCGCTCGAGCAGGATCCGTCGCTGTCGATGAGCCAGCTGTCGAAGAAGTGGATGCAGCTGACCACCCAGAAAATGGTCAAGCCGGTCTTTGTCGACAATCCGCCGGTGCTCGAGAACATCATCGAGGGCGACGCGGTCGATATCACAAAATTTCCTTCGCCGTGGTTCTACCCGGATGACGGCGGGCCTTTCTTTGTGACATCCGGCTATTTGGTAACGCAGGACCCGGATACCGGCTGGACCAATCTCGGCACCTACCGCTCGCAGGTGCTGGGTAAGGACATACTTGGATCGCAGATCATCAAGGGCAAGCACGGTGACATGCACATGAAGAAGTACGCTGAGCGCGGCGAATTGATGCCCGCGGCGTATGTCGTCGGTTGCGATCCTGTACTGTTCCTCGCATCCTCGACCATGGTCAGCGCGAACGTGGACGAATACGATATTGCCGGCTCGCTGCGCGGGCGCCCGGTGCAGGTGTTTAAATCCGATCTGACCGGGCTCACCCTGCCGGCCACCGCCGAGATCATAGCCGAGGGCTATATCGACCCGAATGAGCTGATGGAGGAAGGTCCGTTCGGCGAATACACCGGCTACTACTCCGGTAACAAAGGCAAGGACTATCCCAAGCCGGTATTACGGATCAAGCGCATCCTGCACCGCAACAAGCCGATCATGTGGGCGACAACCGTCGGCAAGCCGATTAACGACATCCACATGATCCAGTCGCTCAATCGTACGGCCACGCTATGGCACGACCTGGAGACGATGAAGGTTCCGGGCATCCAGAGCGTCTACACCCCGCCCGAGGCCTGCGGGCGCTTCTGGGTGGTGGTGTCGGTGAAACAGATGTATCCCGGCCACTCGAACCACGTCGGCAACGCGGTGATCGCTAGCACCACCGGCCATTACGGTGTGAAGGGCGTGATCACGGTCGATCATGACATTGCCGCCGACGACTGGGACCGCATCTGGTGGGCGCTAGCCACCCGCTTCGATCCGAAGCGATGCACGCAGATCATCGATCGCGGCCGCTCAACACCGCTCAATCCGGCTACGCCGATGGACGCGCGCGACATTACCAGCCGCGTGATCCTCGACGCCTGCACGCCGTACGAATGGACCAACAAGCCGAAGGAGATTTTCATGGATCGCACGGTGCTGCAGAAGGTGTCCAAGCGCTGGAACGAATACGGCTTCAAGGGGCCCAGCCCTGTGGCCGACATGATCGACCGCCTGACGCGCCCCGAAGTGAAGAAGACCGCGACCAGCAAGTAACGCAGCGGCGGCATGCGGCCGAAGGGAAAAGACGCAAAAATGACGGGCAAGAAGGGAATAGTCATCGTCTGCAATCTGGACACGCGCGGCGAAGACATCGTCTTCGTCAAGCGACTCATCGCCGACCGTGGCCACGAGGCCATCCTGCTCGACTTCAGCATGGAGGAGCCCCCACCCTTTCCCGGCGACGTCCGCACTGAGGATGTGGCCGCGCGGGGCGGGATGCCGATCGAGGTAGTGCGCGAGAAGTATCGCTCCGACCGTGATGCCGCTACCAACAACCAGATCCGCGGCGCGGCGGCGATCGTCGGCGAACTGCTGGAGCAAGGCCGCGTTCACGGCATCATCGGCATCGGCGGCGGCACTGCCACGCTGGTCGCCACCTCGATCATGAAGCAGCTGCCGTTCGGCATGCCGAAGCTGATGGCCTCGCCGATGGCGGCGCACCCGGCGTATATCGACAAGTACGTGGGCACGCGCGATATCACCATGCATCATACGGTGCTCGACATCGTGAAGATGAACCCGCTGTTGAAGGCGCAGATCATCAACGCGGTCGGCGCCATCTGCGGCATGGTCGAGATGACGCAAGGGCCGAACATCAGCTTCGACAAACCCTGCGTCGCCATCTCCTCGTTCGGATTCGGCGAAATGGCGGTGCAGACGGCCATGGGCATGCTCGAGGAGGCTGGTTTCACTCCCATCGTCTGCCACGCGCAGGGCAAGGGCGACAGGGCGATGGAGGAGATGATCCGAGACGGCGCCTTCCACGGCGTGCTCGACATCTGCATCGGCGGCGTGATGGAACATTTGTTCAAGGGCAACCGCGACCCGGGTCCCGACCGTCTGATGGCGGCGGTCGAGACGGGCATCCCCATGGTGCTCGCGCCCTGCGGCCTCGACATTCTGTCCTATGGCGGTCGCGCCGACATGCTGGCGCAGACTGCGGACCGGGTGCAGTACGTGCAGGATGCGCTGCGCGTCCAGGTTCGTACGACTGCCGCGGAGTTGCGCCAGGCCGCAGACGTTATCGCGGAGCGCTTGAACATGGCCCGGGGGCAGTGGAGTTTCCTGATTCCGCTCCGGGGGTGGTCGTCGCTGGACCGGGAAGGTCGTCCCATCTACGACCCGGCGGCAGACGCAGTGTTCGTCGCGCGGCTTAAGGAAAAGCTTGTTGACCGAGGACGCGTGAAGGAAGTAGACCTTCATCTTTACACGCCTGAGTTCGCGCGTGTCGCGGTCGATGAGTTTTTGCGCTTGTTCAAGGCGACCAGTTCGCCGGCGCTCGCGATGGCATGAGATGAAGGCCCGACTCGTCCGAATGCCCGGCGTCGTGCGACGGGAGCGGTACGCGGCGCTGAATCGCGAATTTCCTTGCGCAGCTGCGTTTCGGTGGCCTTCCGAAAAGGAGCAATCGAAATGATCGTGCGAAACTGGATGCAATCAAATCCTAAGACTATACCCAGCGACATGCTTGTCTCTGACGCCAAGCGGCTCCTCAGTGAAAACAACTTGCATGCGCTGCCCGTAGTAGACGACGGCAAGCTGCGCGGCTTGGTGACACGGGCGAACCTGTTGCGCATGGGGCACTTCGTCCTGCGCACGCAGAATCCGGACGAATTCAATTTTTTCGTCACCCGTCTCAAGGTCAAGGACATCATGGTGCGCAACCCGGCGACCGTGAACGCCGGCGAAACCATGGAGCAGTGCCTGCGCAAAGGCCGGGAACTGGGCGTCGCGCAGTTTCCGGTCGTTGACGGTGAAATTGTAGTAGGCGTGATCTCCGCTAACGAAATCTTCCAGCTCGCGGCGCATTGCCTTGGTGCCTGGGAGCGCCGCAGCGGCGTGACGCTGGCGCCGTTGGAGCTCGGCCCCGGCGTGCTTGGCCGAATCGCCGACGTGGTCGAGGGCGCGGGCGCCGTGCTTCAGGCCTTGTATCCCATTGGCCGGCTTGGCGGGCACGCCGACAGCGATAGCCTGGAGAAACAGGTGATCGTCAGATTTCACGCCGCAGAAGTGCGCCACGTGGTGTCTGCCTTGGAGGCCGCGGGGTTTCCAGTCATAGAATCGGTCGAGACGCATCGATCGGCCCTGGCTGCTTGACGGCATGCTGGGTAACAACGATAGGAGCGCATCAATGAGCCTGCCATTAGTGGTCGCAATTACCGGAGCGACGGGCGTGATCTACGGCGTGGAAATGCTGCGCGTTCTTCAGACTCTGGGACAGGAATCTCATTTGATCCTGAGCGAAGCGGCGGGATTGAACCTCGCCCTCGAGACCGATTACGACCTGGACTACGTTAAGGGGTTGGCAAACGTGGTCTACAGCAACAAGGACGTCGGCGCGGCGGTTGCCAGCGGTTCGTTCCGAACGCGCGGAATGATCGTCGCGCCGTGCACGGTGAAGTCGCTATCGGCCATCGCCAATTCGTTCACCTACAATTTGATCGTGCGCGCAGCCGATGTGACATTGAAAGAGCGTAGGCCACTCGTGCTCATGGTGCGCGAGACACCCTTGCACAAGGGGCATCTCGATCTCATGGCGCGTGCAGCGGACTGCGGCGCAGTGATACTGCCGCCCATGCCGGCGTTCTACCACAAACCCGAGTCGATTATGGACATCATCCATCAAAGCATCGGCAAAGCGCTCGACCAGGTTGGAATTGAGCACAATCTGTTCAAACGCTGGGCCGGGCACGATCGCACGACGCAGGGCAAAGAGTCACTGCGCGTTGCCTGACGACTCCAGGTAGAGCACTTCTGGGCGGGGGAAATCCGATTCGGTAGACAGCTGAGGCTAGCGCCAATGGACCCCTTGCAAAATGATCGTGCCGCGGATCGCGCGCGAAAGTGACGCGCCGCAATTTCCTAGGAGGGATGTTCGGGTCCGATGTTTCAAACGTACTCCTTGTAATCGGCTACAGTCCGGTCTGCACCGAACTGCGGTCCGAGTACTACCCACGCTGAACGTCTACTGCGGTAGGACATACCGGCCGTTCAGTGTTGCAAGTTTTGCGTTTCCTGAGCGTCTCTTGAGGGTCGCCTACGGCCGGACGGGTGTGGTTCCGGCCGGTGTCCGCAATTAGAGCCGCTGCGGACCTAGGCTGATCGGCGCTGAGCGGCAGCCCTTGTTAAGGGTTGTAGGACGCCTGCCCTCGATCACAGGCCTGTGAGTCGCGCCGGAACTCACCGGGCAGGCGTCCTACAAGCCTCGATGGAGGAAACCGCGGATTACGTCGCGGTACTTGGGGCTGGCTGCATACCTATGGGAATTTGAGAGGTCGAACTGCGGGTTGAGGCCGCGTTGCTGCCAGTGGGGCAGACGGCGACGTTGCCAAGGCGTGCGGTGCGGGCGGTCCCGAGCCGGATTCTTTGATGACACGTCGGCAAGAAACGGCGTTATCGCAGCGTAAGGCAATACCGTCCGCTATCGGCTGTGTCCGCTCAAGAGCGGACCGATGAGTTGTGCTCGGACAGGTATTTCGGTTCATGCTGCGGCTCGCAGTCGGGGCGGCGCACGGATCAGTTGGCCGCGCAGGAAGGTTTCGATGATGATCATCGCCGCACCGCAGTCCGGGCAGACGAAGGTCGGCTGAGCGCAGTCAGTCGGCGTATCAGAATCATCGGCTAAGGGCTCGGGTGCTACGTGCAGCAGCTCGCGAGCCTTGGCGAGATTCTGCTTGCGCTCGGCATTGGCGAAGAGCCCAAAGTGGCGAATGCGGTGAAAGCCGTGGGGCAGGACGTGCAACAGGAAACGGCGCATGAACTCCTCGGCACTGAGCGTCATCGTCTTGTAGCGTGTCTTGCCCTTGTCCCGGTAATCCTTCCAGCCGAAGGTGACGCCGCGTTCGTCCAAGGCGAGGAGTCGGCGGTTTGAGATCGCCACCCGATGGGTGTAGCGCGACAGATACGCCAACACCGCCGCCGGCCCGGCAAACGGGCGCTTGGCATAGACGACCCATTCGCAGGCGCGCAGCGGCGCGAGCCAGTCGGCGAAGGCTGTTGCATCGGCAAGATGGGCGTACTCAGCGAAGAACTGCAGCCGCCCGGCGCGATGTGCCTTGTCGAGTTCTTCGAGGAAGCGCCGTCGAAACAGCCGCGAGAGCACGCGTACCGAAAGAAAGAAACCCGGTTTGCAAGCAACCCAGCGCTCACCGTCGAGAGACAGCCCGCCACCGGGGACGATGCCATGCACATGGGGATGGTGCGTGAGCGCCGATCCCCAGGTGTGCAGGACCAAGGTCACGCCGATCTGCGCCCCCAGATGCTTGGGGTCGGCGGCGATGGTGCGAAGCGTCTCGGCCGCGACATCGAACAACAAGCCATAGATCACCGCCTTGTTGTAATACGCGATAGCGCTGATCGGTGCCGGCAAGGTGAAGACAACGTGGTAGTACTCCACCGGCAGCAAATCCGTCTGACGCGCTTCGAGCCAGCGTCGGGCGGCGCTCGCCTGGCACTTCGGGCAATGCCGGTTGCGGCAGGAGTTGTAGGCGATCTGGACATGCTCACAGGCGTTGCAGCGCAAAACATGTCCCCCCAGTGCCGCGCTACGGCACTGTTCGATGGCCGACATCACCTTGAGCTGCCCCAGGCTCAAGTGGCCGTGCTGAGCCTGCCGCCAGGCTGGCCCATGGGCACGAAAGACGTCGGCGACCTCCAGGGCACAACGGCCCATGGACCTGGTCTACGCGGGGTGCAGGGTCTCCAAAGGACTGACCACCTCGCGCAGGATGTCGGTGGCCACCTGGGTATAGAGCGCCGTGGTGTCGAGCTTCTTGTGCCCAAGCAGCACCTGGATCACACGAATGTCGACCTTTTGCTCAAGTAGATGCGTGGCAAAACTGTGGCGCAAGGTGTGCATCGAGACGCGCTTATCAATCTGCGCCGCTTCTGCAGCCGCGTGGATGGCCCGGTTGAGCTGACGGGTACTCAGTGATTCAATCGGATTCAGACCAGGGAAGAGCCACCCGCCATCGAGCATCTTGCCCTGGGCGCGGGCCACCCGCCACCACACGCGCAGGCGCTCAAGGAGCACCGGCGAGAGCATGGCGTAGCGATCCTTGTGGCCTTTACCTTGTTCGACGCGAAGCGTCATGCGCTCACTGTCGATGTCGCCGACCTTCAGGGAAATCACCTCGCTTGCGCGCAGTCCCGCGCCGTAGGCGACCGAGAGCGCCGTCTGGTGCTTCAGGTTGCCGGCCGCTGCGATCAGGCGCCCGACCTCCTCACGGCTCAACACCACCGGCAGCGTGCGGGGCACGCGCACCGGTTGCATCTTGGCCATCAATTCGGCACGATCGAGCGTGACATCGAAGAAGAACTTCAGCCCGGTGATCGCCGCATTGAGCGACACCGGCGAGGTGCCCTGATCAACGAGGTGCAATTGATAGCGACGCAAGTCCTCGACGCTTGCTGTCTCAGGGGAGCGGTGAAGATAGCCCGCCAGCTGCTTTACTGCGCGAATGTAGGCCGCCTGCGTCTTGTCACCCAGCTTGCGCATGCGCATGTCGTCGATCATGCGGTGGCGTAACGGCGTGATACTTTGAGTCGATTGGTCCATGGCTCTGCTCCTGTTGTGAACCGAGGCGGATTGCCTCGTTCAGCAACATAAACAGATCCTCAGTACCTCATCTACTCACCAGCGCCAAACCGGAGCGCTCCTACCGCGCGAGCGGTTTAGTCC
>JBBRAI010000015.1:0-75115 GCA_038206915.1 Burkholderiales bacterium | reverse complement strand
ATCATATGTGTGAGTACCAAAGTGTATCTATGTGAGTCAGCACCTCGCCAGTCCCCCCGCACTTCCGCACAGAAAAACCACCAAAGCACCTGCACACCACACCCAGTACCCACACCTATCGGCTGTAAATTTTTAAAGAGCAAACCGGCGACCGGGGCCGTCGGGCAAAGAGGCGGGATTATACAGTGCCGGCGAACTAGGTCAAGCTTAATGCCGGAATTTTTTCAAACTGCGCCTTGCGCGCAGTGGTTTACACGACAGTGATGCGCGCAAATTTGCGCTTGCCCACCTGCGCCACGGCGACCGTGCCCTTCGCGAGCTTGAGACCGCGGTCGCTCACGCGCTCGCCGTCGAGTCTTACGCCGCCCTGCTCGATCATGCGTATCGACTCCGAAGTGCTGGCAGTGAGCTGCGCCAGCTTCAGCGCCTGCGCGAGCGTCACGCCGCCCTCTTCCGCAGCGACCTGCACCTCCGGCAGATCTTCGGGTAGCGCGCCCTGACGAAAACGCGCCTCGAAATCGGCGAGCGCGCGCACCGCGGCCGCCTGGTCATGGAAGCGCGCGACGATTTCCTGCGCGAATGCCACCTTGATATCGCGTGGATTGCGCCCGCCTGCGACTTCCTGCTTCCACTTCTCCACCGTTGTCAGCGATTCGAACGACAGCAACTCGATGTAGCGCCACATCAGTTCGTCCGAAATCGACATGAGCTTGCCGAAGATTTCCTCCGGCTTCTCGTTGATGCCGACATAATTGCCCAGGGACTTCGACATTTTGTTGACGCCGTCGAGTCCCTCGAGCAGGGGCATGGTGAGTATGCACTGCGGTTCCTGTCCATAGTGCTTTTGCATCTCGCGCCCGACCAGCAGGTTGAATTTCTGGTCGGTCCCGCCGAGTTCGATGTCGGCGCGCATCGCCACCGAGTCGTAGCCCTGCATCAGCGGATAAAGGAATTCGTGAATCGCGATCGGCTGATTGGCTTTGTAGCGCTTGCCGAAGTCGTCGCGCTCGAGCATGCGCGCGACCGTGTAGGTCGCCGCAAGCTTGATCATGCCCGCAGCACCGAGCGCGTCGCCCCATTTGGAATTGAAGCAGATCTCGGTCTTCTCCGCGTCGAGTATCTTGAACACCTGCGCCTTGTAGGTAAGCGCGTTGGCCTCGATTTCCGCGCGCGTCAGCGGCGGTCGCGTCACGTTCTTGCCCGTTGGGTCGCCGATCAAACCGGTGAAGTCGCCGATAAGGAACATGACGTGATGCCCAAGTTCCTGGAACTGGCGCATCTTGTTGATAAGCACCGTGTGCCCCAGATGCAAGTCCGGCGCGGTCGGATCGAAGCCGGTCTTTACGCGCAACGGGCGGCCGGTGCGGATCTTTTCCGCCAGTTCTTCTTCTACCAGTAGCTCGCCGCAGCCGCGCTTGATGACCTGCATGGCGGATTCAATCGCACTTATTGTCATTGCGCTCCACTTCTATGCTGCAGCGGACAGACATCTGGCGGCTGCCGTGCTATGCTTATGCCCGACCAAGAAGGGCAAAATCCTACCAAGGGCTAACTATCGGATGAAAAAGCAAGTTCGACGAATTTTATCGCACTTCGGCGGCGGACGAGAATCGAAACTCCATCTGCGCTGGATCGTCACCCTGTGCAGCCTGCCGTTTCTCGGCATGGTTGCCGCATTTGGCACCTCACCCGATACCGAATACTCGTTCGTCCCCACCAGAACCGTGGTGGAGAGCCTCGCCGTCCAGCAGCCAACGCAAGCCGCCGACACCAACGAAGTGTTCTGGCGCGAAGAGCGTTTAGGGCGCGGCGATGCTGTCTCCGACCTGCTGGTGCGCCTGGGAGTAAACGACGAGGACGCGCGCGAGTTCCTGCATCAAGCCAGGCGCGACGCTGCACTGCGGTTGTTGCGCCCCGGCACCACGGTGCAGGCGCACACCAGGGACGACGGCACGCTGCTCACTCTGCGCTATATCACCGACAAGGGACAGCTAATCGGTTTCGATAAGCAGGGCGCGGGCTTCAAGTCATTCGATCAGCAGCTTTCGCTTGCGCCGCGGCAGCAGATGAAGTCCGGCGAAATCCGCAGTTCGCTCTTTGCCGCCGCGGATGCGGCCGGCCTCTCGGACAATGTCGCAATACAGCTGGCCGACATATTTTCCGGCGATATCGATTTCCACCGCGACCTCAGGCGCGGCGATAAATTCACGGTGATATACGAGATGTTCTACCACCAGGGTCGCGCGATAAAATCCGGGCGCGTGCTAGCCGCCGAATTTGTCAATCAGGGCAAGGATTACCGCGCGGTCTGGTATCAGGACGACGACGGCAAGGGCGGGTATTACACCCCGGACGGCAAGAGTCTGCGCAAAGCCTTCCTGCGCTCGCCGCTTGAATTCTCGCGCATCAGTTCGGGTTTTGCGATGCGCTTTCATCCGATCCTGAACAAGTGGCGCGCGCACAAAGGCGTGGATTACGCCGCGCCGATTGGCACGCACGTCAAGGCCACCGCGGGCGGCACGGTCGAGTTCGCGGGGACCGAGCGCGGCTATGGCAATATCGTCATCCTCGATCACCACGGCGGCATCAGCACGCGCTATGCCCATCTCAGCAGCATTACCAGCGGCTTGCACCGAGGCTCGCGCGTGCATCAGGGCGACGTTATCGGCCACGTCGGCCAGACCGGCTGGGCGACCGGACCGCACCTGCACTACGAATTCCGCTACCACGACGAAGTGCGCAATCCATTGACGGTAGCGCTGCCCGAAGCCCTGCCCGTCCCGGCGCGGCAAATGGCCGCCTTCACCCGCGACTCTGAACCGCTGACGCTGGAGTTGAACCTGCTCAGGAACACCAACCTGGCGCTGCTCGAGTAGGTTTGCGCTTCACCAGGAGGGGCGCGTGGCGTCGTGCGTCCCATTGATCAGAGGCCGTTCCGTTAAATCTGAAATGGCCGGAAGGCGATCTCGAATTTTGGCTGCGCGCGACTTATACGTCGGCTTGATGTCGGGCACCAGTCTCGACGGCGTGGATGCGGCGCTGGTCGATTTCGCGGCCCCTGCGCTTACCTTGATCGGCACGGTTTATCTGCCCTTTCCCGACGCGCTGAAGGCCGAATTGCTGTCGCTTCAGACCGCGGGGCCGAATGAACTGGAACGCGCCGCACTGGCGGGAAACGAACTCTCGCGGCTCTACGCCGAAGCCGTTCTGGCGCTGCTGCAAAAGACCGACGTCCCGCCCGCCGCGATCCGTGCCTGCGGCTGTCATGGCCAGACAGTGCGTCACCAGCCCGGCGCCGGCTATACCCTGCAGATCGGCAACGCGGCACTGCTCGCTGAACTCGCCGGCGTTCGTGTCGTCTCCGACTTTCGCAGCCGCGATGTCGCCGCAGGCGGCCAGGGCGCTCCCCTGGTTCCGGCCTTTCACGCCGCCGTTTTTGGCAGCGACTACCGGCATCGGGTTATCGTCAACGTCGGCGGCATCGCCAACCTGAGCGATCTGGCGCCCCACTCCGCGGTTATCGGATTCGATACCGGACCCGGCAATGTTCTGCTCGACTTGTGGATTCACCAGCATCTGGGCGACGCACACGATGCAGCCGGTAACTGGTCGCGCGGCGGGACCGTGCTCGCCGAACTGCTCGAAGCAATGCTTGCAGAGCCTTATTTCGCGCGCAACCCCCCCAAGAGCTGCGGCAGGGATTTGTTCAACGCGTCCTGGCTGGATAAATTCGCGCCGCGGGACGCCTCGGCACGGGATATTCAGGCCACGCTAGCGGAACTCAGCGCGCGCTCTATCGCCGACGCGGTAAGCCGGTACTGCCCGCAGGCGGGCGAACTCTACGTCTGCGGCGGCGGCGCGCACAACCTGGACCTGCTCGAGCGCCTGCGCCGCATGCTGCAGCCGCGCAGCGTGGAAACCTCGGTAGCGCTGGGCATCGACCCCGATTGGGTGGAGGCAATCGCGTTTGCCTGGCTGGCGCGGCAAACGCTGGAGGGCCGCACAGCAAATCTGCCGTCGGTCACTGGAGCCAGCGGGGCGCGCGTGCTCGGCGCTATATATCCAGCATAAGGGCGGCGCACAGGTTGGCGCGCGCCCAAAAGAAAACGGGAGCCTCAGCTCCCGTCAGCCGAACGAATTACAGTATCAGGCGGAAAACGACGACCCGCAGCCGCAGGTGCTGGTCGCATTCGGATTCTTGATCACGAACTGCGCGCCTTCCAGCCCTTCCTGATAGTCGATTTCCGCGCCGATCAGGTACTGGTAGCTCATCGCATCGATCAGGAGCGTGACGCCGTTTTTTTCCATCGCGGTATCGTCCTCGTTCTTGACTTCATCGAAGGTGAAGCCGTATTGGAATCCGGAACAGCCGCCACCGCTAACGAATACCCGAAGCTTGAGCTCGGTATTGCCCTCTTCTTCGATCAATTCCTTGACTTTGTTCGCCGCGTTGTCGGTGAAGAGCAACGGGGCCGGCATTTCTGCTACTGCATTCATATTCCTGCTCCTGAAAATAATCCTACCATTACGCCCGCCTTCAATTGCGCGAGGCAATCTTCAGTTCAACCGTCTTGCTGGCGTCAGACGCGCCGGAACTGTGCACCAAGCGGCCTTCCACTACGGCTCCGAGGTGCATTTCCAGCGTATTGTAATGCACATCCCCTTTGACCCGGGAGCGCGCCTGAAGTTCTAGGAACTCGGCCGAATGGACCGGCCCGTTGATCGCGCCATTCACTACCAAATGGGAAACGTGGATCTCGCCATCTATGCGGGCATGTTCGCTAACTACCAGCGTGCTCGGCTGCTCACCGGAGGCTATAACGTTGCCCTTGATTTCACCGTCGACGCGCAGGCCGCCGGAAAACGTGACGTTGCCTTCTATCATCGTGCCGGCCCCGATCAGGCTGTCGATCCGGTTCTGCGGCTTGCTGGCCTTCTTTCGGAACATGCGTAGTCTCCTACGAAAGATTGAAACTCTGCGTTGCGCGGACCTGAGTGGATCCGGCTTCGAAAATGCGCACACGCACCGATTTGATCTGGGCGTCCGGCGCCACGCGGAACGTGCCCTCGACCCGCTGGAAGTACTTGAAATTAATCTTATAAGACTGGGCCGCTCCGTCTTCGGGCAGAGTAATAATAACATCTTTGCCATTCTGCTGCAGGTTGACCAGCAGTTGCAAGTTGCCTTGAAATGGCTTGTCCGGCCTGCCCCCCTGCAACAACAGCAGACGGTAGCGGAACTCCCCAGGCAGCGCCCCCGCATCGACGCGAAAACGATTGATCAGCAGGGTTTTGTCGCGGTGTTCGCTCGGGATCAGATTCTCGAAGAAGGCGAGATCCTCCTTCAGCCGGGCATTCTCTTCCTCCAGCGCCTTCACCTGCTTTGCCAGCTGGGTTTGGGTGGTGCGCTCGATCTGAAGCTTGCTCTCGCTGGCATTTACGCTCCCGCGCAGCGCGGCAGCTTCCGTGGTCAGCCGGCCCGCACTCTCGCGCAGTTGCGACAACTCCTGCTCCGCCTCGCTGCGGTCGAATCCGGCGAACCGGCGGCCGGCATCGTACATCCAGGCGGCCAGCGCAAACGAAAAGGACAGCACCAGCACCAAGCCGAGCATGCGCCAGTACCACGCGACGTGCGTCTGTACCGTCATGCGCGGCGCCGAAATCCCGAAGCGCTGGCGCAATCTTTTCAGCAGTTTGGGCGGCATCGCGCTGGCTACGGAAGAATCGGCACCTGATTCAGGCCCATCGACTCGTCCAGGCCGAACATGAGGTTCATATTCTGCACCGCCTGCCCGGAGGCGCCCTTGACCAGATTATCGATGACCGAAAGTACCACCAGCGTGTCGCCGCCGTGCGGCCGGTGCAGGGCGATGCGGCAGATGTTGGCGGCGCGGACCGAGCGCGTATCCGGATGGCTGCCCGGAGGCAGCACGTCGACGAAAGGCTCGCGCGCATAGCGCTCTTCGTACAACTTCTGGAAGTCGAGTTCGCGCGTGACGCGTGCGTACAAGGTGGCATGGATGCCGCGGATCATCGGCGTCAGGTGCGGCACGAAGGTAAGTCCGATCCCGCTGCCGATTATCTGCGCCAGACTCTGAACGATCTCGACGCCGTGGCGGTGGCCAGGCACACCGTATGCCTTGAAATTGTCCGAGGCCTCCGAGAACAGGAGATGTGTTTCCGCCTTTCTCCCGGCCCCGCTTACGCCGGATTTGGCGTCGGCAATCAGGTGTCCCGCATCGACGGCTCCAGCCTCCAGCAAAGGCAGGAAACCTAGTTGTACCGCGGTCGGATAGCAGCCCGGATTGGCGACGATGCGCGATTTGACGATTGCGGCGCGGTTGACTTCGGGCAGGCCATAGACTGCCTCGGGAATCAGCTCCGGACAAGCGTGTTTCACCTTGTACCATTTTTCCCATTCCGCCACGTTCTGAATGCGAAAATCTGCGGAAATGTCTATCAGGCGCACGCCGGCGTCGACGAGGCGCCTGGCATCGTTCATGGCGACGCCATGGGGTGTGGCGAAGAACACCACATCGCACTGCTCCAGCGCCGCCGCCGCGGGGTCGGAAAACGCGAGGTCGACGTGACCGCGCAGGCTGGGAAACAGATCGCTAACCGCCATGCCGGCTTCCTTGCGCGAAGTAATGGCGCGCAGTTCCGCCTGCGGATGCTGCGTCAGCAGGCGCAACAATTCAACGCCGGTATATCCGGTGCCGCCGACGACGCCTATCTTGATCATTTCCCGCTCCCGCTTGCAAATTTCAGCAACGTCTCAACCCAGACAACGCCCCCTGCCGCAGGCCACTCCATTCAATTCCGGCCTTGACCTGGAAAGGACTTCCGCGTGCCTAGTCTAACAGCCGAGAATTCCCGCGCACAAAAAACAAAAGCCGCCTCGAAGGGCGGCTTTTTGTGTTACCTGGGGCCGGATTACCGCTTGGAGAACTGCTTTGCACGCCGCGCCTTGTGCAAGCCCACCTTCTTGCGTTCGACCTCGCGCGCATCTCGCGTAACCAGCCCTGCCTTGGACAGCACCGGTTTGAGTGTCGGATCGTATTCAATCAGGGCGCGTGTGAGGCCATGGCGCACCGCGCCGGCCTGACCACTTTCGCCACCGCCGTCCACATTGACCTTGATGTCGAAAGTCTGCAGATGATCGGTCAGCACCAGCGGCTGGCGCACCACCATGCGGCCGGTTTCGCGCGCAAAATATTCGTCTAGCGCCTTGTCGTTGATGACAAATTTTCCCTTGCCGGGCTTGATGAACACGCGCGCCACCGATGTCTTGCGGCGGCCGGTGCCGTAATTTTGATTGGTCTCAGCCATCAGATTAAATCTCCAGCGCTTTGGGTTGCTGCGCAACGTGCGGGTGGTCGCCTTCGGCGTATACCTTGAGCTTCTTGAACATGGCATAGCCCAGCGGGCCCTTGGGCAGCATGCCCTTGACGGCCTTCTCCAATGCCCTGCCCGGAAACCGCGCCTGCATCTTGCCGAAACTGGTCTGCGAAATGCCGCCCGGATAGCCGCTATGCCGATAGTAGGTCTTGGCTGCAGCCTTGTTGCCGGTAACCCGCAACTTTGCCGCATTGACGACGACGATGAAATCGCCGGTGTCGACGTGCGGTGTGTAAATGACTTTGTGCTTGCCGCGCAGGCGCCGCGCCACCTCGGTGGCAACCCGCCCCAACACCTTGTCGGCTGCGTCTATGACGAACCAGTCGCGCTTGACCTCATGCGGCTTGGCGGAAAAAGTTTTCATTGGGGATAAACGGCTTCGCGGAAAAGGGCGTGATTGTAAGTCACAGGCGATCGAGTGTCAAACTACTTGATGGGTCCTTACTGCCGCAACGCGCTACGCTAGAATACCGCCTTGCTTGTCGGAACGACGCCGAAAACGGTGGCGGTCCCGATCCGGGCGGCAACGGGGGATGCGCCCCCGGGTATTGATACCGGCTCTAAGGACGGCCCTCATGGAATGCAAGGTCAAGTGGGTAGACGGCGTAAGCTTTGTCGCCGAAACCGGCAGCGGACACGCGCTGGTTATGGACGGCGCAGCCGAGGGCGGGGGGCGCAACCTCGGCCCGCGGCCGATGGAGATGGTGTTGCTCGGCACCGGCGGCTGCAGCGCCTATGACGTGGTGGTCATCCTGAAGAAAAGCGGACAGGACATTACCGGCTGCAGCGTGGAACTGGCCGCTGAACGCGCCGACACCGACCCCAAGATATTCACCCGTATCCACATGCATTACGTGCTGCGCGGCCGCAACCTGAAGGCCTCGATGGTTGAGTCCGCGATCAAGCTTTCGCACCGGAAATACTGCTCCGCCTCGATCATGCTCGGTAAAACCGCCCAAATTACGCACGACTACGAGATCGTGGCGGCGTAAATCCAACCCAGTAAGAGACCTGCGTCAGGACGCGCGGACGCCGAAATCCGCTCAAGCGGCCGTTGTAGCGGATCGGTGTTGGATAAGAGAACGTGTGGTACTGCGGCGGCGCCGCACTCCCCCGCACTCCGATCGGCTTGCCTATGCGACCAATCGGTAACCGGCAATCACGAAGTGATGGTCGAACGCGAACGCGAGCCGAATGCGCGCGCGTTTCATGATGACAAAGCTGCTCGCGTCCACCGCCGAGAGTTTGTGTAAGTCTGCGCGCCGAAAATATTCCCAGGACTGTTCCAGATCCCGCAATTCGCAGGCAAGGATCTTGAGCATTCCTGGTTCATAGATCGAATCCTTCCACGCCAGGGCGACATCCCGCTGGGCATTGCGCTCGAGAAACGTGAAGGTTTCGATGACGACAGGAACGGACGTGTGCAGCTTAGCGCCCGCTTCGCGCAGGATATCCCACTGTTCCCGGGCCTGAGTGTGCAGGGGATCGCGCGAGAGCGCGAGAGCTATCCACGCCCCGCTATCGACGAAGACAGCCTCACCCTGCCGCATCAGGGCTCGTCGTGAACGCTATCGTGGTCAAGCGACACGCGCTTAGGCTCTCCGTCCCAAATGGCGACCGGCCCAGCGGCGTGCGGCTTTAGCACGACCTTGCGGATCGCTTCGCGGACCAGTTCCGCGACGCTGCGCCCCGATCGGGCCGCAGCCGCGCGCAGTGCGGCAAGTTCTTCTTTGCGTAGGTACACCTGCGTCTTTTCCATATATGTCACATTAGGATCGAAATTGACATATGTCAAGCGCGCAAACAAACGCGCGCAAGCAAACTTTCCGGCCGGACGTTGCTGGCGGAGACAATTTTCGACAGCTCTCTGGGCTTGTGGGGCCGCGACCTGCTCTGCCCCGCTCGTCATTCCGGCTTGCGACAGCGTTGCCCGGCCTCGATCATTCCAGGCAAGACCGCCGAAATCAGCCGCGCCTACGAACTCGTGACCGGGTAATTCAAACCCAGTAGGAAAGCCGGGTCATTAAGCGCGCAGAGGCGCGCATCGCTCGCTTTACCGGTTCGGGCAACTCGGCCGCACCCAGCGCGTTGGCCGCTTTAGCATGGTCGCTTTCGTCCTGCTTCATTTGCACGACAATAGCGCGGGTTTTCGCGTCCTGCGGCGCGAGGCGCTCCAGATGGCCCTCGAGATGCGCTTCGACCTGTCGTTCGGTCTCTGCCAGAAACCCCAGGTTCCAGCGCGTGCCAAACCTGCCCGCCGTATAGCCCAATGCGAGCGAGCCGGCGTACCAGAGCGGATTGAGCAGGCTCAGTCGTCCGCCCAGTTCCTCCACACGCCGCTGCGTCCACGCCAGGTGCTCAGTTTCCTCGCGCGCAGCCTGCGCCAGCGCACGCGTCACCGTCGGCTCATCGCAGGATAGCGCCTGTCCCTGGTACAGGGCTTGCGCGCAAACTTCGCCGCAGTGATTCACCCGCATCAAGGAAGCCGCGTGGCGCTTCTCCTGTTCGGAGAGTTCGGCTTCCGCCAGCGCGCCGCCCGGCAAAGGCCGCGCCGACACCGCGCCGGCCGCGAGGGTGCGCAGGACTTTGTCGAATTCGACGATCATCTTGTCGATGCCTGTTAGCATTGCAATATCTAGTCCGAGCCAAGAACGATTTGCATTGTAGCGGATAGCTTCCTGCCCGACTGGTGCCGTTCAAAGTCTTGCAAAATCATGTTTTTGGCTCGTCGCCTTCACCCTCGACATTTGATTGTTGCAAAAAAACAACAGAAATTGTGCTTTCTACGTGGGTTTCGCAGAAAACACGTTGCGCCGGGCGCTATTTGAGTGAGAATCCGCCCAGCAACTCCCAATTGGGAGGCGCGGGAAAGTGCGGCAGCAGTGGCCAACCACGTGGTGTCATTGATGCTGGCTCTATTCAAACTAACAAGGAGATTACGGTATGCAAAAGAAACTCATCGCTCTGGCAGTAGCGAGCCTTGTGTCGGCGCCGGCGTTCGCGCAGTCGCAAGTGCAGATCTACGGCGTCATTGACCAGGCATTCAGCAGTGGGAACTACGGTAAGGGCAATGTCGCACAGATTCAGGGCAGCGGCTACACCACGGAGCGTCTCGGCTTCAAAGGCTCAGAGGACATGGGCAACGGCTTGAAGGCCAACTTCATGCTGGAGATGGGAATTCGCTCGGACGCCGGCATGCTCGACAACTCGGCCAACCAACTGTTCCAGCGTGTCTCGACCGTCGGTCTGAGCGGAAACTGGGGCGAAGTAAACTTCGGACGCCAGTACACCCCGGTGTTTAGCATCCAGGGCGCCAATGACATCTTCCGCGTTGCGGGTTACGGTACGGCCTACGCGTTGACGAACACGGGCGTGACCCGCGCCAACAACTCGATCCGCTTTGACTCGGCCAACATGAACGGCTTCAGTGCCGCCGTGATGTATTCGATGGGCGATACCGGCGCGACTGGCGCGACAGCGCAAGCCGCGCTCAACGATACGACTGCCGCGTCTCCTCTAAACGGCTCCACAGGCAGCGTGTACCAGGAATCTACCGTCGATCCTAAGGATCTGGGCCGTCACGTTGGTGTGAACGTGCGTTATGCCAACGGTCCGCTGGCCTTGGGCCTGGGCTATGGCGCGCAGAAGGCCATGGCGGTAAACACAGTGAATACGGGTGTTACTACTCAGAAGACCACGGCGTTCGCTGGATCGTATGATTTTAAGGTCGTCGCGATTAACGTTGGCTATCAGACCAACAAGAACGATGCTCCCGCGGGCAACGCGGCTCCGTCGTTCGCGGCTTCCGAACTCCGCGTCTGGACCGCGGGCGCTACCGTGCCCGTATTCGGCAAAGACTCGGTCAAGTTGTCGTACAACGGCTTGCATAACAAGCTGACGTCTAGCGCCGACTCCAAACTGTGGTCCCTGGGCTACGTGCATCCGATGTCCAAACGCACCGTCCTGTACGGTACCTACGCCAAGATGACCAACGACAGCGCTGCAACTAAGTCATTTTTTGGCGCGCCATCCCTCGGTGCCGCAGGCTACGATCCGAGCACAATCCAACTCGGCCTGCAGCACGCGTTCTAATCGACCCCGGTCGATCTGAAAGCACAACGGCCACCTTCGGGTGGCCGTTTTTATTGACCCACTGCAAGCGGGCCAGTGAACTCGCTTTACGCCAACTGCACAATCTGATTCAGTATTGCGCGAATCTCGGCGAATCGCGCATCCGGCAGTCGCTTTGACGGATGAGGCCTTGCTTTGCGCACGCGCCAGTCAAAGGATTTCGGCTGGTGGCACAGAACATAACTTGTCCTGCTTGTCCTGCTTACCTTGCCACCCTTGGCGATGCCCACCGCGACCGCGAATGGATTGTCGATATTGTATTCGGCCGTGGTCATGGGCAGGCCGATAACGAGGGAAGTACGTTCGTTGAAGGCGCGGGGAGACAACACTACGAAAGGATGCCGGTCGCGCATCTCCCTTCCGGCATGTGGGTTGCAGTCGATCCAGATCACGTCCTGCCGGTCCGGTATCCATGCCGGTCTCCTCTTGGCGACTACCAACGCTCGGCTCCCAGTTTCTCGCTGTTCATGGCCTCGCCACCGTGTCTGATCGGGTCGAAACGAGCCAGCCGCTGTGCCAGGGTCGGCGCAGCGCCGGATACCGGCGTAATAATGACGCGTCCATCCTCGACGCAAACTCGTACTCGCTGGTCGGCATGCAGATGAGCCTCCCGCGCCACGATGGCAGGCAAACGAACGCCAAGATTGTTGCCCCAGTGTTTGATATCAAGAATGGCTTCGGACATGATTCAGCTCCTCGATCGAGTTTAAACGAAGTATAAACGCCGTCGCGGGAGATGGCAAGACTGCGTCGTCGTCGTCAAAATCGACCCAGCGTGTCATCGAGTTATTGGGATCAGATGCAATTACCCCGGCGGCTGTGCGGCGACCGAGGTTGTTGGGGTCAGACACCGATTACCCGACCTTCTTCTCCGGCCAGGTCTTTCAAGCAGCCGACAACGCATCCCAGCGTCGAATCCGGGAGAGCGTTTCTTCCATGGCATCGCGCGCCGTTTCCGTATCGTAGTGGCTTTGCAGATTGATCCAGCTCTGTGCGTCGGTGCCGAAAAACGCAGCCAGACGCAGAGCGGTATCGGCAGTAATCGAGCGGCGCCCGGCCACGATCTCGCCAATGCGGCGTTGCGGCACTCCGATTTCCTTGGCGAGACGGTACTGAGTAATACCCATGGGTTCGAGAAAATCATGGAGCAATATTTCGCCGGGCGTAGCCAGCGGTACCTTACGCGGCATGTTTTTTCTCCTCAGTGGTAGTCCACAATCTCAACGCGCCAGGCATGCCCGTCGCGCCACTCGAAGCACACGCGAAGCTGATCGTTGATGCGGATGCTCCATTGAGCTTTGCGCTCCTTCTTCAGTTGCTCCAGCCGATTCTGCGGCGGCACGCGCAGGAACGTGATCGATGCCGCAGCGTTGACCTGCTGCAACTTGCGCATCGCCGGAGCGGCAATGTTGGCGAACCGCGCCACGCGCCGGCCGTTGAACAAGTTTTCCGTGTCCGCACATTTGAATGACTGGATCACCGGGAAACCTTATCCCAATACGCTAGTAACGTCAAGGGATAGTATGCCCTTTCCAGAGTGCCCAGCAACCATGGGTAGGATCAGTCCGACCCAAACATGCTTTCCAGCTCCGCCCCGGGGTCCAGGGCGCGCATGAACGCCTCCCCGGCGAGGAAAGCCTGCACGCCGTGCTCGCGCATCAACGCCACGTCCGCGCGTCCGAGGATGCCGCTTTCGGTGACGACCAGGCGCCCCGGCGGGATCAGCGGCAGCAGTTCCAGCGTGGTCGCCAGTCGCGTCTCGAAAGTGCGCAGGTCGCGATTGTTGACGCCGACGAGCGGCGTGGCCAGCCTGAGCGCGGCATCGAGCTCCGCGGCGTCGTGCACTTCGATCAGCACCGCCATGCCCAGCTCGTGCGCGAGCGCCTCCAGTTCCCGCATATTCGCAAGCTCGAGGGCCGCGACGATCAGCAGGATACAGTCCGCGCCCAGCGCGCGCGCCTCGTACACCTGGTAGGCATCGAGCATGAAGTCTTTGCGCAGCACAGGCAAGGCGCAGGCGGCGCGCGCTTCGCCCAGGTATTCCGGCGCCCCCTGAAAGAATTCACGATCGGTCAATACCGAAAGGCAGGCTGCACCGTGCGCGGCATAGCTCGCCGCGATCGCGGCCGGGTCGAAGTCCGCGCGCAGCAGCCCTTTGCTCGGGCTCGCCTTCTTGATCTCGGCGATCACTGCGGCCTCGCCGGCCGCGATCTTCGCCCTGAGCGCGGCTACGAAATCGCGCGGCGGCGGCATCGCTTCAGCGTCGCGGCGCAGCACGGTGGAGTCGCGGCGCTTTTTCGCCAGCGCGATTTCCTCAGCTTTGTGTGCGAGAATTTTTCCGAGGACGTCGGCGGGAGGGCTGTTCACAGCCTGCTGAATTCCTCTTCCGACAGACCAGCCTGCTTGAGATCTATCTCGCCGTTCCGACGCTTGGTTTCGATCCAGACCTCGATCAACTCGCTGGCTGCGGCCTTGGCGCCGTCGATCCCCAGCCCGTGCGTAGCGAGATCGAGCGCGGGAATATGGGCACAGAAATAGCCAAGCGGAAAGCCGGGATCGTCGATCGCTTCGTAAAGGATGGAATATTGCTTCATGGCCTCGGGGAGATCAGCCGAAGGACGGATTCTAACTTAAGCCGCGTCGAGATTTTTCGTATTTCCTGATGGGCTAGATTCCGATGATTTCATTTAGGCCCTCGACGACATGACCAAGCTCTTCAGGCGCAACCCGACCTAGCCTCGCCCCTATGCGATCGACAGAAAGCGTGCGAATCTGGCTGATCTTGACCCAGGACCGTTTTGCCAGCTTTGGCGTCCGGAGCTCATGCGTGAGCGGGAAGTCGGCACGTTGAGGCTGGCTGGTCAATGCTACCGCGATGACTGTGCCGGAGCGGTCGTTGAACACGTCGTGGCTGAGGATCAGAACCGGGCGCAAGCCGGCCTGTTCGCGTCGACGGACAGGATTAAGGTCGGCCCAGCGAATTTCGCCCCTCAATATTTGGGCCACGCCTCGAGCTCCTGGCCCAAGCCTTCTTCGGCAAGGGCTTTTTCGAACTTCGGGTCGAGCTTTGCACACTCGGACGCGAGCCGGCTGCGCTCCATCCGCGCGAGTTTCTCGGCTACAGCCGTCTGAATCGCTCGACTACGGCTCGGGAAGACGCTCCTCGAAACCAAACCATCAACGCGGTTGAGTGTTTCACGGTCGAGGGTAATTGCCACTTTGATGCTGCTCATGCCGCACCTCCAGAGTATGATAATATATCATACCCAGACGCGGTAAGCGAGAAACCTACGTCGAGGTCATCCGCCGATTCAGGCGGGCTAAGCCAACTGTTGCGTCAGCTGCGCAAGCTTGTCCAGCTTGGCGCGCGCCGCACCGCTCGCAATGGCTTCGAACGCCATTTCCACGCCCTGTTCCATGTTCGAGGCCTTGTCCGCAACATAGATCGCGGCGCCGGCGTTGAGTGCGACGATGTCGCGCGCAGCGCCGGGCTTGTTTTCGAGCGCGCCCAGCACCATGGCGCTGGACTGCTCCACCGTTTCCACGCAAAGCGCGCGCGGATCGTGCAGCGGCAGGCCGAAACGCTCGGGGTGCACGGTGTACTCCTCAATGCGGCCGTCCTTGAACTCGCCGATCATGGTCTTGCCGCTTACAGATATCTCGTCCAGCCCCTCCAGACCGAACACGGTCATCGCGTGGCGCGCCCCTAGGCGCTGCAGCACGCGGATCTGTATCCCGACCAGGTCCGGATGGAATACACCCATGAGCTGGGTCGGCGCGCCGGCAGGGTTGGTAAGCGGCCCGAGAATATTGAATATCGTGCGAACGCCGAGTTCGCGCCGCACCGGCGCCGCGTGCTTCATCGCGCTATGGTGATTGGGGGCGAACATGAAACCGACGCCGAGCTCGTCGATGCACTGCGCCACCTGTTGCGGCTTGAGATTGATGCCGACGCCAAGCGCCTCGAGCACATCGGCGCTGCCCGACTGCGAGGACACCGCGCGCCCGCCGTGCTTGGCCACGCGTGCCCCGGCAGCCGCGGCGACGAAAATCGCCGCGGTGGAGATGTTGAAGGTGCGCGCGCCGTCGCCGCCGGTGCCGACCACGTCGACCAGATTGTCCGCGTCTTTTACCTCGACCCGGGTCGCGAGCTCGCGCATCACCTGTGCCGCTGCGGTGATCTCGCCTATGGTCTCCTTCTTCACCCGCAGCGCGATGGTGATCGCGGAGATCATGACCGGGGAAAGCTGCCCGCTCATGATCTGGCGCATCAGATCGAGCATTTCGTCGTGGAAAATCTCGCGGTGCTCGATCACGCGCTGCAGCGCTTCCTGTGGCGTCATGGACATGGTTTCATTCCTGTCGTAGAAAGTTCTTCAGCAAGGCGTGGCCGTTCTCGGTGAGTATCGACTCGGGGTGGAACTGCACACCCTCGAGCGCAAACTGGCGATGCCGCACCCCCATGATTTCGCCGTCTTCGCTCTCGGCGGTGACTTCGAGGCAGGCGGGCAGGCACGCGCGCTCGATCGCCAGCGAATGATAGCGGGTCGCGCGAAACGGCGAGGGCAGGCCGGCGAACACGCCTTTTCCGGTGTGGCGGATGTCCGAGGTCTTTCCGTGCATCACCCGGCCCGCATGCACGACGCGCCCGCCCATCGCCTCGCCTATCGCCTGTTGCCCGAGGCAAACGCCGAGGATGGGCAGCTTGCCGGCGAACTCGCGCACCAGCGGCACGGAGACGCCGGCTTCCTTGGGCGTGCACGGACCGGGAGAGATGACGATGCGCGCCGGCGCCAGCGCGGCTATTCCGGCGAGGTCTATCGCGTCGTTGCGCACGACCCGCACCTCTTCGCCCAGCTCGCTGAAATACTGCATCAGGTTGTAGGTGAAGGAATCGTAGTTGTCGATCATGAGCAGCACGATCAGCCCTCCAGCCTGGTGTCGAGGCCGGCGGCGGCCATTTCCGCCGCGCGCAGCACGGCACGCGCCTTGGACAGGGTTTCCTTCCATTCCGAGGCCGGGTCGGAATCGGCGACGATGCCGGCACCGGCCTGCATGTGCAGCACGCCGTCCTTGATCAGCGCGGTGCGCAGCGCAATGGCGAGGTCCATGTCGCCGTGGAATCCAAGGTAGCCCACCGCCCCGGAATAGATGCCGCGCTTCACCGGCTCGAGCTCGTCGATGATCTGCATCGCGCGCACCTTCGGCGCGCCCGACACCGTGCCGGCGGGAAAGCTCGCGCGCAGCACTGCCATCGCGTCCAGCCCTTCGCGCAGACTGCCCTCGACGTTGGAAACGATGTGCATTACATGCGAATAGCGTTCGATCACCATGTTCTCGGTGACGCGCACGCTGCCGGTCGCGGCCACGCGGCCGACGTCGTTGCGGCCCAGGTCCATCAGCATGACGTGCTCGGCGCGCTCCTTCGGATCGGCCAGCAGCTCGGCCGCGAGCGCCGCGTCCTCCTCCACCGTCTTGCCGCGCGGGCGCGTGCCGGCGATCGGGCGCAGCGTCACCTTGCCGCCCTCGAGGCGCACCAGAATCTCGGGCGAGGCGCCGACCACGTGGAAGTCCTCGAAATCGAAGTAGAACATGTAGGGCGAAGGGTTGAGCGTGCGCAGCGCCCGGTACAGCGCGAGCGGTTCAGCCGCGAACGGGACCGACATGCGCTGCGACAGCACCACCTGCATCACGTCGCCGTCGTAGATGTAGCGCTTGGCCCGCTCCACCGCCGCCTTGTAACCGGCCTCGCCGAACGCCGATTGCGCCTGCGCCGCCGGCTGCGCCGACTCGGCCGGAATCTGCACCGGCGCGCGCAGGGCGGCGAGCAGTTCGCGCAGCCGGGTCTTGGCTTTTTGATACGCACCGGGGACTTCCGGTTCGGCGTACACCACCAGCGTCAGTTTTCCGGACAGGTTGTCGACGATGGCGACCTCTTCCGACAGCATCAGCAGAATGTCCGGCGTGCCCAGCGCGTCAGGCGGCGCGCTCGCCGCGAGGCGCGGCTCGATGTAGCGCACCGTGTCGTAGCCGAAGCAGCCGACCAGCCCGCCGCAGAAGCGCGGCAGCCCGGGCAGTGCCGCCACCTTGAAGCGTTTGAGATAGCCATTGATGAACGCCAGCGGATCGGCCGCGTCGGAGCGCTCGGCGATGCGATTGCCCGACAGCACCAGCACCGTGCCTGCCTGCACGTTGATGCGCGTGGACGAGGCGAGGCCGATGAAGGAATAGCGGCCGAAGCGCTCGCCGCCCTGCACCGATTCGAGCAGGTAGGAATAAGGCTTGTTGGCCAGCTTGAGGTAAATCGACAGCGGCGTATCGAGATCGGCGAAGGTTTCGAGCACCACGGGGATACGGTTGAAACCCTGCGCGCCAAGGCGCTTGAATTCGACTTCGGTCATGACTACTCCAAAAACGATCCGGAAAAACAGCTACGGGCGGGTGCTGCATCGCATGCGAGTCGGCATGCGTCCCATGTACGTGGCTAGGGGCGCCAGCAGCGCCAGCTTTCCCAGGCGAAACGCGCCTGATTTCCGGATGTTGCGGGTATCACGACCGTGTGCTCCCAAGCATTTCGGCAGCTTCTGTCAGGGAGCCAACTATAGCATCACAGTCCAGATCCTGCACGTTCCCGCCCTCGCTGTAGCCATAGGAAACGCACATTACCGGGCAGCCCGCCGCACGCGCCGCCTGGGCATCGTTGGCCGAATCGCCGATCAACAGCGCTGCGTCCGGCGCAAGCGCGAATGTCTTGCAAATGTGCAGGAGCTGCATCGGATCGGGTTTTTTGCGCGCGAGCGTGTCGCCGCTCACCACCAGCTCGAAATAGGCGGCCAGGCCCATGCGATCCAGCAGCGGGAGGGTAAAGCGCGCCGCCTTGTTGGTGACGCAGGCCAGGCGCAATCGCAGGCTGAGTAGGCGCTCCAGCCCCTCCACCACGCCTGGATACACCGCGGTGCGCCGGCCGGATTCCTCGAAATAAAACTCCTGATACAGCGCCAGCGCCTCGGCCTGCAGCGCTTCGGCGCGCGCCGCCCCGGCGCTCGCCTCGAGGCAGCGCCGCACCAGATTCGGTATGCCCCTGCCGATGTAGCTGCGGATTTCGTCCGTGGCGCGCAGCGCCAGGCCCAGAGCCAGCAGCGTGCGCCCGGCCGCGGCGGCGAGGTCGGGAACGGTGTCCAGCAGCGTGCCGTCCAGATCGATCATCACGGCGGCGACGCCGCGTCCCGGCGGCGGCATGCCGGACCTAGGCGGACTGGATCGCCGCACGCATCGCGGTGATGACCGCCTTGTAGTCTTTGGCGCCGAAAATGGCGGAGCCCGCGACAAAGGTATCGGCGCCGGCGCGCGCGATCTCGGCGATGTTGTCCGCTTTCACGCCGCCGTCGACTTCGAGCATGATGTCGCGCCCGCTGGCGTCGATGCGGCGGCGGACTTCTGCCAGTTTCGCGAGCGCATGCGGGATGAACTTCTGGCCGCCGAATCCCGGGTTGACCGACATGATCAGCACCAGATCGAGCCGGTACAGCACATGATCGAGATAATCCAGCGGCGTGCCCGGGTTGAACACCAGGCCAGCCTTGCAGCCGTGTTCCTGGATCAGCCCTATGGTACGGTCGATATGCTCGCTTGCCTCAGGATGGAAACTGATGATGTTGGCGCCGGCGCGCGCGAAATCGGGGACTATCCGGTCCACCGGCTTCACCATCAGGTGCACGTCTATCGGCGCCTTGGTCAGCGGCCGGATCGCCTCGCAGACCAGCGGGCCTATGGTCAGATTGGGCACGTAATGGTTGTCCATCACGTCGAAATGAATCATGTCGGCGCCCGCGGCGATCACATTGGTCACCTCCTCGCCCAGGCGGGCGAAGTCGGCGGAAAGTATGCTCGGCGCGATGCGGTAACTGGGCATGAGTGATTTTTTTTGCTGTGCAGGAATATCCCGGCACATTTTACCCGCTCACCCGAGCCTGCGCCAAAAATCCTTGGCAGCTGCCGGCAGGCGCGGCCGGCGCGGTGTAAAATCGCACCATGGAATCCGCCAAGAAATACGACGTCAGCATCTCCGCCACAACCCAATACATAGCCGACCAGTCGGACGAGGCGAAAGATCGTTTCGTTTTTTCCTACACCGTGACCATCCGCAACAGCGGCACCATGCCGGCACAGCTGATCAGCCGCCACTGGATCATCACCGACTCGCACAATCAGGTGCAGGAAGTGCGCGGCCTGGGCGTAGTCGGCGCCCAGCCCCTGCTCAAGCCGGGCGAGAAATTCGAGTACACCAGCGGCACCGCCCTCGCCACGCCGGTCGGCACCATGTGCGGCAGCTACCAGATGGTGGCCGAAGACGGCACCCAGTTCGACGCGCCGATTCCGGAATTCACGCTGTCGGTGCCGCGCGTGCTGCACTAGGGACAGATGCCGGAAGTGGTGAGGCCGCCGCGAGTATGCCTCGTGCAATCGCGCCGGGGTCGTGGGAGGCCCGCCCCCGGGCCGATCGCACTTCAATGTGGCACCGATCGGGGCGAGGGCGCCCCTCCTACCTCTGTTCACCGTCATCCCTTTTTTCCGCGCGCGGCCAGGTCCACCAGACGATCAGCAGCACCGCTCCCGAGGCGAAGCCTGATTCAGGCAGGAATATCCACATGCGCTGCCACGTTCTCTGTGCGCCGGCCCGCGTCATGAAGCAGTGGCGCCGGATCGCCGGCGCGGCATTGCTTGCCGTGATCGCCGGTTGTGCGAGTCAGCCCGCGGTCCCGCCCGAGACTGCCCGCGCCTGCCCCGCAGCCGCGCCCTGCCCGGTTTGCCCGGTGTGCCCTACGGTCGCGCCGGAGCTGCCGAAGGCGAAGACCCTGGAGGCGGTGAACTGGTCCGATCTGACGGGCTGGAGTGATGACGATCCGCGCGCCGCATGGCAGGCGTTTCTGCGCAGCTGCAGCAAGCTGAAAGCTCAGGCTGCCTGGCGCGAGAGCTGCACGCTGGCTGAACAGCTTGCGCCGGCCGCATCGGTGCGCGATTTCTTCGAGGCGCATTTCCTGCCATATCGCGTCGCCGGCTCCGATGGCGAGGTGCAAGGCCTGGCCACCGGCTATTACGAACCGCTGCTGCGCGGCAACCGCAGGAAGGAAGGGCTGTACCGCTATCCGATTTACGCTGCGCCGGCGGATCTGCTGAGCATCGACCTGTCCGATGTCAACCCGGAACTGAAGCACCTGCGCCTGCGCGGTCGACTCGAAGGCCGCCGCGTGGTGCCGTATTACGCGCGCGCCGAAATCGAACGCGGACTGCCTGCGCTCGCCGGCAGGGAATTGCTCTGGGTGGACGATCCGGTGGACCTGTTCTTTCTGCAGATCCAGGGTTCGGGCCGGGTGCGGCTGCCCACGGGGGAATTGGTACGCGTAGGCTACGCCGACCAGAACGGCCAGCCCTACAAGTCGATCGGACGCTATCTGGTCGAACAGGGTGAACTGAAGCTGGAACAAGCCTCGATGCAGGGCATCAAGGCCTGGGGCGCGGCCAATCCGGCGAAACTGGATGCCTTGCTGAATCAGAATCCGAGCTATGTTTTTTTCCGCGAATTGCCGCAAGTGGCGGGCAGCCAGGACGGCGCTGCGGAGGGCCCGATCGGAGCGCTGGGCGTGGCACTCACGCCGGAGCGCTCGATCGCGGTCGATCCACGCTACATTCCGCTCGGCGCGCCGGTGTTCCTCTCCACTACCTGGCCCGGCAGCGACCGCCCGCTTGCACGACTGGTGCTAGCGCAGGACAGCGGCGGCGCGATTCGCGGCGCGGTGCGCGCGGATTTTTTCTGGGGTTTCGGTGATGCCGCCGGCGCCCAGGCCGGGCGCATGCGCCAGAGCGCTAAAATTTGGGTGTTGCTGCCGCGGGACTATCCGCCCGCCCGCTAGAGACCGAGCAAACCCGGCGCCTACTTTCCGTTTTGTGCCAGAAGCTTTTCCAGTTGCTCCGCAGAGACCGCGCCGGGGATTCGCGCGCCGCTCGCAAAGAACAGCGTCGGCGTGCCGGTGATATTGTTCTTGCGCGCGAACTCCAGGTTCTTCTCGATCGGCGTGTCACAGCGTCCTGCGACCGGCACCTTCCCGTCTAGCATCAGATCGTTCCAGGCCTTGGATTTGTCAGCCGAACACCACACCGCCTTCGCTTTGTCATGCGAGTCCTGCGACAGTATCGGGAAGAGAAAAGTATAGACGGTAATATCGTCGACCTTGGTCAGGTCTTTCTCGAAACGCTTGCAGTACGGGCAGTTGGGATCGACGAAGACCGCCAGCATGCGCTTTCCGTTACCGCGCACCGTCTTGAACGCGGCGTCCATCGGCAGGCTTTCCCACTTGATGCTGGACAGTTCCAGCATCCGCGTCTTGGTCATGTTTTGCATGTTCTTGCCGTCGATGATCTCGCCGCTGAAGATGTAGTTCATCTTCTCGTCGGTATAGACGATCTGGTTGTCCACGACCACTTCATACAGGCCCAGATAAGGCGTCTTCTTCACGCTATCGATCTTGGCACCGCCAAGGCGCCCCTCGAGGGTGCGCTTGATGATGGTTTCGGTGGTGAGTTTGCCCGCGGGTTCGGCAGCGTGCGCCTGAGCAAGCGCCAGCCCCAGTGCGAGCAGCGCAACAGTCAATATGCGTTTCAACATGGTCTTCCTTAAGCGTTGTGTGTTGCGCTCAGCCCAGGGCGCGGCGGATTAGCAGGTTCTTTACGACCGGCAGAGCATTGGTTAAGTTCAACCCGGTGTTGCGCAGTTTTGCGACGGCGCCGCCGTGCAGCGCGAACAGGCGCTGCAGTCCGTCGGTCACCAGGGAAAGCGCGAGTATATCCTCGGCGCGCGCGCGCTCATAGCGCCGCAGCAGGCGAATATCGCCGGGATCGCGGAATATTTCACGCTTCTGCAGCAGCGCCGCCAGTTCGCGCGCGTCGCCGAAGCCCAGATTGACGCCCTGCCCGGCCAGCGGATGCAGGACGTGGCCGGCGTCGCCGATCAGAGCGACGCGCGGCGCGGCAAGGCGCGCCGCATGCTGCCGCGCAAGCGGGAATCCGGCCGCAGGGCTGAGCAGTTCGAGCGCACCGAGCCGGTCTTCGCCCGCCGCAGCTACCCGGGCGCACAGGGCGTCCGCAGACAGGGCGAGGAGTTCCGCCGCGTGCGCATCGGGTGTGGACCATACCATGGACATGCGCTGTCCCGGCAACGGCAGATAGGCAAGCACGCCATCGTCGCGGAACCACTGGCAGGCAGTGTCGTAGTGCGGCCGCGCGCAGGCGAAATTCGCCACCACGCCCATCTGGCCGTAGGGCTTCAGGCTGGCTTCGATCCCCGCGGCCTTGCGCGCCCAGGAATGCATGCCGTCGGCGGCGACCAGCAGCCGCGCGCGCAGGGTTCTGCCGCCCGCGAGCGTGAGTTCCGCCGCGTCATCGCGCAACTGCAACTCCAGGCAGCGCTCTGGACAGAACAGTTCGAAGTTGTGTTGATGCTCGAGCCCCAGCCACAGCGCCGCTTGCAAACGCCGGCTCTCCACGATAGCCGCGAGTTCCGGCACGCCAGCCTCATAGGCGGAAAATCGCAGCTGTGCGCCAGCGGCGTCACCATGAACGTGCATTTCGCGCACGGCGCATACGCGTTCCGCATCGAGCCGCTTCCATATTCCGAGCTCTTGCAGGAAAGCCGCGCTGCCGGGGCTGACGGCATAGATGCGGCTGTCCCAGTCAGCGCCGGCCGGCTCCGGCGCCTGCGCTTCGACCAACGCGAGCTTGAGCCCGGCGCCGCGCAGGGCCATAGCAAAACTCGCGCCGACCAGGCCCGCGCCGACGATGACAATGTCGAAGTCCATGGTGGAATTTTAATCGCAAAGTCCCGCTGCGCAACGCGATAAAGCGGCATCCCGGCTTGCGGCCGCATCCGGGCGTCGGGACGGTGCGCCGCCGCTTGCGGCCGGATATTTTTTCTTTCTGGATTCAGCCGGATAGCCGGACGGTCGCTTGACACAAACCGCCCCGCACGAGGATAATCCGCGCCTTCCGTTCGGCGAATTAGCTCAGCCGGTTAGAGCGACGGAATCATAATCCGCAGGTCCCGTGTTCGAATCACGGATTCGCCACCAATCCCAATGCCCAATCAATGAGTTACATCGATTGGGCATTGTCATTTCAGCGCAGCAAAACTACTCACTCGCGTCCGATGAGCATCCCACCAGGACTGCGGAATTGAGCCGTTTTTGCCCACCACTTCCAGCGACCACTTGACCTGCAACGAGAATACAATTGGGATGGGCTAAATCCTGCAGGTCAGCGCCGCTAATCCTCTAAACAACATTAATTCAACTATTCAATATATTGTAACGAAACATTTTATACTGTATTGTCCAATCGTTTATCCAAACCAAGAGCCGCGATCATGAAATCGTTTCGCCTGGTTTGCGTCCTCGTCGTTCTGATCTTTTCGTTCAGCAACGTACAGGCGCAGCTTGCCACGCCGGGCGACACGCTGGACAATTTGCTGCGCGAAGCCGACGCACTGATCAAGCGCGGCAAGCAGATAGACGCATACAAGCTGCTCGAACCGAAAGAGGGCGACTATTCGGGCGAGATCGCGTTCGACTACTTGCTCGGCATCGCCGCTCTCGACAGCGGTAAACCCGACCGCGCCACCATAGCGTTCGAGCGCGTCCTCGCAGTCAATCCGAATTTCGCCGGGGCGCGCCTCGACCTGGCACGCGCCTATTTCGCCATGGGCAGCGACGACTTCGCCAAGACCGAGTTCAACACCGTCCTCTCGCAGAAACCACCCGAAGCGACAGCGGCGGTGATCAGGAAGCACCTCGACGCCATAGCGGAACGCCAGAAGGCCAAGATGCAACAGGTGAGCGCCTATGTCGAAACGAACATCGGCTACGATAGCAACATCACCGCCGCAACCCCCGACAACGTCGGTGGCGTGGCGGGCATTCTAGGCAGGACGCCGGCGGAATTGCTGGCGCTGCAATACCGGCCGACCGGCAGTTCGCTGCACTACAACGGCTATTACTCGGGCGTTTCCAGCGGGGTCGACATGAACCGCCTGGTGAACGAAGAGCGCGGAATCAGCCTATTCGCTGGCGGCGACGTGAAGCAGCGCATCTACAACAACCTCGAGGAAATGAACAACCTGACCCTAGATTTGCGTGTAGGCGTCGGCGTGGTCAACGGCGACGACAGGTATCGCATCACCGGCACGTTCGGGCAATTCCGGCAGTCGGGCTTTCCGCCCCCGCAGCCGGCGCTGCCGTCGAACAGCTTTCGCGATACGGCCGGCGTCACCGCCGAATGGAAGCATAGCTTCGGCGCGCGCGACCAGATGGGATGGGCGCTAGGATTGAGCAAGCCGCGCTACCTTACGGAGACAACGCGAACGCAGGATACCGATCAGGTTTCGCTCAATGCTTCCTGGCTGCACGCGTTCGAGGGCAAGGCCAATCCGCTGCTGTTCGCCAATATCAATAGGGCGGTGGACAAGGCGCTGCGGCCGGTGAACATCGAAACGGGCGCCAACATGGGGAACACCATCACCGGCGCCCTGTTGTATTTTCAAGTTTCGCCCATTCAAGACGTGGACTTTTTCGCATCCGGCGCATGGGCCTTCCGGCGCGACGATAGCCCGGGCGCGCGCTCTCCCGGCCTTGTCGACTTTTTCGCCCGCGACCGGACACAGAACCTGAGCATCGGCGTCACCACGCGGCCTTGGAAGAAATGGTCATTCAAGGGTACGGTTTCCAGGACAGAGAACAGTTCAAATCTGTCCTTGTACGAATATCGCCGCAACGACAGCACCATCTCGCTGCGCAGGGATTTCTAGGACTGTCGCTTTATTTGTAGGGCTCGCACATGAACGCAAACCTGCTGCAACGAATCGTCTTGTTCATATCGCTCGCGGTGTTGCCGGTTGCCGAAAGCGTTGCAGCGGCGGGCAAGTTCAATTTTGTGATGGGCGACGTGCGCATCGTGAGCGCAGCGGGCGAGCGCAAGGCGGCTCGCGGCAGCGAGGTGGAGGAGAAAGAGTCCATCGTGTCCGGCAGCGACGGCACGGCGCAGTTGCGCTTGAGCGACGGGGCGTTCATCTCGGTGCGCCCGGATACCGAACTGCGCATCGAACAATACCAGTACGGCAGCAAGCCCGACGCCTCGAGCAACGCGGTCCTGTCCCTGGTGAAAGGCACGTTCCGCGCCTTTACCGGGGCGATTGCCGGCTTCAACAAAGAGAAGTTCAAAATGACCACGCCCACGGCGACGATAGGCATTCGCGGCTCGGGCAACGTGTTGAACTTCTCGCCAACCAACAGGGTAACGCTTAACTACACTATAGAGGGAAGCCACACCGTCACCGCCGTCGACTTGAGCGGCACCATACGCACGCTAGTAACCGCTCCCGGACAGACCGTGCAGGTCAATCCGACCGGGTCGATGCGCTTCGTGCCGACGCCCGCCTTCATGCTGCAGTCCGCCACCGCCGCCGCGCCGCGGCCGCAACAGCAGCAACAGCAGCAACAGCAAGCCGCGGAAAAACCGGCTGCCGGCGGCAAGGAGCAGGCGAAAGCGCAACCCGAGGACAAGTCCGCAGCAGGCGCCGCTGCCGGTGGCGCCGCTGCAGACGGAAAGCAGCAAGGTGGCGCGCAAGATTCCGCGGGTACGTCGGGCAGGACGGAGGCGGCAGGCGGCGAAGGCGGCGCCACAGGCACGGCGCAAGGACGCGGCACGGGACAGACCGCGTCCCAAGGCAGCGGCGGAACGGGCTCTGGCGCCGCCGGCACGAATTCCGGTGCGGGTACTGCGGGCGCGGCCCAAGGTACGGCAGGGGGTAGCCCCGGGGTTTCGGGAACAGCTCCAGGCGCGTCGGGTACGGCACCCGGCGCCACCACGGCAGGCTCCGGACCGGCAGGGGCAGTGCCCGGCAGCGGCGGCCCGTTTCCAGGCGCCGCTGGTGGGGGCCCTGGAATAGCCGGACCGCTTCCTGGTACAACCGGAGCGCCGGCAGGATTCGCCGCCGGCATAGCCGGTGCTCCAGGGATGGATTCCGCGCTGGCTGGAGGCGCTGCCGCGCCGAGGGGGAGTTTCACGGCAGCCCCGACTGGCGCCATGGCTACGCCGGGCATGCCGGCGGGAACAACGTTCGTACCCACGATTCAGGCGCCCGCGTTTACCACACCCGCATTTAGCCCGGCGTTTGCGCCGACCGCGGCCGGCATCGGCGCATATTCGTATGCGATACCGGCGATACCCACCTATACCGCGCCTGTCGTGGACGCTGCAAAGTTCGCGCAAGTTAGACAGGTTGCAACCTTCGTCGACACCGCGGTTTCCGGGGCAGCCGGGTGTACGGCGGCGAATAACTGGTGCGGAACCGGCACCCCTTCCGCCGCCGCCTACGTCGGCGGGTGCACGGCGGCAAACAACTTTTGCGGCACCGCCGCGGTCACCAATGCTGCGAGCGTCATTTGCGACGCCACCTGCGTCGCCGCGCGAGTGGCCGCGCAAACAGCAGTTGCGACGGGCGGGACCGCTACCGGTATCGCGGGCGGTTGCACAGCGTTGAACAACTGGTGCGCCATCCCGGTGTCGGGCGGCGTGACCGACACGTGCAATGCTGCCTGCGTGGCGGCGAAAGTGGCGGCGGGAACGATCGGCGCCGGAACCGGCGGATGTACCGCTGCAAACAACTGGTGCGGCACCACGAGCGGCGTGATCGCTGCGGGCGCGGCGGCAGGCGGCTGCACTGCTGAGAACAACTGGTGCGCGATCGGGGGCGTCGCCGCAGCAGCGGCGGGTTGCACCGCTGCGAACAACTGGTGCGGTACCGGCACCCCCACCGGCGCGGCGGCCGTTGGCGGCTGCACTCCTGCGAACAACTGGTGCGGGACCGCCGCAGTCACGACCGGGGCCGCCGTGTGCGACGCGACCTGCCTCGCGGCGCGCGTTATCGCGCAGACATCCGTCGCTGCGGGCGCATCTTCCATCGGCGGATGTACCGCGCTGAACAATTGGTGCGCGATTCCGGTGTCGGGCGGCGTAACCGCAACCTGCGACGCCGCGTGCGTCGCCGCGCAGGTTGCGGCCGGGACTATCGGCGCCGGCACTGGCGGGTGTACTGCCGCAAACAACTGGTGTGGAACGACGGGGGGAGCGACGACAGGGACATGCGCCACCGACCCGGCGCTGTGCAACACGGCCACGGCAGGCGGATGCACCGCGGCCAACAATTGGTGCGCCACCGGTGCCGCTGCGACTTTAGGCGGGGCCTGTACCGGTGCAGGAACAGTGACGGGAGCGTTCTACTGCAACGGCGGCACCTGGATCGTGCCGACGGTGGGGGCTGCATGCACGGGAACCGACGCTGCCGGCGGATTGACCTGTTCCGGCGGCACGTGGACTTACGGTGGCGGTTCGGCTATCTGGGGCAGCGCGTGTTCCGCGTCCGGGACTGTATCCGGTACCCTGTATTGCAATGGCGCAACCTGGGTCACGCCCACCATCGGGACGGCATGCACGGGAACGGGAACGGCCGGCGGCTTCACCTGCTCAGGCGGTTTCTGGTCATCGGGTAGCGGCGCCGCTTACGGCAGCGCATGCACCGGGACCGGGAGCATCTCGGGATCACTGTACTGCAACGGCGCCATCTGGACCGTGCCCGTGGCAGGCGGGGCGTGCAGCGGCGCATCCTCGGTATCCGGGTTCACCTGTTCCAACGGCTTCTGGGCGGCAGGCGGCAGTACAGCAGTAGCAGGCGGCGGCTGCAGCGGAACCGGCAGCGTCGCTGGAACGCTGTACTGCAATGGCGCAACATGGATCACGCCGGCGGTAGGAACCGCCTGCACTGGAACCTCCAGCGTCGCCGGCTTCACCTGTTCGCTCGGGTTCTGGGTTGCGTCAGGCGGCGGCACCGCGGTCGTCGGCGGAGCGTGCACCGGAACCGGCAGTGTATCCGGATCGCTGTACTGCAACGGGGCGACCTGGATCACGCCGGCGGTGGGGATGGCGTGCACCGGGACGTCGACGGTTTCAGGCTTCACCTGCTCCGGCGGACTGTGGGCGGCGGGCGGCGGCACCGCGGTCGCAGGCGGCGCATGCACCGGAACCGGGAGCATATCCGGATCGTATTACTGCAACGGCGCCAACTGGATCACGCCCGCAGTGGGAACGGCATGTTCCGGCACTTCGACCGTCGCTGGCTTTACGTGCTCCGCCGGATTTTGGGTGACTTCCGGCACTACGACTGCGACTGCGGCTGCAGGTGCGGCATGCGCGACAGCGGGTAGCATATCCGGGTCATTTTACTGCAATGGCGCGACCTGGTTGACGCCCACAGTCGGTACGGCCTGCATCGGATCGTCTACCGTCGCCGGCTTCACCTGCACGGCGGGGATTTGGGTGACCGGCGGAGGCACGGCAGTCGTCGGCGGGGCATGTACGACCTCGGGAAGCGTTTCAGGTTCGCTGTATTGCAACGGTGCGACCTGGATGACGCCCGCAGTTGGGATGGCTTGCGTCGGCACATCCACCGTCGCCGGCTTCACCTGCTCGGCGGGCATCTGGGTGACATCGGGCGCCGGCACGGCGGTAGCGGCAGCGGCGGTTTTCGGCAGCGCATGCACCGGGACGGGCAGTGTGTCGGGTTCGCTCTACTGCAACGGCGCGACCTGGATCACCCCCACCATCGGGTCCGCATGCACCGGAACCGGCACCGCAGGCGGATTCACCTGTACCGGCGCGGCATGGACGGCATCGACTGCGTTGCCAGTCGGAAGCATCGGCGGTCCTTGCGCGGGTTTCTCCGCGCCGACCAACGCGTATTGTTCCGCGTCGGTCTGGGCGGTCGATCCCAGCCTCGGGACGCCCGGATTTGTGTCCGCCTTCGTACCGACCACTGCTCCCGCCGCCGGGATGATGTACGACCCTTACTCAGTGCAGATTATGATTCCCGCAACCGGCTACCGGCATATTTCCTATGTCTACCCCACCACCGCAAACCTGACGGCAATGGAGATTTCAGTCGATCCGCAAATCGTCGGCTCGGGCGGGTGGAGCAGCTTTTTCAACACACCTTCGTCGAACGGCAGTGGCGCGAGCAGCGTCAACAACGCGACGTTCAACCTGGGCGCCGCGCAGCAGGTCGAGTTTGGGTTCGATGCGGTGACCGGCATGAGTTGGGGCCGCTGGCAGGGAAGTTGGGTGACCACCAATCCCAACCAGGGCGCGGTCCCCGCGGCAACGACCAGCAATCTGCACTGGTTTGCGTCGCCGAAGCAATCGCAGGCCGTGAATCTGCCGCGCACGGGGACATTCACCTACACCTATGCGGGCGGCACTTCCCCCACCGACAACAACGGCGTGGTAGGCAATCTCACCGCCAATCCGACGCTCTTCGCAGATTTCACCAACCAGACGGTCAACGTGACAGTGGGTGTCGCCATGCCCGCATCGAGCGGGCCAGCGGGGGCGATCGGGGCGGTACAAATGAATGCCTCGGCCAGCGGCATGCCGATTCTTCCCGGAGCGAACTTCAAGTCGAACGCGCCGACGGTGACTTGCACCGGATGCGGCACGAATCCGGTATCCGGAGCGGTCAGCGGACAATTTTCCGGAGGCGGATTGGGTGCCGGCGTGGGCTATGGCTTGAAAAACGGACCGCAAATCATCAACGGCGTCAGCGTGTTCCGCAAGTGAAACGGAGCTTCAAACCGGCCCAGCCGCCCCCCCCAATTTCAAACACAGGCAACCTCACTGGAACAAATCGTCATGTCTGCATCAAGCCTTCAGACGCCAAGGCTCCTTGCCGTACGGTTCGCAGCGTCTAAGCGAAGAGATCGCGCATATACCGCGGCGCACTTATGGCACGCTGAGGCACACAAAGCAGCAAGAAGCGGGAATAACCCAGAAAAATAGGCTATTGATTCAGTTTTTGTTGTCTATTCTGGGCTTTGATGGATTTCGCCATTCCCTCGAATCATAATCCGCAGGTCCCGTGTTCGAATCACGGATTCGCCACCAATATTCGTAGCTGTGGCCCTCCCTCCGGAGGGCCATTTCGTTTGCGCTCGGCGTAAAACGCGCAAAAAAAAGGCGACATCGGATGTCGCCTTTTCGTACTGCGCGAACGCAGCTGGTTCAGCTATTTCTTATGGCACTTGGCACAGTCGGCCGGCGTTTTGGTGCTGAACGCCTTCGTGCCGTCATGGCAGGCGCCGCAGAACTTGCCTTCGTTCATCGCGGCCATAGTGATCTTGTCCTTGCCCTGCTTCATTTCGAACAGCTTGGGTTTGGTGTGGCAGTCGGCGCATTTCAAGCCTTTGTCGGCGTGTGTTTTTCCGTCAAAGTGCACGGTGCCCATCGGGCTCTTGAATTCGAGTGTCTTTCCCGCCGGAACCGCCATGACATTGCCGATCGAAAGCATCAGCGCCACAAATACCGCCAATATTCCTGCAAACTTCATATGGTTACCCCCTAGCCTGGTTAATAATAGAAAACTTGAGCGATACAACGATAAACGCTACTTCACCACTTGCCGTTGACCGGAGCTTCGAATATACCCTTGGGCGTATTGTGGCTTTTCCCGCGCATATTGTCCACCCGGCGCATACCTGCCGCCGCAGCGTGCCCGGATTTTACTTCGATTTGGACCGCAGTTCGAAGTGCTCGACGGCAGGCGGGGCGGCGAAATGCGGTCCGACCAGCGCGCGCCATTCGGCAAACGCCGCGGACTGACGGAAATCCACGGTATGATTTTCCAGCGTTTCCCAGAAAATCATGAGCACATAGCGTTCCGGGGATTCGATCCCTTTGTTGAGCTTGTAGCCCTTGAAGCCCCTGGCGTTCGCAATTACCTTGCTGACACCTTTTTCCAGGGCCGCTTCGAACTCAGCCTGGGTTTCCGGTTTAACGCGTATATCGGCTATTTCGAGGATCATTTCACGATTCTCCGGATTTTCCCTGCAGTTTGGACCGCCCCGACGGCCACTCTGGCGTCGTGAGGGCAGTCGCGGGACGGCGCGACTCGGCGCAGCCTACTACGATGGTGCCTTGAAATAAAGCCGGTGCCGGGACGGAGCGGGCAGGCCGTTCGACGCTTCGACTATAATCTGCAGCGTCTGCTCACCGATTCGGTGCCGTCCCATGCGAACCAAGCTACTTGCCCTGCTGCTCTGCGCCCTGCTGCTGCCGGCTTCCGTCCTGGCCCAGTTGCGGCAGATCCCGGATTCCGCCAAGCGCGGCCAGATCGAGCAGATTCAGGGCGGCATCGTCGAAGTCGACGGCCAACGCATGCGCCTGTCGGCCGGCGCGCAAATTCGCAGTCGGGACAACCTGTTCATCGTGCCGATGAGCCTGCCGCGCGGCGCGCTGGTCAAATATACTCTGGACGCCATGGGCCAGATCCACCGGGTCTGGGTGCTCACGCCGGAAGAAGCCGCCGCGCCGGACAAGCCGCAGCAGTGAGCATGGTGCGAAAGCTCTACATCAAGACGTTCGGCTGTCAGATGAACGAGTACGATTCGGCCAAGATGGCCGACGTGCTCGCCGCTGCCGAGGGCATGCAGACCACGCCGGACGCGGCAGATGCCGACGTCATCCTGTTCAATACCTGCTCGGTGCGCGAGAAAGCGCAGGAGAAGGTGTTTCACGACCTCGGCCGGATAAAGCACTTGAAACAGGCGCGGCCCGGCCTGCTGATCGGCGTCGGCGGCTGCGTCGCCAGCCAGGAAGGCGCGGCCATCGTCGCGCGCGCCCCGTATGTCGACGTGGTATTCGGCCCGCAGACGCTGCACCGTCTGCCGGCGCTGCTTGAGGCGCGCCGGCGCACCGGCAAGCCCCAGGTGGACATTTCATTTCCCGAGATCGAGAAATTCGACGCCCTGCCGCCGGCAAGGGTCGACGGCGTATCGGCATTCGTGTCGATCATGGAGGGCTGCAGCAAATACTGCAGCTTCTGCGTCGTTCCCTACACCCGGGGCGAAGAAGTTTCGCGCCCGCTTGCGGACGCGCTCGCCGATGTGGCGGAGTTGGCGCTGGCCGGCGTGAAGGAAGTGACCCTGCTCGGCCAGAACGTGAACGCCTATCGCGGTCACATGGAAAGCGCCGCGGGGGATGGCGCGCGCGCGTACGCGGATTTCGCGCTGCTGCTCGAATACGTTGCCGAAATTCCCGGAATCGAGCGCGTGCGCTACACCACCTCGCACCCGAAGGAATTCACCCAGCGCCTGATCGACGCATACGGCGCGATCCCGACGCTGGCGAACCATGTGCATCTGCCGCTGCAATCCGGCTCGGACCGCGTACTTGCGGCGATGAAGCGCGGCTACACCACCCTCGAATACAAGTCCATCGTGCGCCGCCTGCGCGCGGCGCGCCCCGGCATCTCGATTTCATCGGACTTCATCGTCGGCTTCCCCGGCGAGACCGAGCGCGATTTCGAAGCGACCATGGAATTGGCGGCTGAAACCGGCTTCGACGACTCGTTTTCCTTCCTCTACAGCGCGCGCCCAGGTACGCCCGCGGCGGAACTCGCCGACGCCACACCGCTGCCGGTAAAGCAGGCACGCCTGGCGCGCCTGCAGGTGCTGATCGAAGCCCAGGCGGGCGCGATCAGCCGAGACATGGTGGGCAGCACCCAGCGCGTGCTGGTGGAGAGCCCTGCAAAAAGGAACGCCGGCGAACTGTGCGGCCGCAGCAGCAATAATCGCATGGTGAATTTTGCCGGCCCGCGCGATCTCATCGGCCGCATGGTTGAGGTCGAGATCACCGCCGCACTGGCGCATTCCCTGCGCGGCCGCGTCCGGCCGCAGGCCGGCGAAGAGTGCATGGCACCGCCCGGTGGAGCGGCGCTCGCTGCGCCGCCAACGCGCGGCGCCAGCGTCGGACGATGAAGCCCAGACCGGTCGAAGTCACGCTGTCCCCGGTGGACAACCAGCGCCTCGCCACGCTGTGCGGCGCCTTCGACGAAAATCTGCGGCAGATGGAAATTGCGCTCGATATCACCATCGCGCGCCGCGGCGAGCGTTTCGTGCTCAAAGGCGAACCGCAGCAGACCTCGCGCGGCGCCGACGCGCTGAAACGCTTTTACGATCAGGCCAAGCGCGGCCTCACCCTCGACGACGTGCAGCTCGGCTTGGTGGAAATCCAGCAGCCCAGCGCGACAGCGCAGGCGCCGGCGCTGCTCACGCGCAAACCCGACCTGCACGGACGCACGCCGCGCCAGGTCGAGTATATGAAGAACATCCTCGAGCATGACATCGCCTTCGGCATCGGCCCGGCCGGCACCGGCAAGACCTATCTCGCGGTGGCCTGCGCTGTAGACGCGCTCGAACGCGACGCCGTGAAGCGCATCGTGCTGGTGCGCCCGGCGGTGGAAGCGGGCGAGCGCCTCGGCTTTCTGCCGGGCGACCTGGCGGAGAAGGTCAATCCCTACCTGCGCCCGCTGCACGATGCGCTCTACGATCTCATGGGATTCGACAAGGTGGGCAAGATGTTCGAGCGCGGCGCGATCGAGATCGCGCCGCTCGCCTACATGCGCGGGCGCACGCTCAACCACTCCTTCATCATTCTCGACGAGGCGCAGAACACCACGCCCGAGCAGATGAAAATGTTCCTCACGCGCATCGGTTTCGGCAGCAAGGCGGTGGTCACCGGGGACGTTACGCAGATCGATCTGCCGCGCGGCAGCAAGAGCGGGCTGGTGGAGGCGCGGCGCATCCTGGCCGAGGTGCGCGGGCTCGCCTTCACCCAGTTCCTCTCCGAAGACGTGGTGCGCCACCCGCTGGTGCAACGCATCGTCAATGCCTATGAGCGCCAGCAAAGCGAGAACTGAACGCCGTGCGGCAAAGCTGGAACTGACCGTGCAAACGGCGGTCAACTCGCCCGGCCTTCCGACCACGCGGCGGCTGCGCCGCTGGCTGTCCGCCGCGCTTGGGCAAAGCGCCGCGATCACCGTACGCTTTGTCGGCATCGCCGAGGGGCGCGAACTCAACCGCGCCTACCGCGGCCGCGACTATGCCACCAACGTGCTGAGTTTCGGCTATGCGGGCGGGCGCGGTCGCGCGCTCGAAGGCGACCTGGTGCTGTGCGCGCCGGTACTGCGGCGCGAGGCGCGCGCGCAGCGCAAGCCCCTGGCGGCGCATGTCGCGCACCTTGCAGTGCACGGCGCGCTGCACCTGCAGGGATACAATCACGCATCGCCGCGCGCCGCAGCGCGGATGGAATCGCTGGAAACCAGGATACTGGCGAAACTGGGATTTCCGGACCCGTACGCCGGCAATGCATGATGACCAAACTGCGATGGGCGGATAATATCTGCCTGTACACTGCCCGATTCCCGCCACCAAACACATATGCACGACGAAAAAACGCATAAACCTTCCCTGATCGAACGCCTGTCGGCGCTGCTGCTGCGCGAGCCCGAGGACCGCGAGCAGCTGCTGCGGCTGCTGCATTCGGCCTACGAGCACAATCTGCTCGACTCCGAGGCGCTGTCGATGATCGAGGGCGTGATGCAGGTATCGGAGATGCAGGTACGCGACATCATGATCCCGCGCGCGGAAATGGACGTGGTCGACATTGGCGAGACGCCGGACAAATTCATTCCGACGGTGATTTCCACGGCGCATTCGCGCTTCCCGGTAATCGATCGCGAGCGCGACAACGTGCTCGGCGTCCTGCTCGCCAAGGATTTGCTGCACTACTACGCAGGCGAAGAAGAATTCGACGTGCGTGAAATGCTGCGGCCGGCGGTGTTCGTTCCCGAATCCAAGCGCCTCAACATACTGCTGCGCGAATTCCGCGCCAGCCGCAACCACATGGCCATCGTGGTCGACGAATACGGCGGCGTGGCGGGCCTGGTAACCATCGAAGACGTGCTGGAGCAGATTGTCGGCGACATAGAGGACGAATACGACTTCGACGAGACCGAAGACAACATCCTGCCGGAATCGAGCGGCCAGTACCGCGTCAAGGCGCGCACCGAGATCATCGACTTCAACGAGAAATTCGGCACCGCCTTCGACGACGAGGAATACGATACCGTCGGCGGCCTGGTCATCAGCCACTTCGGCCGCGTGCCCAAGCGCGGCGAGAGCAGCGTCATCGGCGGGATGAAATTCCAGGTGATGCGCGCCGACAGCCGGCGCGTGCACACGCTGCTGGTACAAAAACCGCGCGATCAATGAATTCCGCCGCACTGCGGCTGGCGCGCGCGCCGCTGGCCGCATTCCTGCTCGGCGCGGCCGCTGTGGCGGGTTTCGCGCCCGCCGGCCTCGCGCTGCTGCCGTTACTCTGCGCCGCGGGCCTGATGCAGCTGTGGCAGAACGAGAGATCGCCGCGCCGCGCCGCTGCGCTAGGCTTCGCCTTCGGCATGGGCCTGTTCCTCGCCGGAGTCAGCTGGGTCTACGTCAGCCTGCACGACTACGGCGACATGCCGGCAGTGCTCGCCGCGCTGGCCACGCTGCTGTTTTGCGCGTTCCTCGCGCTATATCCGGCGCTGGTGGGCTACGTGCAGGCGCGGCTTCCCGGACCCGACGCGACGCGTCAAGTGCTGCTGATTCCGGCGCTGTGGATGCTTGCCGAATGGCTGCGCGGCTGGGTGTTCACCGGATTTCCCTGGCTCACCCTGGGCTACTCGCAAACCGCCACGCCGCTGCGCGGCTACGCCCCGGTCGTCGGGGTGTTCGGACTGTCCTGGCTGCTATGGTTGTGCGCCGCGCTGCTGCTGGCGCTGCTGCGCCCGAAGGGACGCGCCGCGGCGCTGGCTGCGCTCGCGCTGGTCCTCGGCCTGGGCTATGCGCTGGACCGCGTTGAATGGACGCGTGCGCAGGGCGCACCGGTCACGGTAAGCCTGCTGCAGGGAAACATCGCGCAGGACCTGAAATGGGACGCGGCCCGCTACGCCGACACCGTGCAGCTCTACCAGCGCATGATCGAACGCTCGGCAGCGCGCCTCACCATACTGCCCGAGACCGCCATCCCGCGCTTTCTCGACCAGATCGACCCTGGGCTACTGGCCGCGCTCGGCGCAAGCGCGCGCCGCCATGGCGGAGATCTGCTCATCGGCGTGCCGCTGCGCGACGCGCCCGGGCGCTATTACAACAGCGGGATCAGCCTGGGCGCCACGCCCAGCCAGCGCTACGACAAGATCCACCTGGTTCCGTTCGGCGAATTCATTCCGCCCGGATTCGGCTGGGTGCTGGCCATACTGAAAATCCCACTCGCCGATTTTTCGCGCGGCAGCATGGCGCAGGCGCCGCTCGCGCTGGCCGGGCAGAAAATCGCGCTGGACATCTGCTACGAAGACGCATTCGGCGAGGAGATCATCCGCGTCCTGCCCGATGCGACGCTGCTCGCCAACATCAGCAACATCGCCTGGTTCGGCGATTCGCTCGCGCCGCGCCAGCACCTGCAGATGTCGCAGCTGCGCGCGCTGGAAACCGGCCGCATGATGCTGCGCGCAACCAACACCGGCATGACCGCGATCATTGATCACCACGGCCGCGTCGTCGCCGAGCTGCCCGCATTCACCCGGGGCGCGCTCGAGGGTAGCGCCCAGGGGCGCAGCGGCGCCACGCCCTACGTGCGCTGGGGCAACGCGCCGCTGCTGCTGCTTGCCCTGTTCGCGTGCGGCCTGTACGCGCTGCGCTATAGGAACCCGGTGACTCAGCCATGATCGACCATCTGCGTTCTCGCGAATGCAGTCGCATGCCGCCAGTGGATTTGCGCGCTGCGCGCGCCAACCGTGTTTTCTGCACGGATAAGAACCATCCGCGCAGAAAACGCGGTTATGTTGAAAAGCAAAAACAGCGCGGGCTCTTATACAAGATCGCCGATTACGCACGGATGGTTTTTCATCCGTGCGTAATCGGCGATCCGCGCGGACGGCCTTTCGTCCGCGCCATATCGAAACTTTGCAACAAGGAAGAGGCGGTTTAGGCCGCTACGCATAGCGTGTCCGACGCAAGCGCACAACGATCGGTCGTTCCCTTCTTTCTAAGCTCGTTCAGCTGGAATTTCGCGCTCGGCATGACCTATCCGCTGGTGCCCCTGTACGCCAACCAGCTGGGCATGTCAGGCGTGGGCATAGGCACCCTGGTCGCGCTGCCGGTGCTGGCGCAGATCGCGTTCAACCTGATCGGCGGCGCCTATACCGACCAGGTCGGCGGACGCAGCCTCATGCTTACGTCGTTTGTACTCACCGCCGGCGCCGGTGTCGTGTTCTTTTTCGCGAGCAGCTTCGGATCGCTGCTGTTCGCGCAGTTGCTGATGGTGATGTCGCGCGCCATGTACTGGCCCGCCACCTGGAGCCTGGGCAGCGAACTGCCCGGCGGGCGCAGCCTGCAGATGGGGCGGCTCAATGCCATCACCAACGCCGGGCAGATCATGGGGATGACTGGCGCGGGCTTCTCCCTGCTGTGGTTCGGCTTCGGGCCGTCGTTCCTAGGGCTCGGCGCCATGGGCGCCCTGTCCTTCGTCCTGGGCCGCGGCGTGCCCGAAAAGCTCAAGAGCACCGCGCGCGCGCCGCGGCGCTTGTTCTCCGGCTACGCCCAGCTGGTTCGCCTGCGCGTGATTCCCTTCGCCATCATGTGCGCCTATATCTCCGCTCTGCCGTTCTCGCTTTCCTTTTCCTTCTATCCCATCCTGTTCGCAGAATACGGCTACGCCGCGGATGCAACCGGCGCGATGCTGGCGCTGCGCGCGATCGGCTCGGCCATGGCCGGCCTGGTCATTGCGCGCTATCTCGATTTCTCGGCCAAGCTCGCCGTGCCGCTCGCCTGCGCCATCGCCACCGCGCTGACCGTGGGGCTGATCGCGGTGGCGCGCGATGCCTGGACGATCGGCGCGCTGATGGCCGCGGTCGGCCTCGCCTCCGGTATCATGACGCTGTTCTTCCAGATGCTGATCAGCGAAATCAGCAGCATCGACAATCGCGGCTCCGCGCTCGCCCTGGGCGGGTTGGGCTGGGGCCTGTCGCATTTTTCCACGCCCCTGGTCATGGGCTATCTGAAAGACCACCTGGGCCTGCTACCGGCTTTCTATTGCATCGGCGGCTTCGCCTTCGTGTGGGGTCTGTGCCTGATACCGATGCACCGCTGGGCCTTCGTTATACCGGGAGGGTCAAAACCGAATAGTGTGCCTCCGGCCAAGTAACAACCCTGATCAAACGAACAAGGGGGGATGCATCCCCCCTTGTCCCCCGAGGGGACTTTCCCGTCAAGCGGGATCGAGACCTTCGCGGCGTATATCCCCCCGCGGATGCATAATCGTGACTTAACGAAGATTCGCCGGTTTGTGGCGCCTCTCAATTTATACGAGAGTAAGACCGGAACCATGGACTACTCATGAATTTGCGCCTCAGCATACTCGACCAATCCCCGATCATCAGCGGACACACGCCGGCACGCGCGGTGGAGGAAACGATCAAGCTGGCGCAGGCTGCAGATGCGCTGGGCTATCACCGCTACTGGCTCGCAGAGCACCATGCGGTGGCCGCGCTCGCCGACCCCTGCCCGGAGATACTGCTCACGCGCGTGGCCGGCGCGACTGCGCGCATCCGCGTCGGCACCGGCGGGGTGCTGCTGCCCTATTACAGCGCGCTGAAGGTGGCCGAGGTGTTCCGCATGCTGGAGGCACTGTTTCCCGGACGCATCGACCTTGGCCTCGGGCGCGCGCCCGGCGGCGATATTCTTACCGCACAGGCGCTGTCGAACGGCCAGTATTCGGCCGCCGATCATTTCCCGGAGCAGGTGCAGGATCTGGTCGGGTTCCTCGACCAGACGCTGCCGCCGGAGCATCCATTCGCGCGCGTGAAAGCGATGCCGGCCGGACAATCGGCGCCGCCGGTCTGGCTGCTAGGCTCGTCGGACTACAGCGCCATGCTCGCCGCGGCGCTCGGGCTGCGCTTCGCCTTCGCGCATTTCATCAATGCGCAGGGCGGCGATACGGTGACGCGCGCCTACCGCGCGCGCTTCACGCCGTCGGCGCGCGAGGCAGCGCCCCACGCCGTGGTCTGCGTTTTCGTCATCTGCGCCGAAACCGCGGCCGAAGCGGAAAGGCTGGCCGCGAGCGTCGACCTGCGCCGGCTGCAGATGGCGCAGGGCCTGACCACGCCGATCCCGACGCTGGAGCAGGCGCTGGCGCGGGACTACACCGAACCCGAGCGCGCCTACATCCGCGCGCAGCGCGCGCGCGCCGTGATCGGCGACCCGCGCCAGGTGCGCGGGCGCCTGCTCGAACTGCGCGAACAGTTCGAGGCCGACGAGCTGATGCTGCTCACGATTACCGGCGACTATGCCAGCCGCCTGCGCTCCTATGAATTGCTGGCGCCGGAGTTCGGGCTCCGGTGAAAGCGTTCCGCAAGCTCACGCTCCGGCTCGCCACAGCGGCGGACACGGCGCCGATCGCGGCGATGTCGCGCGAGCTGATCGAAACCGGTCTGCCCTGGACGTGGACGCCGGAGCGTGTGGCGAGAAATCTCGCTCATCCCGAAACGCTGGTTCTGACAGCACGCGAAGGCGCCGTCCTCGCCGGCTTCGCGATCATGCAGTTCGGCGAGGAGCGCGCGCACCTGTCACTGCTCGCGGTGCGCCCCGATTACCGGCGCCAGGGCGTCGCGCGACGCATGCTCGACTGGCTTAGCGCGTCGGCGCTGACCGCCGGCATAGCCAACATTCATCTTGAACTGCGCGAAGCCAATCTGGACGCGCGCCGCTTCTATCTCAAACTCGGATTTGCCGAGGCCGCACGCGTTCCCGGCTATTACCGCGGTGGGGAGAGCGCAGTACGCATGTTGCGTGCGATCGGTGTCAAAGCATAGGGCGATGCATCGCTCTACATCGAAATCGAACCTTCGCGAAAGTCGGTCTTGTCCAGCCACACGTTAAGCAAAACCGGCTTGCCGGCCGCGGCGCTCGCGCGCGCGCGCGCCAGGGCGGCGGGCGCCTCGGCCATGGTCTGTACCAGGATGCCTTCGGCGCCCAATCCGGCTGCGACCTCGTGGTATGCGCTGCGCGCGAGCACGGTGCCAACATCATCGTGCAGCATTTTCACCTGCTCGCGCGCGATCTGGGTCCAGCCGGCGTCGTTGCCGACGACCGCGATGACCGGGATGCCGTGGCGCACAAAGGTGTCGAACTCCATCAGGCTGTAGCCGCAGGCGCCGTCGCCGTAAATGATCCAGATTTCGCTCCCCGGCCGGCACAGTGCCGCGCCGAGCGCAAAACCCGCGCCCACGCCCAGCGTTCCGAACACCCCGGGGTCGAGCCAGGACAGCGGCGCGCGCGCGCGCAGGACGTAGGAGGCGGTGGCGACGAAATCGCCGCCGTCGGCCACCATCACCGCGTTCGCACCGGCTGCACGGTCCAGCGCGCGCAGGAAGGCGATCGGGTTCACGTGCTCGCCCTGTGCCGCGGCCTGCGCCTCGATCTCGCTCTCGCGCTTCAGGTCGCGCGTACGCAACGCTTCGATCCAGGAACTCCAGCGCCTCGCACTTTGCGCCAGCGGCGCCGCGAGGCGCTGCAGAAACAGCCCCGCATCGCCGATCGCCGCGATATCCGGCCTGCGGTTCATGCGCGCGTCTTTCGCGCTGCGGTTGGCCGCGATCAGCGTCGCGCCGCGGCGCACGTGGCGGCCGTAATCGAGCCGGAAATCGCAGGGCACGCCCGCAAGCAGCACGCAATCGGCTTCGCGCAGCGCGCTGCGGCGCTGGTGCCGCATCTGCAGCGCGTGGTCCGGCCCGAGCAGGCCGCGCGCCATGCCCGAGAGGTACACTGGAATCCCCAGCTGCGCCACCGCGGCGGCGATGCGCGGCGCCTCGGCCGCGAGCGACAACGCCTGGCTCCCGATCACCAGCAGCGGCCGCTCGGCGCGCGCCAGCGCGGCCGCCGCCGCGGCCAGCTTGGTCTTCGCTGCGTCCGGCGGCGCTGCTTCGCGCACCCGCGGCTGTTGCACCTCGGTGCTGCCGGCAAACATTTTCCGCACGTGCCGATTCAGATAGAAGCGCAGCAGCCGGTCGGGGATGCTGGTGCCCTTGCCTGCAGCGTCCGCGTACCACTGACGGATGCTCGCTTCGTCGTAGAGCAGGTCGACCGGACATTCGATGCATACCGGCCCCGGCACTCCCTCGCGCGCCACGGCAAATGCTTCCTCCACTGCGGGGCCAAGCGCACGCACACTGCCGATCTTGATGAACAGTTTGACGTGCGGTTCGATCAGCGGACGCTGGTCGATGTCCTGCAGCGCGCCGCGGCCCTGCAGCGCGGTGGGCGCCGCGCCGCCGAACAGCACGACCGGAGACTGCGCGAGCTGCGCGTTCTTGAGCGCCGTAATGGTGTTGGCGAGGCCCGGGCCGGCGGTCACCGCAGCGACCCCCGGCACGCCGGTCAGGCGCGCGACTGCGTCGGCGGCGAACACTGCGGTGGCCTCGTCGCGCACGTCGACGACGCGGATACCGCGCGCCTTGGACGCCGTGAGTATGGGCGAGATGTGCCCGCCGCAAAGCGTGAATACGAAGCGCACGCCGTGCGCCGCCAGCACCGCGCCGATGCGATCGCCGCCGTGGTTGACTATGGCTTCCATTTTCACTGCGTCGTCCCCCTGCCGTCCTGCCGTGCCTGATGCTGCTGCACCAGCAGCCTGTAGTCGATCTTGCCCACCCGCGTCTTCGGCAGTTCGGCGCAGAATTCGATCTCGCGCGGGCACGACCATTTGATCAGCTGCGCGCGGCAATGTTCGATCAGCGCGCGTTCGGTAGCGGCGCCCGCCCGGTTCGCGTCCTTGAGCACGACGAAGGCCTGCACCCGCTCCACCTGCGCCGCATCGGGCACCCCGGCCACGCAGGCCTCCGCCACCAGCGGATGCTGGTAGAGCACCGCCTCGACCTGTGCCGGATAGACGTTGAATCCAGAGGACTTGATCATGCGCTTCAGGCGCACGGTGAAATAAAAGAAACCGTCGGCATCCATTTTGCCAAGGTCGCCCGTGTGTAGCCAGGTGCGGCCGTCGGCGTGCTGGCGCAGCGTCTCCCGCGTCGCCTCGGGATCATCGAGATAGCCGAGCATCACTGCCGGCCCGGCGACGCAGATTTCGCCCTCTTCGCCGGGCGCGAGTTCCTCCGCGGTGCCAGGTCGGCAGATTTTGGCGAGCATGTCCGGAAACGGTATGCCGATAGAGCCCTCGCGATATTCGTCCAGCGGCATCGCCATGATCGCGGTCACCGCCTCGGTGAGGCCGTAGCCTTCGAGCAATTTGACGCGGCCGCCGCGATCGGCGACGAGTTTCTCGAAGCGCTCCTTGACCGGCCGCGGTAGCGTGTCGGCGCCGGAGAAGGTGGCGCGCAGGCAGGACAGGTCCGCCTTCGCCAGCGATGGGTCGCGTGCAAGCGCCTCATACAGCGTGGGCACCCCCACGAGCAGGTTGGGCCGCTTCTTGCGCAGCAGCTTCGCCACGACTTCGGCGCTGAACATCGGCACCAGGATGGACTTGCCGCCGGCCATGAACGCGGCATTCACGCACACGCCCAGGCCGAAGCCGTGGAATATCGGCAGGATCGCGAGTATCGAATGGCCTTCGGCCATGCCGCCCCAGGCCGCGGCTTGCATGCCTTCGGCGATTAAATTGCGGTTCGACAGCACGATGCCTTTGGGCAGGCCGGTAGTGCCGCCGGAGAACAGGATCGCGGCGGGATCGTCCGTTTGCGCCGCGCCGCGCGCAGCCGGCGGATGCTCCGCTGCCATAAGCCCGGCCCACCAGCGCACACGCGCGTCGGCCGGCACCTTCGGGATCTTGCGCCCCTTGGTGAGCCAGAAGCCGAATCGCTTCACCGGCGAAAGGTAATCCGGGATGCGCGCGAGGATCAGCGCCTGCAGCGGCTGCTTCGGCCGGACTGCGGCGAAGCGCTCGTAGAAGGCATCGAGCGTGAGCGCGATGCGCGCGCCGCTGGCGTTCAGGTAGTGTTCGATCTCGGGCGCGGTCGACAGCGGATGGATCAGCGCCGGCACGGCGCCGAGCTTGTTCGCGCCATAGAAGGCAATAACCCCCTGGGGCGAAGTCGGCATCGAGATCAGAATGCGCGCGCCCGGCCTGAGCCCGAGTGCTGCAAGCGCGTCGGCGCAACGCTCGATGGACGCCAGAAATTCGCGGTAACTCGAGGTGGTGTCGAGGAAATCCCAAGCGATGTCATCAGGCACGCGCGCGGCGGTCGCCGCCACTGCGTCGTACAAGGTGATCTCGGGGTAGCTCAGGCTGTGCGGCAGCTTGCCGTAGAAGCGCAGCCAGGGTCGGGTTTCGGTCATTGGTGCCTCGAACGCACGGGAAAAGCCGGCGCGGCTCTTTTTCGCCGTGCAATCCTACACCCCGGGCGAGGCAAGGGCCAGAATTCCGGCGCGCGCGCAGCCCCCGGCCGGCACCGACAGTGCCGCGTTCGCGCGCAGATTGATCTATAGTCGAAACGTTTCAACAGACCCGATTGACGATAGTCAATTCTTCAGCGCGGGTATGGGCCGAGACTGCATCACAATCGACTGGCGTTGACCATGAAAAAGCACGAAAACCTGGCGGGAGATTTTTGGGGCGGCCTGGCGGCGATGCTGGTCGCATTGCCGTCGGCCATCGCGTTCGGCGTCACCATCTACGCATCCCTCGGCGGCGGCTTCGCGGCCTATGGGGCCCTGGCCGGCATTCTCGGCACCACTGCACTCGGCCTCGTCGCCTCCATCGCCGGCGGCACCAAACGACTGATCACCGCGCCCTGCGCGCCGGCTGCGGCCGTGCTTTCGGCCTTCGCCATCCAGCAGGTCGCGCAGGGGACGCCGGATGCGACCATCCTTTTGCTGCTGGTCGTTCTCGCGCTGATGACCGGTGTGTTGCAGGTGGTGTTCGGCCTCGTCGGCCTGGGCGGCCTGATCAAGTACATGCCTTATCCCGTGGTCAGCGGCTACCTTTCCGGCGTCGGCCTGATAATCATCGGCAGCCAGGTACCCAAGTTCCTCGGCGCCCCGACCGGGACAACGTTCTGGCAGTCGCTGGCGACGCCGCCCATGTGGCTGTGGCAGAGCATCGTCATCGGCGTCGTCACCATCGCCGTGATGGTGCTCGCGCCGCGCGTGACCAAGGCAGTGCCGGCCGCCATCGTGGCGCTGTTGGCGGGGACCGCAAGCTATTTCGCCCTGTCGCTGGCGGATCCTTCGATGCTCGTGCTCGACAAGAACCCGCTGGTCATCGGCGCTCTGGGCGGTGGCGCCGGCGGCTTCACCGAGGGTATGTCCGCGCGCTGGCAGGGCGTGCAAGGCATGGGCATGGGCGACCTGCGGAATCTGCTGGTTCCGGCGCTGACCCTGGCTGTGTTGCTGTCGATCGACACCCTGAAGACCTGCGTCGTGCTGGACGCGCTGACGCGTTCGCGCCACAACTCGAACCGCGAGCTCATCGGCCAGGGCCTGGGCAACGTCACCGCCGGCCTGATCGGCGGCATGCCCGGCGCCGGCCAGATGGGCGCCACCATGGTCAACCTGGCCAGCGGCGCCGCCACGCGCATGTCCGGCGTCATAGAAGGCGTACTGGCGCTGATTGCCTTCCTTCTGCTCGGCAGTCTGATCGCCTGGGTCCCGGTGGCGGCGCTGGCGGGCATACTGATCGTCGTCGGCGTGCGCATGATCGATCGCAACAGCCTTCAGTTCCTCAAGTCGAGGAACACGATCTTCGATTTCATGGTCATTCTCGCCGTGGTCGCGGTCGCGCTGACCGTCGGCCTGATCCCCGCCTCCGGCACCGGCGTCGTGCTCGCCATCGTCCTGTTCGTGCGCGAGCAGATCGGCGGTCAGGTCGTGCGGCGCAAGTCCTATTGCAACCAGCATTTTTCCAAGCAAATCCGACTGCGCGAAGACATGAACATTCTCGTGCAGCACGGCGACCAGGCGGTGATCTTCGAACTTCAGGGCAGCCTTTTCTTCGGCACCGCCAACCAGCTGTATACGGCCCTGGAGCCGGAGATCAAGGCGCGCAAGTACATCCTGCTGGACATGAGTCGGGTGCAGACAATCGACGTCACCGCCGCCCATATGCTGGAGCGGATTCGCGACATGATGGCCGAAAAAGGCGGCTTTCTCGCGTTCGCCCGGCTGCCGCAGAATCTGCCCTCCGGACGCGACATGGAGCAGTACGTCGACCAGTTGGGACTCGCGCCGTACAAGAGCGCGGCAAGGATATTCGACGAACTCGATGGCGCGCAGGAGTGGGTGGAAAATCGGATACTGAAGGAGTTCGAGCATGAGCACGCGGAGGAGCAGCCGCTCGATCTGCACGAGCTCGAACTGTTCAAGGGGCGCAAGGAGGAGACGCTGGCGGCGCTTGAATTATGCCTCGACAAGCGTTCATACAAGGCCGGCGAAAAGGTCTTCGCGCGCGGCGAAACGGGCGACGAGCTGTTCCTGATCCGCAGAGGGTCGATCCGCGTCATGCTGCCGCTCGAGGGCGGCAAAGTGCACCACGTCAGCAGCTTCGGCCGCGGCGACTTCTTCGGCGAAATGGCTTTTCTCGATGGCGCGGCGCGTTCGGCCAACGCCGTCGCTTTCACCAGCGTCGATCTGTTCGCGCTTTCGCGCAAGACCTTCGACGCCTTCGCCGACGAGCACAAACGGGCCTCGCTGAAGCTCATGGAAGGACTTGCCAGCGTGCTCGCCAGCCGACTGCGCTACGCCAACGCGGAACTGCGCGCGCTACACCTGTCGTAACGATCCACTGATTTGACGTACGGCACCGTCACGCCCGGCCGGACCGATAGCGCAGCGCAGCAACAATTCCGCAGGGGGTGTCGATAAAAATGTTTCATGACGTGCGCAAGTGCAGCAGGTACTATGTTTGCGGAATTAGCTGCAGCTTCAAAACCAGACACTGCGCGACAAGACGCGGACTTTTCATCCCACAGAAGGAGACATCCATGCAGTCAGACGTCCAGAAGCATCCCTTGCGCGGCGCCGGTCGCAACGCGTTCGCATTTTCGACCGCATTGGCGGTTTGCCTTGCGCTGGCTTTCCCGGTACAGAGCAATGCCGACGCTGACGCCAAGCCGAAGACTGCAGCGCATAAGATGGCCAAGAAGGACAAGGTGGCGTTCCAGGTGAGCGAAGCCGATCCGAAAACCTGGAACCTCGCGCTGAACAACTTGAAGAACGTGCAGGATGCTCTGGGCAAGGACAAGGTCGACGTCGAACTCGTCGCCTATGGCCCGGGGATCGGCATGCTCAAAGCCGAATCCACCGCAGGCAACCGTGTCAACGACGCCGTGGCGGCGGGCGTCAAGGTCGTCGCCTGCGAAAACACCATGCACGCGCAGAAACTGAGCAAAGACGACATGCTCGCCAGCATCAGCTATGTGCCGGGCGGCGTGATCGAATTGATGAAACTGCAAAAGCAGGGCTACGCTTACATCCGACCCTAGCCGAACGCGCGGGACGGCAGCCCGCCGTCCCGCCCCGCATTGGCGCCGGACAAGTCGCGGCCGCCAAGGTGCCGCAGGAGGAAATTTCATGCGCTTGCCGCGCTATGCATTGCCGTTTCTTCTCGCCGCCTGCCTGATCGGCGGCTACGCCCATGCTGCTGACGGCAGGGGCGCCGCGGACGAAGGCGCGAAGGTCGTCGCGGTAAAGGGAAAGTTCGCTGACGTCAAGGAGGATCTGGTCGTCGCCATCGAACAGCGCGGGCTGGTGATCAATACCACCGCCCATGTCGGCGACATGCTCGAGCGCACTGGCCGCGACCTGGGCAAGACAAAGCGCATCTACGATCAGGCCGAAGTAATCGAATTCTGCAGCGCCACGGTATCGCGCGCGATGATGGAAACCGATCCGCGCAACCTGGTCTACTGTCCCTACACCATCGCCGTCTATAGCCTGCCCGGAAAACCAGGCGTGGTCTATTTGGCCCACCGCGAATATCCCGCGACCGCAGCGCTCAAGCCGGTGGTCGAACTGCTCGAGGGCATAGTCGCCGACGCCTCGAAGTAGAGACCCGGTCGGAATAGGGTTTGAACTGCGCGGGACCGAAAGACTTCCGCCCCCCGTGCCTCGGGTTCTCATTGCCGCGTTTCTGGTATTCACGCCTCGATTGGATGCGTGGTACTGTTTGTCCGCCGCAGACTGCCGCAGGACAGGCGTAAGCGCAGGCAAATTCGATCACCGCCGCGCAGCGAGTGCGGTGACCGGGATGTGACCAGAATCAAACCGACATTTCCGTCCGCCGCGGAAAATTGGACAGACAATCCGCGGTGCCAACGACCTGTTCCGCGGATCAGAATTCAGTCAAGGAGACTCATTGAATCGTCCATTCATCCCGACATACCTGCCGCCGGTGACGTCGCACTGCGTGAAAACTCGAGTGCCGCGAGTGCGGTGCGCATGCATTCGGCGCCGGCGGGCGAGGGCGACCCGATGAGCGCAGCACCGCACCGCAAAGGCGCGGGCTCCGAAGCGGACGTGAAGGCGTTTCCCTGGCCGGCGCCGCCCTACTTCGAATTCGTACGCGACAATGACCCGGCAAACTGGAGCGAGTGCGCGCTGACATTTCGCGACGGCACCAAAGCCAGCGGTCGGTTAATCAGCTTTGAAGGGGACGCTGCGCAGCTGAAATTGCAGCCGAGCGGCGGCAAAGCGCCGATAAGCATTCCATTCTCCATTGTGCTGAAGCTGTATTTTCCGCGACCCTTGGGTTTGAAACGTGAAACCCTGCCCGCGTCGGCTACGGCTTCGGATACGCAGGAACTGCTGCGCTTGGAGCGCTACTCGTTCCGTATCGAGCTCGTAGGCGGCGAACTTTTCCTGGGAACTACCCTGGGCTACGTCAGCGCGCTTTGCGGACTGTTTCTGTACGTTCCTGAAGCAAACGGCGACGTGGTCCGCTGTTTCGTCCCGGCACAGGCCGCAAAGACCTGCAGCATCGACGCTCCGATCGGCCAGGTCCTGGTCGATCAAAATGCGGTTTCCCCGGAAGCTGTGAAGGCTGCGCTGAACCTGCAGGCGGTCATGCGCTCGCAGAAGCTCGGCCAGTACCTTACTGAAAACAGCATCGTGTCGCCCGAGCAACTCACCCAGGCGCTGGAGCGCAAGCGCCCCGGGCAGAAGCTGGGCGAGGCATTGGTGGAGATGGGCTTCATTTCCGAACCCGAGCTGGACATGGTGCTGGAGCACGAATCGCTGGAACGCACCATGCCGATCGGCCAGATTCTGGCAAAGAAACTGGGCATCGTGGACCAGCAGGCGATCAACGGCGCCATGGCGAACAAGATGGGCATACCCACGGTCGCCCTCAAGGACACGATTCCGCCCGACGTACTTGCCCGGATTCCGGCTGTCCTAGCGCATCGCCGGCGCGCGGTGCCGCTGTGCGAAGCCGAGGGCGCGCTGGTGGTGGCGATCGAGAATCCGATGGACACTGCGGTGCTGGCGGAGCTGGGCGCGGTGGCACGCATGAAAATACTGCCGGTATCGGCTTCCGCCGAGGCCATCGCCAACTCACTAGACAGGCACTACGGACCCGCGCCGGATCCCGCAGGCACGCTCCCGCCCGTCCTCGATCGCAGAAAGGCACCGAGAAACGCCCCGCCGATGGCCGACGCGAAGCTAAGGCCTGTGGCCGGCGTCGACGAACTGATCACGCGGCTGACGGCCGAGCGGGGCAATCAGGAGTTCACCGAGCAGCAGGTGGTCAGCAGCGACAGCGCGCTGGTGGGGCTGGTCAACCGGATCATTCTCGACGCGGTTGAGCAAAAAGCCTCCGACATCCATATCGAGACGAACCTGGCGCCCAAGCCCACGCATATCCGGCTGCGCAAGGACGGCAGACTGGTGAACTATCTCGAGGTCCCGGCGCCGTTCCGCAACGCCTTGTTGTCGCGCATAAAGATAATGAGCCAGCTCGACATCACCGAGCACCGCAAGCCTCAGGATGGCAAGATCGACTTCAAACGCTTCGGCCCAGCGCAGGTGGAACTGCGCGTCGCCACCGTTCCCACGACCAGCGGCCTGGAAGACGTGGTCATGCGCATTCTCGCCGCAGCCAAGCCGGTTGCCATGGAGGCACTGGGGCTGGACGCGGAAGCCATGATTTCGATCAAGCGGCTCATTTCCAAGCCGCATGGGCTGTTCATCGTGTGCGGCCCGACGGGTTCGGGCAAGACCACCACGCTGCATTCTCTGCTCGCGTTTCTGAACACCGAAGAGCGCAAGATCTGGACTGCGGAGGATCCGATCGAAATCACCCAGCCCGGCCTGCGCCAGGTCCAGGTCAATTCCAAGATCGGCTGGACCTTTGCCGTCGCCATGCGCAGTTTCATGCGCGCCGACCCCGATGTCATCATGGTCGGCGAGATGCGCGACGCCGAGACCGCCAGGATAGGCATCGAAGCGTCGCTGACCGGGCACTTGCTGCTATCGACCCTGCACACCAACAGCGCCGCGGAGAGCATCGTGCGCCTGTTGGACCTGGGCATGGATCCGTTCAATTTCGCCGACGCGCTGCTCGGCGTCCTCGCCCAGCGCCTGGCGCGGCGCCTGTGCCCCAACTGCAAGTCCGCATACGTGCCGAACGAGGGCGAACTCGAAGAGCTTGCGATGCAGTACTGCAACGAAACTGCGCTTGACGTGCGCAAGCAGTTGAAAGCATGGGGCGCAAGCCACGCCAGTGCGGGCGATAAGATCACCCTGTACCGCGCACAGGGCTGCGCGCATTGCGACAAGACCGGCTACCTGGGAAGGACCGGACTTTACGAACTGCTGTTGTCCGACGCTGCGATCAAGCGCCTGCTGCAGACCAGGGGCCGAGTGACGGAGGTGAAAAGCGCGGCGATCGAGGGTGGCATGCGCACGCTCAGGCAGGACGGTATCGAGAAAGTTCTCCAGGGCATCACCGACCTGCAGCAGGTAAACGCAGTGTGCAATTGAAGCGCCGGCTCAGCTGCCGATAAAGCTGCGGATCAGCTGGTTCAGCCGCGCGGGCTCCTCGTGCATCACCCAGTGAGTTGCCTCGGGCAGGCGCTCGACGCGCAGTTCGGGCACACAGTCCTGCAATCCCTCCAGATTGCCCGGCAGCAGCGCCTGGTCGCGCATGCCCCACACCACCAGCGTCGGCACGCGCACCATGAAATCGGCGGGTTCGAGCTTCAATGCACGAGCGCCCGGATCCTCGCCGGTCGGCGGGTACAGCGGCGAAGCACGGTAATAATTGAGACTGCCGGTGAGCGCGCCCGGCCGCGACCAGGCTTCGACGTACAGCGCTTTTTCCGCTGCGTCGATCGCGCCTTTGCCCCAGCCTTCCAGGGTCATTTTCACCAGGCGCTCGTAATTGTTCTGCGCCAGCACACGCTCGGCCTTGTCGCTCCTGAGCAGGTTCATGTACTGGCTCGCCTCGGCCTGGGCCGGGTTGTGCGCGAGCTCGCGCGCGAAAGGCACCGGGTGCGGCGAATTGACGATGACGAGTTTGCTCAGGGTCTGCGGGTGCGCCATGGCGTAGGCCCAAGCGACGGCGCCGCCCCAGTCGTGCGCGACCAGCACGAATTTCTCGTGCCCAAGGTGAGCGGCCAGCTGGCGCACATCCTCGATCAGAATGCGCGCCTTGTACTGCTTTACCTCGGCCGGGCAGTCGGACAGGTTGAAGCCGCGCATATCGGGCGCCACCGCGTGATGGTCACGGCCGAAATCCTCCAGCTGCTTTTTCCAGCAGTACCAGAATTCGGGAAAGCCGTGCAGGAACAGGATCAGCGGGCCGTGACCGGCATGCGCATAGTGAAGTCGCACGCCGTTCACGCCGGCGTAGTCGTGGTGAATCGGCGTCTCGATCGTGCCGCTCAATTGAACCTGGAAAAATCCGGTTTTCGCTTCTCGAGAAACGCGCTGAACGCTTCCTTTGCCTCGGGCGATTTGAGGCGCTCGCCGAAATGATCGGACTCCAGCTTGATCCTCTGCGCCACCGCCGCCGCCTGGCCCTGCTTCATCAGCTGCTTGGTCAGGCGTAGCGATGCCGCCGGCTTGCCCGCCAGTTTTTGCGCCTGCGCCATGGCGGTTTCGAACAGCTGGACCTCGGGCACCACCTCGGTGACGAGACCGATCTCCTTTCCCTTTTGCGCGCTGAAAGGCTCGCCCAGCAGCAGCAACTCGGCCGCGCGCTGATAGCCGGCGAGTGCCGGCAGCAGCAGGCTGGAAGCCGCTTCGGGCACCAGGCCCAGATTGACGAACGGCAGCTGCAGGCGGGCATTCGGCGCGGCGTAAACCAGGTCGCAGTGCAGCAGCATGGTCGTGCCTATGCCCACCGCGGCCCCGGCCACCGCCGCAACGATCGGCTTTTGCGCCTGGCTGATGCCGTAGAGAAAGCGGAACACCGGGCGGTCGTCATCGCGCGGCGGATTGTCCAGAAAGTCCTGCAGGTCGTTGCCTGCGGTGAACAGATCGGGTTTGCCGTGGATCAGCAGCACGCGTACACCGGCGTCGGCTTCGGCGGCCTTAATCGCGTCGGCCATCGCCTGATACATCGCCGCGGTGAGCGCATTTTTCTTGTCGGGACGGTTGATCTCGATGCGCGCTATTCCGTCCCCGGTTTCGCTGAGTATATGGTTCATGTGAGTTCGCCAAGCACCTTGCGCGGCACTACGAAATCAGGCCGTCGGCAGCTTGTGGCCTTTGAAATCCTCGCGCAGCCTGGTCTTGAGCAGCTTGCCCGTCGCGGTATGCGGCAGCTGATCGACGAACACCACGTCGTCGGGCATCCACCATTTCGCGACCTTGCCCTCGTAGAACTTGAGCAATTCCTCGCGCGTGACTTCGGCGCCGGGCTTTTTAACCACGATCAGCAGCGGCCGCTCATCCCATTTCGGATGGAAGCAGCCGATCACCGCCGCCTCCGCCACCGCCGAATGGCCGACGGCGATGTTCTCCAGGTCAATGGTGCTGATCCATTCGCCGCCGGTCTTGATCACGTCCTTGGAGCGGTCGGTGATCTGCATAAAGCCGTCGGGGTCGATGGTGGCGACGTCGCCGGTCGGGAACCAGCCCTGACCATGTTCGTCCACGCGCAGCGGATCGCCGCCCTCGCCCTTGAAATAGCTGCTGGTGATCCAGGGGCCGCGCACCAGCAGGTCGCCGAACACCTTGCCGTCCCAGGGCAGTTCCTTGCCATCGCCATCGACGATCTTCATGTCGGCGCCGAAGATGTTGTGACCCTGCTTCGACTGGATCGCGAGCTTCTGCTCCTTCGACAGTTTCATATGCTTGGTCTTCAGCGTGGACACGGTGCCGAGCGGGCTCATTTCGGTCATGCCCCAGGCATGCAACACCTGCACGCCGTACTCTTCCTGGAAGGTCTTGATCATGGCCGCGGGTGCGGCCGAGCCGCCGATCACCGTTCGGTTCATGCTGCTGAATTTTTTCTTCTCCTGCCCCACGTACATCAGCAGCGCCAGCCACACCGTAGGCACGCCGGCCGACACCGTGACCTTTTCCGCCTCGAACAACTCGTACAGGCTCTTGCCGTCGAGCGCGGCCCCCGGGAACACCAGCTTCGCGCCGACCATGGCGCAACCGTAGGGCAGGCTCCAGGCATTGGCATGGAACATCGGCACCACCGGCAGCATCACGTCGCGCGCCGAAATATTGAGCGCATCGGGCAGCGCCGCCGCAAAGGCGTGGATGATGGTGGAGCGGTGCGAAAACAGCACGCCCTTGGGATTGCCGGTGGTTCCCGAGGTGTAGCACAGCGACGAGGCGGTGTACTCGTCGAACTGCGGCCACTCGTAGTTGCCATTCTCGGCCGCGACCAGTTCCTCGTAGCAGAGTAGATTGGGAACGCTGATCTTGGGCATGTGCGCGCGATCGGTCATCGCGATCCAGCCCTTGACGCCCTTGCATGCGGGCGCCAGCTTTTCCACCAGCGGGGCGAAGGTCAGATCGAACATCACATAGCCGTCTTCGGCGTGATTGATGATGTAGACCAGCTGCTCGGGGAACAGGCGCGGATTTACCGTGTGCATGACCGCGCCCATGCCGGAGATGCCGTAGAAGGCCTCGAAGTGGCGATAACCGTTCCAGGCAAGCGTGCCGACGCGGTCGCCCTGCTTCACGCCCAGCCGCGCCAGCGCCTGCGCCAGCTGGCGCGCACGCTTGTGCGCGTCGCGATAGGTGTAGCGGTGAAATGCGCCGGAGCCGTCCGCCGCCGGGCCTTCGACGGCGCGCGACACGATTTCGGTGTCGCCGTGGTGCCGGCTGGCGTGCGTAATGAGCGAAGAAATGAGCAGAGGAACTTCCTGGATCAGACCGCGCAGCATGGTTTTTCTCCAATGAAAACAGAATTTTTCGATAGGCGGTGAAAGTTACCCTGCCGCCGAATCGGTGTCAATCGGGACCAGGCGCGGCGAGCGCCTGCTCGCGCTTAACCCCTAAGCCCTTTGACCGTGTTCTAGTCTAACAGCCCATCCGAGGATGTTTGATCTGGGTCGAAACATCCTGTAACCTGCGAGAAAATACTTTGTGCGCGCCGGTTTCCCCAATCCTGCGCACGCGGTACGAGGTATGGTATCGCGTACCGGACAAACAATTCCAAGTATCAAGCAGCAGAAGTAGCTATCGTTCCCTTCTCGGGACCTACATCAACAAGGAGGAAGTATGCTAAATCTCAAACGTTCAGGTGGGGCGCTGTTTCTCAGTTTGGCCCTGCTCGCAAGTTCGGCAAATGCACAAACCGTTAAAGTTGGATTTATCGACCCCCTTTCGGGTCTGTTGGGGCCGGTCGGCCAAAACCAACTGCGTAGCTGGCAGTACATCGCCGACCTCGCTAACCAGAAAAACTGGGCAGGCGGGCCGAAATTCGAAATCGTCCCCTTCGACAATAAGCTCTCACCACAGGAATCGCTGAACGTGTTGAAGCGCGTGGAGGATGAGGGCATCCGCTATATCGTGCAAGGCAACGGCTCCTCGGTGGCGCTGGCGCTTGCCGACGCGGTAGACAAATACAATACGCGCAATCCTGGCAAGGAAATCCTTTATCTAAACTACGCTGCAGTCGATCCCGACCTGACCAACGCCAAGTGCAGCTACTGGCATTTCCGCCTCGACATCAACTCGGACATGAAGATGGAGGCCTTGACCTCGTATCTGACAAAGGATACGAACGTCAAGAAGGTCTACCTGATCAACCAAAACTACTCCTTCGGCCAGGCCGTCGCCCGCGCGGCGAAGGAATATCTCGCGCGCAAGCGCCCCGACATCAAGATAGTCGGCGACGACCTGCATCCGCTCGCGCAGGTGAAGGATTTCTCGCCCTACGTTGCCAAGATCAAGGCCTCGGGCGCCGACACCGTGATTACCGGCAACTGGGGCAGCGACCTCGCGCTGTTGATCAAGGCGGCGAAGGACGCCGGGCTGAATGTGAACTTCTACACCTACTATGCCGCCACCACAGGCGTGCCGACGGCGATGGGTGCAGCCGGCGAAGACAAGGTCTTTTACGTCGGCTACTGGAATGCGAACAACGAGAAGTTCGTCGGTCACGATATCATCGAGGGCTATAAGAAGAAATTCGACGATGACTACTACACGATGGCGACTTACTCCGGCATCGCATTTCTCGCCAAGGCCTTCAAGGAAACCAAGTCCACCGATCCTGTCAAGGTGGCCAGGGCGCTCGAAGGCATGAAGATCCAGAGCCTCAACGGCGAGGTGGAAATGCGCAAGACTGACCATCAGGCACAACAGGCGGTGAATATCGCCAAGTGGGTCAAGGTCGACGGCAAGACGGTCAAGTATGACCAGGAGAATACCGGCTACGGTTGGAAGACCATGGCGCTGATCCCGACGTATGTCGCCACCCAGCCTACGTCCTGCCAGATGAAGCGGCCTAACTAGGCGTGATACGGTTGCCGGGGCGCGGTAAGGCTGCCCCGGCCGTGAAGAAGGCCGGGTTCGCCCGGCCTTCGCTTCGACTACCCAACTCCCAAGTATGGAATTTGTTGTCATCTCCCTGTTGAACGGCGTGTCCTATGGGCTGCTGCTGTTCATGCTGTCTTCGGGGCTCACGCTGATTTTCAGCATGATGGGCGTGCTCAATTTCGCCCATGCCGCGTTCTACATGATCGGCGCGTACGCGGCCTACACGCTCGGCCTGAAAATCGGTTTCTTTCCGGCGCTGTTCCTGGCGCCACTACTGGTCGGCATGTTCGGTGCGCTGGTCGAGCGCTACGGCCTGCGCACCGTGCATCGGTGGGGACATGTTGCAGAACTCCTGTTCACTTTCGGACTCGCCTATATCATCGAGGAATTGGTGAAGGTGGTTTGGGGCCTCACTGCGGTGCCCTATCGCGTGCCCGAGCTGCTCGACGGCCCGCTGTTCACCGTGTACTCGACGGAATTCCCCAAAATGCGCGGCTTCATGATGCTGGTCGCGATGCTGATGCTGCTGGCGGTGTACCTGCTGCTCAAACGCACCCGCATCGGCCTCGTGATCCAGGCGGCGCTCACCCATCCGCAGGCAGCGGAAGCGCTCGGCCACAACGTGCCGCGAGTGTTCATGCTGGTATTCGGCGGCGGCACAGCGCTCGCGGGCCTGGCCGGCGTAATCGGAGGCGTGGCCTTCGTTACCGATCCGTCGATGGCGGCTTCGCTCGGGCCGATCATATTCGTGGTCGCCGTCGTCGGCGGCATGGGTTCGCTTGCCGGCGCGTTCCTCGCCTCTCTGCTGATCGGGACCATCCAGAGCTTCGCCATCGGCCTCGACTGGTCGTTAAGCGGCCTGTTCGGCTCCTTCGGCATCGCGGTGAACGCACAGACACCGCTGTATTCATTGTGGAAACTTCAGCTCTCGCAGATTGCACCAGTGCTGCCTTACCTGCTGCTGGTGCTGATGCTGACCTTCAGGCCCAAAGGCCTGCTCGGGACCAGGGCGGACTGATGGCCGACACGCCTTCGAAGCTGCGCTACCGACCAGTCAACATCGGGCGCTGGCTCACCTGGGGCTTGACTGCACTGGTCATGGCGGTCCTGCCGCAGCTGTTCACCCAGGGTTTTGCCATCACGCTGATGTCGCAAATGGGCGTGGCGATCGTATTCGCGCTGTCCTACAACATGCTGCTCGGGCAAAGCGGCATGCTGTCGTTCGGTCACGCAGTCTATTCCGGACTCGGCGCCTATATCGCGGTGCATGCACTCAACCTCGCCGGCGCCGGCCATATCTGGATGCCGGTGTCGCTGTTGCCGCTGGCGGGCGGACTGGGCGGCGCCTTTTTCGGCGTGCTCTTCGGCTATGTGACGACCAAACGCTCCGGCACCACCTTTGCCATGATCACGCTCGGCATCGGCGAGTTGGTGTCCACTTGCGCTCTGATGTTCAAGGAATTTTTCGGCGGTGAGGGCGGCATCACCACCAATCGGATGATCGGCGAACCCTTTCTCGGCATTACCTTCGGCCCGAGCGTGCAAGTCTACTACCTGATCGCAATCTGGTGTCTGGTTTCCATGGCATTGATGTACGCTTGGTCGCACACGCCGCTGGGGCGCATCGCCAACGCGGTACGCGACAATCCGGAGCGCGCCGAATTCATCGGCTACGACACGCAGCGCGTGCGCTGGTTCACCCTGATCATCTCGGCTTTCTTCGCCGGAGTCGCCGGCGGCCTGAGCACCATCAACTTCGAGATCGTCACTGCCGAGAACGTGAGCGCTGTGCGCTCCGGCGGCGTGCTGTTCGCAGCGTTCATCGGCGGCGTGGGCTATTTCTTCGGCCCCATCATCGGCGCGATCATTTTCACCTTCTTCGTGATCGCGCTGTCCGGCTACACCACGGCCTGGCTGCTGTACCTGGGTCTGTTCTTCATGCTCATGGTGATGTACGCGCCCGGCGGCATAGCGAGCCTGATCATGATGCAGGTCCAGTTGATTGCCCAGAAACGCTTCGGGCGTATAGCACCGCACTATCTTGCCGCCGGCGCGAGCGGGCTGCTGTTGCTTGCTGCACTGATCCTCACCGTGGAGATGACCTACCAAGTCTCGGTAGACAGCGCGAACGGCACCTTGATGAATCTCTTCGGCATCGCATTCGATGCCGCCACTGCGTTGCCCTGGGCAGTCGCTGTCGGTCTGTGGCTAGTCGGCGGATTGCTGTTCAACATCGCGCGCAAGCGCGTCGCGCGGGTCGCGGGCGAGATCCAGGCCGAAATCCTGCAGGGCGGGACATGAGCACGCCTGCGCTCGAGCTGAAGGCGGTGAACAAGTCCTTCGGCAATACGGCGATCATCCGTGGCGTAGACCTCGCCATCCCCAGCGGCGAGCGCCACGCCATCATCGGCCCAAACGGCGCGGGCAAGTCCACGCTGTTCAACCTGATCAGCGGGCGCTTCCCGCTGTCGGGCGGCGAGATTCTGCTCAACGGCACGAGCATCACCGGTCTGAAGCCGTTCGAGATCAACCGCAAAGGTCTGTCGCGCAGCTTCCAGATCACCAATATCTTCCAACGCATGTCGGTGTTCGAGAACATCCGCTGCGCCGTGCTGTGGACGCTGGGGTACAGATATTCCTTCTGGCACCGTCTAGGCGGTCTGAAGGACGCCAATCAGCGCGCCGACGAGGTAATGGAATCGATCGGATTGAAGGGGCGCCGCAACACTTCGGCCGGCGTGCTCTCCTACGCCGAGCAGCGGGCGCTGGAAATCGGTATCACGATTGCCGGCGGTGCCGAGGTGATCCTGCTCGACGAGCCCACCGCAGGCATGAGCCGCACCGAAACCGCCGATGCGGTCGAACTGATCCGCAAGGTGAGTCAGGGCAAGACCCTGATCATGGTCGAGCACGACATGAGTGTGGTATTTGATCTCGCGGATAAAATCTCGGTACTGGTGTACGGCGAAATCATTGCCAGCGACAAGCCCGAGAATATCCGCGGCAACAAGGCGGTGCAGGAAGCGTATCTCGGAACAGAGGCGCACTGAACATGCTGAATGTCGAAAACCTGCACGCCTACTACGGTAAGAGCCACATACTGCACGGCGTGCATCTGCGGGTGGGCCAGGGTGAAATCGTCAGCCTGCTGGGCAGAAACGGCGTCGGCCGCTCCACCACCATCAAGGCCATCCTGGGCCAGGTCGATGCCGAGGGTTCGGTGCTGTTCAAGAACCAGCAAATGCTCGGCCTCAAGGCCTACCAGATTGCCCATAAGGGCCTGGGCTACGTGCCGGAGAGCCGCGACATCTTTCCCGCCCTCACGGTAGAACAGAATCTGCTTCTGGGCATGAAGCGCAGCAAGCCGGACAAGGCTGCGCGCTGGAATCTCGCAGACATGTACCGCCTGTTTCCGCGGCTGCAGGAGCGCGCAAAAGTCGAGGCCGGCATGATCTCTGGCGGCGAGCAGCAGATGCTGACGTTGTGCCGCACTCTGATGGGCGACCCTGACTTGATTATGATCGACGAGCCTACGGAGGGGCTCGCACCGAAAATCGTCGAGCTGGTGGCTGAACTGTTCAATGAAATCGCGCGGCGCGGTATTTCCATCCTGCTGGTGGAGCAGAAACTGGCGATTGCGCTGAAGATTTCGCAGCGCCTGTACGTGATGGGCCACGGCCGCATCGTGTTCGAGGGTACGCCGCAGGAGCTGCGGGAAAATAGTACAATCCGCAAGGAGTGGCTCGAGGTATGAACATCGAGCCCTGATTCACGGAATTCGCCGCCGAGGACTAGACGCACGCGGGAAATCCCCTGCTTTTCCCCGCGTTTTCCGCCCTCTGCGATTCAAGTTTCTTCTCAGGAGTCCTTATGAGTGCAACTTTCGAAGTCAAAGGCAGCATCGCCGTCATCACGCTGAACAACCCGCCGGTCAACGGCCTCGGCCACGCGACGCGCGCGGGCATTTTCGACGGCCTGAAAAAAGCCATGAGCAAACGCGCCGTCAAGGCCGTCGTGATCACCGGCGCCGGCAGGGCCTTCTCCGGCGGCGCCGACATCAAGGAATTCAACACCCCCAAGACCACGGCCGAGCCGAACCTGCACACGGTGATCGCGGCTATTGAGCGCGCCGACAAGCCGGTAATCGCCGCGGTGCACTCGGTGGCAATGGGCGGAGGACTTGAGCTTGCGCTCGCCTGCCATTACCGCGTGGCGTCGCCGGGCGCGCAGATCGCGCTGCCCGAGGTGAAGCTGGGCCTGCTGCCTGGCGCCGGCGGAACCCAGCGTCTGCCGCGCGTGGTGGGCGTGGAGACCGCGCTCAACATGATCGTTTCCGGCAATCCGGTGCCCTCGGAAAAGCTCGCCGGCACCAAGCTGTTCGACCAGATGATCGAAGGTGACCTGATGACCGGCGCCATCGCTTTCGCCGAGAAGGTCGCCGCCGTCCGGCCCCTGCCCAAAGTGCGCGACATCAAGGTCGACTATCCCAACCACGAGGCCTTCTTCCAGTTCGCGCGCAACACCGTAGGCGCGATGTCGAAGAATTTCCCGGCGCCGCTGAAATGCGTCGACTGCGTCGCCGCCGCCGCGAGCATGAAGTTCGACGACGGCATCAAGTTCGAGCGCGAGAACTTCCTCGCGCTGATGCAGACCACGGAGAGCAAGGCGCTGCGCCATTTCTTCTTCGGCGAGCGCGCCGCATCGAAGATTCCCGACGTCCCCGAGGACACGCCGAAGCGACCGATCAAGTCGGCCGCGATGGTCGGTGCAGGCACCATGGGCGGCGGCATCGCGATGAACTTCGCCAACGCCGGCATCCCGGTCACCCTGCTCGAGACCAAGCAGGAGGCGCTGGACAAGGGACTCGCGACGATCCGCAAAAACTACGAAAACACGATGAAGAAGGGCAAGCTCACGCAAGCCAAATTCGACGAGCGCGTGGGCCTCATCAAGGGCACGCTGTCCTACGACGACATCAAGAATGCCGACATCGTGATCGAGGCGGTGTTCGAGGAAATGGGCGTCAAGGAAACGGTATTCAAGAAACTCGACGATGTGATGAAGCCCGGCGCAATCCTCGCCTCCAATACGTCCACGCTTGACGTCAACAAAATCGCGTCGTTCACCAAGCGGCCGCAGGACGTGATCGGCACGCATTTCTTCAGCCCGGCCAACGTGATGAAGCTGCTCGAAATAGTGCGCGGCGAGAAGACCGCCAAGGACGTGCTCGCCACCACCATGGCGCTGTCGAAGAAGATCAAGAAGACCGGCGTGGTCTCGGGCGTATGCGACGGCTTCATCGGCAACCGCATGATCGAGCAGTATTCGCGCCAGGCCGGCTTCCTGCTCGAGGAAGGCTGCCTGCCCGAACAAGTGGACAAGGCGATCGAGAAGTTCGGCTTCGCCATGGGGCCGTTCCGCATGGGCGACATGGCCGGCAACGACATCGGCTGGGCCATCCGCAAGCGCCGCTACGTCGAGCGCCCGGACATGAAATATTCCAAGACCGCCGACCTGCTGTGCGAAATGGGCCGCTACGGCCAGAAGACCAGCGCCGGCTGGTACGACTACAAGCCGGGCGACCGCAAGCCCTACCCCTCGCAGCTGGTGAATGACATGATCATCAAGCACTCCGCCGACATCAAGCTGAAGCGGCGCAAGGTGAGCGACCAGGAAATCGTCGAGCGCCTGGTGTACTCAATGGTGAACGAAGCCGCGCGCATCCTCGAGGAGGGCATTGCGCAAAGGGCCTCGGACATCGACATGGTCTATCTCACCGGCTACGGCTTCCCGCTGTACCGCGGCGGCCCGATGTTCTACGCCGACACCGTCGGCCTGCCCAACGTGGTCGCGGCAATGCAGAAATACGCCAAGGGCCGGCACGGCGAATTCTGGAAACCGGCGCCGCTACTGGCCAAGCTCGCGAAAAAGGGAAAGACTTTCAATTGACCAACACCATACGAGGCGCCTTGAATCGCGCCCCCCGTTGTTGCGATGCTGCGATTTTGCGCGGACGAAAACCCGTCCGCGCGGATCGCCGATTGCACGCGGATGAAAAGCTATCCGCGCGCAATCGGCGATCTTGTATAAAACCCAAAACCTCTTTTGCTTTTATCCAGAATCGTTTTTTCCGGTCGGATGTGCTTTTCATCCGACCGGAAAACACGGTTGGCGCGCGCAGCGCGCAAAGCCCTTCCTCGCAAGAGACGGCATTTAACACGAAGTAGATAAGCGTATTTTCAGGAGATCACCATGACCGACGCCGTAATCGTTTCTACCGCACGCACCGGGCTCGCGAAGTCCTGGCGCGGCGCCCTAAACATGACCCATGGCGCTTCCATGGGTGGCCATGTGGTCAAGCACGCGATGGAGCGCGCCGGGATCGATCCGGCGGAAGTGGAGGACGTGCTCATGGGCTGCGCCACCCCGGAAGGCGCCACCGGCTCCAATATCGCGCGCCAGATCGCACTGCGCGCCGGCTGCCCGGTCACCACGGCGGGCGCCACCGTAAACCGCTTCTGCTCCTCCGGCCTGCAGACCATCGCCATGGCCTCCCAGCGCGTCATCGCGGGTGAGGGCGATGTTTTCGTAGCCGGCGGCCTGGAGGCGATTTCCTGCGTGCAAAACGAGGCGAACCGGCACATGATCCAAGAGGTTTGGCTGAAACAGAACAAGCCGGAAATCTACTGGAGCATGCTGCAGACGGCGGAGCAGGTCGCTAAGCGCTACAAGATTCAGCGTGAGGTGCAGGACCAGTACGGCGCGCGCAGTCAGCAGCGCGCCGCCAAGGCGCAGGCCGAAGGCAAATTCAACGACGAGATCGTGCCCTTCACCACCATCATGGGCGTGGGCGACAAAGCCACTGGCATGCTGCTCGCCAAGGAGGTGACGCTGGCGACGGACGAAGGCATCCGCCCCGACACCACCTTCGAAGGCGTGGCCAAGATCAAGCCGGTATTCCCCGACGGCGTGATTACGGCGGGTAACGCGAGCCAGTTTTCCGACGGCGCTTCGGCCACGGTGGTGATGAACGCCACGCTGGCCGAGAAGCGGGGCCTCAAGCCGCTGGGCATCTTCCGCGGCTTCGCGGTGGCCGGCTGCGAACCGGATGAGATGGGCATCGGTCCGGTGTTCGCCGTTCCCAAGCTGTTGAAGCGCACCGGGATCAAGCTGCAGGACGTCGATCTGTGGGAATTGAACGAAGCGTTCGCGGTCCAGGTGATCTACTGCCGCGACAAACTGGGTATTCCGGATGACAGGCTTAACGTCGACGGCGGCGCCATCGCCGTCGGCCATCCCTACGGCATGTCCGGGGCGCGACTGACCGGGCACGCGCTGATCGAGGGCAAGCGTCGCGGCGCCAAGTACGTCGTCGTCACCATGTGCATCGGCGGCGGCCAGGGTGCGGCCGGCCTGTTCGAGGTCGTTTAGGCAGGGCGCGAGCCGCTGCAATAATCGGCCCGCAAGGGCCGGTGCCAGAGACAGTGCGAGGGGAAGCATCCCCTCGTACCGCCGCAGACTCCAGCAAAGAGCGCACATGGCAAGCACGAAGGTAGTCAGCGACATCGCCGGCAAGGTGTGGAAAATCGAGGCGCCGGCCGGCACCAGGGTGGCGCAGGACGACGCCGTACTCATCCTCGAATCGATGAAAATGGAAATCCCGGTGCCGGCGCCGCGCGCCGGCACGGTGATCGAAGTCTATTTCAAGGAAGGCGAAGTGGTGGGCGAAGGCGACGTGGTCGCGCTCATCGAATAGCGCATTGCAAGCCCGCCGAAGCAAGACGATGCAGTCCAAGATACTCTCCCGCCGCGACCTCGAGTTCATCCTGTACGAAATGCTCGACGTCGGCGCGCTGACAGGCCGCGCGCGCTATGCCGACCATACGCGCGAGACCTTCGATGCCGCGCTCGACACCTGCGAGCGCATGGCCACCGAGCTGTTCGAGCCGCATTACAAGAAGAGCGACCAGAACGAGCCCCGCGTATATATCGATGACGCCGGCAACGAAAGGGTGCGCATCATTCCCGAGATCAAGCAGGCGCTGGACGCGTTTTGCCGGGCCGGCCTGATGGCCGCCGGGCAGGACTACGATCTGGGCGGCATGCAGCTCCCCGTCGTGGTCAATTCCGCCTGCTTCGCCTGGTTCAAGGGCGCGAACGTCTCCACCGCCGGCTACCCCTTTCTCACCATAGGCAACGCCAACCTGCTGCTCGCCCACGGCACGCGCGAGCAGATCGACACCTATGTTCGGCCGATGATGGAAGGGCGGTTCTTCGGCACCATGTGCCTGTCCGAGCCCCAGGCCGGTTCCTCGCTCGCCGACATCAAGACGCGCGCCGAAGCGCAGTCCGACGGCAGCTACCGCCTGTTCGGCAACAAGATGTGGATCTCTGCGGGTGAGCACGAGCTGTCGGAAAACATCGTTCACCTGGTGCTTGCCAAAATCCCGGGCGCGCCGCTTGGAGTGAAGGGAATTTCGCTGTTCATCGTGCCGAAGAACCTGGTGAACTCCGACGGTTCGCTCGGCGAGCGCAACGACGTGGTGCTTGCCGGCCTGAACCACAAGATGGGCTACCGCGGCACCACCAACACGCTGCTCAATTTCGGCGAAGGCAAGTTCCAGCCCGGCGGCGCCGCCGGCGCAGTGGGCTACCTGGTGGGCGAGCCCAACCGCGGCCTCGCCTGCATGTTCCACATGATGAACGAGGCCCGGATAGGCGTCGGCATGGGTGCGGTGCTGCTGGGCTATACCGGTTACCTGCATGCCCTGGACTATGCGCGCGGCCGGCCGCAGGGGCGGCACCCGGGCGCCAAGGATCCGGCTTCGCCGCAGGTGCCCATCGTCGAGCATGCCGATGTACGCCGCATGCTGCTGGCGCAGAAATCCTATGTCGAGGGCGGCCTGGCGCTGTGTCTGTACTGCGCGCGCCTGGTGGACGAGCAGAAGACCGCCGAAGACGAGGGCGCGCGCAGGCAAGCCGGCCTGCTGCTGGACATTCTCACGCCGATCGCCAAGAGCTGGCCCTCGCAATGGTGCCTGGAGGCAAACAGCCTCGCAATCCAGGTGCACGGCGGCTACGGCTACACGCGCGACTACAAGGTCGAACAGTTCTACCGCGACAATCGCCTCAACCCGATACACGAAGGCACGCACGGCATACAGGGCCTCGATCTGCTCGGACGCAAAGCGACCATGCAGGGCGGCGCCGCGTTCAAGGCGCTGGCAGACGCGATCGGCAGAACCGTGCAGCAAGGTCTGCAGCACGACGATGCGCAGACGCGCCGTTTCGCCGCGGACCTCGCGGACATGAGCAAGCGCGTCGCCGACACCACGCGCAAGCTGTACGCAGCGAACGACATGGACAAGACGCTCGCCAACTCATCCGTGTACCTCGAGGCCTTCGGCCACATGGTCGTGGCGTGGATCTGGCTGGAGCAAACGCTCGTCGCTTCGCGCAACTACAGCGAGGCGGACAGCGATTTCTACCACGGCAAGCGGCAGGCGTGCCGCTACTTCTTCCTGTGGGAACTGCCCAAGGTCGGCCCGATGCTCGACCTGCTGGAGAGCATCGATACGACGACGCTGGACATGCGCGACGCGTGGTTTTAATCAGAGTTATAACGATACGAGGGGAAAAATCCCCTCGTGCTCCCCTAGTTCGGACCGTAACAAAAGGACTGTTGTTACGGTTTCTTAGGAGATTGCCCCAATGAGCGTAAAGAAACTGTTCGACCTGACCGGCAAGGTTGCCCTGGTCACCGGCGGCTCGCGCGGCCTGGGGCTGCAGATCGCCGAGGCGCTCGGAGAAATGGGCGCCATGCTCGCGCTCACTGCGCGCAAGCCCGAGGAACTGGCGCAAGCCAAGGAACACCTGGAGCGCATGCACTTCGAAGTGTTTGCGCTGCCCTGCGACCACAGCCAGGCGGCGAGTATCCAGCCCGCCGTGGAAAACGTCCTGAGTCACTACGGCCAGGTGGACGTCCTGGTCAACAACGCCGGCACCAGCTGGGGCGCCCCGGCCGAAGAGCATCCGCTCGAAGCCTGGGAGAAGGTGATGAACCTCAACGTCACCGGCCTGTTTCTGACGACGCAACTCGTGGGCAAGCTGTCGATGATTCCGCGGCGCTACGGCCGCATCGTCAACGTCGCCTCCATCGCCGGCCTGCTCGGCAACGACCCGCGCCTGCAGCGCTCGCTCGCCTATAACACCAGCAAGGGCGCGGTTGTGAACCTGACGCGCGCGCTCGCCGCCGAATGGGGTCAATACGGAATCACCGTGAACGCCATCGCGCCGGGCTTCTTTCCCTCGAAAATGACCAAATCGATCCTCGGCCAGATCGGCGAAGCGACGATCGCCCAGACCCCATTGGCGCGCCTCGGCGGCGAGGAGGACCTGAAGGGGCTGGCGGCGCTGTTCGCCTCCGACGCCTGCGCCCACATCACCGGCCAGATCGTCGCCGTGGACGGCGGCGCCTCGATCATTTAGGACGCTCTGCCCGCGCCGCCGGCCAGGAATATGGCCGCAGCCGATCCGGTGACGAGAAAGCGATCCGGGTTTACCCGACGAAGGCGCGCGCTCAGCATTTGACCTAGGTCAACCCAGCGCATCGCGGTATCGGTAGCATCTACGCTGGGGGAGACTACAAATAAGCAGATATAGCGCAGGGCACGCCCGGGCTGTTGCCGCGGGGCGGTGGCCTTAATTGCGCACGTATTCGACCTTACCAGGGAGAACAAGCAATGTTCAGTCATCGTATCCGCAGCGTGATGGAGCGCAAGAAGTTTCTCATCGCCGCGCCGGATACCACGGTCGGCCAGGCCGCCAAGCTGATGGCAAAGAAGAACGTCGGCGCGATCATGGTCGTGGAAGGCGAGCGCCTGATCGGGATCTTTACCGAGCGCGATGCCCTGATCCGCGTCATCGCGCAGGGGCGTGACGTCGAGGCGACGCAACTCGCCGATGTCATGACGAAAGAACCGCAAACCGTAGCTCCGGACAGGTCATACGGCTCCGCGCTGCTGCTGATGTTCGAGCACGGGTTTCGGCACTTGCCGGTGGTCGAAGCAGGCAAGGTGATCGGCATCGTTTCTTCGCGCAATGCGCTCGACCCCGACCTGGAAGAATTCGTCGCCGAGGCGCAGCGGCGAAAGCACATACGCTAGCGCGACCGGCGCGGCGGCCGCGCAGGCGCCTCCCAGCCGGAATCCACCCCGGAATAAACTCCAGAGCTCGACTGTTTGCCGCTGATGCAGGGCGCTGCGTTTGCGCTTGACCTGCATCCAGGCGCAGTTTCATCCATACAGGAGAGCATCCATGAACGCATTGCATTCATCGCACCGCCCGGGAGTACCGGGTATCGTCGCTGCAGCCATCATTTCGCTTGCGGCCTATTCAGGCATGGCATTCGCCGACCAGGTCAAAGTGACTTTGAGCGGCGTGCAGGAGGTCCCCGCGGTAGCAACTTCCGCTGCGGGCGGCGGCACCATCACCGTCAACCCCGACATGACGGTCAGCGGCAGTGTCACCACCACCGGAGTGGCGGGAACGATGGCGCATATCCATGAAGCCGCAGCGGGCAAGAACGGCCCGGTGATCATCCCGCTGACCAAGAGCGGGGACGGCACCTGGTCGGTAGCTGCCGGCGCGAAGCTGACGGAAGCCCAGTACGCGGCCTACAAAGCCGGGAATCTCTACGTCAACGTGCACAGCGCCGAACACAAGGGCGGAGAGGTCCGCGGGCAGTTGCAGCCTTAGCGCCTGTTGCAAGAGGACACTTGCTAAAATTGTCATTCCGAGCACAGCGACGCCCCGAAGGAAGTCCCCTTGGGGGAGGAATCTGCTGTTGCATCAAGCGTAAAGCAGATTCCTCGGCCGTTGGCCTCGGAATGACATCTCACATCTCAAGAGGTCTTAGCGGGATCTACGCAGCGTTTAGCCGATATGCTCTGATTCCACGATGTGGACACCCGGCTCGGGCGCGATCGCCGCGGCGAGCAGCGTGCGCGCCACCGCCGCCGTCGCAACGGCGCGGTAGCGCGGCGGTATCAAAGGCCGCAGGCCGCGAGCGAACAATAGTGCGATGCGCTCGCCCGGGCGGCTGTCCGGGCGCGGCCCACCATCGAGCAATGAGGGGCGCACCAGGGTCAGCGACGGGTAGCCCAGTGCAATAATCGCGTCTTCGGCCTCGCCCTTGACCCGGTTGTAGAACACGCGCGAACCGGCAGCGGCGCCCAGCGACGAATTGAGCGCGAAAACGCTGGCCCCCGCGGCAAGCGCCAGCTTTGCCACGGCGAGCGGATAGTCGTGATCGACGCGGCGGAAAGCCGCTTCGGAACCGGCCTGGGCCATGGTCGTTCCGAGCGCGCAGATCACAGCATCCGGCTTCCACCAGGGCGCATCCGCCGGCAGGCGCCCGAAGTCTACGACCGGGTTGTCCAGCCCGGGGGCGGGCTCCAGCGGCTTGCGCGTCGGCGCGATCACGCGCCCGACGCCGGGATCGGCCAAAGCCAGGAGCAGCACCTGCCGCCCCACCAGTCCGGTCGCACCGAGCAGCAACAAATCCATCACCAACGCTCCAATGCACTTCGCCCCTGGCGGCATGATAAGTCATCGCGCGCCGCACCGCCCCGCCGGAGGGGCAGCGCCAACTGACTTATTGGTCGGCCGTTTGACAGGTTAGTTATTTTCGGCTAATCTCCGCCTTGGCCCGATGCGCTGCCGGCGCGGTGCCAGGTCGCGACGATTGGCGCGCGGCTCGCACCGATTCAGGCGGATCGATCAAGCCAATGACCTCGCACCCAGGAGCCTGCCAAATGGCCGAAGCCGTAAGCGTTTCGATGTCCGGCGACATCGCCGTAGTCACCATCGACAACCCGCCCGTCAATGCCATGGCGCAGAACGTCCGCGCCGGACTGAAGCAGGCCTTCACCGGACTGGTCGGCCGCAAGGACGTGAAAGCCGTCGTCATCGGATGCAAGGGCCGGACTTTCGTTGCCGGCGCCGACATCGGCGAATTCGACAGCGGCATCGCGCCACCGGGATACCACGAAGTGCTGGGCCTGATAGAGGATTGCGCCTGGCCCGTGGTCGCGGCGGTGCACGGCACCGCGCTCGGCGGCGGCATGGAGATCGCGCTCGCCAGCCACTACCGGGTGGCCCTCGATACGGCGCGCTTCGGCCTGCCCGAGCTGACCCTGGGCATCATTCCGGGGGCGGGCGGCACCCAGCGCCTGCCGCGCCTGATCCCGCTGGAGGCTGCTGCGGATCTGATGTTATCGAGCAAACCCATGCCTGCCGCGCAGGCGCGCGAGCTGGGCCTGGTAGACGCGATCGTCAGCGGCGACATCATCGAAGGCGGCATCGCGTTCGCGCGCGAGCTCGTGGCCAAAGGCGCCGGACCGCGGCGCACGCGCGACCAGGCGGTGCGCGGCGCCGACAACTCGGCCGAACTGCTTGCGGCGAAGCGCGCTCAGGTCGCCAAGACCATGCGCAATCGCCAGTCTCCGCTCGGCCTGCTCGATGCGCTCGAAGCCGCTGTCACGCTGCCCTTCGCCGAGGGACTCAAGGCTGAGGCCACGATATCCGACAAGCTGGTCCCGGCGACCGAAGCACGCGCGCTGCGGCATCTGTTCTTCGCGGAACGCGAAGTGCGCAAGATCCCGGGCCTGGCGACCGGGGTCAAACCCCGGGCCATAGCCAGCGTCGGCATCGTCGGCGCGGGCACGATGGGCGGCGGCATTTCCATGTGTTTCGCCAACGCCGGCGTGCCGGTAACGCTGCTCGACTCCACGCAGGCCGCACTGGACCGCGGCATGGCGACCATACGCAAGAACTACGAGCGCTCGGTTATGCGGGGCAGCCTCAAACCGGAACAGCTCGAGCAGCGCATGCTGCTCGTGACCCCGACGCTGGACTATGCGGCAATGGGTGCCGCGGACCTGGTGATCGAGGCGGTGTTCGAGAACATGGCGCTGAAAAAGGAAATATTTGCCAAGCTCGACGCCGTCGCGCGCAAAGGCGCGATCATCGGCACCAATACCTCGACGCTGGACATCGACGCGATCGCGGCGGTCACCAAGCGCCCGGAAGACGTAGTCGGCCTGCACTTCTTCAGCCCGGCCAACGTGATGCAGCTGCTCGAAATCGTCAACGCCAAACGCACTGCGCCGGACGTGCTGCTCAGTGCGCTCGAAACCGCGAAGCTGATCAAGAAGACCGGCGTCGTGGCCAAGGTCTGCTACGGCTTCATCGGCAACCGCATGATGGATCCCTACGCGCGCGAGGCCGAGCACTGCCTGCTCGAAGGCGCCACGCCGGAGCAGGTCGACGGCGCGCTGGAGAAGTTCGGCATGGCCATGGGCATCCTCGCGGTATTCGACATGGCCGGCGTGGACATCGGCTACCTCACCCGCCTGGAGCGCAAGCATCTGCTGCCGGACGACCCGACGTTCTACCGACCCGACACCATGTTGAACGAGCGCGGCTGGCTCGGCCAGAAGGCCGGCCGCGGCTACTACCGCTACGACAGCGCGCGCAAGCGCTCGCCCGACCCGGAAGTGGTCGAGATAATGCGGGCGGAAGGCAAGCGCCTTGGCGTCGAACAACGCCAGCCGGGCGAGAAGGAAATACAGGAGCGCTGCCTGTACGCGATGATCAACGAAGGCGCGCGCCTGCTCGAAGAGGGCATCGCGCTGCGCGCGAGCGACATCGACGTGGTGTACACCTCGGGCTACGGCTTTCCGCGCTACCGCGGCGGCCCGATGTTCTACGCCGATACGGTCGGCCTGAAAACCGTCTACGCGCGCGTCCTTGAATTCCGGCGTACGCTCGATGCGTGCTACTGGGAGCCCGCCCCGCTGCTGGAAAAGCTGGCCAAGGCCGGTTCGAGCTTTTCCGCCTGGCAGGCGGAACGCGCCAAATAATCCGAATCGAAATCAACTCCGGGAGTCATCATGTCCAACGCATTCATCCCCTACGGCATCTACTGGTCCACGCCGTTCGCCAAATGGCAGGGCTCGATCGCGCACCTGCACAGCCTGAAGCTGGCGGCGAACGTGGGAAAGAAATTCCTGCAGTCGAAGAACTTCCCCATGGACAAGATCGACCTGGGCGTGCTCGGCGTCACCAATCCGCAGCCGAGCAGTTTCTACGGCCTGCCCTGGGTGACGGGCATGATGGGCCTGGAAGGGGTCACCGGCCCGACGGTGCAGCAGGCCTGCGCCACCAGCGCGCGCGCGCTGCAGATGGCGGCGCAGGAAATCGCCGAGGGCTCCGCCTCGGTCGCGCTGGTCATCACCGCCGACCGCATGTCCAACGGGCCGGTGGTGTATTACCCGGACAACTCCGCGCCCGGCGGCCAGGGCATCACCGAGTCCTGGACGCTGGACAATTTCAACAAGGACCCGCACGCGAAGAACGCGATGATAGAGACCGGCGAAAACGTGGCGCGCCGCTTCGGCATCACGACACAGCAGCAGCACGAAGTGGTGCTGCAGCGCTACGCCCAATATGACCAGTCACTCGCGAATGATCGCGCGTTTCAGCGCCGCTACATGGTGGACGTGGACATTACCGACGCCGGCTTTCGCAAGCAGACCGGCACGCTCGCGGCCGACGAGGGCATATTCAAGACTACGCCGGAAGCACTGGCGATACTCAAGCCGGTGAAGCCGGACGGCACGGTGACCTTCGGCGGCCAGACGCATCCGGCCGACGGCAATGCCGGCGCGATCCTCACGACGCGCGAGCGCGCGCGGGAACTCGCGGTCGACGGCAATATCGAGGTCGAACTGCTCGGCTTCGGCATGGCGCGCGTGGAAAAAGGCTTCATGCCGATGGCGCCGGTGCCCGCGGCGCGCGCCGCGCTGAAAGCGGCCGGACTGGAATTCAAGGACATCGACGCGATCACCTCGCACAATCCGTTCGCGGTCAACGACGTCGTATTCAACCGCGAAACCGGCTTTCCCCTGGAGAAAATGAATGCCTACGGCTGCTCGCTGGTATGGGGGCACCCGCAGGGCCCCACCGGCATGCGCAGCATGATCGAGTTGATCGAGGAACTGGTGCTGCGCGGCGGCGGCACCGGCGTGTTCACCGGCTGCGCCGCGGGCGACTCCGCCATGGCCTTGGCGTTGCGCGTCAGCGACCGGCGCAAGACCTGAGCGCGTTCGCGGGCAAATGCCTGCCGGCGCGATAGCGTGAACAACCGGCCCGCGGTCGAAGCCGCCGTGCTGCGCCAGGCGCGCGAGCACCCGCAGCGCGGACAGGCGAAGGCAGCAGCGGAACTCCAGCGCCTGGGACACTCGATTTCGATCTCCGGCGTGCGCTACATCTGGCGCAAGCATGGCCTGGAGACCGCCTACAAGCGGCTCAAGGCTCTGCAGAAACAGAACGGCGCGGGCGGTGGCGAACTGAGCGCAGGACAAATGGCGCTGCTGCGTCGGGGGGACCTTACGCGCAAGCTCGCGCGCGCATCGCGCGCGCTCACGCCGGGCAGCGGCGCGCCACCGCCGGATGAACGCCGCGGCCATATCCTGCTGGGCGCAGCCGAGCTCTTCTCCAGGCACGGCTACAGCGGCACCTCGATGCGCGATATCGCGCGGCGTGCCGGCCTGCTGCCGGGATCGGTCTATCATTATTTTCCGGCGAAAGAGGACCTGTTCATCGCCGTGCATCGCGAGGGTTTTCGCCAGCTGATCGAGCGTGTCGAGGAGATCGTGCGCGCGCAAACCGATCCCTGGCGCCGGATCGAACTCGCCTGCGCCGCGCACATCGAGGCCTCGGTCGGCGACAACGCGATTCAAAAGATCACCGGCACCGGGCTGTTCTCGATCCACGAGGACAGCCTGCAGCGGCGGCTGAAAGCCGAGCGCGAGCACTATGACCGGATATTTCGCCAGCTGGTGGACGAGCTCGGACTGGGGAAAACCATAGACCGCTCGCTGTTCCGGCTGGCCCTGCTCGGCGCGGTAAACTGGGCACGCGTGTGGTACCGTCCGGGCAAGAAGAGCCCGGCGGAAATCGCGCGCGGCATCGTCGGGATCTTCCGCACCGACGCAGCACGCTAGCGCAGCGCCAGGGCAATTTTAGAGAGGCCTGCGATGAGCGATGCACAAAAACTGAGCACCGGACAGGCGGTCGTGAGATCGCTGATACGCAACGGCGTCGACACCGTGTTCGGCATCCCCGGTGTGCACACCTACGGCCTGATGGACGCGTTATACGAGCAGCGCGAGCGGATACGCTTCATCGTCAACCGGCACGAACAGGGCAGCGGCTACATGGCCTACGGCTACGCCAAGTCCACCGGCCGCGTCGGCGCCTTCACCTGCGTGCCGGGGCCGGGCGTGCTCAATGCCGGCGCCGCCCTGTGCACCGCCTACGGCGCCAACGCGCCGGTGCTCTGCGTCACCGGCAACATCCAGTCCTACAACATCGGCCGCGGCCGCGGCATCCTGCACGAGCTGCCGGACCAGCTCGCGATCCTGCGCGGGCTCACCAAATGGTCCGAGCGCATCAACCATCCGGCCGAGGTTCCCTCGATCATGGGCGAGGCATTCAAGCAGCTCGCGAGCGGTCGCCAACGGCCGGTCGCCGTGGAGACGCCCTGGGACATATTCGGCGCGCAGGCGCTGGTCGGTCCCGATCTGCCCATCGACGCTGTACCACCCCCGGAACCGGACTCGGACGCGATTGCGCGCGCTGTCGCGCTGCTGCACGGCGCGAAGAATCCGATGATCACTGTCGGTGGCGGCGCGATCGGCGCACGCGCCGAAGTGCAGGAACTCGCCCGGCTGCTGCAGGCGCCGGTGACTTCGCATCGCAGCGGCCGCGGCATCGTCGGCGAGGACACGCCCTACGGTTTCTCCTGCGGCGCCGGCTACAAGCCCTGGCTCGCGACCGACGTGCTGCTCGGCATCGGCAGCCGGCTCGAGCTGCAGTACCTGCGCTGGACCAAGCTTCCGGCGGGGCTCAAGGTGATACGCATAGACATCGATCCGACCGAAATGGTCCGGCTGAAACCCGACGTCGGCATCGTCACTGACGCCAGGCTCGGCGCGCGCGCGCTGCTGGACGCGCTGTCGACCTCGCTACCGCAGCGGCCTTCGCGGGAAGACGAATTCGCGGCGCTGAAGGCCGAGTTCCGGCAGGAGATCCGCAAGGTCCAGCCGCAAATGGCCTACCTCGACGTGATCCGCGAGGTGCTGCCGCGCGACGGTTTTTTCGTCGAGGAGATTTCCCAGGTCGGCTTCGCCTCGCGCTTCGGCTTTCCCGTGTACGAGCCGCGCACTTTCGTCACCGGCGGCTACCAGGACAACCTCGGCTTCGGCTTCATGACCGCGCTCGGTGTAAAGATCGCCAACCCGGACAAGCCGGTGGTCTCGATCACCGGCGACGGCGGTTTCATGTTCGGGGTGCAGGAGCTCGCGACCGCGGTGAAGTACGGCATCAATCTGGTCACCATCGTGTTCAACAACGCGAGCTTCGGCAACGTGCTGCGCGACCAGCACACCGCCTACATGGGACGCGAGATCGGTTCCACGCTCACCAACCCGGATTTCGTCAAGCTGGCCGAGAGTTTCGGCGCCACCTCCTATCTCGCGAAAACGCCGGCCCAGCTGAAAGCGGCGCTGGAAAAGGGATTCGCGCAATCCGGCCCGGTGTTGATCGAGGTGCCGGTCGAGCGGGGGTCAGAGGTCTCGCCCTGGCCCTACCTGCATCCGAATTTATAGAAAGCCATGCCCTACATGTAACGATCCGTTCCCGATTAGGCCGGGCGTTCGCAACAACTACGCGCTGGAACGGCTCCACTGTCTGCTTCCGTTATGAAGGAAGGCTCACTTTCGCTATCGGACTATCGTTGCCATGGTTGCCTGTAGCATTTGGTTTCGGAATGGTCACTTGCTCGGACGAGAGCCCCTATGGCTCGTTTCGAAAGAACGCGTTGTTGCACGCCGGCCGGCTGATGATTGCAGGTGGATTGCTCGTCAAGATGCTGTGACGCGCTGCATGCTCAAGCGAACCGCGCGGATTGTCCGCGGGCGGATGCAGATGTCCGAACACGCCGAATCGCAAGATCGCTCGCAGCGTTCATGAATCTCCGCGGCGGCGCCTCTACGTTCTCATGACACGATCTTAGGTCTATAGACAAGCGAACTCCTCAGGTCTACGCTTTGAATCCGTAGGCCCCCGTGTTTATCAACTAAAAATGTCAACTAATTCACGTTATGCTCCTCTTTCATGGACAAGAATCAACTCAAGACCGTTGATGTACTCACAATCCTTGGCGGCGGCTTCGGAGCACCGCTCGCCATATGGGGTCTCGGCGAAGGACTGGCTGTCGTTGTCCCACATATGGGCATTGACACTTCCCTACAAATTGCAGGTCTTATTGCGTTCATTGCCTTTACTGCCGCCATCATTATGGTTCCGGCTCGTTACCTGCTCAAGAGCAAGCTCGGGATCTTTAACGATTCCAATCCAGATCGCTTAAGACTAATTGTTCTTCTCCTATTTTTTTTTGGCTCTTCAGGCAATCGAGTGGGTGAATTTGGTGCATTTTAGAGCGCGGGCAGCATGCATGTGAGCACCTTCAGTCGGAGATATTCTTCGTCGCGCAGTCCGTATGCGCGTCGCTGGATGACGCGGATCTTGTTGTTCAA
>JBBRAI010000014.1:0-75593 GCA_038206915.1 Burkholderiales bacterium | reverse complement strand
GCGGCGAAGCAGGCCGAGGACGAGCGCACGGAGGGCGGGGTCGTATCCATGTACCGGATGCTCACCGACAGCCGCACGCAGGAGACGCTGCGCTTCATGCTTGCCCTCGGGCAGCACATGCACGAGCGCTACGCCAAGCGGACCTGACGCGGTATGCGGTAGGTACCTGGCCGATTCGACCCCGCGGGACGAATATGCCATGGGTCGGCGCGGCTACGAGGAGCCGAACAGGGGCGGGTTGCTCAGAATCAGACGCAAGAACGGGATCGACATGCAAGCACAGACAAAGGATTTTGAAGGGTTGCCGCAGGCAGGAGCGGTGTGGGATTTCACTACCGGCGACGAGCGGCGGTTCCTCGACCGCATCTGTCTCATGCAACAGACGCTGCACGGTTTCAGAGACCGCGGAATTCCAACCAATTTTGTGATGCTGATTCACGGCCCCGCCACGAAGTTTGTTACCCGTTCCTATGAGGGGACCAAGTTTTCCAGTGACGTGACCAGCAGCTTGGCCGATATTCAACTTGTGCTCAAGCAGTTAAACGATGCCGGCACCTGCATCGAAGTCTGCCTGATTGCCATGGAGCGCTGTCTGGTGAAAATCGACAACGTGCTGCCGTTCGTGGTGGTGGAGGAGAACGTTCTTTTGAACAGTATCGCCTTGCAGGGCAAGGGTTATGCGTACATGTGGATGGACTGAACTGGCAGCGGCGTGAACGCGCGCTGAGTCGCCGTTAGTGACCGGCCACAGCCGGCTTGTCGCGTACCAACTGTCCTTGACACAGATCGATCTAGTATGTAAAACTGAATAGTTGAATAGTTGAACATAATAATTCCAGCGAGCGAGCGGCGCTCGAAATCTCGACAGCGCAAAAGGCTGCCACAACGAAGGAGGGGCGAAAAGTGTTCGAAGTCACACAGGTTGGAAGTTGGTCACGCTCGGAAAAAATTCTGCGCGCGCTTGACGATCGCCGGCGCGGCAACATGTCGCGGGCGCAGTTCGACCGCGTCGCCGACGACGAGGTTCGGCGCTGCGTGGAGACGCAGGTGGAAGCGGGCGTCGACATCGTGGTGGACGGCGAGCAGCGCCGTGACAGTTTCGTTTCCTTCGTCACGGAAAAGCTCGACGGCACGAAGCTGATGTCGATGGAGGAAACTGCCGACGACAAGAAGGCGTTTGCCGAGATGCTCAAGGCTGCAGATGTCAAGCCCGACAGTATCAGGAACCCGGTGTGTGTCGGCAAGCTCTCTCGCCGCGATCCGCTGGCGGTGGATGAATTCAAGTTCGTTCGTACCCTGACCGACCGTCCGGTCAAGATCGCCCTGCCCGGGCCGTACTTGCTGATCCGGACCATGTGGGGGCCGAAATTTTCGAAAAAGCATTACCCGAAGCCGATGGATATGGCCGATGACGTCGTCGGTATCCTGAGGCAGGAGCTGATCGAACTGAGAGACGCGGGCTGCGAATTCGTCCAGTTCGACGAGCCGGTGCTGACCGAGGTGGTGCACTCGGGCAAGGGCCAGGAGGGCGAATCGTTAAGTCGAACCTTCATGTGAGGGAGCTTAGCAACCCGCCGTGATGCGGGTTCTGAGCTCGAATTTGCAGTGGATCTGATCAACCGTATCGTGGACGGGGTCAAGGGCATTCGGACCGGCGTTCATATCTGCCGGGGCAACTGGAGCAGCAAGGACTCGGTGCATCTATCCGGAGACTACGAGCCGCTGATTTCCCCGCTGTCGAAGATGAACGTCGACCAGTTGGTGCTCGAATTTGCAACGCCCAGGGCGGGCGATCTCGGCATCGTGGGTCGGGCCCTGAGCGACCGCGAGATCGGGCTCGGGGTCGCCAACCCCAAAACCGAAGAAGTCGAGAGCGTCGACTATATCATCGGCAAGGTGGAGAAGGCCCTGCAGTACTACAAGCCAGACAAGATATTCCTCAACCCGGACTGCGGCTTTGGCACATTCTCGGGTTGCGCCATCACCACCGAGGGGGCGGCGACGGCTAAAATGAAGCGCATCGTGGAGGCGGCAAGGATCCTGCGTGATCGCTACGCGAGTCCGGACTCGGCGCGCGGCGGGCAGGCCGTCTGAACGCGGCGGGAGACCGAATGCAAGGAGGCTTTGCGCGAAGTTTCCCATTTGTATGCGGCTGTTATTTCAGCGGGGGCGATGGCTAGTCGCGAACATGCAGGCCCGGCCTCCGCCGGGTCCTGCCGAGAACTTCCCGCAGTGCATCAAGTACTGGCCCATCCCCGGCTCGTTACCTTGCAGCAACGGTTAGACCACGCCTACCTGGTCGAGGAAGTGCGCGCCTGCCTCGACGCTCATCGCCGAATCTTGGAACAGAATGCCGAAGGCGCGGCTCCGCCGCTTGATGTGCTCGCCGAGCAAGTGGCCGCACGAGCGGAGCAGTGGTTGCAGCCACGCCTACAGCCGGTGATAAACCTTACCGGCACATTGCTGCACACCAATCTCGGCCGCTCACCGATATCCGATACTGCCATCGAAGCGATCCGCAGGGCAAGCGGCGCGGTGAATCTGGAGTACGACCTGGCGAAGGGGCGGCGAGGCGATAGGGACGAGCTCGTGGAAGAGCTGTTGTGCCGCCTGACCGGCGCTGAGGCCGCTACCGTGGTCAACAATAATGCGGCAGCCGTGTATCTGGTGCTCAACACGCTTGCCCGCGGCCGGCGCATCGCCGTCGGCCGCGGCGAACTCGTCGAGATCGGAGACAGCTTTCGCATGCCGGACCTCATTCGCAGCAGCGGATGCAAGCTTATGGAGGTGGGAACAACCAACCGGACCCATCTCGAGGACTACCGGGATGCACTGGACGCCGGCGCAAGTCTGCTGTTAAAGGTCCACACGAGCAATTACCGAATCGAGGGCTTCGTGCATGAGGTTCCGTTGCACGAACTGGTCGGACTCGGGCGCGAAAAAGGCGTTCCGGTGGTCGCCGACCTGGGTAGCGGCGCGTTGGTGGACATGGCGCGCTGGGGACTCTCCAGAGGACCGACTGTCCGCGACACGATTGATGCTGGCGCCGATCTGGTCACGTTCAGCGGCGACAAGTTGCTGGGTGGCCCACAAGCGGGTTTGATCGTCGGGCGGCGGGAGTGGGTGAGGCGCATCAAGCGCAACCCGACAAGACGCGCGCTCAGGTGCGACAAGCTCAGATTGGCCGCGCTCGAACCCACCTTGCGAGCGTTTCTCTCACCCGGAACCTTGGACAAGGAACTGCCGGTCTATCGACTGATCGCGCGGCCACTCCAAGAAATCGCGGATCTGGCTGACGGGGTTCGTGCCGCGTTCGAACGCTGGGCAAGCGGCCGCGCGCAGGTGGAAGTGATTCCTGGGCACACTCAGGTCGGGAGCGGCAGTCTGCCCGGGGATACGTTGACGACCCGCTTGATCGCCCTGACGCCTTGCGGAGTCAGCGTCGACGCCGTGGCGCGCGCTTTGCGCGCATTGAGCCCACCGGTGATCGGACGGATAAATGCTGGCAAGGTGCTGCTGGATATGCGCTGCCTGCTCGACCCTGAACCGCTGCTCCGAGCGCTGGCCGCAAACGACGGGGCCAGTCAATGATCGTCGGTACAGCCGGGCACATCGATCACGGCAAGACGTCGCTCGTCCGGCAGCTTACCGGCATCGACACGGACCGCCTGCCAGAGGAGAAACGGCGGGGCATGACGATCGATCTTGGCTTCGCGCATATGCAGTTGGAAAGCGTGGGCCAGGTGGGCGTCGTGGACGTGCCGGGACACGAGCGGTTCATCCGCAACATGGTAGCGGGCGCCACCGGCATCGACCTCGTGCTGCTTGTCGTCGCGGCCGACGACGGGGTCATGCCCCAGACTCGCGAACACGTGGACATCATCGGCATGCTCGGGATCGCGGGCGGGGTCGTCGCGCTTACCAAGATCGATCTCGTCACCGCGGAGAGGGTCGCGGCAGTGACCAAGGAAATCCGCACGCTGCTCGGCGGAACGCCTCTAGCCTCGGCGCCGGTGGTGCCGGTTTCGTCCGAAACCGGGGAGGGTCTGGACACATTGAGGCGGGAACTTGCGCGTTGCATCAAGCTGGTGCAGTCCAAGTCGGAGGAATGGCCTTTCTGGATGGCGGTGGATCGAGTTTTCGCGGTTCGTGGATTCGGGGCGGTGGTGACCGGGACGATCGCCTCGGGTCGCGTCGCCAAGGAAATGCAGCTAAGGCTCTTGCCCGGCGGCCAAACAGTACGCGTACGGGGCATTCAGAGGCACAATCTGCCAGTCGATACGGCCACAGCCGGCAACCGCTGCGCGCTCAACCTGACTGGAGTCGACAAGCAGCTATTTCGTCGTGGGATGGTAGTGTGCGATCCCGGTCTGAGCCGGGCCGCCACGACGGTGAGTACCCGATTTACGCTCACGCGGGATCTAGCGAAACCGCCGAAAAGCCATACGCGCGTACGCTTCCACAGCGGCACCGCAGAGTCGATTTCGCGCCTCGAATGGCTCGAACCGACACCGCCCGAACCGGGAAGCGCGGGCCTGGCACAATTCCGTCTTGAGGAACCGATGCCGCTGCTGTACGGCCAGCGGTTTATCGTGCGCGACGAGACGGCGCAGCGGACCATGGGCGGAGGTGTGGTGCTTGATCCGTTCGCCGTGCGCCGCGGTGCCCGGCTGCCGGAACGCATTGAACAACTCCGCCGTCTTAGCGCCTTCGACCCGGATGAAAGTCTGACCGTATGCCTGGAAATCCGCGGTGCCGACGGTTGGCTGCTGCCGGCCCTCGCGGAACAACTGGCGGAAGCACCGCAGCGGCTGGAGGAGCGCATCGCGCAGCGAAGCGACGCGTGGCGGGAGGAAACCGAGGGCACCCAATGGATCGCATCGCGGCTCGCGGTAGAAGCCTTGGGACCGCAGCTCGTGGCGGCGATGCACGGGTACCTGCGTGATCATCCGCGAGTCACGGCGGTGGCCTCGGCGACGTTACATGCGGAAGTCTGCCGGCGACTCGACCTACGGATTTTCCGGTCGTTGTTGGCGCAGCTGGCGGCCGCGGGCGAATTGGAACTGACTGCCGATGGTGTTCGGCCGAAAGGACACCGCCAGAGCTTTTCCGCGGAAGACACCGCGCTGGCTGACCGGGTGGAGGAACTCCTGAAGCATCATGGCAAACCACCGCCGAAGCTGGATCAGTTGGCCAGGTATCTGCGCCTACCTACTCCGCGTCTGCGCCGCTTCCTGGGAGAACTGGAACGCGCCGGACGCGTCGTGCGCCTAGAGGAGGGTGTTTACGTCACCGGGCGAGATCTGGCCGCATGGCGCGCGCAGGCCCAAGCGTACCTGGCAATGCACACGCAAATGACGGCCGCGCAATTTCGCGATCAGACCGGCATCGGTCGTGGCCTGGCCATCCTTTTATTGGAGCGCCTAGATCAAGAGGGCACGACCAAACGTGTCGGCGACTCCCGGGTGGCGGTTTCGGCATCGCGACAGGAGGATCAGAGAGCATGAAGAGTGCTAACCTTGGATCTTGTTATCGTTGTATCAAATATGGAGAGGACGACTGCCCGGTGGCATCCGCGGACTTCAAATCCGTCGGGAGGTAGTGAACCTGTCTCTGGTGGGTTCGACTCCCACCCTCTCCGCCATCCAATGCACAAACATCGCAGCGCGCTCACTGCCCCTGCCGCAGCGCGATGCGGCTGCGAAACACTTCGTAGTCAATCGGCTCGGTGTTCCGGTAGCCGATGCGCGCGCGCCGTTTTTCATCCAGCAGGTGATAGCGAACGACGGCCTCGACCGCCACTGGCGTCGACTTGCTCGCGGCCGGGAACTCGATGCGATAGCTGCGCGGTTGGCCGCGCGGCAGGCGCGTGTCCCACAAATCGACGATGAAGGGGCGCCACATGGTTGTCCGTTTCACCAAGTGCTCCTCTTCTTCGAGCGGATGTCCATCCCGATCGAGCACGCGCAAGCGGACGCTCAGGTGGCGGTCAGGCGTCCCGGTAGGCAGATAATGGGCCGCGCCGACATTGGTCAAAGTCAGCGCGAAGGCGCGCCGGTCCGTCGCGTCCGCCCCGATTTCCACGAAGCGGATATCCAGGCCTTGTTTCACCATCTGCGGGTCGTGGCCGCCGCGCCACAAGTGACGGCGTGCCTGCCGCACCGGGCCGCCCTCGACCAGCGCGCGCTCGACCGCCGGCATGTGACACTGCACGCAGCCGAGCTCGCTTACCTTGCTCACCGTTATCTCGCCGCTGCGCGACTGCCAGTTGCCGGCACCGGCTTCGATTTCGGCCGCGGTGCCGCAGGGGGGAAAGCGGAAGAAAGTGTCCCAGCGGTCGCCTTGAACGACGTGACAGCGCAGGCAGATTTCATTCGCGTCCGCGAGTTTCTCTACCAGATGCGGTGCTTTAAGGTCGCCAATTGCACCGAGCATCTTTCCGTTCTTGTAGTGGCAGGCGGCGCAGGTCACGCCTTCATGCTGCAGTTTCGGATCGAAATCGGGGTTGTCGGCGAGGATGGGCTCCCACTTTTCCTTGTCGCTAAAGCCAATCACCTTGTGTTCCTGTTGCCGGTCGAGCGGAATGTGGCAGTTTTTGCAAATCTGCTGCAGCCCGTCGAATTTCCAGTCGATCTGAAAGTACGGATCGGTCCAGGCCTGGCTGTGGATGCTGGTTTTCCATTCCTCGTAGATCTTGCGGTGGCAGGCGCCGCAGGCGTCGGCCCGCAGTGCTTGCGGCGGTGTCGAAAGCTTGCTGGTGTCCATCGGCCGCTCGAAATTCTCCGTAACTACGAAGATGTTCATCGGACGCACGAAGCGCCAGCCTAGGAATGCCAGCAAAACAGTCACGCCGATACCGACGATGAGGGTCAGCTTTCGGGTCATGGCCATACGCTACCCCTTCGAGCGGATGCCGGTGGCCGCCTCGGGCGCGTGGCGCGCGCGCTCCACGGGCAAGCACGACTGGTTCCACGCCATCATGCCGCCGCGCACTACGCGCACGTCGCTAAAGCCTCGACGGGCCAGCAGTCGCGCCGCCTTGAGCGAGCGCCGGTCGGTGCGGCAAACGATGACGATCGGACGTTCGCGATAGTCGTCCATCTCCTGCGAGCGGCCATCGAGTTCCTCGAGCGGGATGTTGCGCGCGCCGGCGATATGCCCCAACTCACCGGTGAAGTCGGCCACGCCGCGCACATCGAGCACCAGCGGCGGCACGGCGGTGCCGAGCTTTTCGCCTAGTTCGCTGATGGAAAGCGTCTTGCCCCGCCGAAGCCGGGCGATCCACCTGGGCAGAAAAGCGATGAGCGCGAATAGACCGAGGGCAAGCAGACCCTTGCGGATCATCCCCTCGCCGCCGGCGATCGTTTCCCGCCCGGCATCGCCGAGGTAGGCGAAGGCTAATGCCCCAGGGAACATGCAAACAAACGAGGCCGCCGCGTAGGCGCGAAGCGGGATGCGTGTCAGTCCGAACACATAGTTGACGAGATTGAACGGAAACAGCGGCACCAGCCGCACGACTGCGACAAAACGCCAGCCTTCGGCTTCCACGCCTTCGATCAGTTGCTTCATCCTGCCGCCGGCCTTGCGCGCGACCCAGTCCGCTGCGAGGTAGCGCGCGAACAGGAACGCGAGGGTTGCGCCTAGCGTGGCGCCGGCGAGACTATACAGCGCGCCCGGCAAGGCGCCAAACAGCGCGCCGGCCAGTAAAGTGAGCACCGACCCGGGGAGGAACAACACGGTCGCCGCCGCGTAGAGGGCGATGAATGCCACCGGCGCCCAGGCGCCGGCTTCGGCCAGCCAGCGGTGAAGCGCGTTCCCGCTCAGCGCCTCGCGGTTCGCAAAACCCAGGAGCAGGACCGCGACCAGCAGCAAGGCAAGTAGCGCGCGCGCCGCATTACCCGGCTTGATGATCTGATTCCGGTGTGCTGCCGATCGCATAGCCGCTGCCCGCCTCTACGAACGGCAGCGCAAGCAAGCCCGTGAGCTTGACCGCCGCGTCGCTACCGGTAAGTCCCTTCACGCCGATCGCCATGTTCTCCTGCGGCAGGCGCGCGCGTTCGCGATAAGTGCCGAACAGCCGGTCCCACCATGGCAGGTTGAAACCGAAGTTGCTGTTCGCCTCCGCAACTTCGATCGAATGGTGGATGCGATGCATCTCGGGTGTCACCAGCACCCAGCGCAGCAAGCGGTCGACCGCCTCGCGCAGCCGCAGATTGGCGTGGTTGAACATGGCGGTGGCGTTCAGCAGCACTTCGAATACCAGCACCGCGGCCGCCGGCGCGCCGAGCACCGCGATGGCTGCGAACTTGATCAGCATCGACAGCAGGATCTCGATCGGATGGAAACGCGCTCCGGTGGTCACATCGATGTCCGCGTCGGCGTGATGCACCCGGTGCAGGCGCCACAGCAGCGGCACCGCATGGAACATGATGTGCTGCAAATAGATGGCGAAGTCGAGCGCGATCACTGACAGTACGAAGGCCCACCAGAACGGGACGCCAATCGCGTTCAGCAATCCCCAGCCGCGTTCGGTGGCGAGCAAGGCGAACCCGACGGCCGCGACCGGAAATAGCAGGCGCAGGATCAGACTGTTCAGGACCAGCAGCGCCAGGTTGTGCAGCCAGCGCACCCGGCGCGGCAACAGCCGCGCGCGCCTTGGCGACAGCGCCTCCCAGACGCCCATGAGCGCGAATATGCCGAAAAAAGCGCTCAGGCGGACGATTGGCTCATGGCCGAGCGCCCATTCGTTAAATGTCATGCTCGTTCCTCGTATGCGTGGACCTGTATGCGTGGACCTTGCCCCGGTCCCGACAATCGGGTACGATTCTACTAATCGACCGAGTAGTTGAATATTAGGAGCCCGCGCCCACCATGTCAACAGACAATTTCAAACAGGATGTATATGCACAGCTCGCGCGGGTGGGGCAGGCCCTATCGAGCGGCAACAGGCTGGAGCTGCTGGAGTTCGTCGCGCAGGGGCCTCGCAGTGTGGACGAGCTCGCGACCATGACGCAGCTCTCGGTCGCAAACGCATCGAAGCATTTGCAGGAACTGCGCCGCGCCGGCCTGGTGCGCGCCCGAAAGGAGGGCCTGCGGGTGTTCTACGAGGTGGCAGGTCCGGACGTGGTGGATTTGATCGCAGCGCTGGGACAGGTCGCCGAAACGCGGCTTGCAGAAATGGAGTACTTGGTGCGCAGCTACATTACGGCGCGCGATGACCTGGAGCCCATCCCCGCGGCGGAGCTGCTAAAGCGTTCGAAGCTTGGGCTTGTGACCGTGCTCGATGTGCGCCCGGCCAGAGAGTTCGCCGCCGGGCATTTGCCGGGCGCGATCAACGTCCCGATCGAAGACCTGAACAAACACTTGAGGCAATTTTCCAAGAGACGCGAAGTCATCGCCTACTGCCGCGGGCCGTACTGCCTGCTCTCGGTGGATGCGGTTGAGTTGCTGCGCACAAGAGGCTACAAAGCGCGCCGGCTGGAGGCGGGCTTCCCGGAATGGAAAGCCTCCGGGCTGCCAGTCGAGGCCTGAGCCGGCCGGTATCGAGGAAGAGACCGACAGTCGCAGGGATTCGGACGCAGCCATCACGATATAGAACGTGGAAATATGCGTGGTAACTCGATCAGGCAAATTGGCGGGAAGCTGTCGAACGTTGATTATCGTGCTGCGCTCTGATTGATAGTATCCCAACATCAATGAACGGAGACTAGGGCCTGTTGACATTCAATATTTTGTGGCCGGGGGCTGTTAACTTTAGCCGAAATCTGTTTACATCCTGATATTTGCGGAGGGTCAGGATGGTTCGTCGATGGTTACGTAATGACCAGTGGCAGCGCTTGGAGTCAATGTTACCCGGTAAAGCCGATGACCCGGGACGCACGGGTGCGGACAACCGGCTATTTGTCGAAGCGGTGCTATGGGTTGCGCGCACCGGGAGCCCGTGGCGCGATCTGCCTGCTGAATTCGGACTTTGGAATAGCGTGTACACGCGCTTCGCGCGTTGGTCGAACAACGGAGTTTGGGAGAAGGTATTTGCAACGCTGGCCGAAGATGCTGACTTTGAAGAAGTGTTTGTGGACAGCACCATTGTGCGTGCCCACCAGCATTCCTCCGGTGCAGCCAAAAAAAAGGCACGCAAGCGATCGGGCGCTCCCGAGGCGGGCTGAGCACCAAAGTCCACACGGCAGTCGATGCCCTGGGCAATCCGCTGCGGCTGATTCTGAGCGCCGGGCAGGTTGCCGATATCGACCACGCCCCCGAACTGATTGCCGGTATTTCGGCCAAAGCGATCATCGCCGACAAAGGCTACGATGCCAATGCTCTGGTCCAGCTCATTCGGGCCAGCGCAGCACAAGCGGTTATCCCGCCGCGCTCCAACCGCAAAGAGCTCAGGCCCTACGATACCCATCTGTACAAGGATCGCAATCTGATCGAGCGATTCTTCGCACGCATCAAGCATTTCCGGCGCATTGCTACCCGCTACGAAAAACTCGATCCTCGTTACATGGCATTCTTGCATCTGGTCTGCGTTTTCGTTTGGATCACCTGAATGTCAACAGACCCTAGAATCATGGCTCTCGTTTGCCCGATAGACTTCGACAAGGATAAGCTCAAGTCCGAGCTGCGGCTGACCTATACCCAGGTGGCAGTAGATCCAGCCGGGGATTACCACTTCCACCGAGGCGCCGAGTATGCCGCGAAACATCTCGGCTACGACCTTGCTGCGCTGAAAGCCCTGCCGCTCGCTGCCACTGAGGTATTCTGCGGGACGGGCAACCCGTTCAAGATGGGCACACTGGAGACAGGCGCTACGGTGATAGACATCGGCTCCGGAGGTGGCATGGATTGCCTGCTCGCGGCTAAGCAAGTCGGCCCGGACGGGACGGTCATCGGCATCGACATGACCGATGCGATGCTCGAGCGCTCCGGCGGGGCAGCGCGGGCTGCCGGACTGGTCAACGTACGCTTCGAAAAGGCGGACATGACCAGCTTGCCGCTTGCCGACGACAGCGTGGATGTGGTGATTTCGAACGGCGTGATCAACCTCGCCCCGGACAAGGAGGCAGTGTTTGCCGAGCTGTTCCGCGTGGTGAAGCCCGGCGGCCGGCTGCAGTTCGCCGACATCATCATGAAAAGCGAGCTGTCGGAGAACGCGCGCAATAATATTGACCTCTGGACTGGATGAATTGCCGGGGCTCTGCAGGCTGCAGAGTATCTTAAGGTGATCGAGCAGGCGGGCTTTCGTAACGCGAAGCTGGTCGAGAAATTTGACCCGTTCCTCGGTACGAGCAAGGAGAGCACCGCGCGCAATTACGGCGTCGACGGGGTGAACTTCCTCGCCTACAAAGGCTGAAATATTGGCGGACGAGAGTGGGAGTCGAACCCACGAAGGACAGCATAGCAGCCTCTACCGGATCTGCAATGCGGCCGCCCCACCGGGGGAAATATCCCTTTCCTGGTTTGCCTCAAACAGCGTGGCGATCTGGATCGTGTGCGCGTCGCCACAGCGGGCGACAGATCCCATTGTGTCGAAACTTTCAAGCACTTTCACCGCGAGGAAATGCAGGATTGAGTTTCCTATCGATTTCGGTAATGCTAGACTCCATTCATGCAAAAAAAATTCAAGCCCTGCGGCGTCATCACGGTAACCACCGATACCGCGAACAAGGGTTCGTTCGTGGCGACCATCAAGGGCATGATTCTCAGACGCTTCCTTGAGGCTAAGATCGTCGACCTTACCCATGACGCGGTGGTTCAGTGGCCGGCGGAAGCTGGATTTTGGCTGTCGCGCGCCTACCGGTATTTTCCGGCGGGCACGGTCCACTTGTGCGTAGTCGACCCAGGCGCCCGGATCGAGCCGCACGCCCTGGTGGCATTGTGCGACGGACAGGCGTTTCTCGGACCCGATAACGGCGTGCTTGCGCCGCTGCTCGCGAGCGGCGCTGCGGTCTACGCTATCGACCTCAACCGCCTCGGCGGAATCGGGCTGGAATTCACTGGGGGGACGTTCCACGGTCGCGACCTGTATGCGCCGATTGCGGCGGCGCTCGCCTCGGCTGCATGTCGACCCGAAGACTTGGGCGAGCGCACGACAGACATCACGCCCTCCTGGGTAGACGAGCCGGAGGTGTCCTCGGAGAAGATTCTGGGCGTAGTCATTACGATCGACAATTTTGGTAACCTGATTACGAACATTGACGGTACGCTCCTCGCCAGGCTGGCGCATCCGGTGGTGCTTGCCGGCGGGCATGAGATACCGTTCAGGACAACTTACAGCGACGTGAAGCCGGGTGATTATTTGGCATTGGTGAATTCCTTCGGCGTGCTGGAAGTAGCCCAATCCGAGATGAGCGCCGAAATGGGCCTGGGTATGGGGCGCGGATCGCCAGTCGTGGTGAAGGGTCTGAAAACGCCAGCGTAGCGCGTCGATATGTCCGTCACCTGCTGAGAGCCGTAGCTGGCACGGATTCCATGAACGCGCCATTTCGTCGTTGCTGCGGATCGAGCTGAATCAATTTTGCTTGGTAAAACCGCGAATCCGCGGCAGTAGCCATTTTGCAACGATCCAAGCTAGGATCGATCGAGGGCGCCGGCCTCCTCATTTCTAGGATAATTCCTGATACGAGCGGTAAGCTGACAGGGCGAGGTAAAATAGCGCTTTCAATCAGGTCTTGGCGTGTCTCAAATCACCATCGCCCTGTCCAAGGGCCGGATTTTCGAGGAAACCCTGCCGCTGCTGAAGGCGGCAGGCGTGGTGCCGCGCGACGATCCGGACACCTCGCGCAAGCTGATCATCGAAACCAGCCGGGCCGGGGTGCGCCTGATCATCGTGCGCGCCTCCGACACGCCGACCTACGTGCAGTACGGCGCGGCCGATCTCGGCATCGCCGGCAAGGACGTGCTTCTCGAGCACGGCAGCGAGGGGCTGTATCAGCCGCTCGACCTCGGCATAGCGGCCTGCCGCCTGATGGTCGCGGTGCCGCGGGGCTTCGACTACGCCAAAGCGGTAAAGCAGGGCGCGCGCCTGCGCGTCGCCACCAAGTACGTGCAGACTGCGCGTGAGCATTTTGCCGCGAAAGGCGTGCACGTCGACCTGATCAAGCTCTACGGATCGATGGAACTCGCGCCGCTGGTGGGACTCGCCGACGCGATCGTCGACCTGGTATCCAGCGGCAATACGCTCAAAGCCAACAATTTGCGCGCAGTGGAGGAAATCGTGCCGATCTCGGCGCGGCTGATCATCAATCAGGCGGCGCTTAAGCTCAAGCGCGCGGCGATCCAGCCGCTGGTCGACGCGTTTGCTGCAGCCGTGAAAGGCGGGCGCGATGGCTGAAATCGCGCGCCTGTCCACGCTCGATGTGGATTTCCGTGCTCGCCTCGCGCGGCTGACGGCCTTCGACGCTGCGCAGGACGACAGCGTCGACCAGACCGTGGCGGAAATCCTCGCCGCGGTCAAAAGCCGCGGCGACGCGGCGGTGCTCGAATATACGGCGCGTTTCGACGGCGTGTCGGCGGCTTCGCTCGCCGAGCTCGAACTGCCGCAGGCGCAGCTCGCGCGCGCCCGCGATGCGTTGCCGCGCGCGCAGCGCGAAGCGCTGGAGCAGGCGGCGCAGCGCGTGCGCGCTTACCACGAAAAGCAGCTGGCGCAGTCCTGGCAGTACACCGAGGCCGACGGCACGGTGCTGGGCCAGAAGCTGACGCCGCTGGACCGCGTCGGCCTTTATGTGCCCGGCGGCAAAGCGTCCTATCCCTCGTCGGTATTGATGAACGCGCTGCCGGCGAGAGTGGCCGGTGTCGGCGAGCTGGTGATGGTGGTGCCGACCCCGCGCGGCGAAAAGAACGAACTGGTGATGGCGGCGGCGGCCATCGCCGGCGTGGACCGGGTGTTCACCATCGGCGGGGCGCAGGCGGTGGGCGCGCTCGCCTACGGCACCGCGACCATCGCGCAGGTGGACAAGATTGTCGGACCCGGCAACGCCTATGTCGCCGCGGCCAAGCGGCGGGTGTTCGGCACAGTCGGCATCGACATGGTGGCCGGACCGTCGGAAATCCTGGTGATCTGCGACGGCAGGACCGATCCGGACTGGATCGCGATGGACCTTTTCTCGCAGGCCGAGCACGACGAAATGGCGCAGGCTATCCTGCTCGCCACTGACGCGGCCTTCATCGACGCAGTGCAGGCGAGCATCGCGCGGCTGCTGCCGCAGATGCCGCGCAAGGACATCATCGGCGCCGCGCTCAAGGCGCGCGGCGCGCTGATCCTGGTGCGCAACCTGGACGAGGCGGCCGACATCGCCAACGCGATCGCGCCAGAGCACCTCGAGCTGTCGGTCGAGGCGCCGGAGGAACTGGCGAAAAAAATCAGGCATGCCGGCGCGATATTCATGGGACGCCAGACCTGCGAGGCGATCGGCGACTATTGCGCCGGCCCCAACCACGTGCTGCCGACCTCGCGCAGCGCGCGCTTTTCATCGCCGCTCGGGGTGTACGATTTCCAGAAGCGCAGCAGCCTGATCATGGTGTCGGCGGACGGCGCGCGGTCGCTGGGCCGGATTGCGATGGTGCTGGCCGAGGGCGAGGGCCTGCAGGCGCACGCGCGTTCCGCACAATACCGCCTGCGCCGGTCCTGAGGCGCGATCGTGAACCGCTACTGGAGCAAGGTCGCAGCCCGGTTGACGCCCTACGTGCCCGGCGAGCAGCCCAAACTGCCCGGCCTGATAAAGCTCAACACCAACGAGAACCCCTACGCTCCGAGCCCGAAGGCGCTGGAGGCCCTGCGCGTCGAGGCCGCCGATACGCTGCGACTCTACCCCGATCCGAATTGCGATCGCCTGAAACAGGCCATAGCGGCCTATGACAAGGTCACGCCGGCCCAGGTGTTCGCCGGAAACGGTTCCGACGAAGTTCTGGCGCACGCGTTTCTCGCACTGCTGAAGCATGACGAGCCGCTGCTGTTTCCGGACATCAGCTACAGCTTTTATCCGGTGTACTGCGCACTGTACGGCATCGAATACCGGCAGGTGCCGCTGACCGAGTCGTTCGAGATCCGCGTCGACGACTATCTGGCGCCCAACGGCGGCATCGTGTTTCCGAATCCGAACGCGCCCACCGGCCGGCCGCTGGCGCGCGCCGAAATCGAGCGGCTGCTGCGCGCGAACACCGGATCGGTGGTGCTGGTCGACGAGGCCTACGTGGATTTCGGCGCGGAATCGGTGGCCGGGATGATCCAGCATTACCCGCAGTTGCTGGTGGTGCGAACGTTGTCGAAATCGCACTCGCTCGCAGGCTTGCGCGTCGGCTATGCGCTCGGAGACGCCGCGCTAATCGAGGCGATGAACCGGGTGAAAGACAGCTTCAACTCCTACCCGCTGGGCCGCTTTGCCATAGCCGGTGCTGCAGCGGCGCTGGAGGATCGCGTCTATTTTGAGCAGACCCGCGCCCGCGTCGTCGCCAGCCGCGCCCGCCTGGTGGCCGAACTTGCCGCGCTCGGTTTCGAGGTGCTGCCTTCGGCCGCGAATTTCGTGTTTGCGCGGCATGCCCGATTCGGTGGCGCCGAACTGGCCGCGGGCTTGCGCGAGCGCAGCGTTATCGTGCGCCATTTCAGCAAACCGGCGCGCATTGCGCCGTTCCTGCGCATTACCGTGGGAACGGACGCGCAGTGTACGGCGCTGATCTCGGCTCTGAGGGCGATATTGGCCTAGAATAGGCGCGTTCCCCGCCGAACCCGCCAGCCGCGCTGAGTTAGAATGCAGGAAATCCCGGACATGCCGGCACCCGATAGCTTATGCGTACCGCATCGATCACGCGCAACACCAACGAGACCCAGATCAGCGTCAATCTGAATCTGGACGGCGCCGGCACGGCCAAGCTTGCCACCGGCCTGCCGTTTCTCGACCACATGCTGGACCAGGTGGCGCGCCATGGCATGATCGACCTGGAGATCGCGGCCAAGGGCGATCTGCACATCGACGCCCACCACACGGTCGAGGACGTGGGCATCAGCCTGGGGCAGGCGGTATCGGCCGCGGTCGGCGACAAGCGCGGCCTGCGCCGCTACGGCTACGCCTATGTGCCGCTGGACGAGGCATTGTCGCGCGTAGTCGTCGATTTTTCCGGGCGCCCCGGTCTCGTGTACCAGCTCAAATTCAGCCGCGCCTGGATCGGCGAGTTCGACGTCGACCTGGTGCGCGAATTCTTCCAGGGCTTCGTCAATCATGCCCAGGTGACGCTGCACATCGACAATCTGCGCGGCGACAACGCGCACCATCAGTGCGAGACCGTGTTCAAGGCCTTCGGCCGGGCGCTGCGCATGGCGGCCGAACCCGACCCCCGCGCTTCAGGCATGATTCCTTCGACCAAAGGCAGCCTTTGATCGTGCATAGCTGACAGGATAGCCCCGGGCGTGGCGCCGTCTGGCGACACCGATGCCTGCCTGTTGCATGGATTTTCATTCCGCCAACACTGTACGATCACATTTGCAATGACTACGACCATCGCGGTAATCGACTACGGCATGGGCAATCTGCGCTCGGTATCCAAAGCGCTGGAGCACGTCGCGCCCGATGCCGAGGTTACCGTGACCTCCGATCCCGAGGTGGTGCGCCGCGCCGAGCGCGTGGTGTTTCCCGGACAGGGCGCGATGCCCGACTGCATGCGCGAGATGGACGCAAGGGGCCTGCGCCCGGCTGTGCTCGAGGCGGCGCGGACCAAGCCGTTTCTCGGCATCTGCATCGGCCTGCAGATGCTGTTCGAACGCAGCGAGGAGGGCGACACGCCGGGACTCGGGGTGTTCCCCGGGACGGTGAAGCGGTTTCCGCCGGAGCTAATGAAAGCTGCGCCGGGCGGCCGGCTCAAGGTGCCGCACATGGGGTGGAACGAGGTGATGCAGGCCGAAGCGCACCCGTTGTGGCGCGGCATCGCGGACGCCAACCGCTACTACTTCGTGCACAGTTTTTACGTCGAAGCGGGAAAACCGGAACTGGTCGCGGGATTCAGCGTGTACGCATTTCCCTTTACCTGCGCCGTGGCGCAGGATAATATTTTCGCTGTGCAATTCCACCCCGAGAAAAGCCAGACCGCCGGCCTCGCCCTGCTCGCCAATTTTGTCGCCTGGAAACCCTAGGTACTGCGCGTTCCCCCTTTCTTCACAGCCATAACAAGCCATGCTCATCATCCCCGCGATTGACATCAAGGACGGGCGCGCCGTGCGCCTCGAACAGGGCGACATGGACAAGGAGACCGTGTTCTCCGACGATCCCGCCGCGGTGGCGGCGCACTGGCTCGCGCAGGGCGCGCGCCGGCTGCACCTGGTCGACCTGAACGGAGCGGTGGCGGGCAAGCCCAGGAACGAGGGCGTGATCAAGGATATCGTCGGTGCCATCGGCGGCAGGATTCCGATCCAGCTCGGCGGCGGCATACGCGACCTGGACACGATCGAACGCTACCTTGACGATGGCATCAGCTACATCATTATCGGCACGGCCGCGGTAAAGAATCCTGGTTTCCTGCAGGATGCCTGTACCGCATTCGCCGGCCACATCATCGTCGGCCTGGACGCCAAGGAGGGCAAGGTCGCGGTGGAGGGCTGGTCGAAAATGACCGGCCATGACGTGATCGACCTCGCGCGCAAGTTCCAGGACTACGGCGTGGAAGCCGTGATCTATACCGACATCGGCCGCGACGGCATGCTCAGCGGAGTCAACATCGAAGCCACGATCAAGCTGGCGCGCGAGCTGGTCGTGCCGGTGATCGCCAGCGGCGGGCTCACCAATCTCAACGACGTCAAGGCGCTGTGCAAGATCGAGGCCGAAGGCATCACCGGAGTCATTACCGGACGTGCCATCTATCAGGGCACGGTGGACTTCAAGAAGGCACAGGCGATGGCCGACAAGCTCGGGCAAGGCAAGAGGGAGAAAGGAAAGGCTTGAACGCCGGGGCCGCGCGCCCGCGTTCGTCATCCGATCATATGGGTCTCGCCAAGCGCGTCATTCCCTGTCTCGACGTCACCCGCGGCCGCGTGGTCAAGGGGGTGAATTTCGTCGGCTTGCGCGACGCCGGCGATCCGGTGGAGATCGCGCGCCGCTACGACGAGCAGGGAGCGGACGAGCTCACCTTCCTCGACATCACCGCGAGTTCGGACGCGCGCGACCTGATCCTGCATATCATCGAAGCGGTGGCGGCGCAGGTGTTCATACCGCTCACGGTGGGGGGCGGCGTGCGCAAGGTCGAAGACGTGCGCCGCCTGCTCAACGCCGGCGCCGACAAGGTCTCGATCAACACTTCCGCGGTGCAGAATCCGCAGCTCGTGGCCGACGCTTCGGGCCGCTACGGCGCGCAGTGCATCGTTGTGGCCATCGACGCGAAACGCGTCGATCCAGGAGAGGACGCGAAACGCGTCGATCCAGGAGGGGACGCGAAACGCGTCCTCGGCGCCGAGTCCGGCTGGGAGGTCTATACGCACGGCGGGCGCAACGCCACCGGCTTGGATGCGGTGCAATGGGCGCGTAAAATGCAGGAATTGGGCGCCGGGGAAATCCTGCTCACCAGCATGGACCGCGACGGCACCAGGGCGGGCTTCGATCTGGCGCTGACGCGCGCCGTGGCCGACGCGGTGGATGTGCCCGTAATTGCTAGCGGCGGCGTCGGAAACCTGGAGCACCTGGCCGCCGGCATACTCGAGGGCGGCGCCGACGCGGTACTTGCCGCGAGCATTTTTCACTACGGCGAGTACAGCGTGCGCCAGGCGAAGGAACTAATGGCGGCACGCGGCATCGAAGTCAGGCTTTGAGCCCGGGTGCGCGCGGCGTGTTCCGGTCGACAGCCGTGGTGCGCCTGCGCTTGTTTCTTGACTATTAGGCAGATATGGACTGGCTCGACAAAGTGAAATGGGACGCCAACGGCCTGGTACCGGCGATTGCGCAGGAGGCCGCGGGCGGCAAGGTGCTGATGGTCGCCTGGATGAACCGGGAGGCACTGGCGCAGACCGTCGCGAGCGGCGAGGCGGTGTATTGGTCGCGCTCTCGGCGCAAGCTCTGGCACAAGGGCGAGGAATCTGGCCATGTGCAGAAAGTGCGGGAACTGCGCATGGATTGCGACGAAGACGTGATTTTGCTCAGCGTGGAGCAGGTCGGCGGCATCGCCTGCCACACGGGCCGGCACAATTGCTTCTTTCAGAAGTATGCGGACGGCGGGTGGGTCGTGGCGGATCCCGTGATCAAGGATCCGAAGGAAATTTACCGCAAGTGAAGCGCGGGCCGGCGATGCTCGATGCATGCGCGGTCAATTTTGGATTTTTGCAAGGGGCATCGCCCCGGTGTTTTAGGACAAGAGAATATGAGCGACATACTCGACCGGCTGGCAGATACGATTGAGGCGCGCAAGGGCGGCGACGCAGACGCGTCCTACGTCTCCGGACTGTTTGCGCGCGGCGAAGACGCGATTTTGAAGAAAATCGGCGAGGAGGCCACCGAAACCGTCATGGCCGCCAAGGACCGGGACAAGCGGCGCATCGTCGGCGAAACCGCCGATCTGTGGTTTCACTGCCTGGTCATGCTCGCGCATTACGGCCTGCGGCCCAGCGACGTGCTGTTCGAACTGCGGCGCCGCGAGGGGATTTCGGGGATAGACGAGAAGGCGGCCAGGGCCGCCAGCTCGCGCGTCGAGGCCGAACCCAAGTAGAGCGTAGCTAGACGCTAGACTAGAGGCCGTTTCGGATTTGGCCAAACGGCCCCATGCCAGGGGAGCACGAGGGGATGTTTCCCCTCGTATCGTAAAAGACTAGAGGCCGTTTCGGATTTGGCCAAACGGCCCTATGTCAGGGGAGCACGAGGGGAAGTTTCCCCTCGTATCGTGGAGAGCCCAGGAGGCGGCGTGGAAGACTGCATATTCTGCAAGATTGCCGAGGGCAGGATACCGAGCAAGAAGGTGTTCGAGGACGAGGATATCCTGGCCTTCCACGACATTCACCCGGTGGCGCCGGTGCATTTCATGGTGATCCCGAAGCTGCATATCGATTCGCTCGCGCAGGTGGATTCGAGCCATCAGTTGCTGCTTGGAAAGATGCTCGCGCTGGGATCGCGTCTCGCGCTGGAACAGGGGTGCGGCGACGGCTGGCGCACGGTCATCAACACCGGCCGCGTCGGCCGCCAAGAGGTGTATCATTTGCACATGCATTTCATCGGCGGCAATGAAGTACTGCCGGGGATGATTAAACGTTAGGGAAGCCCTACCCGGGGTGGCAATCCCCGGCGGCGTTTCCTCGGTTCAGGGAGTTGCGGGGCGGCCGGACCAATCTGTCCGGCCATTCCATTGGAGGAGCAAAACATGGGTTCATTTAGCATTTGGCACTGGCTGATCGTTCTGGTCATCGTCATGCTGGTATTCGGCACCAAGAAGCTGCGCAATATCGGCTCCGACCTGGGCGGCGCGGTGCGCGGGTTCAAGGAAGGCATGAAAGACGGCAGCTCCGACGCGTCTTCGGCAAACTCGCAGAAGACCGATGGCAAGATCATCGAAGGCGAAATCAAGGAAAAGTCGAAGAGCGCGTAAACCGCAGTGAGCCCCTGCGGGGACGCCCTGCGCAGCGGGCCCATTCGCGCTTCGTCCCGCACCCCGCCCTGAAATGTTCGATATCGGATTTTCCGAACTGATAGTCATCGCGCTCGTCGCGCTGATTGTGATCGGCCCTGAGCGCCTGCCCAGGGTCGCGCGCACGGTCGGGGCGCTGCTCGGGCGGGCGCAGCGCTATGTCAACGATGTCAAGGCCGACATTCAGCGCGAAGTCGACCTGGACGAGCTGAAAAACCTGAAATCCACTTTCGAGGACGCTGCGAAGTCGGCGCAGGAGTCGATGCGCGAGGTCGAGCAGGAACTCCAGGCGACCGGCGACTCGCTGAATCGGAGCGTCGCCGGGGACGCTCCGGCCGCGGCGCCGGCGACGGCAGAACAAGTCCCGGCGACGCCGGAGCAGATACCGGCTGCAGCCGAAGCCCTGGTCGAAGCCCCGGTCGCTTCGGCGCAGCTGGACCTCGGGCTCGACGTCGGCAAGCCGGCGCAGGATCCGGCGGCGGCGCACAGGACCTGAGCCGCGGTGAGCGTACAGGAAACCTTCATCTCCCATCTGGTCGAGTTGCGCGACCGCCTGCTGCGCTCGATTTACGTCGTATTCGCGGTGTTCACGCTGCTGTGGTTCTGGCCAGGACTGGGCGAGATCTACGACCTGCTGGCGCTGCCGATGATGCGCACGCTGCCGCAGGGCACGCACATGATCGCCACCGGCGTCGTCACTCCGTTCCTGGTGCCGCTCAAGGTCGGGATGATGGCGGCATTCCTGGTGGCGCTGCCCTACGTGCTGTACCAGGTCTGGGCATTCATCGCGCCTGGCCTGTACACCCACGAAAAGCGCCTCGCGCTGCCGCTGGTGTTCGGCAGCACGCTGTTGTTCCTGTCGGGGATCGCGTACTGCTATTTCGTAGTGTTCAACTGGGTGTTCCGCTTCATCATCCAGTTCGCGCCCAAGAGCATCACGCCCGCGCCGGACATCGAAGCCTACCTGAGCTTCGTGCTGACCATGTTCGTCGCCTTCGGGCTCACGTTCGAAATTCCGCTGATCGAGGTGGTGCTGGTGCGCACCGGCGTGCTCACGGTGGCCAAGCTCAAGGACATGCGCCCCTACGTGATCGTCGGCGCCTTCGTCGTGGCCGCGGTGGTCACGCCGCCGGACGTGATATCGCAGCTGCTGCTGGCGATCCCGATGTGCCTGCTGTACGAGGGCGGCATTCTCATGGCGCAGCTGATTCAGCGCGTTTTCGGCGAACGCGTCGCCGCAGACGCGGAGCCGGGACAGCAGGTTCAGCCCGGAGAGTAGCAGCAGGGGCAGCCGGCGCCGGTCGGAAGCGCTAGGCCACCATCCCGAGTTCGCGCGCGCGCACTAATGCGTGCGTGCGATTGCCCACCTGCAGGGTCTCGTAGATTTTCTTCAGGTACCACTTCACCGTTTCCTCGGAGATGAACAGGCGCTGGCCGATTTCGCGGTTGCGCAGGCCGAGGCCGAGCAGGTTCAGGATCTGCACTTCGCGCTGGTGCAGGAGCGGCGGGCGCCGCGCGGCACCCGCGGCAGGCGTCTGCGCCGCGCTGCGCGGCGCAGACGCCTGGACGATGCGCTGCGCCAGAGAGAAGTGCGCGCCGTCATGCCCGTGCAGCAGCTCGGCGATGCCGGCGCCCGCGGCGACGAAGGGGTAGACGACCCCGGCCGGCGCGGCCAGCGCCAGCGCCGTGCCGATTGTTCTCGCAGCCGCCGGCGCGTTGCCCATGCCCCGGTGCGCCAGCGCCTGCCAGATGCCGAATTCGATCCGCACGCGCACGCGTCCGGCGCGGCGCGCGTGCGCGAGCGCGCTCGTGGCGAGCTTGAGCGCTTCGGGAAAGCGCGTGCGTGCGAGCGCCAGTTCGACCGAGGCGCTGATCCATGATGCGTGGTGCTCGGTGTGCAGCGCGACCGCCGTGTGGCCGGAAACTTCCAGCATGCCGCGCGCGCGGCGCAGGCATTCCGCGGCGCGCGCCAGTTCGCCGCCGTGGATGGCGAGCCGCGCTTCGGCCAGATCCGCGCGGAATCCGACGCGGTCGATGTTGCGTTCGGCGCCGACCGCGCGCGCCCGCGCCAGGTCGGCCTCGGCGGCAGCGGGTTCGCCCAGCAGCGACAGCAGCTGCGCGCGGATCACCTGCGCCACGCCGACGAAGGCATAGGTCTGGGTCGAATCGAGCAGGTCGATCGCCTCGTCCAGCTCGGCCAGGGCCGCGCCGGTTTCATTGAGCTCGATGCGCATGATCGCCAGCGCCACGCGCAGGAAGCCGGCGCTGCCGGTCCTGAGCCAGCGCCGGTTGCGCGCATCGAGCAGCCAGTGCGCAAGCTCCGCCGCCGCGATGTCCGGGCGCGCGCGCAGGTAATCGACGATCGCGACGTTGTAGCGCGCCATCAGGTTCACCACGGTTTCTTCGCTCGCGTCGGAGATGCGCACCGCTTCGGTGAACTGCCCGCGCGCGCCCTCCAGCCGGCCCGCGAGGCGTTCGGCGTAGCCCAGCACCACGTGTGCATAGGCGCGCTGCAGCGGATCTTCCGGCCCGAAAGCTTGCGGCAGATTCGCGCGCAGTCCGTCGACGTCGGGCAGGTCGTAGCGCGTCACTCCGCTCATGGTGCGCACGATCTGCAGCTCCGCGCGCAGCGTCGGTAGCGCGGCGGCGGCGCGTTTTCCCGGTCGCGCGCGCTCCAGCGCGAACTCGGCGGCGCGAATCGAGCGGATTGCGGCGCGCGCGTCGCCGAGGTACAGCTGGGTCCACGCCTCGAGCACGCACAGCGTCGCCGAGTGCGCCAGCGCCGATCGCGGCAGCGCCTCGAGCCAGGTGTGCAGTTCCTTCAGATTGCCTTCGCGCAGCAGCTCGCGCCCGTGGCGCTCGAGCAGCCGCGCCGCCTGCGCGTACAGGCCGCCGCGCAGGGCGTAACCCAGCGCTTCCGACGGCAGGTTGTTGGCGGCGAGCCAGTCGCAGGCGCGCTGGTGCAGCGTTTTCAGCAGCTGCGGGTCGCTCGCCTTGAGGCGCTGGCGCAGAAACGCCGAAAACAGATGATGGTAGCGGTACCAGATGCGTTCCTCGTCCAGGCGCAGGATGAACAGATTGGCGCGCTCGAGTTCGGCTATGCGCGCGTGGCTGTCGCGCCGCCCGGTGAGCGCATCGGCGAGCGGCACGCTGAACTGGTCGAGCACGGCGGTGCGGCTTAGAAATGACTGCAGCGCGGGCGACTGGCGCGAAACGATGTCTTCGAGCAGGTAATCGGCGAAGCTGGCGACGCCGGGGCGCCCGTATGCATCCAGGGCCAGCGGCGGCGCCGCGCCCGCGCGCTGCGCCAGCGCGATGGTGGCGAGCTGCAGGCCGCCGATCCAGCCTTCGGTCTGCTCCGCCAGCATGCCGATCTGCGCTTCCGATACCTTGAGCTGCTTCAGCCCGCGCAGGTAGTCGCGGATTTCCAGCGGCGAAAAGCGCAACTCGGAAAAGCCGATTTCGAGCACGGCGCCGCGCGCGCGCAGGCGCGCGATCGCCAGCGGCGGCCGCGTCTGGCCGGCGATTGCGAAATGGATGCTGGCGGCCGAATACTGCAGCAGGTAACTTACCGCCGATTGCACTGCGGCATCGGTGATCTCCTGGAAGTCGTCGAGGAAGATCGCCAGCGGGGCCGCGCTGGTGGTGAGGTCGTTGATCAGGCTCGCCATCACCTCCTGCAGTGGCACGCGCGCCGCCGAGCGCATCATCTCGAATGCGTCGCCGCCTGCGCCCGGCCGGGCGCGCTGCAGCGCTGCGATCAGGCTGGCGCAAAATCGCTGTGCGTCGTTGTCCGAGGCGTCCAGGGACAGCCAGCACACGTCGATCCCCTGCGCCGCGAGCGCCAGATAGCCTTGCGCCATCAGCGTCGACTTGCCCGAGCCGCTCGGGGCGGTCACCAGCGCGAGCTTGTTGGCGCGCAGGTTGCAGAACGCGGCCAGCACCTCCGGCCGGGCGAGCAGCCGCGCTTCACTCGACGGCGGGGCAAGCTTGGTCAGCGGCGGGGCAGGGAGGCGGCGTTTGCTCACGATCCGCATTTTCCACCCTTTCGGGGGGTGAAAGGGAATAGACTTGCGGCGACGATAGCGCTCGGTTCAAGCAACGCTGTGCCGGGAACGGTGCGTTTCCAGCCGTTCCGGTTGCGGAAATCAGACAAAATAAAGGAGGAATCATGCACACCAGACAATCAGGCGTCGCGGCTCTTGTGCTCGCCCTTTGCGCCGGCTCAGCCTGGGCGCAGGACATCAAGATCGCGCATATATACGGCAAGACCGGCCCGCTCGAGGCCTATGCCAAGCAGTCCAGCACCGGCTTCATGATGGGGCTGGAGTACGCCACCGGCGGCAAGATGGAGCTGCTCGGCCGCAAGCTCGTGGTGATCGACAAGGACACGCAGAACAAACCCGACGTCGGCAAAGCGCAGCTCGCCGCCGCTTTTGGCGACGACAAGGCCGACATTGCCGTCGGTCCGGTCAATTCCGGCATCGCGCTGGCGATGCTGCCGGTGGCCGAGGAATACAAGAAGGTGCTGGTAGTGGAACCGGCGGTGGCCGATTCGATCACTGGCGACAAATGGAACCGGTACATCTTCCGCACTTCGCGCACTTCTACCCAGGACGCGGTCGCCGGCGCGGCGACGCTGAAGGGCGAGGTAACGATCGCGACGCTGGCGCAGGATTACGCCTTTGGCCGCGACGGAATCAAGGCGTTCAAGGAGGCGCTGGCCAAGGCCAACCCGCAGGCGAAGATCGCGCATGAGGAATACGCGCCGGCGGCCACGACCGATTTCACCGCGCCGGTCGAGCGCATTTTCGAGGCGCTGAAGGACAAGCCCGGGCGCAAGGTGCTGGCGATCTACTGGGCTGGTGCGCATCCGATGGTGAAAATCATGGGAATGAACCCAGGGCGCTATGGCATCGAACTCGCGCCCGGCGGCAACATCCTGCCGGTGATGAAGAGCTGGAAAAATTTCGCCGATGTCGAGGGCGCCATTTACTATTACTACGGCTTCCCCAAGAACAAGATGAACGACTGGCTGGTGAAGGAGCATGAAAAGCGCTACGGCCAGCCGCCGGATTTCTTCACCGCGGGCGGATTCGCCGCGGCGATGGCGGTGGTCGACGGCATCAAGAAGGCGGGCGGCACCGACACCGAGAAGCTGATCGCGGCGATGGAAGGCATGTCCTTCGAAACGCCCAAAGGCACCATGACCTTCCGCAAGGAGGATCATCAGGCGATGCAGGACATGTACCAGTTTCGCATCAAGAAAGCGGCGGACCAGAAGAACGAGTGGGACCTGCTCGACCTGGTGCGCGTGATCCCGGCGTCCGAGATGTCGGTGCCAATCCGCAACAAGCGCTAAAGCCGGACGCTGTCGCGCCGGTTTAGCTCCGCGGGATAGAACGGTCGCGCGCCGTTCATCCCGCGCTTATCCTCCGCCATCGAAATCCACCCATGTCCGAATCGCGTTCCGGCGAGCATCCGGTTCTCGAAACGCACGGCCTGACCATCCGCTTTGGCGGACACGTCGCCGTAAACCAGGTGTCCTGCGCGTTTCGCCCTGACACGCTCACTGCCATCGTCGGTCCCAATGGCGCCGGCAAGACCACCTACTTCAACCTGATCTCCGGGCAACTGCGCGCCAGCGCGGGGCGCGTCACGCTCTACGGCGAGGACATCACCGCGCTGGCGGCGCCGCAGCGCACGCGGCGCGGCATGGGGCGTGCGTTCCAGCTGACCAACCTGTTCCCGCAACTCTCCGTGCTCGAGAACGTACGACTCGCGGTGCAGTCGCACGCCGGCATGGGGATGAATCTGTTTTCGGCATGGTCGGAACATATCGAGCTGATCGAGCGCGCCGAGCACTATCTGCACCGCGTCAAGCTCGCCGACCGGCGCGGCACGCTTGCCGCAGCGCTGGCGCACGGCGACCAGAGAAAACTGGAAGTGGCGATCCTGCTCGCACTCGATCCCGACCTGTTCATGTTCGACGAGCCCACGGCGGGCATGAGCGTGGACGAGGTGCCGGTGATTCTCGATCTGATCCAGGAAATCAAGAACCAGGGCGATAAAACAATACTCCTGGTCGAGCACAAGATGGACGTTGTCAGGTCCCTGGCCGATCGCATCATTGTGCTGCATCAAGGCGAGCTGGTCGCCGACGGCGAACCTGCGGAGGTGATCGCCTCGCCCATCGTGCAGCAGGCATACCTGGGGCTGGCCGGCCATGAGTAATCTGCTCGCGCTCAGCGGCGTCAATACGCACATCGGCCACTACCACATCCTGCAGGGCGTCGACTTCGCCGTGCCGCAAGGCGGGCTCACCATGCTGCTCGGGCGCAACGGCGCCGGCAAGACCACCTGCCTGCGCACCATCATGGGCCTGTTAAAGGCATCGGAGGGACGCATCGAATTCGACAGCGCCAACATCGCCGGGCTTCCGACGCCGGCGGTGGCGCAGCTGGGCATTGGCTACGTGCCGGAGTCGATGGGCATATTCGCCGGCCTCACGGTGCGCGAAAACATGGCGCTGGCGGCGCGCGCCGGGCCGATCGACGAGCGGCGCCTCGCCTGGTTGTTCGGGCTGTTTCCGGCGCTGAAGAAATTCTGGCAGCTGCCGGCCGGCTTGCTCTCCGGCGGGCAGAAGCAGATGCTCGCGATCGCGCGCGCCATGATCGAACCGAGGACGCTGCTGCTGGTGGACGAGCCGACCAAGGGCCTGGCGCCCGCAATAATCGCGCACATGGTCGAGGCGTTTCAGGAACTCAAGCGCACCGACACCACCATCCTGCTGGTGGAGCAGAATTTCAAGTTCGCGCGCGCGCTGGGCGACACCGTTGCGGTGATGGATTCCGGGCGCATCGTGCACGGCGGCGGCATGCGCGAACTGGCCGAGGACGCGGCGCTGCAGCACAAACTCCTCGGACTGTCGCTGGAGGCGCACCAGTGAACCAGGCCACGGACACGCTGCCGGTTGCGCGCCTGGACAAGATTCCGCTTGCACTGATCCCGCTGGTCGCGCTCGCGGCGCTGTCGCTGATCCCGAGCCTGCCGACCTGGGTCACGCTGACCGTGGCCGGCCTTGCCATGGGCATGATGATTTTCATCATGGCATCCGGCCTGACGCTGGTGTTCGGCCTGATGGACGTGATGAACTTCGCGCACGGCGCCTTCATCACCATCGGCGCCTTTGTTGCCACCAGCGTGCTGCTGCCGCTCGCCGCGTGGACTCGCGCCGACAGCCTTTGGCTCAATCTCGCCGCGATGCTGCTGGCGATTGTCGCCGCGATGGCGGTGGCGGGCGCGCTCGGACTTGCGTTCGAGCGCGTGATCATCAAGCCGGTATACGGCCAGCACCTGAAGCAGATCCTGATCACCATGGGCGGCCTGATCGTGGCCGAGCAACTGATCCTGGTGATCTGGGGCCCCGATCTGATCACGCTGCCCAAGCCGGCGACGCTGCGCGGCAGTTTCATTTACGGCGACATCGCTATCGAAAAATACCGGGTGCTCGCGGTCGCGGTAGGGCTGGCAGTGTTCGCGGCGATGTTCCTGGTGCTCAACCGCAGCCGCGTCGGCCTGCTGATCCGCGCCGGGGTGGAGGACAGCGAGATGGTCCAATCGCTGGGCTACCGCATCCGCCGCGTGTTCATCGGCGTGTTCACCGCGGGCTCCGCGCTCGCCGGGCTGGGCGGCGTGATGTGGGCGCTGTACCAGGAAACGGTCACCTCGGCCATGGGCATGCAGGTGATGATCCTGATTTTTATCGTGATCATTATCGGCGGCCTCGGCTCGGTCGGCGGCTGCTTCATCGGCTCGCTGCTGGTGGGGCTGGTGGCAAACTACGTCGGCTTCCTTTCGCCCAAGGTCGCGCTCGGCTCCAACATTCTGCTGATGGTGCTGATTCTGCTGTGGCGGCCGCAGGGGCTGTATCCGGTGGCGAAGAGATAGTGTCCATCATGGATTCCACAAAGATGGGGGATCAAAAGGGGGTGTGCCCCCTTTTGTCCAACAACGGGCTGATGGTGCTCATCCTGCTGTGGCGGCCGCAGGGGCTGTATCCGGTGGCGAAGAGATAGCCGTGATCCGCGCACTGCTTTCGGGCGACTATCCGCGCAGCCGCACGCTGAGCGCGCTGCTGCTGCTGATCCTCGCCGGCCTCGCCTTGGCGCCTTTCGTGTTTCCGGGAACGCGCTCGCTCGACGTCGCCGCCAAGGTGTGCGTGTTCATCCTGCTGGTGGCGAGCTACGACCTGCTGCTCGGCTACACCGGCATCGTGTCCTTCGCGCATACCATGTTCTTCGGCATCGGCGCCTACGGCATCGGCATCGCCGCCGCCAGGCTGGGGCCGACCTGGGGCAGCCTCGCGCTGGGCAGCCTCGCCGCGCTGGCCTGCTCTGCGCTGCTGTCGCTGCTGATCGGCGTGCTGTCCCTGCGGGTCAAGACCATATTCTTCGCCATGATCACGCTCGCGGTGGCGAGTTTTTTCGCGATTCTGGCGTCGCAGCTTTCCGGCTTCACCGGCGGCGAAGACGGGCTCACCTACAGGCTGCCCGAATTGCTGCTGCCCGGGACCAAGCTGCTCGCCGCGCCGCTGTTAGGCGTCGACATCAACGGCAGGATCGTCACCTACTACATCGTGTTCTTCGCCGCCGCCGCGCTGTTCCTGGCGCTGCTGCGGGTGGTGAATTCACCCTTCGGCAAGGTACTGCAGGCGATCCGCGAGAACGATTTTCGCGCCGAGGCGATCGGTTACCGCACCGTGGCATATCGCAGCGTCGCCAACTGCGTCGCCGCGCTCGCCGCCAGTGCCGCCGGCATACTTTATGCGCTGTGGCTGCGCTACGCCGGACCCGCCACTACGCTGTCGTTCGACATCATGGTCGACATCCTTCTGATGGTGGTGATCGGTGGCATGGGCACAATGTACGGCGCGGTGATCGGCGCGACGCTGTTCGTGATCGCGCAGTCCTACCTGCAGGATCTGATGAAGCTCGCCAGCGAAGCGGCGACGGGTTTGCCGCTGCTGCCGGCGCTGGTCCACCCGGACCGCTGGCTGCTGTGGCTGGGAATCCTGTTCATTCTCAGCGTGTACCGCTTTCCCACCGGCATCGTCGGCAGTCTGAGAGGACGGAATCAGAGCCATGTCCTTACGCACTGATTCGGCGGAGCGCGAGGCGGAGATTGCCACTCGTTCCGCCGCACACTCAGAGGGCCACGCAATGGGCATGAGTTCGCACTACGTCACGGTGCTCGGGCGCGAGCTGCACTACACCGAGTGGGGCGCCGCCAATGCCGCAACCGTGCTCATGTGGCACGGGCTTGCGCGCACCGGGCGCGATTTCGACCAGCTCGCCGCGGTGCTTGCGCGCCGCTACCGCGTGATCTGCCCGGACACCATCGGCCGCGGCCTGTCGCAGTGGAGCCCGGAACCCGACCGCGAGTATTGCCTCGCGTTCTACGCGCGCCTGGCCGCGGCGTTCTGCGACACGCTCGGCATCGGGCGCATGCATTGGGTCGGCACTTCGATGGGCGGTGCCATAGGCATCAAACTGGCGAGCCGCAATGGCGGCGCACTCGCCGGGCGCATCGACAAGCTGGTGCTGAACGACAACGGCCCGCAACTGGCGCAGGCCGCGATCGAGCGCATCAGGAGCTATGCCGGCAATCCGTCGGCGTTCGCGTGGGTGAGCGAGTTGGAAGCCTATTTCCGCAAGGTCTATACGCCCTACGGCAAGCTTACCGATCGCGAGTGGACGAAGCTGACCGAGACCTCGGTGCGCCGCCTGCCCGACGGACGCGTTACGCCGCACTACGATCCGAACATGGCGCGCCAGTTCGTCAACTTCCCCGGCGACTACGAATTGTGGTCGGAGTACGACGCGATCGACATTCCGGTGCTGTGCCTGCGCGGCGCCGATTCTGACCTGCTGCTTGCCGAAACGGCGCAGGCGATGCGCGAACGCGGGCCGCGTGCACGCGTGGTGGAGATCGCCGGCTGCGGCCATGCGCCCGCGCTCAATGTGGCGGGTCAGATCGGCCTGGTGGAGGAATTCCTCGCCGGCTGAATCCGGCGAACTATTCGTCCCTGCGCGGCACGCCGGGCCGCTTGCCCACGGTGACCTGCATTTCCAGATTGCCTTGGCCGCGCTTCACGCCCAGCGTGGTCTGCTTGCCCGGAGTCAGCGCGACGATCAGGTTGCGCATCGAGTCCGGGTCGCGCACAGGCTTGCCGCCGACGCTGAGCACGATGTCACCCGGTTTTACGCCGGCGCGGTCGGCGGGGCTGCCGCGCTGCACGCCCGCGACGAGCACGCCCGCGGTGGAGCCGAGCTTGAACGATTCGGCCAGCTCCGGCGTGAGCTCCTGCAATTCGACGCCGACCCAGCCGCGCGTCACGGCGCCGGTGGCGATCAGCTGCTCCATCACCTGCTTTGCGATCGAGACCGGGATGGCGAAGCCGATGCCGATCGAGCCGCCGGATTGCGACAGGATCGCGGTGTTGATGCCGACCAGATTGCCCGCAGCGTCGATCAGCGCGCCGCCGGAGTTGCCCTGGTTGATGGCGGCGTCGGTCTGGATGAAATTTTCGAAGGTGTTGATGCGCAGGCCGGTGCGGTGCAGCGCCGAAACGATGCCCATGGTCACCGTCTGGCCCACGCCCAGCGGATTGCCGATCGCGAGCACCACATCGCCAACCCGCAGGTTTTCCGCTTGGCCCAGGGTAATGGCCGGCAGGTCCTGCGCGTCGACGTGCAATACGGCGAGATCGGTTTCCGGATCGTTGCCCACCATCTTGGCGCTGAGCTTCTTGCCGTCCGGTAGTGCAACCTCGATTTCATCCGCTGCTTCGACCACGTGCTGGTTGGTCAGAATGTAGCCCTTGGGGCTGATGATCACGCCCGAACCCAGGCTGAAGGCGCGCTGCGCCTCGTCCTCAAAGCGGTCGCCGAAGAAGTGCCGGAACAGCGGGTCGTTCATGAATGGATTGCGCGGCCGCCGGACTTCCTTGCTGGTGAATACGCTGACCACGGCAGGTGCGGCCTTGCGCACCGCGTCGCTGTAGGATGCGGCCTTGACGCGGGTGTCGATCACCGCGGGCGGCGGCGCCTGGTTCAGTTCGACCGGCGCGGCCGATTTATCCGGGAGCCATTCGGGCTTGAGCGTGGCCACGACGAACAGCGCGGCGAGGCAGATCGTGGCCGTCTGCGCGAAGGTCAGCCAGAGTCGGTACATCGCGTGCGTGTCCTTGCGTTCGTTATATGCAATGGGGATACGGGATACCGTTCAGAGCGAAACGGCCCCACCCCTTTCCTGGCCCCTTCATGTCCCCCGACCGCGCCGCGGTATCGCAGCTTGCGAAACCGCGGCGGATCATTGGTCAGGTGATGCGCCGGCGTGCGTGCGGGTACAATTCCCGCTGACTTATGCGATGGGTGCCGCAATGCAGCGCGAGGAATTAAACCGTTACTTGGACGGCCTGTTGGAGGTCTCCCGATTCCGCGATTATTGCCCAAATGGGCTGCAGGTGGAAGGGCGCAGCGAAATCCGCCGCATCGTCAGCGGGGTGACGGCGAGCTTCGATCTGATCCAGGCCGCGCTTGCCGACCGGGCGGACGCGATCCTGGTGCACCACGGTTATTTCTGGAAAGGCGAGGACCCTTGCCTTACCGGCATGCGGCGGGCGCGTATTACGCCCCTGCTCGCGCACGATCTGAACCTGTTTGCCTACCACCTGCCGCTCGATGCCCATGCCGTACTCGGCAACAACGCAGAACTCGGACGCCTGCTTGGCCTGGTTCAAACCGGTCGCTTCGCAGATCAGGAAATCGGCTATCGCGGCCGTCTGGACGCGCCGCTGCGCCTCGACGCCTTTGCCGCGCGGGTTGCACAGCGCCTGGGCCGCGAGCCGCTGGTGATCGGCGAGGCAGGCATGGAAATCCGCGAACTGGCCTGGTGCAGCGGCGCGGCGCAGGGCCTGTTCGAGGAGGCGATCAAGCTCGGGCCGGACGCCTTCCTCAGCGGCGAGATTTCAGAGCAGCAGGTGCACCTCGCGCGCGAGTCCGGCGTTGCGTTCATCGCTGCGGGGCATCACGCCACCGAGAAATACGGGGTGCAGGCGCTGGGCGAGCATCTCGCGGCGCGCTTCGGCCTCGCGCATCGCTTCGTCGACATTCCCAATCCGGTATAAACCCCAAAGCACGTGGGGGCGATTTTATTTATCTATTTCATGGTCTTAGCGTAAAAAACTTTAATCCGCCCAGTAGTTTCAGGTATAATCGCGAGCTTTTGTAGCCAGCATAATCCTGCAATCGAGGAACCTTCGATGAGCGACGATCAGAAAGTAAACAAAGGCCGGCGCAATCTGGTGATTGCGACCTGCGCGGCCGGCGGAGCCGCCGGCGTGGCGGCGGCGGTGCCGTTCGCCGCAAGCTGGATGCCCTCGGAACGCGCCAAGGCGGGCGGCGCGGCGGTGGTGGCGGACATCAGCACGCTCGAGCCGGGACAGATGATGACCGTGGAGTGGCGCTCCAAGCCGGTGTGGATCATCCGCCGCACCAAGGAGATGCTCGAAGGCGTGGTGCGGGACAATGGCAAGGTTTCCGACCCGAATTCCGACGTGCCGATGCAGCCGGAGTACGCGAAAAACGAATACCGCTCGATCAAGCCGGAGGTGGCGGTGCTGGTAGGCATCTGCACCCATCTCGGCTGCTCGCCGCAGGAAAAGCCGGCCAGCGACAAGGCGGAAATGGGCGCCGACTGGCAGGGCGGTTTCCTCTGCCCTTGCCACGGGTCCAAGTTCGATCTCGCCGGACGTGTCTACAAGGGCGCGCCGGCGCCGGTGAATCTCGAAGTGCCGAAATACACGTATCTGTCCGATACGCGCATTCTGATCGGCGACGACACGAAGGGGGCGTAAAGCATGGCTGCCGCGGAAAAACCCCCTGTAAGCGGTACCGGTTCCGTCGCGCTCGACGGCGCGCTTACCTGGGTCGATCAGCGCTTTCCGCTGATATCGACCTGGAAGGCGCACCTGGCGGAGTACTATGCGCCGAAAAATTTCAATTTCTGGTACTACTTCGGCTCGCTCGCGATGCTGGTGCTCGTGATCCAGATCGTGACCGGAATCTTCCTCACCATGAACTACAAGCCGGACGCGAGCCTCGCGTTCGCCTCGGTCGAATACATCATGCGCGAGGTGCCGGGCGGCTGGATCATCCGCTACATGCACTCGACCGGCGCCTCGGCCTTCTTCATCTGCGTCTATCTGCACATGTTCCGCGCGCTGCTGTACGGCTCGCACCGCAAGCCGCGCGAACTCATCTGGATCTTCGGCGTGCTGATCTACCTGAGTCTGATGGGCGAGGCCTTCTTCGGTTATCTGTTGCCCTGGGGCCAGATGTCCTACTGGGGCGCGCAGGTGATCATCAACCTGTTTTCCGCTATCCCCTTCATCGGGCCGGATCTTTCGCTTTGGATCCGCGGCGACTACGTCATTGCGGACGCGACGCTCAACCGTTTCTTCGCGCTGCACGTGATCGCGCTGCCGCTGGTGCTGCTCGGCCTGGTGATGGCGCACCTGCTGGCACTGCACGAGGTGGGCTCGAATAATCCGGACGGCATCGAGATCAGCAAGCACAAGGACGCCAAGGGCGTGCCGCTCGACGGCATTGCGTTCCATCCGTATTACACGGTGAAGGACATCCTCGGCGTGGTCGTATTCCTGATCGTGTTCGCGATCATCGTGTTCTTCGCGCCTGAGATGGGCGGCTACTTTATCGAAGCCAACAACTTCATTCCCGCCAATCCGCTGCAGACTCCGCCGCATATCGCGCCGGTGTGGTATTTCACCCCTTACTACTCGATACTGCGCGGCGTGCCGCCGCTGTTCAATTCGCAGTTCCCGGGCGTGGTGGCGATGGGCGTGTCGGTGATGATCCTGTTCGCGCTGCCCTGGCTGGACCGCGGGCCGGTGAAGTCGATCCGCTACCGCGGCCCGATCTTCAAGTCGGCGCTGGCGGCTTTCGTGGTGGTGTTCCTGATCCTCGGTTATCTCGGTACCGAACCGATTACGGTGTGGGGGCAGTTCGGCTCCTGGCTGGGCAATGCCGACCGCGCGACGGTAGTGGCGCGCATCTGCACGGTGATCTACTTCCTGTTCTTCATCCTGATGCCCTGGTACACCACGCTGGACAAGAACAAACCCGAACCGGATAGGGTGACCTACAAATGAAGAAGCTTGCCGACTTTGTGCTGGTGCTGCTGTTCGCGCCCGCCGTCCTGCTCGCATCGCCTGCGGCGATGGCCTCCGAGGGCGGGCCGCGCCTGGACACGGCGCCGATCGACCAGACCGACGTGCTCAGCCTGCAGCGCGGCGCGCGCACGTTCGCCAACTATTGCCTCAATTGCCACAGCGCTTCGCTGATGCGCTGGAACCAGCTGGAGGAACTGGGACTGAACGCGTCGCAGATCTCGGACAATCTGATTTTCACCGGGGCCAAAATCGGCGACCTGATGAACGTCGCGATGACCGCGAAGGACGCGCGCAAGTGGTTCGGTGCGGCCCCGCCCGACCTGTCGGTGATCGCGCGCGCGCGCGGTGCCGACTGGCTCTACAGTTATCTGCGCGGCTTTTACCGCGATCCGGCGCGTCCCACTGGCTGGAACAACACCGTCTACGAGAATGTCGGCATGCCCAATCCACTGTGGCAGCTGCAGGGCCAGCGCGTGCGCGTGGAGCAGCCGGCTAAAGGCGGCCAGGGCAAGGAAGGCCATGGCGAGGCCGCCACGAAGGTCAGCTACGAAGCGCTGAAGCCGGGCAGCCTGACGCCGATACAGTACGACGAAACTGTGGCCGATCTGGTCAACTTTCTCGTCTACATGGGCGAGCCGGCGGCCACGACGCGCAAGCAGATCGGCATATTTGTGCTCCTGTACCTGCTCGCCCTTCTGCCCCTGGTCTACCTGCTGAAGCGCGAATTCTGGAAGGACGTGCACTGAGCTGGCAGCTAGTTGCAAGCGACCCGCTACTAGACTCGGAGGCGGGCTTCGCCCGACTCATTTTTCTGAGAACTCGTAACAAAATGACTTTTGTTACGGCAGATTTAGGGGAGCACGAGGGGAGGTCCCCCAAGGGGACTTCCTTCGGGGCGTACCCCCTCGTTTTGTTACAGACTCTAAGGCCATAGCCATTATGATGAACCTCTATTCAGGCACTACCTGCCCGTTTTCCCAGCGCTGCCGCATCGTGCTGTACGAGAAGGGGATGGATTTCCAGATCATCGATGTCGACCTGTTCAACAAACCCGAAGACATCGCGGTAATGAACCCCTACAACCGCCTGCCGGTGCTGGTCGAGCGCGACCTGGTCCTGTACGAGTCGAACATCATCAACGAGTATATCGACGAACGCTTTCCGCACCCGCAACTGATGCCGCCCGATCCGGTGATGCGCGCGCGCGCGCGGCTGCTGCTGTTCAATTTCGAGGTGGAACTGTTCAGCCGCATCGACGCGCTCGAGGACGGCACGGCCAAGCAGCAGGAAAAGGCGCGCGCGCACGTGGCCGACCGGCTGACCGAGCTGGCGCCGATTTTCGTCAAACAGAAATACATGCTGGGCGACGAATTCTCCATGCTCGACGTGGCGATTGCGCCGCTGCTGTGGCGCCTGAACCACTACGGAATTTCCCTCGGCAAGCCGGCCGCTCCGCTGATGAAATACGCCGAGCGGCTGTTCTCGCGCCCGGCGTTCATCGAAGCGCTGACGCCCTCGGAAAAGGTGATGCGCAAGTGAGCGCGTAGCGGCCATCCCGAGGAGCGCGAGCGACGCGGAATCTGCTCCCGATCCAACGGCAGACTGCCCGCGAAATTTCGCGCAATACCCGGACCGACAACAGGATTCGTTCGCGCCCATGTCCGAGCTTTCCACCAAGCCTTACCTGATGCGCGCCATCTACGACTGGTGCGTCGACAGCGGCTATACGCCCTACCTAACGGTGGCGGTGGACGCGTCCACGCACGTACCCATGGAGTACGTCAAGGACGGGCAGATCGTGCTCAACATCGGTCCGATCGCGGTGGAGCGCTTCAAATTGGGCAACGAAGTGATCGAGTTCAGCGCGCGCTTCAACGGCGCCCCGCGGGAGCTCCTGATTCCTGTCGGCGCGGTGTCGGCGATCTACGCGCGCGAGAACGGCCAGGGTCTTTCGTTCGACGTAAATCCGGCCGACGCGGTGCCGCCAGCGGAGCCGGACGCGGCCGACAAGGCCGACGTGGGTGATGCAACGCCGCCCGAGCCGCCGCGACCCTCGGGCAAGCCCGCACTGCGGCGGGTCAAGTGAGTGATTGCGCGCGGCGCACCAGCCACGGCCGCTGATCCGGGGCCGCGCCGGGATGCGGTCATGGCGCCCGCGTATAATATGCCGCGCATGCCGGGTTAGCTCAGTTGGTAGAGCAGCGCATTTGTAATCACACAGCCGCGATGGGAATATTAGGGCATTTACCCGTGTTTTCAAGTGGCTAGAATTAGGCATCCGGGCAATGCGAGGGCAACAGTCACCACCAAATGGGGCAACAGTCACCAAGTGACTACGCCGCTTTAGCTCAGTGGTAGAGCAATCGCCTTGTAAGCGATAGGTCGTCTGTTCAATCCAGACAAGCGGCACCAATTCAAAAGGCAGTCAGTTGTTGGTTGCCTTTTTCTTTTCCGGTACGGGCAACGAGCGATGGGACAGGGCTACCAGCGCCTGCGCCATCCCCCACCCATAACGGCCCCGGAGCGTATCTCGTCAGCGTTGAACATGGACACCATGCAGTCCCGGTGCTTTTCGGACCCCGGCACGTATCCGAGCTTCTCGCACAGCGGCCCGTAGTTCTGATTTATGTAACTGGCCGTGTCTTCAGCCCTCTGCTCGGGGGTCGCGCAGGAAGCAAGCACGAACAGGGCAATGATCAATAGGAATCGCATAGAAGTCCCCGCATTGGTTAGGCTGGAATCCGCTTCTTGGCTGCCTCTAGTTTCGCAGCCACCTCGGCATCAGTGGCGGGATCACATGTCACCCAGCCCAGATAAAGTTGAATGTCCCTGCATTTCCCGGCAGGGACTAACTGATTCTCTTCTGCACTTGCCCCGAATTTCCGGGCAAACGTCTGGAAATCAAATATCAGCTTTTTGGGATCGGACTTCCGGTGTGGATTTCTGAACGACTGCACGATCATTGCGGCGTACTTTGCCCCGACACGCTCGGCTTCAATCAATGCAGATGCCGTGCGGTGAAGCAATTGGTATCGCACATCGTCAACGTCCACTTTAGAAATCCCGAGCACGTCCTTCAGGTAGTCCAGACGTTTTGGCTTGTCAGAACCCGGCTCCTTTTTTTCCTTCCAGACCGATATCAAATCCGCAAAGGATTCACCAGCCTTGGCTTCAATCGCAAGCGAGAGCAGGTCTTGTCCGACCCTTACGAGTGCCCATACGTCGTTTTGCGATGGATGCTTTCCACCGGGAAGTTCAACCTTGTGCTCCACGATGCCTACAATGAGCTTGGGGTTGGGAAAAACCCCCTTATGTTGATCAAGAAGGCCAAGAATACTGAGCGGCATCCCCGACTTGCCAGACGCAGACCCTTCCCACGCCACGGCCACCTCGAAAGCCGAATAGCCCCGTTTCCACTGCTTGGTCGGATCGGCAAGCCGGGAGCGCCATTCAGCTACGCCACGAGTTTCGACTACGAGACGGGACACTGCTTTCTCCTACGAGCCGCAGTTGGTACGCCTGCGTAGAGGCATCTTGATCTAGATTTCTGCGAATTGCTATAGCCCGGTGGTCGTAGCGGATCACCTTGGCCGGTGGCTTGGGGCGATGCGATTTTGCGGGGCCCACGGCGCGGGCAGTGAAATCGATTGCACTTCGGTGTCCCGTCGATACCCGGCACCATCCCCGGCATTGACGCCGCAACAAATTCACCCGCGCCGTGGACTCTCAGCGATAGACCAGCACCGGCAGCTTGCAGTGCGTCAGCACCTTGTGGGTTTCGCTGCCGATCAGCAGGCCGGCGAGGCCGCTGCGACCGTGCGACGCCATGAAAATGAGGTCGCACTTGCGCTCGTTCGCTGCCTTGATGATCGCGTCGGAGGGCGAATCGTTGGTGGCGTAGAGGCCGGAGCAGCTTACGCCTCCCACGGTCGCCATCTTCTTGACCTGGTCCAGGTATTTTTCCGCGGTTTTCTTGATCTGCGTCTGAAACACCCCCAGCGGCACGAAATTCGCCGGCAAGTAGTCGCCGGCAATGTTGGGATGATATTCGGGCGCCGCATAAAACGCCGTTATGCGCGCGCCGTGGGCCTTCGCAAAACGCACCGCATGCTTCGCCGTGCGCAGCGACAGCGTCGAACCGTCGGTTGGAACCAGAATGTGCTTGAACATGTCGGACCCCTTGTTATTGGCAAATGCGCATTAATCATACCCGTTGCGGCTGCGCTTCGGCGCCGGACGCGGGCCTAGGCTGCGGCGAACTGGCGCCAGGCAAGTCCCGAGGCGACCCGCGGCCGGGTTTTCTTTGCGCGGGTGTTGTCCCCGGCATTGCTGCAACCGGCGGTCGATCCCGCATGCGGCGCGACGCCGGTGGGATCGCCAGCGGCCGGGTCGATCACGCCGCGCAGCGCGTCGGCGTCCACGATGTCTATGCAGCGCTGGTGCACCCGGATAGTCCCGGCCGTATTCAGCGCCGACAGCGCACGGCTCACCGTCTCGAGTTTGAGACCGAGGTAGCTGCCGATTTCCTGGCGCGTCATGCGCAGGTTGAACGAGCTGCGCGAATAGCCCAGCGCGCCGAGCCGCGCCGAAAGGTTGAGCAGGAATGCCGCGACGCGGCCTTCCGCGCCGAGCGTGCCCAGTGTCCAGGCCATGTTCTGCACGCGCACCAGTTCGCGGCTGAGCACGCGATAAAGCAGCGCTTCGAGGCTGGGGCATTCATACACCAGGTGCGCCAGCCCCGCGAGCGGCACGATCACGACTTCGCTGGTGTCGAGCGATACCGCGGTGGAACTGTAGTGGCCGCTGTCGATTCCGTCGGCTCCCATCAGGTCGCCGCACATCGGGAAGGCCAGCACCTGCTCGCTGCCGGAGAAGTCGGTGTAGACGGTCTTGAAGCAGCCGGAGCGCACGACGTAGAGGGAATGAAATTTGTCGCCGGCATGCACCAGCGTGTCGCCTTCGTGCACCCGGCGCAGCGCGAACGCGGTGCGCGCGAGCCATGCATCGTCGGGACAGTCGATGTGCAGCAGGCGCGTCAGATCCCGCACCGAGACGTTGGCGCCTTCGCGCTCCTGCGCGATCGTGGCGCCCGGGTCCGGGCAGCCACAATCGGATGCGTCGTAGTGCGAAAGTGCGGCGGTCATGTTGTTCTCCGTGGTCGTGATTTTTCTTGATTGCATTCGTCTAGTGGCCGGTCGCGGCGCCGTCGGGGCGCGCGCTCCACATCCGGACGATTTCCCGGATGCGCGGGAAATCCGCGGACTTGTCGAGAAAGTATTCGGCGCCGGCATCCATGCAGGCGCGGCGGTGCTGATCGGTCGCGTAGTTCGTCAGCACCGCGACGTGCAGCGTTGGCGCCGACGGGTACACCGCCCTGAGCACTTCCAGGCCGCTTCCGTCCTCCAGCTGCAGGTCCAGGATCACCGCGCCCGGATGCGTCGCGCGGATGCCGTCGATCGCCGCGCCAACCGTGCCGGCCTCGCCCACCAGTTCGGTGCCCTGTATTGCCTTGATGGTCGCCGCCAGGCGCGCGCGTATCGCGGGCGAGTCCTCGACGAGGAATACCTGTAGCGTCGTGTCCGTTTGTACCCATTCCATGGCTGCTGCCCGGTCTGTCTGTCGTCGGGATGAGTATGGAACAGCGCGCGCCGCGCGCGCCATAGGCGCGGGCTGAATTTGAACATCGGGGGTTGCGCAAGCCTTGTAGGGCGATGCCTACAAAGACGCGGACCGGGTCAGCTTTCTCGCGTATCGCCCAGCTTGTGCGCCATGGCGTAGCGCACCAGGTCGGCAACGCTGTCCATGTTCATTTTTTCCAGGACGCGCGCCTTGTGCGTGCTCACCGTCTTGCCGCTCAAATTCAGGCGCGCGGCGATGTCGGAGACGGTCGCCCCCGTCACCAGCAAAACGAATACTTCGAATTCGCGGTCCGACAGCGTCTGATGGGGTAGCTTGTCCGCGCGCGGCCTGAGTGTGAGCGCGAGTTGCTCGGCCACGCCGGGGCTGATATAGAGCCCGCCGTCGGCGACCTTGCGGATCGCCGACACGAGCAGCGCCGAAGCGCTTTCCTTGGTCACATAGCCGGAGGCGCCGGCGCGGATCGCACGCACCGCATATTGCTCCTCCTGGTGCATGGAGAGCACCAGTACCGCGAGTTCGGGCCGCGTTGTTTTAACCCACTTGATCAGCTCGATGCCGCTTCTTCCCGGCATCGACATGTCCAGCAGCAGCAGCTCGAAGCCGCCTTCGCGCACGCGCGCCATGACCTCGTCGCCGCTGACCGCTTCGCCCGCAACTTCGATTCCCGGCGCACTTTGCAGTATGCGGCGCAGGCCGTCGCGTACGATCGCATGGTCGTCGGCGATGAGGATGCGCGTCACGCGAGCGCCTCCACGTCTGCCGCAGCCAGCGGGATGCGCGCGCGCACCTCGCTGCCGGCGCCGGTTTCGCCGCTGATGGTGACCTCGCCGCCGAGAAGCGACACGCGTTCGCGTATCCCCAGCAGGCCGAAAGTGCCGCGCTTTTCCTGATCGGCCGCCTGGATGCCGCGGCCGTTGTCGCGCACCACCAGTTCCACCCAGTCGCCATCACGTTCGAGGCGGATTTCGGCGCTCGTGGCATGCGCGTATTTCGCCACGTTGGTGAGCGATTCCTGCGTGATGCGGTACAGCGCCGAGGCGATCGGCTCGGGCACCTGCGCCACGGAGTCGTCGATCACCAGGTCGGTGGCTATGCCGGTATGCCGGGAAAAATTGTTTGTCAGCCAGTCCAGCGCTGCGGCCAGACCCAGATCATCCAGCATCAGCGGGCGCAGATCGGCGGCGATGCGGCGCGTAGCGGCGATCGTGGTGTCGAGCAGCGCATGCATTGCAAGCGCGCGTTCTCCCAGTTCCGCCTGGCCGGGAGGCAGGGCGGAGCGCAGCGACTCCAGGTCCATTTTCAACGCGGTGAGCGACTGGCCGAGTTCGTCATGCAGTTCGCGCGCGGTGCGCCGGCGTTCCGCTTCGAGGGCTTCGTTGGCCGCTTTGGAAAGCCCGCGCAGTTCCCGCTGCGAGCGCTTGAGCGCCTGCTCGGCGCGCTTGCGCTCGGTGATGTCGCGATGAAACGCGAGCACGTACATCTTTCCTCCGATATCAATACCGGAGGTGGCGACGTCCAGCGGCACGACATGGCCGTCCTTGTGGAAATGCTCCACCTCGAAGCCGACGGACTCCCCGCCCAGTATGCGCCGGATCCGCTCCGGTGCGCGCGCCAGCGTTTCCGGCGTATCGAGCCCGCGCAGGTTCATTCGCAGGAGTTCGTCGATGCCATAGCCGTGCATGCGCGCAAACGACGCGTTGACGTCCACGATGTTGCCCGCCGCGTCCAGCAGCAGGATGCCATCCATCGCCTGGCTGAACAGGGTGCGATAGCGCTGCTCGTTCTCGCGCAGCGCCGCCTCGACCTGCTTGCGTTCGGTGACGTCGCGCAGAATCACGATGAAGTGATCAGCGCCGTGCAGCTGTACCTGCGAAATCGAGGCGTCGATCGGAAACGCCCCGCCGTCGGCACTCAACCCGTTGAGCGCGAGATGTTCGCCGGCCTTGTGCATGCGCGCGTCGGCGCCCGCGGCGCTATCCAGTGGCTGCGGCTTCAGGGACTGCCCCGGAATAAAGCGGCTGATCGCGGTGCCGATCGCCTCGGCCGCCGGGCAGCGGAAAATCTGCTCGGCCGACGCATTGAACAGGACGATACGCTGCGCGGCGTCCACGATGATGATGGCGTCCATGGCGGACTGGATGATCGCCTGGAGGCGCTGTTCCGACTCGATTACGACCGACTTGAGTTCGTCGTCGACGCGCAACTGGCGCGCCAGCGAAATGGTGATCAGTGCGAACAGCAGCGCGGTCAGCGCAGCCATGCTGCCGAACAGCCATGCGCTGCGCCGCCAGGTCCGCAGAATGAAATCCGTGGACGAAGTAACGGTCACCACCAGCGGATAGCCGTCGATCGGATAAATCGCGCTCACGCGCTCCACGCCCGTCACGGCGCCGATGTGGTGGACCAGTGATCGGCCCGCCTCCACGCCCTGGGTGAACAGCGCCGAGTCGCGCAAGCTGGCGTCCGCGGCGGCGATTTCCGACGGATGGCCGGCGAGCAGCACGCCATCGCGCCGCAGCAACCGCACCACGCCGTCGGGCCCGAGTTCATGCAGACCCTGCGGCCAGAGGAAAAAGGCGGGATCGACGTCGGCGGTAACGACGCCGAGGAAGCGCCCCCCCTGGCTGTCTACACGGCGGCTGATCGGAATGCTCGGCTTGGCGTTGAACCTGCCTACCAGCGGGGGCGACAACAGGATACCTGGCCCGCGCGCGGCACGGTGCGCGCGGAAATATTCGCGATCGGCGTAATTGAGCGGCGGCGGCGGCGAGCTCGCGGTATGGACCACCAGCGTGCCCTCGGCGTCGGTTAGCAGCAGTGCGCGCACATAGGGGGTGGCGGCGATGGAGTCGCGCAAATGCCGGTGCAGACTATCGGACGGGACAAGACCACCCCCCGACGCCGCCCGTTGCGCGTCTTCGGCGGCAGCGGCCAGGACGGCGTCGACGGCATGCGTCGACCGGAGGATCTGCTCGCCCAGGATCTGGGCGAGATCGAGCAAATGGTCCTCGGCCTGCTGCAGAACTTCGCGATGCATGCGCCACAGGCTCAGTGAGGTGCCCGCGGCGACCGCCAGGACCGCCAGCGTGCCTAGGCCGAGAACGAGAAGCCGCAGCCGGCGCGCGCGCGACGGCTGCGGCCGTGCGGCGCCTGCGTGCGTATCCGGTCGGGCCGAACTTTGCCGCAAACTCGCTCCCCTGGTTGCGCGGCCAGTATTAACGAGACCGGCCCGCGACTAGCCGCATTATAGGGAAACTGCCGGGAGGGGGCGGCGCTGGCTCGCGGTGGTGTGACGTAAATCAAACTTTGCATCATCTTCCGCGGCGCGCTCCTTGATCGTTGTCAACAGGGCCGCGGTGATTGCCGCTAGCATGAAAACCAAATTCCGGCAGGAGGCCGTCATGGTCGCGCGACCATATTCCACAACAGTCCGCAGCGCAGCAGGCGCCTCGGGCGACCGCTCGCAGACCGCGGAATTCACCGAGAAGAGCAAGAACGCGAGCGGCCGCCGGCAACGCGTGCCCGGCGGGCGCGGCGTTTCGCGATCGCGCCACTGCGGCCGCTGCTGATCCTGCCCGGACCGCAACGGGCGGAGCGATGCGCGATCCAGTGGAAACGTCACTGCGCGGCATCCCCGCGTCCGATGCGCTCGCGCGCTATATCGCGGTCGAGGCGGGCAAGCTCGGGCAGATCTGCGACGCAATCGGCAGCTGCGTGGTCGTCGCCGAGGCGCTGCAGCGGGAACGGCAGCAGCTGCAGTTCGCGGTGCGCCTGATCATCACGCTGCCAGGTACCGAGTTCATGGTCAACCGGGAACACCGCGGCGACGTCTACATGGCGCTGCGCGATGCGTTCGCGGCGGCCGGTACGCAGCTGCGGGAGCACGTCCGCCGGCACAGCCCGCGCAGCTAGTCGCAGCGGGCGCCTATGCCCGCACTGATTCAGGGGTCATTTTGCCAGCCTTGCTGGACGGCGATTGGCGAAAAAAAGGCGCTTTTCACCCCGCGCTGCCAAGAGTAGAATCGTCGCCTCTGATGCGCCCCCACGCCGATTCAATTTCTGGCCGGCCCGGCAGGCGCCCGGAAGGAGCAGACTGATTGAAGCCGACAGATATTGGCGCACCAGATTACTTCCATAAAGTCGTAGATTGTCAATGGGCCTGCCCCACCCATACCCCCGTTCCCGAATACATCCGTTTGATCGCCGCAGGCCGCTACGATGACGCTTACATGGTCAACTGGTACTCGAACGTGTTTCCCGGCATTCTCGGGCGCACCTGCGACCGTCCGTGCGAGCCCGCCTGCCGGCGCAGCCGCGTCGAGGAGGCGCCGGCCGAAGGTTCCAATGGCCCGGCGAAGGAGCCGGTCGCGATCTGCCGGCTGAAACGCGTCGCCGCCGACAACAAAGTCGATATACGCGCGCGCCTGCCGCTGGTGCCGAAAAAGAAAAACGGCAAGCGTGTCGCCTGCGTCGGCGCCGGCCCGGCCTCGCTCACCGTGGCGCGCGACCTTGCGCCGAACGGCTACCACGTCGTGGTCTACGACGGCGACAACAAGGCGGGCGGCATGATCCGCAGCCAGATTCCCAGGTTCCGCCTGCCCGAGGAAGTGATCGACGAGGAGGTGGGTTACATCCTCGGTCTCGGCATCGAGTTTCGCGCCGGCACGCGCGTGGACAGCATGAAGGCATTGCTCGCAGAGGGTTACGACGCAGTATTCGTCGGTTCGGGCGCGCCGCGCGGGCGCGACCTCGATGTTCCAGGGCGCAGGGAAGCGGCAAAGCACATTCACATCGGCATCGACTGGCTGTCAAGCGTTTCCTTCGGCCATGTCACGAAAATCGCCAAACGCGTGATTGTGCTCGGCGGCGGCAACACCGCAATGGACTGCTGCCGCACCAGCAAGCGCCTCGGCGGCGAGGACGTGAAGGTGATCGTGCGCTCGGGCTACGACGAAATGAAGGCCTCGCCGTGGGAAAAAGAGGACGCCGCGCACGAGGGCATTCCGATCCTCAACTACCTCGTGCCCAAGGAATTCACCCACGTGAAGGGCAAGCTCACCGGCGTCAGCTTCGAGAAAGTCGAGGCGCGCTACGACGCAGATGGGCCAACGCGGGGCCGCCGCAGCCTGAAGCCCACCGGCGAACCCGACCAGCACTTCGAGTGCGACGAGGTGCTTGTCGCCGTGGGCCAGGAAAACGCGTTTCCCTGGATCGAAAAGGAAAGCGGCATAGCGTTCGACCAATCGGGCATGCCGGTGGTGGACAAGCTCACGCTGCAGTCTTCGCTGCCGGGCGTGTATTTCGGCGGCGACGCCGCTTTCGGGCCGAAGAACATCATCTGGGCCGTGGCGCATGGGCACGAGGCCGCAGTCTCGATCGACAAGCATTGCCAGGGCGAGGATGTGACGCAGCGCCCGCCGCCGATGGTGCACCTGCTGTCGCAGAAGATGGGCATACACGAGTGGAGCTACGACAACGAGGTCGCGCTCGACCGGCGCTACAAGGTGCCCTGGCGCGACTCGAGCCAGACGCTGAAGAACATCAAGGTCGAGGTCGAGCTGGGGTTCGACCGCGCTACCGCGTTCAAGGAGGCGGAGCGCTGCCTCAATTGCGACGTGCAGACCGTGTTCATCGACAGAAAGTGCATCGAATGCGACGCCTGCGTCGACATCTGCCCGATGGACTGCATCAGCTTCACTGTCAACGGCGAGGAAGCGGAGCTGCGCAAGCGGCTCACCGCGCCGGCGAAGAATCTGACGCAGGACCTGTACGTTTCGGGCACGCTCAGGACCGGACGCATCATGGCCAAGGACGAGGACGTGTGCCTGCACTGCGGCTTGTGCGCCGAGCGCTGCCCGACCGGCGCCTGGGACATGCAGAAATTCCTGCTCGACATGACCCACGCCGGCCCGGACTGCCGCAGCCGCGCGCCGAAGAAGGAGCCTGCGCTCGTATGAAGGTCAAGCGCATCCAGTCGGTCAACGACTTCGTCGTCAAGTTCGCCAACATCAACGGCTCGGGCTCGGCCTCGGCCAACGAGCTGTTCGCGCGCTCCATCCTCAGGATGGGCGTGCCGGTGAGCCCGCGCAACATCTTCCCGTCGAACATCCAGGGCCTGCCCACCTGGTACGAAGTGCGCGTGACCGAGCGCGGCTGGCTCGGCCGGCGCGGCGGCGTCGACCTGATGGTGGCGATGAATCCGCAGACCTGGAACCAGGACATTGCCGAAATCGAGCCCGGCGGCTATGTGTTCTACGACAGCACGCGGCCGCTGCCGGCGTCGAAGTTCCGCGACGACATCAATGTGCTCGGCATACCTCTCACCGACATCTGCAACGCGACCTACGACGACTCGCGCCAGCGCCAGCTGTTCAAGAACATCATCTACGTCGGCGCGCTCGCCGCGCTGCTCGACATGGACGCCGGCGCCATCGCCGAACTGATCGGCGAGCAGTACAAGGGCAAGGAAAAGCTGCTCAAGCCCAACCTGACCGCAATGCAGATGGGGCGAGATTACGCACTCGCGCACCTGAAGTGCCCGATCGGCCTGCGCGTCAAGCGCGCCGACGCCGTCGGCAAAAAGATCTTCATGGAAGGCAACAGCGCAGCGGCGCTGGGCGCCGTGTACGGCGGCGCTACGGTGTGCGCCTGGTACCCGATCACGCCGTCCTCCTCGGTCGCGGAAGCGTTCGAGCGCTATTGCAAGCGGCTGCGCGTCGATGCCGAATCCGGCAAGAACAATTTCGCCATCGTGCAGGCCGAGGACGAGCTTGCCTCTGTCGGCATCGTCACCGGAGCGGGCTGGAACGGCGCACGCGCTTTCACCGCCACTTCCGGCCCTGGCATCTCGCTGATGAGTGAATTCATCGGCCTTGCCTATTTCGCCGAAATCCCGGTCACCATCATCGACGTGCAGCGCGGCGGCCCGTCCACCGGCATGCCCACGCGCACGCAGCAGTCCGACATCCTGTCCGCCGCCTACGCCTCGCACGGCGACACCAAGCACGTGCTGCTGTTCCCGGAAGATCCGAAAGAGTGTTTCGAACTCACGGCGCAGGCGCTCGACCTCGCCGATCGGCTGCAGACGCCGGTATTCGTGATGACCGACCTCGACATCGGCATGAACACGCGCCTGTGCGACCCGCTCGAATGGGACGACGCCAGGGCCTACGACCGCGGCAAGGTGATGAGCGCCGAGGAGCTGCAGTCGGGCAAGGACTTCGGACGCTACCTGGACCTGGACGGCGACGGCATCACCTACCGCACCTATCCCGGGACGCACCCCACGCGCGGCGCCTATTTCACCCGTGGCACGACCAAGGACCGCTACGCGCGCTACTCCGAAGCCGGCCCGGATTACGTCGATAACATGCAGCGGCTGCTGAAGAAATTCGAGACCGCGAAGACGCTGGTGCCCAAGCCGCTGCTCACCGCGGCGCAGCACCCGGCGCGCTTCGGCGTGATCTTCTACGGCTCGACCAGCCCGGCGATGGCCGAGGCGCTGGACGCGCTCGCGGCGCAGGGCATCTACGTCAACGCGCTGCGCGTGCGCGCGTTCCCGTTCCAGGACGAGATTGCCGACTTCGCCGCCGCGCACTCGAAGGTGTTCGTGGTCGAGCAGAACCGCGACGCGCAGCTGAAGACGCTGCTGGTGAACGAGGCGCACATCAACCCCGCGAATCTGATTTCCGTATTGCACTACGACGGCACGCCGATCACCGCGCGCTTCATCGTCAAGGAAATCGCCGCGGTCACCGCGGCGTTGAACGTGCGTCCGCTCAAGAAAGACAAGGCGGCATGAGCAGGGAGCAGGGGCCCCGCCGCATAGCGGGGATGCGACCGACCGCGATTGCCGCCGGTCGCCGACAGAACGAACATTTGAACCATGATTGCGGAGCGGAGGCGAACGCCTGAATATGACCTATCTGACCAAGCCGAAGCTCCACCACCCGACGCTGCAGAAGAACAAAGTCGGCTACACGCGCCGCGATTACGAGGGCAAGATTTCGACGCTGTGCGCCGGCTGCGGCCACGACTCGATCTCGGCCTCGATTATCCAGGCCTGCTGGGAGCTCGACATCCAGCCGCATCGCGTGGCCAAGCTATCCGGCATCGGCTGCAGCTCGAAGACGCCGGATTACTTCCTCGGCAATTCGCACGGCTTCAACAGCGTGCACGGCAGGATGCCTTCGGTGCTGACCGGCGCCAATCTCGCCAACCGCGACCTGATCTACCTCGGCGTGTCCGGTGACGGCGACTCCGCCTCGATCGGCCTCGGTCAGTTCGCGCACATCATGCGCCGCGGCGTCAACATGACCTACATCCTGGAGAACAACGGCGTGTACGGCCTGACCAAGGGTCAGTTCTCCGCCACCGCGGACATGGGCTCGAAGTCCAAGCGCGGCGTGGTCAACCGCGATTCGCCGGTGGACACGGTGTCGCTCGCGCTGCAGCTCGGCGCGACCTACGTCGCGCGCAGCTTCTCCGGCGACAAGCAGCAGCTGGTGCCGCTGGTCAAGGGCGCGATAACGCACCAGGGAACGGCCTTCATCGACGTCATCAGCCCCTGCGTCGCGTTCAACAACCACGAAGGCAGCACCAAGAGCTACGACTATGTGCGCGAGCACAACGAAAGCGTCAACCGGCTCGACTTCTGGCCGACGCGCGACGCGATCAGCGTGGACTACAAGGACGGCGCGGTGATCGAAGTGCCGCAGCACGACGGCTCCACCCTGCGCCTGAGAAAAACGCACCAGGAGTACGACCCGCTGGACCGCGTCAAGGCGCTCAGCTACATCGCCGAGCACCAGGCGAAGGGCGAACTCGTCACCGGGCTGCTCTACGTCCACCCCGATGCCGAAGACCTGCATGCCCATCTCAATACCACACAGACGCCGTTCAACCGGATGAACGCGAAGGAACTGTGCCCGGGATCCGCGATGCTGGAAAAGCTGAACGCGTCACTGCGCTAGCGGTTTTCCCCGGATTTCACCCGCAGTGCACCGGCCGGAAATGCCCGGCTGATGCGCTTCTCGGCGCGATCTCCCGCGCGCCCGCCGCCACCGCAGTTGAATCCGGACCTTACTGCCCGACGCAGATGTGCTCCGGCGCCAGACCGGCGTGATAGCGATCGTACGTCGCCGCGTATGCGGCCTCGGCTGCGGAAAATGGAATAGAATTCTGCCTGACAGATTGCTGACCAAACACCGAAAAGGAGAAATCGCCATGTTGAACATGCCCGTTTTCCGTTTTGCCGCGGCACTGGCCGCGACCGCGCTGGTCGCGTTCGCGCCGGCCGCCTCGGCGCAGGTCGAGATCAAGATGCCGATCAAGGTGAACCTCACCTTGCTGCGCGGGGAAATGTCGGTGGAATTCGGCAAGGAACTCGCCAAGGCGACCAACGACCGTTACAAGCTCACAATCTACCCGGGCGGCCAGCTCTACGACGGAGGCAAGGCGGCCAAGGCAGTCCAGCTCGGCAACGTGCAGATGACCAACGAGCCTAACAGCGGCTTCACCGCCTACACCAAGAACGGCGACCTGATGGAGATGCCGTTCGGCTTTGCCGACGCGAAGGCATTCCAGGAATTCCTGCACGGGCCGCGCTCGGACATGGTGCGCAAGGACCTCGACAAGGCGGGATTCCACGTGCTCACCTTTTTCGACGAGGGACCATTCGTGATCGGCACCAAGTCGGTGCTGATCCAGAAGCCGGCCGACTTCAAGGGCCAGGTGATCCGCACCTCGGGACACCCGGTCGTCGTCGACGGCCTGAAAGGTATGGGCGCCTCCACGGTGAAGCTCCCCTTGAACGAGGTCTATTCGGCGCTGCAGCAGGGCACGATCTCAGGCGTGTACACCACGTTCGACGCGTTCGTGGACGAGAAGATGTATGAGGTCGCGCCGAACGTGATGATCATCCCGTCCTATGGCGCCTATTTCTGGGTCGCGAACAAGGCCTGGTTCGACGCGCTGCCCGCGGCCGACCGCAAGCTCATGGATTCGATCGCCGACAAGCTCGCGAAGAAATACGACAAGGACGTCTGGGCAGTCGCGGACGAGCATATCGCCACGGTGAAGAAGGGCGGCGGCAAGGTGAGCGACCCGGCCAAAGACCCGGCGGTTCACAAGGAATTCCGCGCAGCGATGGCGCCGACCTACGACAAGATGCGTCAACAGTTCGGCAAGGAAGCGGTGGACGCGATCCTGTCGTCGAAGTAGGCGCGCGGAGCCGGTTTCCATGGATCAGGGCCACGACGGCGGCCGCGCCCCGGCCGCTGTGCGCTGGATCGCGCGCGCCGAGGTCGCGCTGGTCGGCAGCATCCTTATCGTCTCGCTGCTGATCACGCTGTACGCGATCATTGCGCGCAACCTGGGTCACTCCACCGGCGACTGGACGCTCAAGCTGCCCGAAGTGATGCTGGTCTGGATGACGTTCCTCGGCATGGGGGCTCTGGTCACCGAACATGGTCATGTGGCGGCCGACATGTTCCTCATGCGCTTCTCCCCGCGCTGGCAGCGCATCGCGCTCACCGCCTCGGCAACGATCACAGCGGCGGTACTCGCGCTGATACTCGTCGGCGCGATCTCGATCTTGCGCCAGCAGATCGACATCGGCGCAACTGACGAGGAGTTATTCGATATTCCGACGGCAATTGTTCTGGCGGGACTGCCGCTGGGTCTGGGCATCACCATCCTGCACCTGCTGGTGGAGATCTACGCTATCTGGCGGCCGGTCAAGGCGCGGCCGTAGTGATCGCCGTCCCCTTCCTCATCCTCGTCGCGCTGATCGTGATCGGCATGCCGATCGGCTTTGCGTTGATCGTCGCGTCGGTAGCGACGCTTTATTTGCTGGGGCTTGCCCCGATCACATTCATACCGGACGTGCTCGACGACAGCGTACAGCACTTCACGCTGCTCGCGATCCCGTTCTTCCTGCTCGCCGCGGAGTTGCTTTCCGCCGGCGGGCTCATCGACCGAATATTCGACCTCGCGCGCGCCCTGGTGGGGCGGCTGCGCGGCGGCATGGGTGCGGCCTGCGTGATCGCCACCGGAATTTTCGCTGGAGTTCAGGGCTCGAGCGCCGCGGACGCCGCCGCCATCGGCAAAATCGGCGTCAGCGGCATGACTAAACAGGGCTACCGTCCGGGCTTCGCCGCGGCGCTAATCGCCGCCTCCGGCGCCACCGCGATCCTGATTCCGCCCTCGATTGCGATGCTGATCTACGCCTCGATGGTTAACGTGTCGGTGGGGCGCATGTTTTTCGCCGGCATCGTACCCGGCATTCTCAACGTCCTCGCTTTCCTGCTGTACGTGGTATGGCGCGCCGAGAAGCTCGGCTGGAAGCGCGACGATGACCCGGTCTACGCCGGCATGGCCGCGAAGTTCAACATGGCCGTGCGCGCGTTCTGGGTGTTGATGCTGCCGGTATTCGTGCTCTACGGCTTCTATTCCGGCGACCTTACCGCGACCGAGATCTCGACCGCTTGCGCCATCTATTCCGCGGTGGTCGCATTGTGGGTATACCGCAGCATCCGTTTCCGCGATCTGTGGCCGGTGATCAACCAGACCGCGCGCACTACGATCAACATTTTCACCATCATCGCCGGCGCGGTGCTGCTGTCCAAGGTGCTTACCTTCCTCAACGCGCCGCAGCTGATCTTCGGCTTCATCGAGGACTACCACCTGAACTCCTGGCAGTTCCTGATCGCGGTCAGCGCGGTCATGTTCATCCTCGGCATGTTCATGGAGGCGGTGGCGCTCAATGTGATGACCACGCCCATCCTCGCGCCGATCGCGATGAAGCTCGGCATCGACCCCGTCCACTACGGCATCGTGCTCATATTCAACATTGAAATCGCGCTGATCACGCCGCCGGTTGGCCTCAACCTGTTCGTGCTTGCCGGGGCGACCAAGATCCCGCTGGGCCAGATCTTCCGCGAAGTGCTGCCCTTCGTGATCATCCTCATCCTGCTGCTCATGCTGGTGATTCTGCTCCCGCAGATCTCGCTCTGGCTCCCGGACCGCCTGCTGCCTGCAACTTAGGAAACCGCCGTGCGCCGACCGCTGCAAGCGTATACGGTCCTGGACCTGACCAATGTGCTCGCCGGCCCGTTCTGCGGCCATCAGCTGGCGCACATGGGCGCGCGCGTGATCAAGGTCGAGACCCCCGACGGCGGCGATTTGGCGCGCCAGCTCGGCGCGGACGCGGAACTCAATGCGCGCTACATGGGCGTTTCCTTTCTCGCGCAAAATGCGGGCAAGGAATCGATCGCGCTCGACCTGAAAGACGACGCGGCCAAAGCGGCGTTCCTCGAACTCGTCGCCCGGGCCGACGTGCTGCTGGAAAACTTCCGCCCCGGCGTGATGCAGCGCCTCGGCCTGGACTACGCGCGGCTGAAGCAGATCAATCCCGACCTGGTCTATTGCGCGATCTCCGGATTCGGCCAGGACGGCCCGCTCGCGAGCGCGCCCGCCTACGACCAGATCATCCAGGGCATGTCGGGCGTGATGGCGATCACCGGCACCGAAGAGACCGGGCCGCTGCGCGTGGGCTATCCCGTGTCCGATACCGTGGGCGGCCTCACCGGCGCGTTCGCCATCGCTGCGGCGCTGGCGGCGCCCAAGGGCGAGCGCGGCGTGTTCATCGACGTATCCATGCTGGAGTCCACGCTCGCCACCATGGGCTGGGCGGTGTCCAACTGGCTCGTGGCCGGAGTGCAGGCGCAGCGCATCGGCAACGAGAACATGACCGCGGCACCCTCGGGGGCGTTTCGCGCCGCCGACGGGCTGGTGAACATCGCGGCCAACAAGCAGGAGCAGTTCGAGGCGCTGCTGCAGGAGATCGGGCGCGAGGACCTGCTCGCCGATGCGCGCTTCGCGCGGCGCGAAGCGCGTCTGGCCCACCGCTACGAGCTGAAGGCGCTGATCGAGGAGCGGCTGGCCGCCAGGCCCGCGGCGCACTGGGTTGCGCTGCTCATCGAGCGCGGCGTCCCGGCGGGCGAGGTGTGGGACCTGCCGCGCGTGTTGGACTCGGCGCAGCTGCGCGAGCGCGGCTTCATCGAACGTTTTGCCGAAGTGCCCGGTGTCGGGCGCGAAGTCAGCGTGGCTAGCGCAGGCTACAAACTCGACGGCGAAGCGCCGCGCGTGGACGCGCCGCCGCCGCGGCTGGGCGAGCACACCGCGCGCATACTCGCGGAGTTCGGCATCGACCCCGCGACCATCGAAACGAAGAGCCGTGACTGAATTCGATGCGCCAGAAGCGCGAGGGGGCGCCGGTGCTTGATATCGCCGCCGTCTGTCTGGTCATCACCGCGCTGCTGGCGTACGTGAACCACCGCTTCGTCGGCATGCCGACGACCATAGGCGTGATGGCCACGGCGCTGGTGTTCTCGCTCGCGCTGGTCGGCCTGGACGCACTCGGCGTGGCGCACGGCTTGCGCGAGTACGAAGAATCGCTGCTGCGTTCAATCGATTTTTCCGATGTGCTGATGCAGGGCATGCTGTCGCTGCCGGCGGGGCCGGAGCGCAACACCGTGGTCGCGCTGACCTATTGCGTAGTCGTGTTCTCGATCCTGGTGCAGGGCCTGTCGATCGGACGCGTCACGCGCCTTGCGATGGCGCCGCGCTGACCCGCGCATGAAAACCGTTCTGCTTCCGGGTGGCGAGCGCGTTCCGGCATTGGGCATGGGCACCTGGAACATGGGCGACGATCGCGCCGCACGCGCCGAGGAGATCGCGACGCTGCGCCTCGGCCTCGATCTGGGCGCGACGCTGATCGACACTGCGGAAATGTACGGCGACGGCCGCGCAGAAGAACTCATCGGCGAGGCGATCACTGGCCGGCGCGACGAAGCCTTCCTGGTGAGCAAGGTGTATCCGCACAATGCGGCGGTTAAGGGCGCCGTCGCCGCCTGCGAGCGCAGCCTAAAGCGCCTGAAGACCGACCGCATCGACCTGTACCTGCTGCACTGGCGCGGCGGCGTGCCGCTGGAGGAGACGCTGCAGGCGTTCATGCGCCTCAAGGATGCGGGCAAGGTCCGCCACTACGGCGTCAGCAACCTCGATCTCAAGGACATGCATGAACTGTGGCGACTGCCCGGCGGCGCTGGCGTCGCAGCGAACCAGCTGCTCTACAATCTCGCGCGCCGCGGCATCGAGTGGGATCTGCTGCCGTGGATGCGCGAACGGCGTATTCCGCTGATGGCGTATTCGCCGCTGGAGCAGGCGCGGCTGCTAGGCAAGCGCGCGCTCGCCGAATTCGCGCGGCGCCACGGCATGACGCCGGCGCAGGCCGCGCTGGCCTGGCTGCTCGCGCGCGACGACGTGATCGCAATCCCGAAAACCGGCAGCCGCGCCCGGCTCAGGGAGAACATGGGCGCGCTCGATCAGGCGCTGACGCCGGCGCAGCTGGGCGAACTCGACCGGCTGTTCACGCCGCCCGCGGGAGCGAGCCTGCTGCAGATGCTTTGATCCGGTGTCAGCGTTGGGCAGCGGCGCGCACCGACAAGGTAGAATTCAGCCTCCAAGTCATTCGAGATCGTCTTCGCCCAGAGGCCAGCATGCAGGTCGCCATCATCCCGGTCACCCCGTTCCAGCAGAACTGTTCGCTGCTGATGTGCCGGCAAACCAAGCGGGCGGCGGTGGTCGATCCGGGCGGCGACCTCGAGCTAATACTGGATGCGGTCAGACGCCACGGCGTACAGCTCGAGAAAATCCTGCTCACCCACGGCCATATCGACCACTGCGGCGCGACGGCGCAGCTGTCGCAGCAGCTCGGCCTGCCGGTCGAAGGTCCGCATGTCGACGACCGCTTTCTGATCGACGACCTGCCGCAGCAGGGCCTGCGTTTCGGTTTTCCGCAGCTGCGCTCGTTCGTGCCCGCGCGCTGGCTTGCGGGCGGCGACAGCGTGCGCTTCGGCGAAGTGGAGCTGCAGGTGCGCCACTGCCCGGGGCACACGCCCGGCCACGTGATTTTTTTCAGCCCGACGCATCGCCTGGCGCTGGTCGGCGACGTGCTGTTCGCCGGTTCCATCGGGCGTACCGACTTGCCGCGCGGCGACCATGCCACCCTGATCCGCTCCATCCGCGAGCAGCTGTGGCCGCTGGGCAGCGATGTGAGCTTCATCCCGGGACACGGGCCCACCTCGACCTTCGGCGAGGAGCGCGAGAGCAATCCTTTCGTCGCCGACAGCTTGCTGGCGCGCGCTTGAGCCGGCCATACCCGACGCTGGTGCGGTATGTGCTTCAAAATTCGCATCCGCCTGAGCGGGCATCCACGGAGGACCGCAGTTGAACGACACCATCGATCTCGATTCCGAGCTGCGCGAGGACGTACGCCTGCTCGGGCGGCTCCTCGGTTGCGTATTGCAGGAGCGCACCGGCGAATCCGGCTATGCGCTGATTGAGAGCGTGCGCCAGACCGCGGTGCGCTTTCGCCGCGCGCAGGCGGGGGAGGCGGGCACGGTGCGCGCCGAGCTCGCCGGGATTCTCGATGGGCTGACGCGGCGCCAGAGCCTGGACGTGGTGCGCGCATTCAGCTATTTCCTGCACCTGCTCAATATCGCTGAAGACCGTCACCAGACGCGCAAGCGCCGCGCCTGGCTGCGCGACGGGCTGGCGCCGCGCGAGGGCAGCCTCGCGCACGTGCTGGGGCAGCTGCAGGCGGCGGGCGTGGACGCGGCGGCGCTGGCGGCCTGGATCGAGGGCGCGCTGGTCAGCCCGGTGCTGACGGCGCATCCAACCGAGGTCAAGCGCAGGAGCACGCTCGATTGCGAGCGCGGCATCGCGCGCCTGCTCGAGCGGCGCGACCGGGAGCAACTGCTGCCGGCGGAACGGGCCGAGCTCGAACACGAACTCTACACCGGCATCCTGACGCTGTGGCAGACCGCGATGCTGCGCCTGACCAAGCTGCGCGTGGTGGACGAGATCGACAATGCGCTGGCCTATTACCGCGATACGTTCCTCGATCAGATCCCGCGCCTGTATGCGGAAATGGAGCATACGCTCGCGCAGCACACGGGCAGCGCGGTGCAGTTGCCGGCGCTGCTGCGCATGGGTTCGTGGATCGGCGGGGACCGCGACGGCAATCCCTTCGTTGATGCCGCGGTGCTGCGCAGCGCGATCGAGCGCCAGGCGCGGCTCGCGTTCGCGCACTACCTGGAGCAGATCCACCTGCTCGGCGGCGAGCTGCCGATCGCGGCGCGCCTGGTGAGCATTTCGCCCGAACTCGCCGCGCTGGCTGCGGCTTCCGGCGACGATTCGCCGTTTCGCCAGGATGAGCCCTACCGCCGCGCGCTGGTGGGAATCTACGCGCGGCTGGCGGCGAGCGCGCGTCTGTTTTGCGGCTACGTGTCGCCGCGTGAGCCGCACGCCCGCGGCGAGCCGTTCGCTTCGAGCGCCGAGCTGCGCGCGGCACTCGAGATCATCGTGCGCTCGCTCGCGAATCACGGCTCCGCGGCGCTGGCCGAGCGGCGGCTGCGCCCGCTGATGCGCGCGGTGGAAGTGTTCGGCTTCCATCTGGCCGCGCTCGACCTGCGCCAGAATTCCGCCGTGCACGGGCGCGTCGTGGCCGAGCTGCTGCGCCTGGCCGGCGTGCACGCCCACTATGCCGCGCTGGCCGAGGCCGAGCGCGTCGAGCTGCTCGCGCGCGAACTCGCCGGTCCGCGCCTGCTCTACTCGCGCCATCTGCAATACAGCGAAACGGCGCGGGGCGAACTCGAGATCCTGCAGGCGGCGGCCGAGGTGCACAGCCGCTTCGGCGCCGCCGCGATCCAGAACTACATCATCTCGAACTGCGACTCGGTGAGCGACCTGCTCGAAGTGGGCGTGCTGCTCAAGGAAGTCGGGCTGCTGGTGCCCGGCGCGCCGCCGCGGCTCGCGCTCAACATCGTGCCGCTGTTCGAGACCATCGCCGACCTCGACCGCTGCGGTGCGGTCATGTCGGAGGCATTCGCGCTGCCGATCTACCGCAGCTGGCTGGATGGGCGTTCGCGCATGCAGGAGATCATGCTCGGCTACTCCGACAGCAACAAGGACGGCGGCTACCTCAGCGCCAACTGGGCGTTGTACCGCGCCGAAGCGAACCTGGTAGAAGTGTTCGGCAGGCACGGCGTGCGCCTGCGCCTGTTCCACGGGCGCGGCGGCAGCGTCGGCCGCGGCGGCGGTCCCGCATACGAGGCGATCCTGGCGCAGCCGCCGGGCAGCGTCGACGGCATGTTGCGCTTGACCGAGCAAGGCGAGACCATCGCGAGCAAGTATTCTGACGCGCTGCTCGGGCGCGAGAACCTGGAAACCCTGGTCGCGGCCACGCTGGAGGCGAGCCTGCTGCACGCGCAGCGCGCCGACCCGGTGGCGCGAGGCTGGTCCGAGGTCATGGACGCGCTCGCCGCGCACGCGTATCGCGCCTACCGTCGGCTGGTCTACGAAACGCCCGGTTTCGTCGACTATTTCCGCATGACCACGCCGATCGCCGAAATCGCCGACCTCAACATTGGCAGCCGGCCGGCCGCGCGCAAGGCCGCCTGGCGCATCGAGGACCTGCGCGCGATTCCCTGGGTGTTCAGCTGGGCGCAGTGCCGCGTGCTGCTGCCGGGCTGGTATGGATTCGCCAGCGCGGTCGAGGCCTGGCTCGCCGATCACCCGCAGGGCATGGACACGCTGCGGCAGATGTACCGGGATTGGCCGTTCTTTCGCAGCGTCGTATCCAACATGGACATGGTGCTAGCCAAGACCGATCTGTCGATCGCTTCGCGCTACGCCGAGCTGCTCGCCGACGCCGCGCTGCGCGAGCAGGTGTTGTCGCGCATCGGCGCGGAAATGAACAAGTCGGTGCGCTACCTGCTGCAGATCACCGGGCAGCCGGCGCTGCTCGCCGACAATGCAGAACTCGCGCAAAGCATCCGCAACCGCATCCCCTATCTCGATCCATTGAACCACCTGCAGATCGAGCTGCTGCGCCGCTATCGCGCCGGCGACAGCGATCCGATGACGCGGCGCGGTATCCACCTTTCGATCAACGGGCTCACTGCCGGGCTGCGCAACAGCGGCTAGCATGCGGCGGCGCAAACGCGGCGTAAATGCGGCGAAATCGGACCCGCGATCGCTCACCGGCGATTCAATTTGGCGCGCGCTGTCCAAATAATTGAATTTCCCGGCTTTACGCAGGGCCGGTTTTGTGGAAGTATGGGCGCGCGGTAGACTAGCGTGCCGACGCAGATCGGAGCGCGCTACCGGACGGATTCCGGCAAAGACCGGGACCGCGGGGACAGCCAGGATCAGGGCCCCACCCTGGGCAGCAATTGCCCGAACCAGGAGGATTGATGCTTCAATCCCAAGCGACGGGCGGGAATCGCCTGTTGGCCGTCGAAAGCGTGTCGGTACATTTCGGCGGCATTGTCGCGCTCGACGGCGTCTCGTTCGACATCGCCCCGGGGCAAATCGCGGGCCTGATCGGGCCCAATGGCGCGGGCAAGACTACACTGTTCAATTGCTTTTCCCGGCTCTACCGCTGGCAGAACGGCAAGATCAGCTTCGACGGCCGCTCCCTGCTCTCCATTCCCAAGCACGGCATCGCCGCAGCCGGCATCGGCCGCACCTTTCAGAACCTGGCGCTGTTTCGCACCATGACGGTCCGCGACAATATCATGGTCGGACTGCACTGCCGCACCAGCACCGGCTTCCTGTCTAACGCGCTGCGCCTGCCGCGGGTTGCGCGCGAGGAACGCACGAGCGCAGGCAAGGTGCGCGAGCTGATTTCCTTCCTCCAATTGGATGCGGTAGCCGACAAGCGCGTGGCCGACCTGCCATTCGGCACGCAGAAGCGCGTCGAACTCGCGCGCGCTCTCGCGAGCGAACCCAGGCTGCTGCTGCTCGACGAACCGGCGAGCGGCCTCAACCACGAGGAAGTACATTCCCTCGGCGCGCTGATCCGCGACATCCGCGACCGCCTGCGCGTCACGGTGCTGCTGGTGGAGCACCACATGAGCCTGGTGATGAGCGTATCGGACAAGGTGGTCGCGCTCAATTTCGGGCGCAAGATCGCCGAGGGCACCCCGGCCGAGGTGCAGCAGCACCCTGAGGTGGTGCAGGCTTACCTGGGTACCAGCGCCTGATGGCGGCGCTGCTCGAGGTTGCCAAGCTGCACGCCGCCTACGGCCTGACGCGGGTGCTGCACGGCATCGATTTTTCGCTGGAAGAGGGCTCAATCGTGGCGTTGCTCGGCGCCAACGGCGCGGGCAAGACGACCACGCTGCGCGCGCTGTGCGCGATGGTGCAGACGGAGGGTGAAATCAGCTTCGCCGGCACGCGCATCGAACGCAAGGCGACCGAGGATATCGTGCGTCTGGGCATCGCCCATGTTCCCGACGGCCGCGGCACGTTCGTCCATCTTTCCACCGAAGAAAATCTGCGCCTGGGCGCCTATGTGCGCAAGGACAAACGCGCGGTGGAGCAGGATTTCGAGCGTGTTTACGGCTACTTCCCGCGCCTGAAGGAGCGCCGCCACCAGCAGGCAGGCACGCTCTCCGGCGGCGAGCAGCAGATGCTGGCGGTATCGCGCGCGCTGATGCTGCGCCCGCGCCTGCTGCTGCTGGATGAGCCCTCGTTCGGTCTTGCGCCGCTGATCGTGCGCGAGATATTCGACATCATGCGCGCGATCAACAAGAGCGAAAAGGTCAGCATACTGCTGGTGGAGCAGAACGCAGCGATGGCGCTCGACCTCGCCGACCGCGCCTACCTGATCGAAACCGGGCGCGTAGTGCTTTCCGGCACGGCGGACGAAATTAAACGCAATGACGCCGTGCGGCGCTCGTATCTGGGCTACTAGGCCGGGAATCTCATGGACGCCTTCCTCAATCAGGTATTTGCCGGTCTCGCCACCGGCGGCATCTATGCCAGCGTCGCGCTGGCGCTGGTGATGATCTACCAGGCGACGCACCACGTGAATTTCGCCCAGGGCGAAATCGCGATGTTCTCCACCTATCTTGCATGGACCATGATCGACGCGGGCATGCCTTACTGGCCGGCGTTTTTCTTCACGATCGTCATCTCCTTCGTGCTCGGCGTGCTGATCGAGCGCATCATCGTGCGCCCGGTGGAGCGCGCGCCGGTGCTCTCCGTGGTGGTGGTGTTCATCGGACTGCTGGTGATATTCAACAGCCTTGCCGGCTGGATCTACACCTACACCATCAAGGTATTTCCCAGCCCGTTCCCGACGGAGCCGGTGCACCTGGGCTCGCATCTGTTTTCCTCGCACCAGATTGGCGCCATCGGCGTCACCCTGGTGGTGCTGACGCTGCTATTCGCTTTCTTCCGCTATACGCCGCTCGGGCTCGCGATGCGCGCCGCGGCGCAGAATCCCGATTCCAGCCGACTGGTCGGCATTCGCGTCGGCTGGATGCTGGCCCTCGGCTGGGGTCTCGCTGCAGCGATCGGCGCGGTCGCGGGCATGATGGTCGCTCCCTCGGTGTACCTCGACCCGAACATGATGTCCGGCATCCTGCTGTACGCGTTCGCGGCGGCGCTGGTGGGCGGCATCGACAGCCCGGGTGGCGCGGTGTTCGGCGGCTTCCTCGTCGGCGTGCTGGAGAACCTGCTGGGCGCCTACGTCATCGGCAATGAACTCAAGCTGTCGGTCGCGCTGGTGCTGATCATCGGCGTGCTGGTGATCCGCCCCTCGGGCCTGTTCGGCAAGATTCACGTAACCAGGGTATGACCGCATGACTACCGCATCGAGCAAGCATTGGATTGGGGCCCTAGTCGTGCTGCTGGTCCTTTGCGCGTTGCCGTTCCTGGTGAGCGACTACCATACGTTTCAGCTGACGCTGGTGCTGGTGTATGCGATTGCGCTACTGGGGCTAAACATACTCACCGGATACAACGGCCAGATCTCGCTCGGCCACGGCGCGTTCTACGCCATTGGCGCCTACGTCGCGGCGGTCATGATGGACAAGTTCGGCTTGCCCTACTGGCTCACCGTGCCAGTGGCCGGGGTAGTATGCCTCGCCGCCGGTTTCCTTTTTGGTTTGCCGGCGCTGCGCCTGGAGGGGCTGTACCTCGCGCTCGCCACCTTTGCCCTAGGCGTGTCGATGCCACAACTGCTCAAGTACAAGCACCTGGAGGAATGGACCGGAGGCGTGCAGGGCATCACCATCCTCAAACCCGATCCTCCCTTCGATTTGCCGGTTAACCAGGACCAGTGGCTGTATTTCTTTACCCTGGCGGTCGCGATCGTGATGTTTCTTCTCGGCTGGAATCTGCTGCGCGGGCGCGTCGGGCGCTCGCTCATCGCCATTCGCGACCAGCCGATCGCGGCCGAGGTGATGGGCGTAAACAATGCGCTGTACAAGTCGCTGGCCTTCGGCGTCTCGGCGATGTACACCGGCATCGCCGGCGCGCTCGGGGCGATCGCGGTGCAATTCGTCGCGCCCGACAGCTTCAACATTTTCCTTTCGATCTACTTCCTCGTCGGCATCGTGATCGGCGGCCTGGCGTCGATTCCGGGCGCGATCTACGGCGCGATCTTCATCCAGATCGTGCCCAATATCGCCGACCAGATTTCCAAGGCCGCGCCCTGGGCGATCTACGGCGTGTTCATGATCGGATTCATGTACCTTATGCCAACCGGGGTCGCGGGCGCGATCCGCATTGCATGGGCGCGAGTCAGGCACAGGAGCCAAAGCAGAGGTAAGCGTCAGTAGTAGTAGCAGCACAACCAAAGGAGGGAACACCATGTCAACCAAGCAATTGTTAGTTTCAGCAGCGATCGTCGGGCTCGCGCTCGGCACATCGGCGGCAGTGGCGCAGAAGAAATACGATGTCGGCGCCAGCGACACCGAGATCAAGATCGGTAACATCATGCCCTATAGCGGCCCGGCTTCTGCCTACGGCACCATCGGCAAGGCCGAAGCAGCCTACTTCAAGAAAATCAACGATGAGGGCGGGATCAACGGACGCAAGATCAACTTCATCAGCGTGGACGACGGCTACAGTCCGCCGAAAGCGGTCGAAATGGCGCGGCGCCTGGTCGAACAGGATCAGGTGTTGCTCATATTCCAGTCGCTGGGCACGCCGTCGAATTCGGCTATCCACAAATACATGAACGCGAAAAAAGTGCCGCAGCTGTTCGTCGCCACCGGCGCAACCAAATGGAACGACCCGAAGAAATTCCCGTGGACCATGGGCTGGCAGCCGAACTATCAGACCGAGGCTTGGATCTACGCCAAGCACATTCTGCAAACCAAACCGGACGCGAAAATCGCGGTGCTCTACCAGAACGACGATTACGGCAAAGACTATCTGAAGGGATTCGAAGACGGCCTGGGCGCCAAGGCGAAAAAAATGATCGTTGCCAAGGCTTCTTACGAAACCAGCGATCCGACCGTGGACTCGCAGATCGTCCAGATGCAGGGCTCCGGCGCCAATGTGTTTTTCAACATCACCACGCCCAAGTTCGCGGCGCAGGCGATCCGCAAGGCCTATGACATCGGCTGGAAGCCGGTGCAGTACCTGAATAACGTTTCGGCCTCTATCGGTTCGGTGCTGGTGCCTGCAGGCCTGGAAAAATCGGTAGGCATAATCACGACCCAGTATCTCAAGGATCCGCTGGACGACCGCTGGAAACACGAAAAGGGCATGGAAAACTGGTATGCCTTCATGGCGAAGTATTACCCGGATGGCAATCTGAAGGATGCAAGCAACGTGTTCGGTTATGCCGTCGCGCAGACGCTGGTGCAGGTGCTTAAGCAGTGCGGCGACAACCTCACGCGCGCAAACGTGATGAAGCAGGCGGCCAATCTTAAGGATTTCCAGCCCGGCGTCATTTTACCGGGGATCAACATCAATACCAGCCCGACCGACTTCGCGCCAATCGAGGCGGAGCAGTTGGTCCGCTTCAATGGGAAGGAGTACGTACCTTCCGCCGAAATCGTCAGCAAGTAAGTCGCACGTACAGCGCGTCGTCGCATCGGCCCGGGCCCGGCACGAGCCGGTGCGCGTCGCAGAACTTGGTGGCTTACTGGTCGTGGCTGGGCTATGCCTGAGGCGGTCTGACGGAAACGGGGGCTTGCGTGAGGCGCAAGCCGATATGGAAACTCAGGCCGACGATCCCCGCCGCCGCGCAGCCGAACAGCAGTTCGCGTTCCGGCGCATGGCCGGCCATCGCGGCAAAGAAAAACATGGCCGACCGTTGCTGCTCGCGAGCAGGCTCAGGCCCGCGATGGACAAGCCCATCGCCCGCGCGTGCAGCTTCGCGACCCATAGTCCGTTCAATCCGTCGGTGGTCATCATGCCGTGGTGCATCCCCAGCCAGTCGTTGGGCAGCGGGCTCATTGCATCAATCCCTGGCGCCGGATGAATTCGATGACGATATCGAGGCCTTGACCGGTCTTGAGATTGGTGAACACGAACGGGCGCTCGCCGCGCATTTTCTTCGCGTCGCGCGCCATCACATCAAGCGAGGCGCCCACCATGGGCGCGAGATCGATCTTGTTGATCACCAGCAGGTCGGACTTGATGATGCCGGGCCCGCCTTTGCGCGGGATCTTGTCGCCCGCGGCGACGTCGATCACGTAAAGTGTGAGGTCGGACAACTCCGGACTGAAAGTGGCGGCGAGATTGTCGCCGCCTGATTCGATGAACACGATGTCGAGGTCGCCGAACCTGCTGTTCAACCGCGCCACCGCCTCCAGGTTGATCGATGCGTCCTCGCGGATCGCGGTGTGCGGGCAGCCGCCGGTTTCCACGCCGAGGATGCGCTCCGGCGCGAGCGCACCGTTGCGCACCAGGAATTGCGCATCCTCCTCGGTGTAGATGTCGTTGGTCACCACGCCGAGCTGGTACGCGTCGCGCAGCGCGCGGCACAGCGACAACGTGAGGGCGGTCTTGCCCGAGCCCACCGGGCCGCCGATGCCGACGCGCAGCGGATTGGCGGACTGCGGCTGAGTGTTCGCGGTCTGCGCTTTGGCCATTTGAAACATCTCTCCTAAGAACGGAACAGGCGGCTGTATTGGGTGTCGTGCCGGCTGCTCAGTATGGCGAGGCCGGGCGCGTAGTTGCACAGGTCGTCGTCGGCCAGCGTTGCAGCCGCGTCGGCGATGCCCGGCAGCAGCGCGGCCAGCTCGAGCAGCAGGCGCTGGCCGTCAGTCTGGCGCAGCGGCACCGTTTTCAGCGCGGCCATCACCTGGTTCTCCAGCCAGGCCCACAGATAGGCGATCAGGGCGCTGCGCGCCGGGATTTCCCATTTGGCGACAGCGAAGCTGAAGGCGGCCGGAAAGCTGATCTCGGGGATGCCGCGCAGCGGCGCCAGCGCGCCCTCGTCGAAGCCGCCGATTTCCAGCAGCAGGCGCTGCAGCGAATAGCCCATCTGCAGCGTCTCGGCGCGCAATTCGGCGGATTCGCGCGTGCTGCGGAACAGCTCGTTCCAGTACGCTGCGCCGCCGGCATCGCCTGCGGCCCAGGCGGCGTGCAGGCGCCAGCACACCGGCGCCTCCAGCCGCGCCACGGAATAGCTGAGTACGTCGCCGATCCAGGTTCCGGCGCTTGCCGCGTCGTGCACGATGCCGGCTTCGACTGCGGCCTCCAGGCCCTGCGAGTAGCTGTAGGCGCCCACCGGCAGCGCGGGGCTGGCGAGTTGCAGCAGCCGCGCCAGAGCGATGTCGGTGCCTGCGGCAGGAACGGGCTTGACTGAGGTGCTGCTGCGAGGGTTCCGGGATGCTGCCCGGACGCGATGGGTGCTCAATGGGTCGTCATGCCGCGCAATTTTCGGGGTGCCGCCGCGCCCGGCCCTTGGGCTGACGGCGACAGCGCCGTTCTATGGGATGCGCGCCGGCGAAACGAGCCAAATTTGCGGACGCCGCCCGTCGCCGCGGGCGGCATTTCATCCCGCGAATTCCGCGTTTCGTCGCAGTCCGCTGGCCGGGGGCGCCCGTGCCGCGGAAACTGCCTCCATCACAAGCGAACGGAGCCTCAAATGAACTACGAATTCACCCCGATGATCCTGATCCACCTAGGCGCCGCACTGCGGTATTCGCTGGGTGTGATTTGAAATCCATTCACCTTCAAGGAGCCATCAGCATGTTGATACAAATCCTCACGCAAATCCTGCGCGGCACGCCGGGCTGGGTATTCCTGCTGTTTGTCGGCCTGGTGGTGCTCGGCTACCTGCAGTCGAAGCCGCGCGAAATCGCGCCGCTGCGGCTCGGCATCCTGCCGCTGGCGCTCGGTGTTTTTGCGCTGTCGCGGGTACTCGGCACGTTCGGCCCGCAGTCCCTGGCCCTCGCCGCATGGGGCGCGGGAATCGCCGCGGCGCTGCTCGTTAATCACGCATGGAAGCAGCCCGCCGGCGCGCGCTGGTCGGCCGAAAGCGGCACGTTCCATGTGCCCGGAAGCTGGGTACCGATGGCGCTGATCATGGCGATGTTCTTCGCCAGGTATGCGCTCGCGGTGAGCCAGGCGATGCAGCCGGCGCTGATGCATTCCGCCGGCTTCGCCGCTGCGGTGAGTTTCGGCCTGGGGTTGCTGAGCGGCATTTTCCTCGCGCGCGCCTTGCAAGTGTGGTCGCATCGCCCGGCGCAAGACCTGCTCAGTCGCGCATGACCCCAACTATCACATCGAAAGGAAATTTCATGGAAAACCAAGACCTCGTCCGCATCGCCCGCCGCCGCGCCGGCATGAAATTCGGCTTTCTCGTCCACCTCGCGGTGTTCGTAGCCGTGAACGCGCTGCTCTTCGCCATCAACCAGCGCACCACACCCGGTTTCGCCTGGTTCGCGTTTCCGCTGGGCGGCTGGGCCATCGGTCTGAGCATGCATGGCCTTGCGGTATACTTATCCGGCTCCGGGCTGCGTGAGCGCATGATCGAAGACGAACTGCGAAAACTGGAGTCGCGCCGCGCCCCGGGCGCGCGCTGAACCCACTGAATTCCGATGGCCACATCTTCCCGTTCCCACGTGCCGCGCGCCGTGTTCGGCACCCTCGTGCTGTGCACGCTGATAGCGATCGCGCTCACCGCGTACGGCAGCAAGAGCTTCGGCAACAATCTGGTCTACAGCCTGTGCATCGGCCTCATTACTTACGCCACGATCGACTTCCCGCGGCGCCGCTTGTGGCTGAAGGGCGGCGGCATGCTGGTGCCCATGGTGGGACTTGCGCTGCTGGCCGCGCCCATCGGCTGGTTCGGCGGCAGCTTTGTCGCCAGCCTGCTGCTCGGCGACCGCTGGGGGCCGGGCAGCGTGAGCCTGAACGCGATGCTGGGATTCCTCGCCCTCACCGCGGGAGCCGGATTGGGCGGAACTTTTTTCTTCTGGACGCGCGAGCGGCTCGCTGCAAGCGAGCATGCAGCGGCAGAGGCACGGCTGAAGCTGCTGCAGGCGCAGATCGAGCCGCATTTCCTGTTCAACACCCTCGCCAACCTGAACGAACTGATCGCGCTGGACCCGCCGCGCGCGCAGGCGATGCTGGGCCATCTCGACGGCTACCTGCGTGCGACGCTGGCCTCGACGCGCAACGACAATTGCACCCTGGCCGAGGAATTCGCGCTGCTGCGCGGCTATCTCGAGATCCTCACGAACCGCATGGGCCCGCGGCTTAGCTACACTCTCGACCTGCCCGCCGGGCTCGCCGCCGCGAAACTGCCGCCGATGCTGCTGCAGCCCCTGGTGGAGAACGCGATCAAGCACGGCCTGGAGCCCAAGGTGGACGGCGGAACCCTGCACATCGCGGCCGGCGTCGACGACGGCCGGCTGGTCCTGGTGGTCGAAGATAGCGGACTCGGGTTTGGCGCCGCCGCCACCAGCGGCACCGGCGTCGGCCTGCAGCATGTGAAAGAGCGCGTCGCCGTCGTCTACGGCGCTGCCGGCGCAGTCGAGATCGGCGCCGGTGAAGGCGGCGGCGTGCGCGTCAAACTGCGCCTGCCATTGGCGTATGACACAAAACGAGAGGATAACTCCCCTCGTGCTCCCCTAGACTGGGCCGCAACAAAATGACTCTTGTTGCGGCCAATTAGACACATGAACCCGCGCGCGCTCATCGCCGAAGACGAACCGCTGCTGGCGCAGGGCCTGAAGGACGCGCTTGTCGCGGCTTGGCCGGAACTGCGCGTGGTCGCGGTCGCGCCGAACGGCGTCGAAGCGCTGCGCCTGGCGCGGGCCGAGCGCCCCGAAGTTGTATTTCTCGACATTCGCATGCCGGGACTCACCGGGCTGGAGGTGGCCGCCGAACTCGCGGACAGCTTGAACGCGGGCGAGACCGTGCCGCAAATCGTGTTCGTCACCGCTTATGACCAATACGCGCTGCAGGCCTTCGATCTCGCGGCCGTCGATTATCTGCTGAAGCCGGTAAGCACGGAGCGTCTGGCCAAAGCCGTGGCGCGGCTGCGGGCGCAGCTTGCGGCGCCGCCCGACCTCGCCGGGCTGGTGGCGAAGCTGCAACGGGTGATGACGGCAGAAGCCGCGCCGGCAGGCGCCCCGCTGAAAATTATCCGCGCCGCCGTCGGCAGCGTCGTGCGCATGATCGCGATAGAAGATGTCTGCTACTTTCAAGCGAGCGACAAATACACCAGCGTGGTCACGCGCGATACGGAAGCGCTGATACGCACGCCGCTGAAGGAGCTTATGGCGCAACTGCCGCCGGAGCGCTTCAAACAGATACACCGCGGCACCGTGGTCAACCTGGCCGAAGTCGCCGCGGCGGTGCGCGGCGAAACCGGGCGGCTTTCGCTGCGGCTGAAGCAGCGCAAGGAAACCCTGCCGGTCAGCCGCGTGTTCGCCGATTTGTTCCGGCAGATGTAGGACGCGCACCTAAGCGACAGGGCTGCGAACGCGGAAAAGCTCAAAATCAAAACAGGCTTGGTTATCGAAATCAGGAAAGCCATGCACCGCCTTGGGCTGACGCAACAGGTGGCGGCAAAGCGCATGGGGATCACCCAGCCGAAGGTGTCCGACATGATGCGTGGCGACTTCTCCAATCTGTCCGAGCGCAAGCTGATGGATTGCTTGAATCGGCTCGGCTACGACATCGAAATCAAAGTGAAGCCGGCTTCTAAGCCTGTCGGCCATTTGAAGTTGGCGGTCGCTTGACAGCATGACGGCCAGTGCCGGGCCGCAGCAATTGGCGGTTTCAATGCCGGCTCTAGATTGGGACCCGACGTTCAGGTTCGGCAGCTGACGGGTAGCACCCGACCCATAGTACTCATTCGCGGGTGTCGGCAATCGGGAATCAGGATTCTCGTGCTGAGCGGCCGCAATATGAGCTGACCGGACCTTCGCGGGCTGCAAGCGAGAAATTACTTCGAGCGGCAGCATTCAAAAGATTCGATTGACTCTTCGCGACCCCTTACGGACGCCCACCGCTTGCCGCTCTGACGTCCGCGCTGCAGCGAACGCAGACACTCAACCTCGTCGTGCGCCCCTGACAAAGTACATGTCGATTTGGCCTTTGCCTTTGGCGTCCACCTTGCCGCGGTACTCGCAATCGAACTCTTCTCGAATCAGATCGTAGGTGTAGGCCGAGATATTGACCCGACCAATCTCACCAGCGCTTTCCATGCGGGACGCGATATTGACGGTATCCCCCCAAATGTCATAGGCATATTTTCGCTTGCCGACGACACCCGCCACCACCGGACCGGAATGCACGCCAAGCCGAAGGGACCACTTGAAGGCGGCTGTTCGGTTTCTGTTTTCAAGATAATCAATCATGCGCAGTCCCGCGCGTACGCAGCGTTGTGCATGATCAGAACAAGCCTTTGGCAATCCGGCTGCGGCCATATAGGCGTCGCCAATGGTTTTTATTTTTTCAACGCCACACTCGTCCGTGATGCTATCGAACGCCGCAAATATCTCATTGAGTTCGCCGACCATCCGATCAGCCGGCATGGCGGAGACAGCCTGCGTGAAACCGCTGAAGTCAGTGAACAGAATGGTCACAGACTCATGCCGGGCTGGACGGGCGCTGCCCGTGGCAGACAGTTCGTCCGCGATTTCAATAGGAAGGATATTGTGCAGCAACTCCTTGGTACGAATCTGTTCGTGCTGAAGCTCCAGCGTGCGCTGAGAGATCCTTTCTTCCAATTCGCGCTCCGATCGCTGTAGACCTTCAATAAGGGCGGACTGCGACTCGATCAACTCGCGTGTTTTGCGCTCGTTATCGGCGGATAGGTGCACCACGACAGGATAGAGCGCGGCGCCACAGAGCAAAGATGCTAGGCAGACCATAAGTGCCGCTGACAGAGAACTGGCGAAGAGCTGCTCCTCTTGCCATTGTGGAACGACGCGGATTCCTTCGAAATAGCCGGTGATCGGTCCGGTGGTGTCGGTTGCCGATTTGCGTAAGGGGATGAAGGTACGCAAGACCCAGAGCTTCCCTGGAAGTGCAAAACTAACGTACGACGCAGCGGTGTAGTTCGGTTTGTCATGATGGGGCAAAGACGATTCGATCGCGGCGCCATCGCTGGTCATCGCTTCGGCCAGCTTGCGCCCATCGCTGTCGTAAATTTCGGCGATGTCAAACAGGCCGCCGGAAATGGATTTGGCTGCGAGTGTGGCACGTTGGGCAGCCTCCGCGCCGGTGAGATCGGCCGCGTTGAAGTGATCGATCAAACCACGTGATTCTTCGGTGGCTAGGGCAATGATCGTTTCCTCCGACTTTTCGCGCGCAATAAACCATGAAATAGGGCTGGCAATTGAAGCCAGAAGAATGCTGACGGCGGCGATTCGTATCGCGGCGAGCTTCCGGAAGGGGTTCATCGCATTGTGTCGTAGTTATAGAGCCGGGTGCGCTCGAAAGATGTAAATGCGCATGCCACGTCTCTCGTGAATTGAACTGGAAAGCTAAAGCATGATCTTGACAGCATAATGCATCTGCAAGCAATGGAGGCAAAGGAAGCAATTCTCAGCGGCTGCTCCAAATCTGAAGCAAGCATACGCCCACGGATGCTCCAGCGGCCGGTTTTGGCCGACAAGAGCCGGTGCCCCTCGTAACGTGAACGGCCGGTCCTGCTGCATTGCAGACTTCGGAGCACCAACTCGCAGCGGGGCGTTGCGCGCTGATAAGAGCCAGTAAGCGTCAACACCCAGGCTGGCGTTCGATCCGAAACTCAGCGAACCACCGGTACAAGGTACGCGCGGCGACAGCTTTCTCTATTCGCTCTTCTCATACTTGTGAATCTTGCGCTCGCGCGCGCCTTCGCTGTGGTGTCCGTAGGCGCCGGATTCGGGTTCGAACGGTGCTTCGCGCGCTTCGAGTTTCGCGCCGAGCCCGAGCAGCATGTCTCCGAGCACGTGGTCGGCGGCGATGCGCAGGTAGCCAGCGCCGATCTCGACCGGAACATGACGATTGCCGAGATGATAGGCGGCGCGCGTGAGCTCGAACTGATCGGCGCAGGTTATGTGCAGCACTTTTTCCGGCGCGGCCGCCACGCGCACCACGCGCACCACGCGCCCGTCCTCGCTGGCGAGGTATCCGCCGCCGCGCAGCACCGCGCCGCGCTCGGTCCTGAGCACCGCTTCCTCACCGGATACGAGCCGCGTGCGCAGCCGGCTGCGCACGCGCAGCTCGTAGGGCAGGCACAGCTCGCCGTAGGGCTGGTCAACTGGGTCGCAGCGTTTTACCAGCGTCAACATAAGGAATTCCCGCCGAGAGCGGCTCCGCTTTACTTGTCATTCCGAGGCCTGCGGCCGAGGAATCTGCTGTTGTTTAGTTGATGCAAAAAAGCAGATCCGTCGCTTACGCTCGGGATGACAATTTTCTGGGATTACTTTTCTGTGCCTTAGCCTCAAAACAGGAAGTAGCGCTGCGCCATCGGCAGCACCTTGGCCGGCTCGCACTCGAGCAGTTTGCCGTCGGCCTTGACCTTGTAGGTTTCGGGATCGACTTCGCTGCGCGGCAGGTAGTCGGTGAGCACCATTTCGCGCTTGCCGAGCTTGCGCGTGTTACGCACCGTCACCAGCGGCTTCTTCAGCCCGAGCGAGGCGATCTTCGGGTTCTTCAGCGCGGTCTGCCAGGTGCGGATGATTACCTCGCCGACGCGGCCCATCGCCTGCGAATCCGAGGCGAGCATGCTGAACGCGCCCAGGTCGTGCAGGAAGTCCTCGGCGGCGATGGTCTCGCGCCGGATGCGCGATTCGGCGAAGGCCACGTCCTCTGCGATCGCGCTGTCGAGGTGGTGGCACACCATGAGCATGTCCAGGTGCTCGTCGATGGTGTTCACGGTATAGGGCCGCGTCGGATTGGTGGAGGAGGGCAGCACATTGGCTTCGCCGCAGACGCGGATGATGTCCGGCGCGTGGCCGCCGCCCGCGCCCTCCGTATGGTAGGTGTGGATGGTGCGTCCCTTGAATGCGGCGACCGAGGCCTCGACGAAGCCCGATTCGAAAACCGCCGGCACTGCGGATTTAAGCGGCTGTTTATTCAGCGTATGCGGCTGGCGAAGCGTGGCGATCCGGAGATCGGCGGGCCGGCAAATTTGCGCGGCCGAACTTTATTGGTGCAGCAGATTTCGTGCGTGCACCAAATTGCTGCGCGGGCGTGTGGTTTGTCCGCGGCGCTGCGGCGGTCTAGAATCGAGGCATGAAGCCCACGCTGGCGATCGTCGCACTGATCGGAACCACCCTGCTTGGCGCTTGCGCCAATACCAGCCTTGCCTTTCGCGGCGGCAACCCGCCGCCGGTGGGCAGCTCCTATCAGTCGGCATCGGTTCACGCCGAACTCAATTCAAACCCCTACTTCAGCCTGCTGTTCCTGGGCATCTTTGCCGCCGGCGTAGAGAATAATTATCTGGACTGGCGCTACGGAACCGGCCGGGGCGGGGTGCCGCAGCTCGACGCGAACCGGTCCGTCGCCGAGCGCGACTGCAGCCAGCCGCTCGCGCCCACCAGCGCAAACCTGCGCTGCAAGTAGGCCGATCGCCGCGGCGAAAAGCCGGGCTCGGGCGCAAGCTGCTGAAGCGCGCCTGTCCGGAAGCCGGGCGCGGATGATAAACTGCCCGATACTGCCGGATTTGTAATAGCGCAATGCAATAATTCCGTTCGAATTCCCTCTGAAACGGCCCGATGAACAAATTCGACTGATTCCAACTGGAAAGGTTTGTCCGCACATGGCACGCAGCACCAAGATTGTCGCAACGCTGGGCCCCGCTTCGAACGATCCGGAAACCCTGGAGCGCATGTTCCAGGCCGGAGTGGACGTGGTGCGCTTCAATTTTTCCCACGGCACGGCGGATGACCACAAGAGGCGCGCCGAAACGGTGCGCGAACTGTGCCGCAAGACCGGCCGCACCGTAGGCATCATGGGCGACCTGCAGGGCCCGAAGATCCGCGTCGGCAAGTTCAAGGACGGCAAGGTCACACTCAAGCCCGGGGACGCGTTCATCCTCGACGCCGACTACGAGCTCGGCGATCAGGGGCGCGCCGGCCTGGATTACAAGGAGTTGCCGCGCGACGTCTCCGCCGGCGACGTGCTGCTGCTCGACGATGGCCGCATCGAATTCACGGTGGAGCGCGTCAGTGGCAATGAAGTGCATTGCCGCGTGGTCCACGGCGGCGTGCTGTCGAACAACAAGGGCATCAACCGGCGCGGCGGCGGCCTGACTGCGGCGGCGCTCACTACGAAGGACATGGAGGATATCCGCATTGCCGCCGAGATCAAGGTGGACTTCCTCGCGGTGTCCTTTCCCAAGTCGAGCGCCGACATGTACATGGCGCGCCAGCTGCTGCGCGCCGCGGGCGGCGAAGCCTTCCTGATCGCCAAGATCGAGCGCGCCGAGGCGGTGGCGCCGGGCGCGCTCGAAGACATCATGTCGGCCTGCGACGGCATCATGGTTGCGCGCGGCGACCTTGCGGTCGAAGTCGGCGATGCCTCGGTTCCCGCGCTGCAGAAGCGCATGATCCGCATGGCGCGCGAGGCGAACAAGCTCACCATCACTGCGACGCAGATGATGGAATCCATGGTGGCGAGCCCGGTGCCCACGCGCGCGGAAGTGTCCGACGTCGCCAACGCCGTGCTCGACGGCACCGACGCGGTGATGCTTTCGGCGGAGACCGCGAGCGGGCAGTATCCGGTGGAGACCGTCGCCTCGATGAGCCGCATCTGCGTCGAAGCCGAGAATTCGGCGCCGGTCACGCTCGACCGGGAGTTTCTCGACCGCGTGTTCACCCGCGTCGACCAGTCGATCGCGATGGCGGCGTTGTTTACGGCGTTCCACCTGAAGGTCAAAGCCATCGCGTCGCTGACCGAGTCCGGATCGACCGCGCTGTGGATGTCGCGCCTGAACTGCGGCGTGCCGATCTACGCGCTGACCACGCGCACCGGCACGCGCTACCGCTGCTCGCTGCTGCGCGACACCTATCCGCTGATGGTGGACTACGCCGGCAACGACCGCGAGGAGCTGCTGGCGGAGTCGGAGAACGTGCTGATGCGCGCCGGCCTGGTGGTCAAGGGCGACCTGATCGTGCTGACCATCGGCGAGCCAATAGGCAAGGCCGGCGGCACCAACACCATGAAGATCGTGCGCGTGGGCGACCAAGTGCGGCGCTGAGCGGGCGCGCGGCCGGAACATCGCGCGCCGGGTCGGAAAATGCCGCCCGGACGCCGCACGCGGCCGGTCGTCCGCCCCGGTCTCCGGTAGAATAGAGCCTGTGCAGCCCGCCCCAGATGCGACGGGCCCCCGGAGCGCACCTCCGGCAGTTTTTCAAGCTAATCCGAGGAGTATTCATCATGCCCATCGTTTCCATGCGTCAATTGCTGGACCATGCCGCCGAGAACGGATACGGCCTGCCGGCGTTCAACGTCAACAATCTCGAGCAGGTGCAGGCCATCATGGAGGCCGCCAGCGAGACCGACAGCCCGGTGATCATGCAGGCCTCGGCCGGCGCGCGCAAATACGCCGGCGAGACCTTCCTGAAATATCTGATCCAGGCGGCGATCGAGACCTATCCAAAGGTGCCGGTCGTGATGCATCAGGACCATGGCCAGTCGCCCGCGGTGTGCGAATCGGCGATGAAGCTCGGTTTCTCCAGCGTGATGATGGACGGCAGCCTGCGCGACGACGGCAAGACCATCGCCGACTACGACTACAACGTCGACGTTACGCGCAATGTCGTCGGCGTTGCGCACAAGCTCGGCGTGACGGTGGAGGGCGAACTCGGCTGTCTCGGTTCGCTCGAGACCATGATGGGCGACAAGGAGGACGGCCACGGCGCGGAAGGCACGATGACGCGCGAAATGCTGCTGACCGACCCGGACCAGGCGGCGGATTTCGTCAAGAAGACCCAGCTCGACGCGCTTGCCATCGCCATCGGCACTTCGCACGGCGCCTACAAGTTCACGCGCAAGCCCACCGGCGACATCCTCGCGATCGAGCGCATCAAGCAGATCAACAAACGCATCCCGAACACCCACCTGGTGATGCACGGCTCCTCGTCGGTGCCGCAGGACCTGCTTGCGATCATCCGCGCCAACGGCGGCGAGATGAAGGAAACCTACGGCGTGCCGGTGGAGGAAATCCAGGAAGGCATCAAGCACGGCGTGCGCAAGATCAACATCGACACCGACATCCGCCTGTCGATGACGGCCGCCATACGCAAGTTTCTGAACGAGAACAAGAGCGCGTTCGACCCGCGCGATTATCTCAAGCCTGCGCGCGCCGCGGCCAAGGCGATATGCAAGCAGCGCTACGAGCAGTTCGGCTGCGCCGGCATGGCCTCGAAGATCAAGCCGGTGGACCTAAAAGCAATGGCGCAGCGCTACAGCGCCGGCGAACTCGCCCAGGTCGTAAGGTAGCCGCATGATCTGGAAGCAGGGGGCGCCGAAGGGCGGAAGAGGGGCCCCGGCGCAAGCCGGGGATCTGACCACGGAGGCGACCGTGGGCGGCCGGCGCCCCAGCGCGTCCGACTGCGGGTCACATCCCCATCCTGCGGATGTGGCCTCTGCTCCGCCGCATCGGCCGCCCCATGAAATGGGGATGCGACCGCCCGCGATTGGCGCCGGACGCCGACAGCGCTCTGGTATGCGTTGTGGCAATGGAGCGGAGGCGACGGCATGAGCAAGGAAAACAAGAACCTCGTCGTCGGACTCGATATCGGCACCTCCAAGGTGGTGGCAATCGTGGCCGAGCTCCTGC
>JBBRAI010000013.1:0-76388 GCA_038206915.1 Burkholderiales bacterium | reverse complement strand
ATCCAGCTGTTCGCAATCATGTCGGGCGACGTCAATCCGGCACATGTGGATCCGGAATACGCCAAGAGCAGCATGTTCCGCGAAGTGATCGCGCACGGCATGTGGGGCGGTGCGCTGATTTCCACCGTGCTCGGGACCCAGTTTCCCGGTCCGGGTACGATCTACATCGACCAAACCCTGCACTTTTCGCGCCCGGTGGGCTTGGGCGACACCATCACCGTCAGGCTCACCGCGACGCGCAAATTCGACCACAATCACCACATCGTATTCGACTGCCTGTGCACCAACCAGGACGGGCAGAAAGTGATCGCCGGTACGGCCGAGGTGCTCGCGCCGACCGAAAAAATCAAACGTGCGCGCATCGAAATGCCGGAGGTGACTTTCCTCGACCGGGAAGCGCGCTACCGACACCTGCTCGCGCGCACCAAGGACATGGCGCCGGCGCGGACGGCAGTGGCGCATCCCTGCGATGCCGAGTCGCTGCGCGGGGTGATCAAGGCGGCCGAGGCCGATCTGATCATCCCGATCCTGGTCGGGCCGGAGCAGAAGATCCGCGCCATCGCGCAGGAATGCGAGTGCGACCTGGGATCGATGCAGGTCATCGATGTCGCGCACAGCCACGATGCGGCGGCGAAAGCGGTGGCGCTGGTGCGCGAGGGGCGCGCCGAGGTGCTGATGAAAGGCTCCTTGCATACCGATGAGCTGATGGCCGAGGTCCTGACGGCGGCGGGCTTGCGCACCGGGCGGCGCATCAGCCACGTGTATATCGCCAACGTGCCAACCTACCCGCGCGAACTGCTGATTACCGATGCCGCGATCAATATCGATCCGACCCTGGAGGACAAGATGGACATCGTGCAGAACGCAATCGACCTCGCCCATGTCCTCGGCGTGCCCGAGCCCAAGGTGGCGATCCTGGCGGCGGTGGAGACGGTGACGGGAAAAATGCGCGCAACCATAGATGCGAGTGCGCTGTGCAAAATGGCCGACCGCGGCCAGATCACCGGCGGCATCCTCGACGGGCCGCTTGCTTTCGACAACGCCGTGTCCCTGGTCTCAGCGAAAACTAAGGGCATACGCTCGGCCGTAGCCGGGCGCGCCGATATCCTGGTGGTGCCGGACCTGGAATCGGGCAACATGCTCGCGAAGCAGCTCGAATACCTCGCCGACGCGTTGCTTGCGGGCGTGGTGATGGGCGCGAGCGCTCCGATCGTGCTGCCCAGCCGCGCCGATAGCGCCGAAGCCCGCGCCGCTTCCTGCGCCATTGCGCTGCTGATGGTCAACGCCCGGCGCGGGCGCGCGGCTGGTGCGCCCGGCGCCATACAGCGCGAGATGACTCCTGCCGTCGTTTAGCGGCCTTCGCGCCGCGCCCGCGGCGAGGGGCTCAGGGTCGCCGCCGCGGGTGATTCCGCGTTTATAATACCGATCATGATCGACCGGCCGCCGGGCCGGCATGGGACCGCGCCGGCTTGCATGCGGCGGGCGACCGTGCGAAATCGCGCAGTCGCAGATACGTTCGCCAACCGAAGAAGTTCAGGCAATCAGAAAAATGACAGTCGAGGAGATGCCGACGCTGCGCGATGTGATCGCCGCACGGCCGCACGTTTATCGTTACCTAAGACCAACGCCGCTGTATCGCTATTCCGGTTTGTGCGAATTGGCAGGTACCAATGTGTGGATAAAGCACGAGAATCACTTGCCTGGCGGCGCATACAAGATCCGAGGCGCGTTGAATTTGGTTGCGCATCTGAACCGGACCGAGCGCGATTCAGGCCTGCTTACCGCATCGACCGGAAACCACGGTCAAGGCGTCGCCTATGCCGCCCATATGTATGGGCTGCGCGCCACCATTGCCGTTCCGGAAGGCGCCAATTCGGGCAAGGTGGCGGCGATGCGCGGACTCGGTGCAGAAGTCCTGTTCCGCGGGCCCGACTACGAAAGTGCGCATAAATGGATCGCTACGCACGCCAAGGCGGAAGGTGGCCGCCTGATCGAAGCTACCGAAACCATGGTGCTCGAGGGGGTCGGAACGTACGGGCTGGAAATATTGGAAGACCTGCCCGAAGTAGATACGATCATTATTCCTGTCGCGTCCGGCGGCGGCGCCTGCGCTACCGCGATAGTCGCCAAAACGATCAATCCTCGCATCGAAATTATCGCGGTGCAGTCGGCGCAAGCGCCGGCCATGCAGATGACTTGGGCTGCGGGCAAGCCAGTGATCGTCGATGCGCATACCGTTACCGATGCGCTGGGAGTTAGCGTTCCCTTCGAGAGCACGCGGGAAGCGTTGCGCAAGTACCTGGACGACTTCGTCCTGGTCGAGGACAGCGCAATCGAGGCCGCCATCCTGCTGCTGCTGGAGCACACGCACAATCTCGCCGAAGGCGCCGGCGCGGCGCCGCTTGCGGCGGCGCTTAATATGAAGCGCAGGCTGGCCGGGAAGAATGTGGTGCTGGTGATGACCGGAGGCAATCTTTCGTTCGAGAGCCTGCGCAAGCTGCTCGCGCAGCCGCGCAAGCAGGGCGCTGTGGCGTAGGACAGGGATTCCGAGCATGAGCGCCGCCGCTCCCTCCACGGAAAAAAACGTCCTCGGCGGCCCCTTGCTCGCCTGCGGCTATGATCCGCTGACCGGTTTTTTCCGCGATGGCTGCTGCGCCACGCATGGCGCACAGGGCGTGGCGCATCTGGTATGCGTAAAGGTGACCGCCGAATTCCTCGAGTTTTCGCGCGAGCGCGGCAACGACCTGTCGACGCCGCGCCCGGAGATGCGCTTTCATGGCCTCAAGCCGGGCGATCGCTGGTGCCTGCATGTGCTGCGCTGGGTCGAAGCCTGGGAAGCGGGCCGCGCGCCCAAGGTCGTGCTCGAGGCGACGCACGAAGAAGTGCTGAAGCTGGTGCCCCTGCGCGCGCTCAAGCGCTACGCGCTCGATCTGCACTGATCCTGCGGCCGCGCCGGCGCAGTGCGCTTGCCGCCGTTTGCTTCTCCTGATTGCGGCAAACGCTATTCGTCCATCCAGCTGACCACGTTCTCCACCGCGGCGCGGCCGGTGCGAAAGCGGTTCACCGGATGCTTTGAGTCTTCGTAGCCGAAGGACATGCCGCAGACGATCAGCCGGTCCTCAGGCAGGCCGAAATAGGCGCGCGTGAACGCGGGCTGCGCGGCGAGCGCGGCCTGGGCGATGCTGGCGACGCCGAGGCTGCGCGCGGCGAGCATGAAGTTATTCACCCAGGCGCCGCAGTCGAGCACGCCGTATACACCCAGCGCTTCGTCGGTGGTGACGATCATCGCGTGCGGCGCGCCGAACAGGCGGTAGTTTTCCATGGTCTGGCGCGCCGAGGATTCGCGGTCGCCGCGCGCGATGCCCACGCTCGCGTAGAGCTGGAAGCCGCACGCGCGCCGGCGCTCGAGATACACGCCGCGGTATTCCCGCGGGAATGCGAAATCGGGCGCGGGCTTGTGCGTGCCGGCATGGTCGAAAATTGCCTTGCGAAAGCGCTCGGTGGCGGCGCCGCGCGTGATCACCACCTTCCACGGCTGCGAGTTGCACCAGGAGGGCGTGCGCTGCGCGATCTCCAGGATGCGCGTGATCGTCGCCGTTTCCACCTGCTGCGGCAGGAAAGCGCGGCAGCTGTAGCGTTCCTCGAGCAGGTGTTCGAATGCGGCGGACGCGGGGGTGGATGCTTGCGTACCCATTATTGCTCCTTCTTGTGCTCATGCCGATAACGGCCGGAAACCCCCGTCCTTATTGGGTTTCCGGGTATTTGGTGCCCCCAGGCAACCGCTCCGTGCAGCGGGGGGCGACCGCGACAGCGAATTAATGCCTGTTATGTGCGCCACCGGACAGAACTATCGCATGGCGCGGCAGACAATTGCGGTATCGCTAGACGGCGGTCGAGATTTTTTACGGGGGCAGACCACTGCCGCCACGACGAGAGGTAGCCGTTGAATCTTGGCGTGTCTCGCGTTTGGCAGCCGGGAACCAACATTCCCTGCTAAATACTGAACGCAAATGGTATCTGATTTAAGGAGATAGTAATGAAAAATGAAATTCGTCTGGCTTTACTCTGTATGGCGGTCGTGTCGGCTCCGGCTTTTGCGCAAAATGCGCTGCCGCGCTGCGGGTCCTCCAATTTTGACCAAGCGCTGAATGCTTTCACCATCAAGAATGAGCCCTCCAACGCAGTGAACGAGCAATGTCTCATCACTGTCTATCCGGCGGGTGCCGTACCCGCAGCGGCGGCGCAAGACCCGAATTCCTACTTTCCCGAAGGCACCTACACCGTTGACCTTATCGGTGGTGGCGGCGGCGGCGGTGGTGGCGGGGCCGCGGTGAAAGGCAAGAGCGGCGGGACCGGCGGCGGCGGGGCCAGCGCGGCGCCAGCGCGCGCTGTTCAATATATGAAACCCGGCGACTATAAGCTCACCATCGGGACAGGCGGCGACGGCGGAGCCCCCAGGGGCGGACGTACCGAATCCGGCAATCCGACCAGCCTGACCGATCTGACTACCGGCAAGCTCATCGCCGGCTTCCCGCATGCCGATATTGCGGTCCAAGAAACCAACGCTGCAAGCAAGGGCGCTGGTGGCGTGGCAGCGGCTGGTGGCGCGAGCGGCACCGCCGGCAAGGCGGCCGGTGGAAAGAACGATGGTGGCCCGAAGTTCGCGCAGGCTGGCGGCAAGGGCGGTCCCGGAATGATCCGGCTGACCATGAGCAAGCCCGCGCCGATGGCGGCTGCTCCGGCACCGGTCATGGCTTTTGCACCCAAAGACGCGGTCGCGCCAGCCCGCAGGGCCGAGCGTCCGGTGAAGAAAGACCGCAACTAGAAGTCTGTAAGAACACGAGGGTATAGCCCCTCGTTCTAAGTTGGAACGGCCCGTTGCGGGAAGACTCCTGCAACGGGCTTTTTTTGCTTGCATGGCTTGAATGCACCGGCTGCGGACCAGGCGGTCCCTGGATCAGCGGCGCGTGCCGAAAGTCTGCGTCCAGTACACGCCCATGTCGCTGCCGCGATCGACGCCGAACGCGGCGCCCGTTTCCGCAAACGCGGGATTCATCAGGTTGGCGCAATGCTCCGGGCTCTTGATCCAGCTTGCCACCGCATCCTCTGGATTCGACTGTCCGGCAGCGATGTTTTCCCCGGTGCTGCGATAATTGTAGCCGGCGCGCTCTACACGTTGCGCCGGATCGGACCCATCGCGACCGGTGTGGCCGAAGTAGTTGTGCTGCGCCATGTCCTCGGCATGCAGCAGCGCGGCCGCCGCAAGCGCGTCATTCCAGCGCAGCGGCCGCGCCGCATTGAACAGGCTGTTGCCGCAGTGGCGCCGCGCGGTGCGCGCCTGGTTGACCAGCTCGAGCACACGCTGCCCGGCCGCTTGTTGCGATTCCGCCACTGCGGGCGCGTACGGCGCCGCCATCACGATCCAGATCTGGCGCGCATCCAGGTATATGCCGATCTCCGTCACCGCGGCATCCTGCAACTGCCGGCAGTAGCTTGGATTTGCGAGCATGGCGGCCACCTGCGTGGCGACCCCGTCGCCCTGGAACCAAAGCGCCTTGGAGCGCGTCTGCTTGTAGCCGGCCTCCTTCAGGCTCGGCTCCAGTTTGCTTCCTCGCGCAAGATCAGCGGCGACGCGCTCGAGCGCAGCCTGCGGCATCAGCGGTAGTAATTGTTCCTTGGCGGCGCAAACACCTTCACCGGCGCGCAGCCGGTTTATCGTGGCATACAGGTCGCTTGCCGCGACATCGAAACAGATGCCAAGCACGAGCAGGCCGAGAAGAATGCGCAGGTGCATGGTCACGGGTGGCTGAAGGCGCAAAGTCCGGAGCGCGTTGACCGTAGCGCGCATGTCGAGCCAAAGTTCAGCCCGCGCCAAGCGCTTGCCAGTTATTGTTTCTGCGCCACCACTCGCCCTTCCGCATTCACGAATACCCGGTAGCGGTTGCCGTCCTTGCAGGTCGCGATATGGTCGTTGTCCGCGTGTCGTTGGACGCTGACGACCTGGCCGCAGGGCAGTCCCAGCAGCATTATGACAGCCGTCAGGTCCTTGAGCAGCGAAGCGTCTTCCGCGGCCGGCGACGGGCCGGCGAAGAGCGCCGCCAGCGAAAATATCAAGGCCGCAGTTCTGGCAGGGGCAATCATGATTCCTCTCCTCATATCAGCTTAGTGAATTGAATTTAACCGGGTCGGCGAGGATGCCCCAGATCGCTTCGCGCGAGCCCGAGATCGTTTGCGCCAGGGATGGATCGCTGTCCTGAATCAGCGCGAGCACCTTGAGGATCAACATGTCGTACGGCTGCCGCAATGCGGCGACGCTGGTCTTCTGCCCGCTCAGGTAATGTGCGCGGAACTGTTGCAACAGGTCGTCCACCTGGTTCTTGAGCGCGAGCTTGGTGAACACGCCGATGGCATTGGTTTCCCGCAGTCGCGTCTTCAGCGTCGCGATGTCCAGCGGCGGTTGCGGCTTCCTGACCGCAGCTGGCGGTTCCTCGCTCTTGCGCGGCTGCTCCACGGTCGGCGCAGAGGCCGAGGCCATTGCGGGCGCCTTTGCGGTCGGCGCAGCGGCCTTGGCGGCGTGCTGGTTCTTGGGCGGCGCCGCTGGTGCGTCCGCTGCTGGTTCAATTTTGACGGCCTGGATCGCAATCGTCGCCGGCTCGTGCGTTGGCGCTGCGGACGGCGCCGGGGCGGCGGCTTCCCGGATCGCCTCGGACCGGGGCGGCTCGGCCGCAACTGTCCGGTCCTGATTGCGTCCGAGCAGCCATGGGTCGACGAGCAGGAGTCCAGATTGCGCCGTTGAAGCGGGCGGCGCTTGCTTCACCCCGGCGCAAGCGGCAGTCAGGGCGATGAGCAGAATTCCGATGGTGCGCACTGCGCGCCTCATTTTGTGTCAACGCAAGTGTTGAGCGCAGGATCGCTCGCTAGCCGCTGCTTTCTATTGGGAATTGCAGGCATGGACAGGCTCCGGTTCGGTGCCGACAAGCTATCCGCCTGCTGCGACGCCGTCTGTTCGCTAGCCAACTGACTATGGATTCGTCTGCCGCCCGCCTCTGCGATCCAGGACTTTCAGGCGCCTGCAGGTGGTTTGACCTCGAAGCGCCAGGCCGGTTCTGCATCGACCACCCAGCCACCGGTGGGCGGCGCGAAGTGGGTGCCAAGTACCAGTACCGGCCGGTTGGAATAGCGCGCGAGAAAATCGCGCCGCGTGTGCCGCGCCACGGCGGCATCGAAGTCGAAGTTGTTGGAAAGATCCGGTTCGGCGCATTGCAGCGGATGGTGCATCAGGTCGCCGGTGATAACCGCTTCTTCGCCGCGCGAGGAGATGCGTACGCTGACATGGCCCGGCGTGTGCCCCGGCGTAGGCTCCAGGCGTACCTCGGGCGTGAGCACTTGATCCATGTCGACCAGCTCCGCCAGACCCGCGTCGATTATCGGCCGTACCGAGTCGCCCATGACGTCACCGTCGCGATGCTCGGCGGCTGCCGAGGTCCAGTGCTCCCATTCCCGGCGGCCGAACAGATAGCACGCCTTGGGGAAGGTCGGCACCCATTTGCCCTCGACCAGGCGCGTGTTCCAGCCGACATGGTCGACGTGCAGGTGGGTGCACAGCACCGTGTCTATGCTGTCTGCGGGAAATCCGGCCAGCGCGAGGTCGGTCAGGAACGGCCCCTGCAGCATGCTCCAGGTTTTGATCGCGCGCGCCTTGTCATTGCCGATGCAGGTGTCGACGATGATGCGCCGCTTGCCCGACTCGATGACGAAGCTGTGGATCGAGCCGAGCAGGCGTCCGTCCTGTTGCGCGAAATGCGGCGTGAGCCAGGTGTGACGCTGGACCAGTTCCGGTGTCGACTCGGGAAACATGAACGTGGAATGAAATGGTAAGCCCGCCAACTCGGCCACGCGCGTGATGCGCACGTCGCCGATTTGCCAGCGCAGAAACTTGTCCAATCCCACGTTCTGGCCCTGCTCGCTAAGCCGGTTGCAGCCAGCCGATGACCGTTGCCCCGGCGTTAAGCGAAGCGACGCCAAGGCCCGACTTTGGCTCATTCTGCATTGCACTACCCTCCCTGTGGTGCTCGGTCGGCCGGATGGCTCGTTCTTATCTCGCGCCACTCAGCGGCAGATGCGGCAGCGTTAAAGCGTGATTGTACGGGGCGTGCCTGATCAGCACAAACGTGCGCTGCCGCGCTTTCGCGATCGCGCCCGCACCCGCGCGCAGCAAGGCGATGCGCGCAGTGAAGCATCCTAATGCATCCGCGCTTCGCAGGAGAAGACCCTCGCCCTTCGGCCCGGAATGAGGTCTCAATTGGGATTGGTACTCGGGAACAAAACGATCTCAAACATAACCGGCTGCGGCAGCAGGCAAGCGGCGGCCACCCGCTCCAGCGTGTTGTTTGGTGATATTGCGATGAGCTCCGCGATTCGCTTCGCTTCGGCGCGGCGCTCCGGCGTGTCGGCCTGGTTGAGGAACAATATCCTGCGCGCATCGGCGGGGCAGCCGCGCGCGAAACCGTCCGGATGGATCACGCAGCGCGCGAGCGATTCGGCGCTGACCGGAGCACCCAGGGCGAGGCCGCTCAAATGCGACCAGATGTTCGCGCGAAACAGAGTGTCCTCGCTCAGTGGCAGCCCGAGGCCGTTCATGCCGGCGACGATGATAAGCGCATCGGTCGTCGCGGGAATAACCGGCTCGTGTGCCGCCGGAGCCTTCAGCGGTTTGCGTGCCGATCCGTCCGCCTCGACCAGTATCCGGTCGAAGTGCCCGGTCCGAGCCAGCGCATCGACGAGCTCCGGTGTCAGGCCGATCAGCCTGTAGCCATCCCGGCTCGGCTCGGAGTAGACGATGACCGCGCCGGCGCGTTCCCGGGCGTTCTCCGGCAGCAAGCGGCGCGCGTTGTCCAGTACCCGTTCCACGCTGGTGGCGGCGAAACATGGCCACTCTTTTGCCTCGTCGGACGCGATCTTGGTCGTGGTGGTGACCAGCACCCGTTCGCCGGCCGCGACGAATTCGCGCGCGAGCGCGAACATCAGCGTTGTCTTGCCGCCTGCACCGCAAAGCGCGATCAAACGCGCCTGGTCCAGGCCGAGCGCCGGGATCAGCATGGCTATCGGGGCGGAGAGGGCTGGTTGTAATAGCGCATCACGCCCTCGAGCGCCGCGCCTGCGATCGCCCGGGCTTTGTCCGAAATCGTATTGCAATGCTCCCGCTTGCCGCGTGGATCGATGTCGCCCAGCTTGAGTCCTTCGCTGACCTCCGTTCCCGACCGGATCAGACCGCGCAGGATGCCGTCCAGGGGGGCGGCGAGCGCGTGGCCGGCGACATGCCCGACAACGTCGCCGCTGCGGACCCTGTCGCCGATGGCCGCCTGCGCTTGAAACGTTCCCGCGACGGGGGCACGCAGCACGCGTTCGCCGGTGTAGCCCGCAATGTTGCCGGGTATACCGGTGTTCGGCTCTGCGCTTCCGGCGACGATGATTCGGCCCAGGTCGTGACCTCGATTGGTTTCTATGACCAGATGACAGTCCACGCCTGCGGTGAAGCCAGGACCGAGACCGATGACTATCCTGCCGTCATCTTTTTTCGTGCCCAGATTGCGCTTTGCCAGAATCGCGTCGACTACGACGTCGGGCGCGAGGCTGTCGAGCCGCGCCCAGTCACTGATCCGAACAATGGGGATGGCCAGATCCTTCCATGCGGCCTCGATTTCATCGCGATCGCGGGCCGCCACCGCGTGTACGCCTTCCACCGTCGCGGATCCGGATTCCAGGGCCGTGCAGAACGACACGGTCCGGCGCACGCACAGCGGCTTGTCCAGGTCGAGCATGCAGATGCGCCGCATGTTGGCCATGTACAGGCGCCAGGCGACGGCGCTTGCCATTTCGCCGGCGCCCTTGACCAGAATGAGCGGCGCCACCGGGACTCCCGTTGCTGCGGCCATTGCTTGCGGCTACACTTCTCGGATCAGGCGTTTCGCCTTGCCCTCGACGCGCGGCAGGCTGCCGATCTCGCACACTTCGACCTCGGGCGTCACGGTAATGCGGTACTTGACTGCTTCGATCAGAAAGTCGCGTGCCTTATTCAACTCGGCTCCGCTCACGAGTTCGTTGGCCGGCTCGACGCGGATCCGCAAATGTGCGCCGCTGCCAAGCGCAGGAACCACCAGCTGGTATTCCTGCGAAAACTCGTTCACTTCATGCAGCAGGTGCTGAACCTGTCCGGGAAAGATGTTGACACCGGCGAAATGGAACATGTCGTCCGAGCGGCCCAGAATTCCCCCGTCCAGACGCAGATTGGTGCGGCCGCAGGCGCAAGTCTTGCGATTGAAACGCACCAGATCGCGCGTACGGTAGCGCACGAGCGGCATGCTCTCGCAGCATAGGTTGGTGAGCACCAGTTCGCCGACTTCGCCATCGGGCAGGGGCGACAGCGTTTCCGGGTCAAGCACTTCGGCCAGGAACATGCTTTCGACGACGTGCGTCCCCTCGTGCTTGACGCACTCGTAGCCGAAATTGCTGATCTCGGTCGAGCCGATGTCGTCGAAGCTCTCGGCGCCCCATTGGAACTCCATTGCTTTCTTGGTCGACAGAATGCCCGCGCCGGGCTCTCCGGCGGCGACCACCTTGCAGATGCCAGAGCCGGGTAGGTCGAAACTGTTCTTGCGTGCTGTCTCCGCCAGATAAAGCAGGTAGGAGGGGGTGCCGCAGATCGCGGTCGCCCCCCAGTCAAGCATGGCGCGCAGGCGGTCTTTCGAACCCATGCCTCCGCCTGGAATGATTATCAGGCCGGCCTTCTCCATCGCATTCTGGAAACCCCACCAGGCAATGTACAGGCCGTAGTTGAAGGGCACGAACAGGACATCGTCCTCGGTCAACCCGTAGCCGCAGCGGAAATGCATGAACTGTTCGTAGAAGGTCTCGTACCAGTCCTTGCGGTTGAGCATGATCCGAACCGGACGACCGGTGGTGCCGGATGTCTGGAACACCCGCACCGCCTCTTTCGGCGTGATGCAGCCGAAATCGCCCCATGGTGGATGCTTCTCCTGGCTCTGGCGCAGTTCTTCCTTGTCGGTAAAAGGGATGCGGCGCACATCGTCCATGTCACGGATGTCGTCGGGCCGGATGCCTGCCGCATCCAGCTTGCGGCGGTAGAACGGACTGCGTTCGCGCACGTGCGCCAACTGCCGTCGCAGCGTTTGTAACTGCTGCTGCTCGAGGTCGGCGCGCGGCATGCACTCCAGCCGCTGGTTCCAGTAAACGACCTCCTCGGTCGTCATGCGCGAATCTTCTCGCCCGGCTTCGGGTTCTTCGCTGCGTATTCGATGGCCCTGAGTCCGGCGAGGATCTTTTCCGCGGAGAACGGCGTCGAGTGCAGTCTTACTCCGGTGGCGTCGTAGACGGCGTTGCCCATGGCCGCGAGAATGCCCGAGATCAGGCCTTCGCCCACTTCTTTGGTGCGGTAGGGCTGGCCGACGCGATACTGCTCGGTGATGACGTCCGCGTCCTCGGAAATGGCCATGTTGTGGATGGTCGGCATGCGGTAATCGAGCCAGTTCGGGTTGCGCGTGTAGCCGTCCTTTGTCAGCACCTCTTCCATAAAGGCGTGCCCGATCGCCATCGAGATCTGGCCGTCGATCTGCCCCTTCACCAGGGCCGGATTGATGGGAAAGCCGCAGTCGTGCACGGTCAGCGCTTTCACCAGTCGCGCCTCGCCGGTCTCGATATCCACCTCGACCTCGGCCACCTGCGCGCTGAAGGCGTAGTTCTCCGTCCAGCGGCCTTTGGTGGTCGCAAGGCTGGGATGCGTCGGTTCGTCGCGCATGGTGCGCCAGAAGCCCTCGCCGATGATTGTGTCGCCGCGATGGGTGGCCACGCTGGCAGCGATGATTTCGCGGTAGGTCATCTTCAATTCCGGATTGAGCCGGTGGTAGACCACCTTGTCCTTGGTCAGCAGGTTCTCCGCCGGAACGCCCATTTTTTCCGCGGCCACCTGCAACAGCTTCTCGCGCGCGTTGCCCGCGGCTTGGCGCGCGGCGTTGCCGGTGACGTAGGTCATGCCGCTGATCCACGCGCCGATGTCCTGCGGCGTAACGTCGGTATCGGCAGAGATGATCTTGACGTCGTCCATGCCGATCGAGAGTTCCTCGGCAACGATCTGGGAAATGACGGTTTCGGAGCCCTGCCCGATGTCGATCGCGCCGGTGAGCACGATCGCCGAACCGTCGTCGTTCATTTTCACGATGACGGCGGAGCCGTTGGGATAGATCAGGGTGCCGCCCATGTAGGCCGAGGTGCCGATGCCGATCCCCCGGCGTATGGTCCCCTTCGGCGGTGATTTCCGGTCGCGGCCGAATTTGGCGAGCAAGTCGGATTTTTCCGCTGCCAGCGCGACACAGGCGGCGAGTCCGCCGTTATGCGTGTTATCCCCATTGGGCAGCTGTTCGCCCGGTTCGCGTGCGTTACGCAAGCGTATGGTGATCGGATCGATGCCCAGTGCCTCGGCGATCATGTCCATCTGCGACTCGATCGCGAAGCGCACTTTCGGCGCGCCGTGGCCGCGCTGCGGCGCGCGTACCGTGTGGTTCGTATAGACCGAGAATCCCTCGTACTTCAGATTCGGGATGCGGTAGGGAATCATGGTGAATCCCCAGGCAAGGAAGATCACCACCACGCCGCTGCCCCGGAACGCGCCCGCGTTATTGATGGCGCGGATGCGCTGGGCGACGATGGTGCCGTCCTTCTTCACGCCGGTCTTGATTTCCAGAATCAAGGGCTGGGCGTGGCGGTAGGCGGAGAAGATCTCTTCGCGGCTCGCGGTAATCTGTACCGGACGGCCGGTAATCATGGAAAGACGGGAGGCGCAGTATTCGTGCGAATACAGGTCGATCTTGCCGCCGAACGTGCCGCCAACGTAGGTCTTGTGTATGCGCACTGAAGAGTAGGGCAGATCCAATACCTTCGCCAGCTTGGCGCGCTTGACGAACACGCCCATCGACGAGGTCCAGACGTTCAGCTTGTCGCTTTCCCAGTGCGCGAGCGTGACATGAGGTTCCAGATAACCGTGGGTGCGCAGCTGGCATTCGAAGCGGTCTTCGCGTACGTAGTGCGATTCGGCGAACCCTTTTTCCACGTCGCCCCATTCGGTTTCGGTGTTACCGCCGATGTTCGAATGCTTGCCTGGAGCCTTGGGATGGCTGGGATGGATCTCCGGGGCGCCCTGCTTCATCGCCTCCTCGGGGTCGAACACCGCTGGCAGAATCTCCCATTCGATGTCGATCAGCCCTAGAGCCTTCTGTGCAGTGATCTGATCGACGGCGGCAACCGCGGCGATCTCCTCGCCCACGTGCACGACCTTGCCGCGCGCGAGCACTTCCTGGTCCGGCGGATAGCGCGGCGTTTCCACGAATCCGTGCTTGATGCCCTTGGTGTCCTCCACCGTGATCACCGCTTTCACTCCGGACAATGCCTTGGCGCGGGAGGTGTCGATGCGCAAAATGCGCGCGTGCGCGTGCGGGCTGCGCAGGATGCGCCCGATCAGGGTGTTCGGAAGCTTTACATCCTGCGTATAGACGGCCTTGCCGGTGACTTTGTCAGGGCCGTCCTTGCGCTTCATGCTCTTGCCGACGTAATTCAATTCGCTCATTGCAATACTCCTCGAAACACGGGCCTACTTCATCACCGCTTTCACGCCGCCTTGTCCCGAAGCCTGCATCACGGCGTCGACGATTGCATTGTAGCCGGTGCAGCGGCACAGATTTCCTTCGAGCGCCTTGTTGATTTCCTCGCGCGTGGGCTTGGGCTTGTCCCGCAACAGCGCGGTGGCGGAGATCAGCATGCCCGGCGTGCAAAAGCCGCATTGGACCGCGCCCTGATCGAGGAAGGCCTCCTGGATGGGGCTCAACTTCTCGCCATCGGCCAGGCCTTCCACGGTCTCGATGCGTTTGCCGTCGCATTCCAGCGCAAGCGTAATGCAGCCAAGCACCGGGCGGTCCTCGACCAGCATGGTGCAGGCACCGCAGGTGCCCGATTCACAACTTGCTTTGCTGCCGGTCAGTCCGATGGTGTCGCGAATGACCTCGATCAGCATGTTTCGCGGCTTGACCGCGACCTCATGCCATTCGCCATTGACGCAAAGCGAGATCAATCGCGACCGGGATTTCGTCCGCGCGGCATTGTCGCCTCCGGCGACCCTTGATGTAGCCATATCCATGTTCTGGGTTCCTTTCAGTCTGAACGTTCGGTGCCGTGCTCGCGCTCGAGGGCCTGCACCATCGTTCGCCGCAGATAGACCCTGATATTGTCCATCAGATGGCGCTTGGTGAAGCCGTGATGCGGCAGCGGGTTGACTTCCTTGCTCGCCGCGGCGGCCGTCTGCACCAGCAGTTTCTCGTCGAGCGGCGCGCCCTTGAGCGAGCGTTCCGCCGCCGACGGCCGCACCGGTCCCTCGCGCACCGCCCCGATGACGATGCGCGCGTCGGCGCAGGTTTTTCCGTCCTCCGCCAGCCGCAGCGCTACCGCGATCACGACCATGCCGAATTCCAGCCCGCCGCGCACGGTCGATTTGTGAAAACCCCAAGAGAAACCGCGTGGCGTCGGCGGAATGATCACTGCGCGTAGCAGTTCCGCCTGACCGAGCTTGAGCGGCTTGAGCCCGTCGCGTGTGAACAGTTCCTCTACCCGGATGTGGCGGATACCGGTTTCGCCGATAATCTCGAGCTGCGCATCCAGCGCAATCAGGGCCGGCGCGATGTCGGACATATAAACCGACCAGCAGACATTTCGCTTGTTTTGAGGAAATGGATAGCACAAGTCGCCGCCGCGCTTGTAGCAGGGTGCGACGAACTGATAGTCGTGCTTCTGGTCCAGTTCCATGCAGCGCGTTTCCTGGCACAGATTGCCGCCGAGTGTGCCCATCTGCCGGATCTGGTTGCCGCCAACGACGTGAATACTCTGCGTCAGCATCGGCACTTTGCTTCTAAGCAGGCCGGAGTTTTCCAGACTGGCGAGGCGCGAGAGCGCGTCGATGCGAATGCTTCCGTCCGCAAGCAGCTCGGGCTCGCGCGGTTCGATCGTGCCCAGGCTCACCAGCAACTCAGGCTTGATGTTCTCCATACGCATGCTGGGCAGCAGGTCCGTTCCGCCGGCGAGCGCGCGGGCGCGCTCGCCGGCGCGCCCGAGAAGCGCCACTGCGTCTTCCATGGTGTCCGGTCGCTCGTAATCGAAATCGAATAAGATCATTTACGCTTCCCCATTCAACGGCAAAGTCCGCCGGGACTCGTTGCTGCAGTTCCATCACATGCCGGAGAAGTAACTTGGAAAACTTGAATCCGCGCTCTTCCGGGGCGGTGCAACCCAATGTGACGCGATCAACCGTATATATAGTTTGTATCTAAAACTGTATGCGAGGACGGGTGGATTGTCAACGCCGAATTATTCCGAGTAATCCAGTAGGGTATGAGTCTGGGCGCTGCTATGCAGCTGCAACGATGCTGGTTGTTGCAGCAGGCGAATCGGCGCGCCTATTGCGTAGTGAACGCCGGCTGTATGCCGGAGGCGACGCGAACGCGAAGCACTCGCATTCCATCAGCTGCGCGAAGCGAATAGTGGAGAAATCGCCGTACCGCGATCCGACGCTCTGCACGCCCAATGGAAGCAGGCTGAACCCGCAAGGCGTAATGCCGGTTTCCCGGGCAATGCGCGCGAGGTCGCGAAACGCGGCCGATTGCGCCTGGCGCATCTGATAGCCGATGTAGCCGGGGAGTCTGCCACGCTCGAGGCGGAGGTTCGCTTACTTGGCATTGCGCAAGCGCAACAGCTGGCTGACGATCCCGACCGCTATTTCACCCGGGGTATTATTGCCGAGCTTGTCGCCGAGCGGGCATACGATGGTGTCGATGAACTCTTGTGGCAGCCCGTCCTTGGTGAGCTGCCGCCTGACGATTGCGGACTTGGCATCGCTGCCGATGAGACCCAGATGCGCTATCGCCAATTGCCTGCTCTCGATCGCTTTAAGGATGGGCACGTCCGAGCTGTGGCCCATAGTCATCAGAATGACATCTGCGCCAGGGACGATGCGGTTGACGCCATCGCAATAATTATCGACATGGCAAGCTTCCAGCCTGTCATGGCGCGGCAAGCGCTCCAGCCATTCGGCACGCGTGTCCACGCACACCAGGCGGCAGTTGAGCTCGACCAGGAACCGGCATAGCACCTGCGCAACATGGCCGGCGCCGAAGAGCACGATGTTCCAGGCGAGTTCCTGCCGGTGCACCTCGAAGAACACCGCGACTTCCCCGCCGCAGGTCATGCCGAGGTCCCTTTGCAGGTTGTAGCGCTGGAAGTGCGTGGCCGCATTCTGCTCGCCCGCGAGCAGTTCGCTCGCCTTGTCCTGGCACGTCACCTCGAGCTTTCCGCCCCCCACAGCCCCATGAGCCAATCCTCCGGCGGTAAAGATCGCCCGTGCGCCGACGATCTGCGGGATGCTGCCGCGTGCATCGACGATCGTGGCAACGCAATAGGGGGCCCCCTCATGCTGCAGGCCTTCAATCTGACGGATGAAACTGCGGTCGAGCATCTGCGGACTCTTCGGTCGGCTGCCACCGGGGCGGTCGAAGGATTATAGTTTGCAACCAAAACTATATGGGCGCCGACCGGGCGTGTCAACGACGCGCCGCGCCCGCCGGCTGGCTCGCGCGGGCGGCAGTCAGTCCGCTTGACCGCTCACCGCCACGCCGACGGCGCCGTTCAGGGTATCCTTGTCCTGCAGCAGTTGCTGGCTTGCCGCTCGATGCACGATGCGTCCGCGCTCCAGAACAATTGCGCTTTCGGTGATCCGCAGCGCCAACTCTGCGTGCTGCTCGACCAGGATCACCGACAGTCCGCTCTCGGTCGCCATGCGTGGAATGGCGGCGGCCAGCTCCTCGACGATAATCGGGGCGAGCCCTTCCATCGGTTCATCGAGCAGCAGCAGCTTCGGGTTGAGCATCAGCGCGCGGGCGATGGCAAGCATTTGCTGTTCGCCGCCCGAGAGTTCGCCGCCCATGTTGCGACGGCGTTCCTTGATCTTGGGGAAGAAGTCGAAGATCCGCGCCAGATCCCAGTGTCCGGCGCGTGCGGCGACAGTCAGGTTTTCCTCGACCGTCAGATCGGGAAAGATGACGCGTTCCTGCGGCACCCAGCCCAGTCCGGCCCGCGCGCGGCGATGCGGCGGCATCGACCCGAGCTGTGCGCCCTGCCAGCGCAGGGTGCCGTCGAATAGTCGCGTCAGGCCCATTATTGTGGTCAACAGCGTGGTCTTGCCCATGCCGTTGCGGCCGAGCACCGCCAGCGTGCCGCCCTCGGCTAGCTGCAGCGAGATGTCTTCCAGCACAACGGCTTCGTCGTAACCGGCGCTGACATGATCGAGCACCAGCAGCGCTTCAGACATGGCTTGCCTTGCCCAGATAGACTTCGCGCACTCTCGGATCGGCCGCTATTTCGGCGGGACTGCCCTCGACCAGGATTTCGCCCGCCACCAGCACTGTAATGCGCTCGGCGAAACGGAACACCAGGTTCATGTCGTGCTCGATAAACAGGATGGTCACGTCGCGCGGCAGGCGCGCGATGGCGTCGAACAGCTCGGCGCTCTCGCCGGAGGGCACCCCGGCGGCCGGCTCATCGAGCAGCAGGATACGCGGTTTGCAGGCGAGGGCGAGCGCGATTTCGAGCAGCCGCTGCCGACCGTAGGGCAGCTCACGCGTCTTGACCCCGGCAATGCAGTCGAGGCCGATGCTCCCGAGAACGCCCATGGCCTCGTCGGTCGCGGCGCTCTGCCGCGACCGGCTGCTCCACCAGTTGCCGGCGGCGCCTCTGCGCTCCGTCACCGCGAGCAACACCGTCTCGAGCGCGGTGAGATCCGGGAAAAGCGTGTTGATCTGGAATGTGCGCGTCAGTCCTCTTTTAACCCGCCTGTCCGCGCGCAATCCGGTGACGTTGTGTCCGTCCAGGAATATCTGACCAAACGACGGCCGCAACGTGCCCGTCAGCAGGTTGATCAGCGTGGTCTTGCCCGCGCCGTTCGGTCCGATCAGCGCCTGGCGGGCGCCCGCCGGCAGCGTGAGATGGACATTGCTGAGCGCGCGGTACCCGCCGAAGGACCTGCTGAGCTGCCGAGTGTGCAGCGCCGGTGTCATTTTTTCCGCAATGTTCGCAGCAGGCGGTCGGCGCCGCCGAGGACGCCGCCGCGCGCGAACAGCACGATCAGCACGAGTAAGCTGCCCAGCCAGAACTGCCAGTACTTCGGATCGACACCGGAGAAATGATCCTGCGCCACCATAAATACCACAGCGCCGATCAAGCCGCCATAGAGCCTGCCGGTGCCGCCGAGGATCAGGATGATGAGTATCTCCGCCGAGCGATTGAAACCGAGTACGTCGAGCGCGACGAACTGCGTGGTCTGCGCGAGCAGCGCGCCGGCGACGCCGGCGAACATTGCCGCGATCGTGTAGACCGTGATCAATCGGCGCGCCACCGGCGAGCCGATTGCCGGCATACGGCGCGGATTCTCGCGTATGCCGCGCAGCGCCAGACCGAAGGACGACCCGGTAAGTCGCCGTGCCAGGCAGAACAGCGCGAACAGCACCGCCAGCGCGTAAAGGTACGCGGTGCGGCCGTAGAGATCGAACGCGAACAAGCCCAATACCTTGCCCATCTGCATGCCCTGCAGACCATCCGCGCCGCCGGTAATGCCGGAGAAGTGGTTCGCGGTCTCGAGCAGCAGCATGCACACGCCAAGCGTCATCATCAGCCGCGTCAAGTCCTGGCCGCGCACCAGGAGGAAACTGGTCAGATAACCGACCACGCCGGCTGCGGCGGCCGCGACTAGCAGGCCGAGGAGCGGCGCGCCCAGGCTGTGCGTCGCCAGCAAGCCGGCGCAGTAAGCGCCGACGCCGAAGAAGGCGGCGTGGCCGAGCGTCACGACGCCGGCGTAGCCGAGAATCAAATCCATTGACAGCGCGAACAGCGCGGTGATCATGATCTGGCTGCCGAGCATCAGATACTCAGGGAACACGAAGTAGGCCGCCAGCGTGCCCAGCCAAAACGCTGCTTCGGCGATGCGCACGCGGCTCAACTCATGCCCTCCCGCGTGCGCGGACGAGCCCGCCCGGCCGCAGCACCAGGATCAGGATCATTACCGCGTAGATGATGAAGCCGCTCGTCTGCGGTAGGTAATACTTGCCGCCGACATCGGCCACGCCGATCAGCAACGCTGCATAGAGTGGTCCGGTGATCGTGCCGGCGCCGCCGACTGCGACCACGATCAGAAAGTAGATCAGGTACTTGAGCGGAAACGTCGGATCGAGCCCAAGCACGTCGATGCCGAGCGCGCCGCCCAATCCCGCCAAACCGCTGCCGAGGGCGAAGGTGGCGGCGAAAACCCGGTCGACATCGATGCCGAGCGCGCCGGCGACGCGCTGGTTATACACCGCGGCGCGGATGCAGGCGCCAAAGCGCGTGCGCGTGAGCAGCGCGCCGAGCCCGACGATCAGCGAGGCGCCGCACGCGATCAGGAACAGCCGATAGGTGCCGAGCTCGAGGCCGAAGATCGTGGTCTGGCCGATGAGGAAGGTCGGCAGCCTCACCGGCTGCTGCGACGGCCCGAACAGGTAGGTGGCGGAGGCGACCATGATGAAGGTAAGACCAATGGTGAACAGCACCTGGTCAAGATGACTCGCCTGGTAGAGGCGGCGGTAGAGCGTGGTTTCGAGCAGCAGGCCGACAAGCGCCGAGCCAAGAAAGGCGAGCGGCAAAGTGGCGAGGAACGGCACCCCGAGGCGGTTCATGCAGACGGCGGCAATGTAGCCGCCGACCATGGCAAAGGCGCCGTGCGCCAGGTTGATGAAGTTCATCAGCCCGAGCGTTATCGACAGCCCGAGGCTGATCAGGAACAAAAGGGTGCCATAGGCGAGTCCGTCGAACAGGACTACGGCAACAGTGCCCAGCATGATAATGAAGTCAGCAAGATGGACGGCAGCCCCCGCGCGCCGGCCGGCGCGCGGGCCCAACAGATATCAGGCGGCGCGCTGCCAACGGCAGCGGTGCGCGCGTCACATTGTCTATTTGCCCGGATCCTTGACGTTTTCGAACTTGTCGAATTCGACGTTGTAGAGTTCGTTGCCGATTTTCTGCACCCGGCGCACATAGACGTTCTGCACGATGTCGCGCGTCTCAGGGTCGATCATAATCGGGCCGCGCGGGCTGTCCAGCTTGAGCCCCTTGACCTCGTCCACCGATTTCAGACCGTCAATCTTGCCGCCGCCTTTCTTGATCATCTCGTAGATCACTGCCATGCCGTCGTAGCCGCCGACTGACATGAAGTTGGGGCGCATGGCGTTGCCGTTTACCGCGGCGTAGGACTTGAGGTAGGCCTTGTTCTTGGCCGAATCGTGCGCCGCCGAATAGTGGTGCGTAGTGATCAGGCCGATCGCCGCATCGCCCATGCTGTTGAGCACGGTGTCGTCGGTGGCGTCGCCGGTGCCGATCAGCTTGATACCGGCCTTGTCGAGGCCGCGCTCGACGAAGCTCTTGAAGAAAGCAGTCGGCTGCTCGCCCGAGGGCAGAAACAGGAATACCGCGTCCGGCTTCGAATCCTTGATGCGCTGCGTATAGGGTGCGAATTCCGGATTCTTAAGCGGAACGCGGACATCACCGATAATTTCTCCGCCACCAGCGGTGAACGTTTTCTTGAACTGGCCTTCGGAGTCGATTCCCGGGCCGTAGTCGGACACCAGCACGAACACTTTCTTGATGCCGTTCTTGAGCGCCCACTGCGCCATCGGCTCTGTCACCTGAGGCAGCGTCATTGAGACGCGAATAATGTACGGCGACCGGGTGGTGATCACTGAGGTGGCTGCATTCATCACTACCATAGGTATTTTGGCTTCGGTCGCAATCGACGCCACCGAGAGCGCGTCGGGTGTGAAGCCAAAACCCGCCAGTAGTTCGACTTTTTCGCGGGTGATCAGCTCGGTGGCAAGGCGCTTGGCGACGTCCGGCGAGGGCGGGCTGCCGGAATCGCGCGTCACCAGCTCGATCTTGCGCCCGGCGACGACATCGCCCGCGTCCTTCATGTAAGTCTTCATGCCGCTGATGATCTGGGCGCCGTATTCGGCCTGCGGTCCGGATAGCGGCGCCAGCACGCCGATCTTGATCGGGGTTTGCGCCTGCACCGCACCGGTCGTGATCAGTGCCAGGGCGGCCAGGGCGCCGGGTATGCATCTTAGGAATTGTGAATTCATGCTGTCTCGCTCCTTGTTGTGTATTTATATTGTGTATGAAGAATGGCACCACCGACTCGCGGGCCATGATAGCGTCTTTTGCGATTGCGCGCAGTGTACTGGCCGCGGGTTGATCTCGCTATAGACGGACATAATCGAAATCGAGGGGCGGCATGTTGTTGATGCCGCGGGCGGGCTGCGCCAGCCATCCGGCAAGCCGACCGCGCTCGCGCACCGGCTGCTGCACTGCGAGCAGGTGCGCACGGTCCGCCGCCGTGGGCAGCCACTCGCCCAGGCGAGCTTCAAACTCCGACGCCCCCACAGGCTCTCCCTGCGGGGAGAAACGCCGCTCGGAGTAGACGCCGAAGCGGCGATTGAAGCGCTGGCTCGGCAGGCGCAACTCGCACTTGATGCCTGCGCGCGCAAGCATCTTGTTCCAGCGGCTCATGAGCATCGTGACCTCGCGCAGATACGCTTGCCGCATGACGCCGTTCAGCGCATCCTTCATCGGCACATGGACGGCGGTGAAGCCGTCGCTGCGCTCGGGGTCGCGGCGCTCGACGATCACGCTGCCTTCGAGGCGGACATGTTCGTCGTAATTCGACTCGTGCACGCGTCCCTTGATGCCGGCGAAGAACGCATCGGCAGCACGTGCCGACTCGTCACTGCCGAACAGGTCGTAGATGCGCGGGGCCCAGAAATTGAAAAAACGCTGTATGGTGGATAGATTGATGCCGCCGTACGGCGCAACGTCATCGGCGTCGTGCTCGCGCATGAGTTCGATTGTTCTCTGGATGACGCGGCGCAGGCCGTCCTCGCCGATGAACATATGGTGCGCCTCCTCGGTGAGCATGAATTGGGTGCTGCGCGCCAGCGGGTCGAACGCCGATTCCGATACCGAAAGCAACTGGTATTTGCCGTCACGGTCGGCCAGAAAGCACCACATGAAGTACGACAGCCAGTCCTGCAGCGGATTGTTGAAGGCGTCGAGGATGCGCGGATTATCGACGGAACCGGAGCGGCGCGCGAGCAGATTCTCGGCGTCGCCGCGGCCCTCATCGCCAAAATGATCGAGAAGCAGATGCACCATCGCCCACAGGTGGCGGCCTTCTTCGACCGAAAACTGCAGCAGGTTCCGCAGATCGTATAGCGAGGGTGCGGTGAGCGCAAGGCGCCGACTTTGCTCCACCGATCCGGGTTCGGTATCGCCCTGCGTGACCAGCAGTTTGCGGATGTAGTCGCGATGTTCCGGCGGCAAGGCCTGCCACACCGGTTGGCCGGCGATGCTGCCAAACAGCGCGACGCGGCCGGGTTTTTCCGCCGCCTGGAACACGCCCCAGCGGTACTGCGAAAGCGGTACAAAGCCGTAGTGGGCCCAGCCGCTTGCGTCCACGCCGACCGGGGTACGCAGGTAGACCTCGCTGTCCCGAACGCCCGCCGGCCCGCAATCGAACCACCATTTGCGAAACTCGCCGCCAAACCATTCCAGGGATTTACTCAGTCCGGGTTTTTCCGCCAGTCCGACGTTGTTGGGGATCGGACAGGCGAGATCGACCGCCGCCGTAGCGAGGGGCCAGTTCAAGAAATCGCTTCAATCAATTGCCCGCTCCGAGTCCGCGGCACTGCCGTGCGCAGAAGACTGACCGCAGGATCCTTGCCGCACGCACGTGCAGCACTCCTTGGTTTGATCCATGGATCTTAATCGAAGCTTGCAATGCAGTCGATCTCGACGTTGACGCCCTTGCGGTGCGGCGTGCCGCCAATGCAGGTGCGCGTGACCTTCTCGCCCGCCATGAATTCGCGGAAGGTTTCGTTGAAGGCAGGGAAGTCCTCCGTGTTCCTTAGGACGACGCGCATGTTGACCACGTTCGCCAAGGATAGCCCTGCCACGGAGAGGATATTGGTCAGGTTGGTCAGGGTTTGGCGCGTTTGCTCGCGGATGTCTGTAGACGCCACCTCGCGCGTATTCGGATCGAGCGGGCCCTGGCCGGAAACAAACAGCAAATTGCCTGTGCGGATCGCTTGCGCGAGCGGCGAGGGGGCGCTCTTGTCGGTGAAACCCGTGACTGGCGCAGTGGCCGCGGTGATGATTTGCTTTGGCACGTGTCTTCCTTTTGAATACGAACAAGAGCCTGTCCGAATGCCTAGACAAAATTTCCTGCCGAGACGATATACTCGGACAGCGCGAAGTGTCAACGGGCTCCAGGGCGATGCTCCTGTGCTAGCATTCCAATCCGCAGGCATGCTGCGGGGCACGCGTCTAAATCGATTGCACCGACTTCCTCAGCGAAAGCGCAAGCGCAGTCACAAAAAGAGACCATCATGTATAAGATGCCTATCGTCAGCTTGATTGACCGCGTCCGCCACCTCGATGCGAGTGGCGAGCGCGTGAGCGTTCTGTGGCAGCAGCCAGAGTCACTCGTCTTCGTCGCGCGCGGTCGCGAGTACCGCAGCGAATTTCACATCAACCCAAGCGACGAGGTCATGTACCAGATTAAGGGCGAGATGCGGCTGCACTATCGCACGCCCGAGGGCAAGGAAGAGGTCGCGGTTATTGCGGAAGGTTCGGCGATTCACACTCCGGCCGGCATTCCGCATTCGCCGCGCTTTCCGCCGGATGCATTTGCGATGATCCTCGAGCGCAAACGTCGTCCCGGTGAGATTGACCGCTTCCAGTGGTTCTGCCCGACCTGCGACAACCTGCTGCACGAAGAGCAGTTCGCGGTGGACGACTACGCGGCCGATCCGGTCAGCAAAGCCTACCGGAACTTCTTCTTCAACGAAAAGCATCGTACGTGCAAGAAGTGCGGCCACGTAATGCCTAATGAAATGGCTGGCGCGGAGTCGTCATCCGGCGCTGCGACTAAGTAACTGCCTGCGTATCAGACCGGGCGAAGCGGGAGCAGCCAGCACGCCTCCCGCAGCAGAGGATTGCCGACGCGCAGATAGCTAAGGACGAGGGGCGACTTCTACTACTCGCCACCCGGCGTGGTGGTCGGCAAAGCGGGCGTATCGATCTGTGCGCGCTACGCTCTTGCCATGGCGGAGGAAGCGCTCAACGATCGAAGGCGCACGAAATTCGCCGCAGCAGGTCGAGCAGCAGTTCGCGCTCTCCCGACTTGAGCACGGCGTCCATGGTCCGCTCCTGGCGTTCGATGCGCCTGGTCACGGCCCGCAGCCGCGCGCGTCCTGTACGCGTGAGTTCCAGCGCATAGTAGCGCCGGTCCTCGGCGCCGCGCACGCTGGCGATCAGCCCGCGCTTGGCCAGTCCCTTGATCGAAAGCGAGAGCGTCGCCTTGTCGATCTGGTAGATCCGGGTGATCGCGCTGGAGTTGATGCCCGGGTTGGCACTGAGCATGGTCAGCAGGCTGAATTCGCCCGGGGTTACACCGGTATCCTTGATCGCGAGCGAAATATCGCGAAACATGGCCGATTGCGCCTGCCGCAGCTGGTAGCCGATATAGCCGGGAAGCTTGCCGAAATCGATGCCCGTGGGTTCCTGCCTTGCCTTTGCGCCGTTGGTTCTCTTCATGGTCTTTTTACCGTCCCCGTGCTGCGGGGCCGGTTAGCGCGCATTGTGCTGCCGCAGGAGTTGACTCACGATCCCGACCGCGATTTCAGCCGGGGTGTTGTCGCCCAGTTTGTCGCCCAGCGGGCAGACTATCCTGTCGATGAAATCGGACGGCAGGCCGTCCGCAGCGAGTTGTTTGCGCAGGATGCCCGATTTGGCGTCGCTGCCGATGACGCCTAAATGCGCGATCGTCGTGTTTCTTTCTTCAATCGCCTTGAGGATGGGCATGTCGGAGCCATGGCCCATGGTCATCAGGATTACATCGGATCCCGCGACGATGCGCTCGATACCGTCGCAAAAATCGTCGACGTGGCAGGTTTCGAGCTTGTCGCTGCGCGGCAGCCGCGCCAGCCACTCGGCGCGCGTGTCCACACACACCACGCGGCAGTCGAGTTCGACCAGGAACCGGCATAGGGCCTGCGCAACGTGGCCTGCGCCGAAGACCACGATGTTCCATGCCAGTTCCGGCCGGCACACCTCAAAGAACAGCGCCAGTTCTCCGCCGCAGGTCATGCCGAGATCTTTTTGCAGGTTGTAACGCCGGAATTCGGTACGCGCGGCTTTGTCGCCCTGGAGAAACTCGAGCGCCTTTTTCTGGCAAGTCGCTTCGAGCGTGCCGCCACCCACCGTTCCGTACGCAAGGCCCTTGCCGGTGAAGATCGCGCGCGCGCCCGCGACCTGCGGGATGCTGCCGCGCGCGTCGACGATGGTGACCACGCAATAGGGTATCTGGTCCTGCTGCAGGCTTGTAATCTGCCGGATGAAGCTGCGGTCGAGCATTTGCGCTGCCTTCGGTTGTCTGCCGTCAGGCGGGAAACCGTCTGTAGTTCGGACCCCAAACTATATGGGGGCTGGTCAAGAGCGTCAACCGGCGTTGTGGACGGCCTACCGCGTAAGCGCGGCGAAGGCAGGCATCGTCCCTCTGTCGCGGCGACTCATCGCTAGGATCAGCGCGCCGCTGCATGTGCGCGGGCACGCTGTTCCCGCGCTCATGTTCGCAGCCGCGCTCGCCGCCCGCGGCATTGCTCCCGTTTGCGTGCTGGCGGGCATGGCGGCTTCGGCAATCAGGCCGGCTGCAGCCAGCCGATGACGCCGGCGCGCAGGCGCGCGATGAATCGATCCCAGGCGTTCGCATTCTGCACCACCTCGGCGCGGTAGAAGGACGGGCACAGGATGGCGGCATGCGCGACTTCGCCGCACAGTCCGCAGCCGACGCAGGAGTGGTTCACGTGCGCCACCGGGTCCACTTTGAGCGGATCCGCCGAGGGCGCGAGCGTGAGCGAAGGGCAGCCCGACAGCCGGATGCAGGAATGGTCGCCCGAGCAGGTCTCGTCGTCGACGCCGAAGCGCGTGCGCACCAGGCGCTCACCCGAGCCGAGCATGCGCGCGAGCAGCGGGCGGATGCGGCGCTGGCGCTCGAGCTGGCACTCGCCCTCGGCGATGATGACCTTAAGACCCGGCTCGTCGGTGGTGAACGCCTCGCGCAGCGTCTTCGCCATGTCGGCGACGCGGTAGGTGTAGACGTTGCGCAGCCATTTCACGCCGGACCCGCGCAGCGTGTTCTCGATGGTGCGGTCGGAACGCACCGCGCTCCTCTCTTGCGTCAGTTCCGCGCTGTCGTCCGGCGGCGAGGACACCAGTTCCTGCGTTCCGGTGGCCGAGGTGTAGCCGTTCTTCATAATCAGCAGCACCTTGTCGCCGCCGTTCAGCTGGTTGGAGGCGACGCCGGAAAGAAAGCCGTTATGCCAGAAGCCGCCGTCGCCCATGATCGCCAGCGAGCGGCCGGCCAGCATCGGCGCGACGCCGGCGCTGCTCGCGAGGCTCATGCCGTAGCCGAGGATGGAATTGCCCAGCGAAAACGGCGCGAAGGTCGCGAACGAATGACAGCCGATGTCGGCCGAGATGTGGCGCTTGCCGATTTCGCGCTCGACGAGCTTGATCGCAGCGAATACCGGCCGCTCGGGGCAGCCGACGCAGAAATTCGGCGGCCGCGGCGGCAGCGGCGCGCCCAGCAGTTCAGCGGCGCGTGCGCGCACGCCATCGACTGATTCGTACCAGCGCGTTCCAACGGACAGGTCCAGCTGCGGCGCATGCGCCGCGACAAAGCGCAGCAGCCCGTGCACGATCACCTCGGAGCTGTATTCGCCCGCCATGATCAGCATGTCCTTGCCGTGCAGCTTCGTCTGAACGTCCGCGCGGCGCAGCGTCGTGGCGATGTCCTGTTCGATGAATTCGGGCTGGCCTTCTTCCACGACCAGCACCGCGGACTTGCCGGCGCAGAATCCGGTGATTTCCTCCGGCACCAGCGGGTAGACCACGTTGAGCGCGAGGATCGGGATGCGGCTCGCGCCGAAATCATCGGCGAGGCCGACGAGCTTGAGCGCGCGCAGCAGGTTGTTGTACAGGCCGCCCTGGCAGATGATGCCGATGCCGCTCTCGCTTCCGGCGAAAGTTTCATTCAGCTTGTGCTCGCGGATGTACTTGCGCGCAGCGGGCAGACGCACGCCCATTTTCAACTTTTCCTGACGGTAGGTCGCCGGCGGATGCGGGATATGCTCGTAGTCGAACACCGCCGACTCGGCCAGGAGCTTGCGCGTGGACAGCGCCGGTGCGCGGTTCGCGCCGGCGGTGAAGCTGCCGTGCACATGGCAGGCGCGGATGCGCAGGTCCATGAACACCGGCGTGTTCGAGGCCTCAGACAGTTCGAAGCCGCGCTCGACCATATTCGCGATGCTGGCGAGATTGGGCCGCGGGTCGAGCATCCACATCGAGGACTTAAGCGCGACTGCATGGGTGCGCTCCTGCGCCACGCTAGCGCCCTCGCCGTAGTCCTCGCCCACCACGATCAGCGCGCCGCCGATCACGCCGGCGGAAGCGACGTGGGTCAGCGCGTCGGAGGCGACATTGGTGCCGACAATGGATTTCCAGGTCACCGCGCCGCGCGCCGGATAGTTGATAGAGGCGCCGAGCATGGCCGCCGCCGAGGCCTCGTTGGTGCAGGCTTCGACGTGCACGCCGAGTTCGTCCATGTAATCGCGCGCCTGCACCATCACGTCCAGGAGGTGCGACACCGGCGCGCCCTGGTAGCCGCCGACGTAGGACACGCCCGACTGCAGCAGCGCCTTGGTCACGGCGAGTATGCCTTCGCCGTGAAAGATTTCGCCTTCGCCCAGCTTGAGCGATTCGATTTCGGCGTTGAACTGACGTTCCATGGTTCGGGTGCTCTTCCTACGCGACTTTCCGGTTTGCGCCCGGCCGGCGCATGAACTGGATGATCTTCGGCTGCGGCGGCAGCGGTGCGATGCCCTGTGTCGCCAGCGTCGCCTCCAGGCCGCGGCCCTCCGGATCGGCGAGCGCACCCTCGCGCGCCGCGCGTATCGCCTGCGCGCGCGCGCCGGGGTCCGCCGGCGTGGCGGCATCGATCAGCGTATCGAAAATGCGCAGGAAATTCGCCTTGGCGCGCCGGTTGGTATCGCCGTAGCCTTTGATCAGCCTGCCACAGAGCGCAATCTCGAGCGCGAGACCGGAATGCGGCGCGGCCGCGATCGCGGCAAGCCAGCGGGCTATCAGTGCCTGCTCTTCGGTATAGCGCGCGCTCATGCGCCGCAGCGGGCGCAGCGCGGCCAGGAAGCGCAGCATCAGGAAACCGCTCACGCTGCTGGTCTTGACGTGCAGGCCGACATTGAGCTTGTGCGTCAGGCCGCGCCCGTCGGTCCAGGCGACAAGGCGTTTCGACAGACCGGGTGGCAGCAGCGCGGCGACTTCTTCCACGCCGGGCTTGAGGTACTCGATGATGTGCACCGGTTCGCCGGGCTTGGCCTGGACTTCGGCACGCACGCGTTCGAAGCGGTTGCGGCGCGATTTCAGGTCGGCGACCCGGATCACGTCCTCGTAGCTCATCCACAGCGCGAGATAGCGTGCGGTTTCGCTGGTAATTTCGTGCTTCCCGCCCGGCCCCTGGTCGAGTTGCGCAATCGGCACGAGGCGGTCGAGATACAGCGCAGCGTAGTCGTTGTCGTGGAAGTCGGCGACGCGCGCCGCGCCGCGTTCGATCATTGCGTGGACGTCGACGGGAAAGGTCTTGCACACGCGCTCCGCCAGTGCGGGCGCCAGCGCCTTGGCGCTTGCCGGCAACTCGGCAGCGCGCGCATTCGCCGCACTCGCTCCAGCGCCGGCATCGCCATCCGCTGCGTCCGTGCCCGCCGCAACCGCATAGCCCAGCGCGAAGCCGCGCAGGCTCGCTTCCGCGCCCTTTCCGGCGCTGCGTATCGCCGCCTCGCATGCGGCGCGCGGCAGCGGCAGCGTGCCGGAGCCGGCGAGCGCGCCGAACAGCGCGGCGTTGATCATCGCGCCCGTGTTCGCGGCAAGCTTGTGGAAATCGGTGAGGATGGCGCGCCTCGCCAACGCCTGCGCGGCGCTCAGGATGCGCGCGCTGTCGAAGCGGCCGTCTCCCAGCGAAATTTTTTCCTCGACGGTGTAAATGCGGTGAGTCGAGGCGATCAGCGTGGTGCGTTCCGGCGTGACGAAGCCGTTTGACATCGCGCGCCCGGCCTCGAGCAGTTCGGAGGCGAGCATCACGTCGATGTCGGCGGGCGCTGGCGCCAGGGTCATCACCGGGCGCCGACCCTGCAGCTCGGCGGCGCGCACCGGATACAGTTCGATGTAATAGGTGGTCGCGCCGGTGCGCTGCGCCACGCCGGGGATGGAGGTGCTTTGCACCGGATAGCCTTCGCTCGTCGCGGCGGCGATGATCCAGTCGGCGAGCACGCCGCCGCCTTCGCCGCCGAGCGCTGCGATCAGGAGGGTAATCGGTCGTTGCGTAGATTCCATGTCAACCATGCACATCCACAGAAGGAGGCAGAGTACACAAAGCAAATCAAAAAGAAAAGAAACAACGTCGCATGCCAGTAGCGCATTTGCGCGCTGCGCGCGCCAACCGTGTTTTCTGTACGGATGAAAAGCGTATCCGTACAGAAAACACGGTTATGTTGAAAACCAAGGACGATGTCGGACTTTGATACAAGATCGTCGATAGCACACGGATGCGCTTTTCATCCGTGTGCTATCGACGATCCGCGCGGACGGGTCGCCGTCCGCGCAAGTTCTTTCGCCGCAGTTTGAGTTGCCGGCTCAGGCGCGCCCCGCCGCTGCGCTATTTGTGCCCTTGACCGCGGCAAGCATCTGGATGCGCCCCAGGTTGGTTACGACACTGCGCTCGATATGGGCGACCTGATCCGGATCGAGGTGGCGGTACTTGCCCAGTACCCGCAGATACGCGTCGATCGGCAACGCGTTCTCCGCCGGGCGCGTCAGCTGCAGCCCCGCAGCCGGTGTGAACTCCCACAGCAGCACGAAATTGGTTTCGACCGCCTTGCGCGCGACCTCGATGTTTTGGTCGGAGGGGAAGCGCCAGCCGGTGGTGCAGGGCGAGTAGATGTGCAGGTAGGCGAAGCCTGTCTTCGCCGCTTCGATCGCGCGCTCGAGCTTGGCGTACAGGTCTTCCATGAACGCAGTGGAGGCTGTTGCCACATAGGCGCAGTCGTGCATCACCATCAGCAAGGGCAGGTTCTTCGCGTCCTGGGTCTTGCCGTGCGCGCGCTCGCCCACAGGCGTGGTCGAGGTCCAGGCGCCGTAGGGCGTGCAGCCGGAGCGCTGCATGCCGGTGTTCATATAGCCCTCGTTGTCGACACAGATGTAGAGGATCTCCTCGCCGCGCTCGGCCGCGCCGGAGAGCGACTGGAAGCCCACGTCGGCGGTGCCGCCGTCGCCAGCGAGCGCGACTGCCATCACGTTGCGGCCCTGGCGCTTGTAGTGGCGGCGCACGCCGGCGAGCATGGACGCCGTGTTGGTCAGCAGCGGATGGAACACCGGCACCTTGGTGCCGGTGAGCCCGTTGTAGCCGACCGAGCCCATGCCCGGGATGCAGCCCGGCGGGGTCGCCACCACCACATCCGGGCCGATGCGGCGCAGGGTGTGGCGCATGATCAGTTCGGTGTTGCAGCCCTGGCAGCCCGACAGTCCGGGCGCGAACAGGTCTTCGAGACCGCCCACTTCGTTGTAGATGCGCGCAGTCTTGACGTGCTTCAGCGCACCCGGCGCGCAGGCCTTGACGCAGGCTGGGGCGCCTTCGCACATGTCGCATTTGATCACATGGCCGGCCGCGGCATCGTAGGCGATGCCGCCGTAGGCGCAGCCGACGGTGCACAAGAGGCAGTTGACGCATTTCGAGCCGTCCCAGTCGATCACGCCGCTGCCGGCGTTTTTCGACAGTGCCGCGGCGGGGCAGTTGAGCACGCATTCCGGATCGCCGCACTGGCGGCAGATCGCGAGTTCGAAGCCTTCGCCCGAGGGCACGATCTGGATGCGCGATTGTTGGTGGTCGTCCGAGCGTGCCTTGGCTTGTGCGCAGGCCGTCATGCAGTCGTTGCAGCCGTCGCAGAGTTCCGCCTTGAAATGGATGGTTTCGTATGCGGCGCCCATGCCTATCTCCAGTTGCGCGACATCAGCGCGCGCGCGGTCTGCTGCGGCGCGCGCAGGAAAGCGAGCTTCTCGTCGCCCAGGTCGATCGCGCGCAGGATCAGTTCCCACATGATGCCCGGATCGAACGCGCTGTTGACGCCGAAGATCCCTGCAAGGCGCCGGTCCTTGAGCACGATCTTCAGGTAGCGGTTCTCCGCGACGTCGATCTGTTTTTTTACCTCGACGCCGGCGGGATCCAGGGCGCTTTCGTGCACGCCGACCGATAGCGCCTGCTGGCCGAAGAAGCTGTAGGTATTGAGCGGCACGCCGCCGGCGTAGTCCATCGCGCCCGGGTCCTCCGCCATGGCCATGCCGGCGATGCGCCCCTGGTCCACGGCGTCCGGCAGGATGCCGTTGATGATCCGCTCGGAGGTGAAGAAGCCGCGCGCCTGCGCCACGTCGCCCGCGGCCCAGATGTTGGCCACGTTGGTGCGCATCTGCGCGTCGACCAGCACGCCGCGTTCGGTCTCGACGCCGCTGCCCAGCAGGAAATCGGTCACCGGCGCTACGCCGGTCGCAACCAGCAGCAGGTCCGCCTCGAGTTCGCTGCCGTCGGCCAGTGCCGCGCGACAGCCGTCGCCCTGCGCAGCGACCGCGGCGACACTGGCGCCGGTCAGCAACCGGACGCCCTTGGCGGCGAACACCTGTTCGATCATGGACGAAGCCTCGGCGTCGAAGTAGCCCGAGAGCACATGCGGCTGCAGTTCCACCACGCTCACTTGCGCGCCGCCCTTGGCCAGATTTTCCGCGGCGTGCATGCCGATCAGGCCGCCGCCCAGCACCAGGGCGCGCTTCAACCGCGGCAGCGCTTCGCGCAGCGCAACGGCGTCGTCCAGCGTGCGCAGCACGTGATAGCGCAGTCCGGCGAGGCCGGGGATGGGCGGCAACAGCGGCGCGGCACCGGTCGCGAGCAGCAGCTTGTCGAAGCCGATGCGGCTGCCGTCGGCGAGTTCCACCGCGTTCGCGGCGGCGTTCACCTTCTGCACTTTCGCTCCGCGCAGGTAGTTGACCTTGTGCTCGGCGAAATAGGCTTCATCGCGCAGCTGCACGCGGCCGGGATCGGAACGGCCCGAGACCACGTAAGGCAGCACCGTGGGCGAGTAGGGCAGGCTGTCGTCGCGCGTCAGCACGGTGACGTCGCCTGCGCTGTCGTGCAGGCGGATTGCGTGCAATGCCGACAGCGCCGCGTGGCTCGCGCCGACGATCAAGTAATGTGCGTGCTGCATATTCAGTCCTTTTCGTTCAGCCACACGGTCTCGGCCGGCCGGCCGTCGCGCGCGAGTTCGGCGACGCGCGCGATCGCGCGCTCGAAATGCGCCACGGTAAGATCGGCGCCGGCGAGCCCGCCGATGAAGCTCATTGCCGGGACGCGGCGCGGCGCGTGGTACAGCGCCGCCATCGTGTCCTGATACAGCGGCCCGCAATTCCAGCCGAAGGACACCGAGCGGTCGACCACGCCTGCGGCCTTCACTTCGCCCAGCGCCGCGACCAGCGCTTCGGCCGGGAACGGGCGGTAAGTCTTCACCTTGACCAGGCCCACCTTGTCGCCGCGCGCGCGCGCCGCGTCCACGGCGTCCTTGGCGGCGCCGGTCATGCTGCCTATGGTCACCATTGCGTAGTCGGCGCCGTCCATGCGGTAGGACTCCACCAGCGGCGCGTGGTGGCGGCCGAAGCGCCGTCCCCACTCTTCGTGCACCTCGGTGATTACCTTGAGCGAATTTTGCATGCCGGCGCATTGTCCCTTGCGGTAGCGCACGAAAGTCGAGGGGCCGGGGCCGCCGGCGCCGCCGGTGAGCGGGTCCACCGCCATCGGCCGCTGCGGATCCAGCGCAACGTGCCAATTCACGTCTTTCGGGCCGAGGAAGTCGTTCACTTCGCCCTGATCCGGCAGTTCGCAGCGCGCCGCGCCGAAGGAGAGGTAGTTGCCGTCGTGGCATACGTTCACTGGCAGCATCACTTCGTGGTGCTCGGCAATCCTGTAGGCCATGATCGTGGTGTCGAGCACTTCCTGCACCGACTCGCAGTACATTTGCACCCAGCCGACTTCGCGCACCGACATCGCGTCCTGGTGCCCGCCCCAGACGCTTTGCGGCGAGAGCGTGTCGCGCGTGACGATGGTCATTACCAGCGGCAGGCGCAGCCCGGGCGTGCGCAGATAGGGCTCGAACATGAAGGCGAGCCCCGGGCCGCAGCTCGCGGTGTAGGTGCGCGCGCCGGCGAGGCAGGCGCCCTGCAGCACCGACAGCACCGAATGTTCGCCCTCGACGTCGACGATCTCGGCACCCAGGCGCCCGTCGGCGATGAACTTCGCCAGATATTCGACCAGCGAGGACTGCGGCGTGATCGGATACACCGCGACCATGTCCACGTTGGCGAGCGACACCGCCCAGGCGGCGGCTTCGTTGCCGTCGCAGACGATGAGCTTGGACTTCGGCTTGAGGATGGCAGACATTACGCGGCCTCCTCGATCATCGCGATGGCCCTTTGCGGACACTCGGTCGCGCAAATGCCGCAGCCTTTGCAGGTTTTCAGATTGAAGTCGAACCATGCGGCCTTTTCGATCACGCACTGCACCGGGCAGTAGAGCCAGCACACCGCGCACTTCACGCATTTCGCGCGGTCGACCACCGGCCGCATGCTGCGCCAGTCCCCGGGCAACATGGGCGTGGGCGTGGTCGCGATCGGGCACAGGTCGTCCGGGATCGTCGATGAGTCGAACATCTCATAGGCCTGTTGCTTCATGCCGCAGCCTTCCTGACTATTTGATGAACCTCGGTCGCTTCGTAGCCGCGCTGCAGCGCAGCCATGTTCTGCTTCAGCCCGGCGTCGCGAAAATCCGATTTCTTAATCGCTTCCTGCAGCGACTCCAGCGTGACCAGGCCGGTGGTGCGCGCGAAGGCGCCGAGCATGATGGTGTTGGTGATGGAGCGCTTGAAAATGTCGAGCGCGATCGATACCGCGTCGCACAGGCCGACCGTTGCCACCTGCGGCGGCAGCTGCATGTCGCCCAGCGGCTTGGCGCTGGTCTGCACCAGCACCGCGCCGTCCTTGACGCCGTCGAACACGTTCACCGCGCGCGCCACCGTCGGGTCGATGCACAGCACGCAGTCGGGCCGGTAGATATTGGTCATCTGGCGAATCTCGCGCTCGTCGAAGCGCAGGAAGCTCGCCACCGGCGCGCCGCGGCGCTCGAAGCCGAAGGAGGGCACGGCGACCACGAATTTGCCTTCCAGCACCAATGCGGTGGCGAGGATACCGCCGGCGAGCACTGCGCCCTGGCCCCCGCGTCCGTGGATGCGAATCTCGTACATGGCAACTCCTCCTTGGCTCGCCGCGGTCTGCGCCTGGCGAGCGAACGTTCGGGCCAGATTAGGCGCGGGGGGTGCATTTGTCAAATTGATGGGCAATATGATATATATGTCCATTATGAATGTGGCTGACCTCGACCTGAACCTGCTGCGCGTGTTCGACGCCATTGCCACCGAAGGCAGCGTTACCGTCGCCGGCGAGCGCATCGGGCTGTCGCAGCCGGCGATGAGCAACGCGCTGGCGCGCCTGCGAGCGCTGTTCGACGACCCGCTGTTCGTGCGCACGCCGCGCGGCATGCGCCCGACGCCGTTCGCGCAGCAGCTGGCGCAGCCGGTGCGCGAGGCGCTGCGCCTGATCCAGGGCGCGCTGCAGCAGCATGCGGGCTTCGACCCGAAGAGTTCGGGCAACACGTTTCGCTTTCACATGTCGGACATCGGCGAGATGGTGTTCCTGCCCGACCTGCTAGCGCGCATCAAGCGCGACGCCCCCGGCGTCAGGATCGAGGTGGTGCGCATCCCGATCAAGGACGTGCACGCGGCGCTGGAGGCGGGGGAACTCGATCTCGCGGTCGGTTTCCTGCCCGGGCTGACCACGGGAATGCGGCAGCAGCGGCTGTTCAGTGAGCACTACGTCTGCATGTTGCGCGCCGAGCATCCGCTAAACGGCGCGAAAATCAGCGCAAAGCAGTTCCGCGAGGCTTCACACGTGCTGGTGTCCTACGCCGGCACCGGCCACCAGGTGATCGAGGAGACTTTCGTCAGGGAAGGGCTAGAAGCGCGCATCGCCGTGCGCGTACCGCATTTTCTCGTGGTGCCGATGATTCTCGCGCGCACCGACCTCATGGTTGTCGTGCCCTCGCGCGTCGCCGCCGTGTTCGCGCAGACCGGCAACTTCAAGGTGCTACCGCTGCCGCTGCGCATGCCCAGCTTCGAAGTCAGGCTGCACTGGCACCAGCGCTTCCACCAGGACCCGGCCAATCGCTGGCTGCGCGAAGTCATGACGGAACTCTACGCCGAGCAGGCCTGAGGCCCGCCGGTGCGGCGACTCGGCGCCTCAGACCTGCGCGGCCGCGCGCTCCTTCAGCGCCTTGGCCGCCATGAACAGGCCGCCGTCGGCGCCGTCGATGAAATGCAGGTGGCGGCCGGAATAGTTGAACACCAGACAGGTCATCTGCGCGCGGTCGGCGACGTGGATACCGTAGACGAGCTCGCGCCGCGCGAAGCGCGCATCCAGCCATGCGCCGAGCGCCTCGCGCTGCGCGGCATTGCCGGCGAGGATCTGGCGGAAGCAGTCGTTGAATTTTTTCACGTCCGAGTTGCGCGCCAGCACCAGCTTGTAGCGGCCCCAGTCGGTGGCCGAAGTGCGGATGCCGAAAGTCATGAAGAACCAGCCGAGCAGGGCCCAGCAGCGCGCTTTCATCAGGTACAGCCACCTGCCGCCTGCGCTGCGTTCGCCCGCGCGCACCCCGACCTCGTTGCCAAGCTGCCTGGCGTCGAGAGAAAACGAGAGCTTGGGCGGCCAGACCGGGTGGCAGGCGTCGTCGGCGCCGTAGGTTTCGCGCACTTTGGCGATCAGCTCGCGATAGATTTCACCGGATCGCTGTGCGTCGTCGACGAGCACCTTGACCATCACGCTGACGGTTTCGCCGTGGCGGCTCGGAATGTCCTGCCAGCGGCATTCCAGGCCCTCGAAGTTCGCGGTCATTTCGACGCCGCCGGCTTCCACGCGCACCGGCGGCGCCGTCGCCGGATCTTTCATGCAGCGGTCGGCGTAGGCCATTCCGCCGCCGGCGAACATCGCCTGGACATAGTTTTCGGAAACACGATAGCGGGCGACCCGTATATCGAAGCCCGCGGCGCGAATGCGCGCCAACGGCATCACGGCGATGCGCAGTTCCAGCGCGAATGATTTTTGCGCCAGTGCCTGCGTCTGCAGCAGCGCCGCGCGCGCCGCGGGTAGCAGCGCCGGCGGTACGCACAGCATCGCGCCGTCGCCTTCGAAAATGAACGGAATGTCGGTGTCGCCGGCTGCATTCAGCATCGCCGTGATCACGGCTGCGCCCAGGGTATTCACGTTCTTGTAGCGGCCGGCCTCGACTGCGGCGGTGGAGTTGCGCACGTCGCACATCGCGACGTGCCAGTCATCGGGCAGCGCGACGTAGCTCTCCTGCCTGCCGGCGTCGCCGAACTCGGTCAATAGCGGGAGTCCGGAATAGAAAGAACTGCTGTCCATTGCCGTCCCTCGTTCCCGTTGTGCCGGTGCGCGCGCTCAACCCATCGGGCTGGTCGGGCGCCTGTCCTGCAGGATGTCTTCCATGCGCCACTGGATCGACGGCTTGATCTTCGGGTGCGTGAGGATGTAGAAGCGTTCGTCGCGCACCGCTTCGTATACCTTCTGCGCCACGTCCGCGGCGCTGAGTTTGCCCGAAGTCACCGCCTTGCGCAGCATCGCCTCGCGCGCCTGTTGCTCGGCGGTCTTTTCGCGCGCCGGTTCCTGCAGGAGGGCCGGTCGATTGCGTTCCGAGTCGATGATGCCGGTCGGCACGTAGGCGGGGCATAACACCGAGCAGCCGATGCGGGCGTGCTGCAGCGCCAGATCGTGATAAAGAGTCTCGGTGAGCGTCACCACCGCGTGCTTGGTGACGTTGTACATGGCCGAACCCGGCGGCGAAATCAGTCCCGAGACCGAGGCGGTATTGACGATGTGGGCCTCCCCGCCCTGCGCGAGCATGATCGGCGTGAACACGCGCACGCCGTGGATCACGCCCCAGAGGTTGACGCCCAGGGTCCATTCCCAGTCGGCGACGCTGTTCTCCCAGGCCTTGCCCAGCGGCGCCACGCCGGCATTGTTGGCGACGAGGTGCACGCCGCCGAAAGCCGCCAGCGTCTTTTGCGCCAGCGCTTCGACCTGCGCCGCTTTGGACACGTCGGTGCGTACGCCGATCACCTTTGCGCCGGCCGCCTTCATTTCAGCTTCGGCCGTGGCGAGCGCCCTGGGCTCGACATCGGCGAGCACGATGCTCATGCCCTCGCGCGCGAATCGATCGGCCATGGCGCGCCCGAGGCCGCTCGCGCCGCCGGTGATGACGGCTACCTTGCCTTGGAACTGTTTCATGGGACGCTGACCCCGCTGTCAGATCAAAGCCGCATCATACCGAATCGGCACAGCCACGCATGCGGCGCGATCGCGGCAGCACTCGGACCTGGATCGGCCACTGGTTCGTTCCTGTGATATCATGATATCGTTGTAATTTTCGGAGACGGCCATGGCCCAATTCGTCGTGCGCAATATTGAAGAGGATGTAAAAGCGCGTCTGAAACGCCGCGCCGACAATCGGGGGCACAGCATGGAAGCGGAGATTCGCGAAATCCTGCGCAATGCAGCGCGGGAGGAGAATCAGCCGCCGCCCAAGCTGGGCTCACGAATCGCCGCGCGCTTCAAGAAAGCGGGACTGAGCGCTGATCTGCCGGAACTGCGCGGACAGCCAGCGCGCTCGGCCGATTTCGGCAAATGATCATTCTCGATACCAATGTGCTGTCGGCCCTGATGCGGGTGTCTCCCGACGCGGCGGTCGTGGCTTGGCTTGATCGCCAGCCCGCCGAATCGGTGTGGATCACAAGCATTACCCTGTTCGAGGCCCGCTTCGGCCTCGCTTTGCTGCCCAAGGGTCGGCGGCGGCAGACCCTGGAGACAAGCTTCGCCCAACTGCTGCAGGAGGATCTGCAGAATCGCGTGCTGGATTTCGACAGCGCAGCGGCGACCGAAGCGGCCTTGTTGGCAGCCGTCCGTAAGCGCAACGGGAAGCCGGTCGATATGCGCGATACCCAGATCGCCGGCATTGCGCTGGCACGGCGGGCCACCCTCGCGACGCGAAACATCCGGCATTTCGCGGACCTTTCGGTACCCGTGATCGATCCGTGGGGTGCGTAGCGGGAAGTCTCGAAACTCCCGAGCAACTACTTCGCCCGGGAGGAAAAGAGGGAAGCGAGTTGGCTGACGCAAATCGTCCGCAATGCCGCGAGTCATGTCGCTTGGGGGCGCCTGAGGTGGTTTGAGTCCTGTGCGGCTCAAGTTACCATTAGGTTGACGCGACCTCGGCGAACGGCAGCTTTGCGCCAGGCCCATCGGTTTGAGTTCGGCCAACTGCGGTCATCAAGAAAAGAGAAAGAAACCCGAGTTGAACGGCCGGTAATTCCTACCAGTGAAGACATTGAACGTTATTGGCGCTCGGTCAGCAAAACGTAGAATGTTTTTAACCTCGGCGGACGCGGCGCGCAGACACTGATCGGCTTCGTGGGTGCCATACCGTGGCCGGTAGGCCAAAATATTCTCTGCATTATGTGCAGCCTGCTCGATCATTATTCGCCGGCGAACGGCTCACTACTCACCATCCAGCGTACGCACGCTTCTCTGCTGCCACTCGGATTTTGCTGAGAGTCGTGATTCAAAAACCTGCCAGACCGTCGGCATTCAAGAATTGTGAATCGTTACTTTTTAGGCCCTTTAACTCGTTGTCGTTGCGTGCACACGAACCTAATCTCCACAGCGCAGCGGAACTGTTGCAACAATTTCTGTGCCACCTTCATCGCGTCTCTTGATCGAGAGCTTGCCGCCGATAATTTGCGCACGCTCTTTCATTGATATCAGGCCGAGGCCTGATCGTCCCACCGGGCGCGGATGTTTTTGCTCCGGCTCGAAGCCTATGCCGTCGTCGCGCACCGTAAGCTCGAGGTTTTTGCCCGCAATGCGCAGGGCTACCCGCACGTGCTTCGCATCCGCGTGGCGCGCCGCGTTGGTCAGTGCCTCCTGCGCGATGCGAAAGCATTCGGTTTCGATCTCCGTCGCGACTCGACCTGGCAGCGGGTCGATGACGATTTCGGCCTGCCATCCGGCCGCCTGGGCCTGGCGCTGGAGGAGCCATCTGAGCGCTGCCTCGATACCGAGATCGTCAAGGTGCGGCGGTCGAAGGTTGAGCGACATATCGCGCACTCGCTCGAGCGTGTCCTCGGTGATCATGATGCATTGGTCGATCCGCTCGGCGTCCGTTCGTTGGCTCTGGCGTGCAGTCTTGAGTTGCAGCGTCACTGCCGTAAGCGCCTGCCCGATCTCGGCGTGCAGTTCGCGTGAGATGCGGCGCCGCTCTTCTTCCTGCACCTCGATCAGGCGGTTCGACAGGGCCTGCAGTTGCCGACTTGCTCTGAGCGCTTCCAGCTCCATGCGTTTGCGCTCGGTGATGTCAGATGCCAGAGCAAAGAATCCGCAAACCCGCTCGCCGTTATAGTCTGGAACATAATGTATCCATGAAGTATGACTGGCGCTGTCGTCGGCCTTAATCGAGGTTCGCTCGAACTGTTGACGTTCACCACGCAGAGCGGCGCGCATGTAAGGCTCGCTGAACCGGAAGAGTTCATCACCCAGCATCTCGCGATAGTGGATGCCACGCATCTGCTCGGCCGTCTTGCCGAACCAGTCGATATAGCCCTGGTTGGAAAAAGTACAGCGTAACTCGTCGGTCCAGTAGCCAATCATCGCGGGAACATGATCAGTGATGGTCTTCACAAAGCGGTTCACCGTCTCGGCGGCAGCCAAGGCGCCGTCTAAGGCCATCGTCTTTTTCTCGACCAGCTGCTGCAGATGATGCCGGTGCTGTTCAATTTCAGCTTCAAACCGCTTGCGCTCGGTAATATCGGAGGAAACCCCGATGACCCCGATGAATTTGCCCTGCGGATCGAACATAGGCGTGTCCTGAACTTCCGCGAGGAAGATCGTCCCGTCCTTGTGCTGCACCAGGAACTCCCCTAGCCAATCCCGGCCCTGCCGCAATTGAGTCAGAATCTCTTGCGCTTGGGCTTGGGAGGTTTGCGGGACAGTTACCGCAAGGATGCTGCGTCCCAAGGCGTCATTTGATTGCCAGCCGTAGAGTAATTCAGCGGCATGGTTCATATAAGTAATGATGCCCTCTGTGTCAGTGGCGATTACCGCTTGCTTAACCGAGTTCAACAGGGTTTCGTAAAACAGATTCATATCCCGCGAAAGGCCAGCAGAATGATGCGTATGCATAAGATCGAGCTTTCCGTTTTGGATTAGTCGGCGACGTCTATCGCGTCGGACACTTTTTCCTGCAGCAGGCGATAACGGCCGTCTCCAGCGGACGACCGGTGCCAGTGATCCCTCAGGTGTGCACCACAGCGCGGGTTGGATTCGGCCTGCCGCACCGCCATGGGGCGTTCTTTCCGAGTATCGGTCATTTGTCTATCTCCTGTGTCGGCGAGGTCATTGAATCAGCGGAGCGCGCGCCAATTTAAACATTACCCACCCGGGCGTCAATCTGGAGCATCATAACGGTCCCCAGTCAATAACCAACTTGAGCGTGACGACCCCGACGACGATCATTCTCGCCGATGACCATGAAATTCTCAGGCAAGGCCTGCGCGCCCTGCTTGAGAAAGAGTCGGACTTCAAGGTCATAGGCGAATCGGGAGAAGGGCTGGAGGCGATCGCGCTTGCACAGCGTCTCAAACCCGATGTCGTCGTGGTCGACGTGATGCTGCCAGGCCTAAACGGTCTGGAGGTAGCGCGCCAAATCAAAAAGCATGACGAAAAGACGCAGATTATCGTTCTTTCGATGTTCGCCGACGAGTCGTACGTCCTGCGCGGGCTGAGGAACGGCGCTTCCGGCTACGTGTTGAAAGGTGCGGCCTTCGAGGATCTGGTGCGCGCCATACGCGAGGCGATGGCCGGGCGCACCTATCTTAGCAAGCCTCTTTCAGAGCAGGCGACCAAGCTTCTCGAACATGCCGTCGAAACTGTGAGCCAGGAAAAGTACGATCTGCTCACCGACCGGGAAAAACAGGTGATGCAACTCGCGGCCGAGGGCTTGACGAGCGCGCAGATCGCCGACCGGCTCGGCATCAGCCGGCGTACAGCGGAAACGCACCGCGCCAATTTCTCCAAAAAACTCGGGTTTAAGAACGGCACTGACTTGGTCGCATTCGCCATGCGCCACGGGCTGATTTCCAAGCACGAATAGCGGCAGTTTCCTTCGACGGAACACCGGCGGCCTTGCCACCTGGGCAATGAACGCAAACCGTTGAATCCGCCTATCTCGCCGCGCTGCCTGCGCGGCGCCGCCAATACGTACAACTACGCTCCCTAGTCTAGCTCGGGCGGGCCGGCGGTATTTCTGCCTCCGGTTTCTGGTTTGCCCCGATGGGCGAGGAGCCAACGCGCACTTTTGTTCGTTGTTCGCTGCAGCAGGAATCTACGTATGGATACGGATAGACGGTACGAGTCCACTTTGTAATACTTGATCAACGTAGTCAACTATTGTGTTGAGCCGTCGTTTGCTGGCGCAACGGGAGGTTACGCGGTCATGCAATCGAGTCAGATTCTTAATATTTTCTTTGCATCCAGCGCAGCAGCCTTCCTCCGGCGCAGCACATTGTCCTCGCCGGTGCGTAATCGCAGGATTACAAGCTCGAAGGTTCGGCCGGTGACATGCAATCCAAAAAAACGATCCAAGCCGTGAATCAAGTAACTTTCGACAGTAACGAGAATTCGTTGTTCGCCGGACTGGCTGGACTTCTGACGGTTGCGCTCGGGCTGATCGTTCTCGTGGGTTGGGCGCTGGATGTGGCGTTGCTCAGAAGTGTTCTACCCGGCGCGGTGCAAATGAAAGCTAACACCGCGCTTGGTCTGGTGCTCTCGGGTGGCACGCTATTTGTTCTTGCCCATCGTCCTTCCCTGCTGCTTCAGCGTCTAGCCGAGGCGTCGGCGCTATCGGTCAGCGTGCTGGGCCTTGGCACTCTGGGGGAATACGCGTTCGGCTGGCGCTTGGGCATCGACGAATTGCTGTTTCGCGACACTGCTGACGCCTTCAACGCTATTCCAGGTCGCATGTCGCCATATAGCGCGATCACTTTCGCAGGTATTGGATTGGCGCTGGCGGCCTTGCCGCATCCACGTTTGCGGCCGCTGGTTCGGCTGCTGGCATCGTTGGTGATAGTTGTCGGTGCCGTGTCTACTCTTGGGTACCTGTGGAATGCAAGCGAGATCGTTACTGATGTTTTTCTCCCGCCCGTCGCTTTGAACACTGCAGTCGGTTTCATTCTACTTGGGGTCGGCGCGTTGGGTGCGAGTAAGAAACCGAGCGACAGCTCCCCAACTTCACCGCGCTCGTCTCGCGGTATCAAGATCGAGGTCATTGGCAGTTTCATCGTCACTCTGGCGCTGCTCCTTATCGTCGGGCGGTTTCTTTATTGGTCCATTGGGGCGCTTACCGAATCAGCTAAGTGGGTTTCCCATACCCAGGAAGTCCGCGCAAATATGAACAATTTGTACTCCACCGTTTCCGACGCGGAGTCGGCGCAACGCAATTATTTGTTGACCGGCCGACAGCAGTACAAGAAAGCGTTGCGGCGCCTTAGCAGCGAAATAGATATCGAGCTTTTGGCGCTTAAGCAATTGGTGGCAGACAACCCGAGTCAGCTTCAAACCCTAGAAAGGCTGCGGGCGCTTATTGCCGAACGCGTGGCGTCGCTGGATCAGCTCAACGCGATATTTAATGAAAAAGGACTCGCTGCCGCCAGGACCGCGATTGCAAATGGCAAAGGGCTAGGTCTCATGCAGGACATTCGCGACCTAATGCAGCGCTTCGGGAACGCCGAAGCGGTGCTGCAGATCGAACGCGAAAAGATAAACGAGAACGCTCGGCAAAACGTCTTGGTTGCGCTCTTGATTACTATTGTCGGGGTGATCGCGATATTTGCATTTCTGTTTTACCGAATCAACCGCGAGACGCTAATGCGTGCAGCGCGTGAAACAGAGATTGGTGACCTAAACGTCGATCTGAAGCGCCAAGTCAACGAGCGCAGCGCTGCGCTTGAGACGCTGCATAATAAGGAAGAGGAAATCCGCGCGATCGTGGACAATATCGTTGATTGCGTGATCACGATTGATGCCCACGGCATCATGCGCAGTGTGAACCCGGCAGTGGAGCGCGTGCTGGGCTACACCGCCGCTCAATCAATTGGCCAAAACGTCGCAATCCTCATGCCTGAACCGCATCGCAGCGGGCATGATTCTTACCTGGAGCGATACGCACGTACGGGCGAGGCGCACATCATAGGAATCGGCCGCGAGGTGGAAGGTCGGCATAAAAACGGTCATTTGATCCCCCTTGATCTAGCCATAAGCGAATATGTGGTGCGCGGCGAGCGCTTCTATATTGGGACCCTGCGCGACATAAGCGAGCGCAAACGCTTGTTTACCGAACTGACGCAGGCGCGGGAAGAGGCGGAGCAGGCAAACCGCGCGAAATCCGCCTTCCTCGCGACGATGAGCCACGAGATTCGCACGCCCATGAACGGGGTCATCGGCATGGTGGAAGTGCTGGCACACAGCAGTCTGGATGAGCAGCAGGCCGATTCGGTGAAGACCATTCGGGATTCCGCGCTCGCCTTGCTGCGTCTCATCGACGACATCCTCGACTTCTCCAAAATCGAGGCCGGCCGGCTGGAACTCGAACGGGTGCCGGTTTCGGTGGCGGGCATGGTCGAAGGCATCAGCAGCACGCTCACCCCTGCGGCTACCGCCAAGCGCGTGGAGCTCACCCCATTCATCGATCCTCATGTACCCGAACAGCTGTGGTCCGACCCGACCAGGCTGCGCCAGGTCCTCTACAACCTGGTGGGCAACGCCATCAAATTCAGCGGTGGCCGCCCGGCGATACGTGGCCACGTGGCGGTCAGGGTAAGCGTGCTCAACTCCAAGCCCATGCGTCTTCGCTTCAGCATTGCGGACAACGGCATCGGCATGGCCCCGGAGGCCCTGGCCAACCTGTTCACCTCCTTCACCCAGGCTGAAGCGTCCACGACACGGCGCTTCGGCGGCTCCGGGCTCGGCCTGGCGATCACCAAGCGCCTGGTCGAGCTGATGGGGGGCGAGATCGCCGTCGAAAGTAACCCCGGCGAGGGTTCGGTCTTCACCGTCACCCTACCCTTCGAAATTGCCAAAGAGCAGGGTGTGGATTCACGGCAAACGCTGTCCGGCTTGGACTGCATCGTGCTGGCGAGCCCGGAACTCGCCGTCGACGACGTGCGCGCGTATCTGGAATACGCGGGTGCGCGGGTGCAGGACGCGGCCGACCCGGATGCCGCGGTGCGGCGGGCGGCGGGTCTGGAAATGCCGATCGTGATTCAGGATATCGGACTAGACAATGTTTCGAATTCGGTTGCTGCGCTGCAGACAGCGTTTGCCCGGGTGCCGAATACGCGCCACGTGCTGATCACGCGCGGCGCGCGCCGGCGCGCCCGACTGGAATCCGCAGACGCGGTCACGATGGACGGCAAGCCCTTGCGGCGGCAGACCCTGCTGCGCTCGGTGGCGGTGGCGGCCGGACGGGCGTCGCCCGAGGTGTTTTACGAAGACGCTGAGGAGGATCACGCCGGCGAGGTGCTGACCCCGCCCACCATCGCCGAGGCCCGCGCCCAGGGGCGGCTCATCCTGGTCGCTGAGGACGACGCGATCAACCAGAAAGTCATCCTGCGCCAGCTTGACCTGCTCGGCTATGCGGCGGAGATCGCGGCCAACGGCGCGCATGCGCTGCGGCTGTGGCGCGAGGGGAGCTACGCCCTGCTGCTCACCGATCTGCACATGCCAGAGATGGACGGCTACACACTCACCGAGACCATCCGCCGCGAAGAGGCAAAGCGTGGCGGAACGGCACCGCGCATACCCATTCTGGCGCTGACCGCCAATGCGCTGCGCGGCGAAGTCTCGCGCGCCCTGGCCATCGGCATGGACGAGTACCTGACCAAACCGATGCAGCTGCACCTGCTCCGCGCCGCGTTGGCGAAATGGCTACCGGTGATGCATGCGGGAACGACGCCTGCCACACCAGACACGGAACAACGTGGCGCGGCGCCCGTGCTCGACGTGTCCGTGCTGCAAAGCATGGTGGGCAGCAATGCGGCCATCGTGCGCGAATTCCTTGTGGATTATCTGGATTCGGCCCGGCGGCACGCAGAGGACCTGCGTGCCGCCAATGCCAAAGGCGATGCCCCCCAGGTTGGCGCCATCGCCCACAAGCTCAAGTCCTCGTCACGTACGGTGGGCGCCCTGACGTTGGGCGATCTGTGTGCGCGACTAGAGGATGCATGCCAGGCCGAAAACGAGTCGGCGATCGCGCAGGTCATGGCGCAATTTGAGGCGGCGATGGCGGCCGTCGAAGCGAAGATCACCAGTCTGACTGACGTAGCTGGATCGGCTTAACTGGAGGGCAAATCATGAAAACGCTTGTCATCGACGACGAACCCTTTATGCTCAAGCTGCTTTCGCATCAACTAGCGAACCTCGGCATTACGGAGGTGACGACCTGCCAGCGCGCCAACGACGCATTGTCGATACTGGAAACCGATGGCGCGGAGGTCGAGCTCGTTTTTTGCGATCTGCAAATGCCGGAAACGGACGGCGTGGAAGTCGTGCGCCGGCTCGCGCGCATCGGCTACGCCGGCGCTCTGGTGCTGGTGAGCGGCGAAGACCAGCGCGTCCTGCAGGCGGCGGAGAGGCTGGCCAAGGCGCACAAGCTCGATGTCCTGGGCGTTCTGCACAAGCCCGTTTCGCCGGAGCAGTTGCAGGCTATTCTGCAGCGCAAGACCGGCCGAAGTGCCAGGTCGCCCCGTGCCGCCGTAAAGACTTACGCGCCCGAAGAATTGCGCCTGGCGATCGCGGGTGGAGAACTGCTGAACGTCTACCAGCCCAAGGTGGAGCTTGCGACCGGCGCGGTGACCGGAGTGGAGACCCTGGTGCGCTGGCGGCATCCGCAAGACGGCATGGTGTTTCCTGACCAGTTCATCGGCGTCGCGGAGGAACACGGCCTCATCGACGAGCTGACGCGCGCCGTGCTCGCCGCCGCGCTGCACCAGGCGCGCCTGTGGCAGGACGCAGGGCTCGATCTGCACGTGGCGGTCAACGTCTCGATGGATAATCTCGTCTCCCTGACATTCCCCGATTTGGTCGCACTCGCGGCGAACGATGCGGGGATTCCCGCATCGAGCCTGATGCTCGAAGTGACCGAAAGCCGGCTGATGAAGGACCCGATCGCCGCGCTCGACATCCTCACGCGCCTGCGTCTGAAGCGCACCGGCCTGTCGATCGACGATTTCGGCACGGGCCACTCGTCCCTGGCGCAACTGCGCGACATTCCGTTCGATGAACTCAAGATAGATCGGAGTTTCGTCAACGGCGCTCATCGCGAACCGACCATGAGAGCCATCTTCGAGGGAAGCCACAGCATGGCGCGACAACTGGGCATGAAGACCGTGGCCGAGGGCGTCGAGGACCGCGAGGACTGGGATTTACTGCGCGCTGCGGGCTGCGACTTGGCGCAAGGCTACTTCATCGCCAAACCCATGCCGGCACCAGATCTAATCGCTTGGGTCGGGACCTGGAAGGCTCGTCGGACTGATCTGGGCTATTAGTCTTCGCAGCCCCGCGATTGATACGGTCTTTCGCCACCGTATAATCCTGGCCGAACGTGACAGTCAAAATCCTGTAAAGCGGTCATCTCGGTAAATCGCCCCGCGTATCTTTCGTAAAATCACGACGGTCCAGTTTGGCCGAACTACTGACCGACCGTTGATTCTTCTGAATGGCTCCTTCATGGTCGGTAAGCGGCCAGTGGGAAGAAATTAGCTCGAATGGCTCTTGTGGGTCGAGCCGAGACAGATGACTGTCCGGTATCGGGAAGTTCAAATATAGCCTGTAGGGCTAATTGCCTCCCGTGAAAGCGCGTCCCCGTTTGAGTACGGGGCCTATGAATACTTACGCCTTCGCCGGCAGCGGTAGCACTTTGCGCGGCCGCCGGTCCTTGTCGGTTGCGACGTAGGTGAGCGTCGCCTCGGTCACCTTGACGATTTCGATGTCCTCGGGGTTGCGCTGCGCGTAGACCTCGACGTTGACGGTGATCGACGTGTTGCCCACGCGCACGATCTCGGCGTAGAACGAGAGCAGGTCGCCGATCTGCACCGGCTGATTGAACTGGAAGGAATTCACCGCCACCGTTGCGACGCGCCCGCGCGCGTGCCGCCCGGCGAGCACGCCGCCGGCGATGTCGACCTGCGACATGATCCAGCCGCCGAATATGTCGCCGTGGTGGTTGGCGTCTGCCGGCATGGGCATGACGCGCAGCACGGGTTCCTTGCCTGCGGGGAGTTTCGTCGGTTCATTCATTGCGCCCAATATTACGCCGAAAATGCGCTGGAGTGTCCGGGAAAGTGCGCGAGAACCGCAAACGGAAACATCGTCGAAAGCCGCATGAATACTGGGTTTGCGCCATTTTGTCTGCTCGGTTCTACCTTTGGGGGCTGATCTGTGCGCCGGCGCACAGAACACATTCGCGGTGGCGTGTAAGGTTCCAACAGACAAGTGAACAGGGATGGTTGGTGCCTGTTCGGGACGAACTCGCCCCGGTTACTCCGGCCCGTTTGCCCGCAGGGGTTAGAATGGCAGTCAGCCCGCCACGCGACCAGCAGGCGCCTTCTATAGCAGCCCGGACGATTAGATGACAATGAACGGCAATCGAGTTGGATCCCGCCTCCGGGCGGCGCCATCAGGCGCAAAGCGCCCGGGGAGCGTGCGCGCGATCGCGGCCGCGATCGGCACCAGGTTTTGCCTGGCCCTGCTGGTCGCAAGTTGCATTCCTCTCCAAGCAGTCGCAGGCGGCGATGCCGCAGCCGAATCCAAGCTGATCGGCGCTACGCCTTTGCAGGGCGTCGCGGCGATCCCCTCTGCTTACACCGCGCTACCCGCGAAAATCCAGAGCGCCAAACGCGCGAACTTCGAACGCGAGCACGCCTCCACCGAGGCGCGACACCTGGCCGACTGGGTCGTCGATTCGAACGACAACAAAGGCCTGCCGTTCGCGATCGTCGACAAGACGCACGCCAAAGTATTTGTTTTCGATGCGAGTGGTCGGCTCCAGGGCGCGGCCCCGGCGCTGCTCGGCCTGGCGCGCGGCGACGACTCCGTCCCCGGCATTGGCGAGCGCAAGCTTTCCGCCATACGCCCCGAGGAGAAGACCACGCCAGCCGGCCGTTTCGTCGCCTCACTCGGCCACCGGGCCGGTGGCGAGGAAATTCTCTGGGTGGACTACGACAACGCCATTTCGATGCACCGGGTGATCAATACCAACCTCAAGGAGCGCCGCCCGCAGCGCCTCGCGTCTCCGACGACGGCGGACAACCGCATCTCCTTTGGCTGCATCAACGTTCCGATCAAGTTCTACGAGAAGGTGGTGAGCCCCGCCTTTACCGGAACCGACGGCATCGTCTATGTGCTGCCGGAAACCCGCCCGGTGCGCAAGGTCTTCGCCTCCTACGATGTCGAGGAGCACGCGCGTGCGCTGGCCGCAAGCGAGGCCGCTACGGCGCAGATGGCCTCGACAGGCGCCGGCGCCCCCGTACGATAAGACAGGCTGCGCCGCCGGTGCAGCTCCAAACAGGAACAGCCATGAACGCGCAATTCAACGGATTACTGGGTGTACTGATTCTCGCCGCGGACGTATGGGCGATCATCAACATATTTCAAAGCAGCGCATCCAACGGTAACAAGGCGCTCTGGATCGTGCTCGTGGTGCTGCTGCCGGTCCTGGGTATGATCCTGTGGTTCTTCCTCGGCCCGCGCGGCGGCAAGATGAGCGGCGGCGCCTAGGCCGCTAGCGCCGGCGCGCCGCCTCGTATAGCGGCATGACCGTCGGCAGCAGGGACTGGATCGTCTGCACGCGGCTCGCGTCCGTCGGATGGCTGCTGAGGAACGCGGGCGGTTGCGAACCGCCGCTGGCATTGATCATCTTCTGCCACAAAGTGACGCCGGCGCGCGGGTCGTAGCCCGCGCGCGCCATGAGCTCGAGGCCCATGCGGTCGGCTTCGTTCTCGTCGGTGCGACTGAACCGGGTTGCGATGAGCGCCTGATAGCCCGTATTGGCAATGTCGGCCGAGCCCTGTCCGAGGCCGAACAGCGCGGCGCCGATGCCGATTGCCGTCTGCGCGGCGATCGCCTGCGACACCTGCTCGCGCGAATGCTCGCGCAACGCGTGCGACATTTCGTGCCCGATGACGACGGCAAGCTCGTCGTCGCTCAGACCGAGTTGCCTGGCCAGGCCCGTGTACACCATGATCTTGCCGCCAGGCATGCAGAATGCGTTGATCTGGTTGTCGGTGATGACGTTGACTTCCCAATGCCAGGCCGGCGCGTCGGCGCGAAACACCCTGGTCTGCGGCTCGAGCCGGCTCGCGACGGCGCTCACGCGATTCAGCAGCGTTCGGTCCTGGTTCAGCGCACCCTTTGCCGCGGCCTCCGACTTCAGCTTGGCGTAGCTTTGCGCCGCCATCTGGTCGAGTTCCTGGGACGATACGAGCATCAGCTGCTTGCGATCGCCGCCGACCGCGCCGCCCGCAGTCGTGGTGGCGCACGCGCCGAGCATGGTGACTAAGGCGACACACAATATGGAAGCGGCAATGGTTCGCTGAGCAGACATTTTCTTGTTCCTTGGCTGAGTGAGTCCCGGCGCCATGCCGGCCGGGGAGCATGCTTGGCGCCGACGCGGCGCTGCGCGGTGCTAGACCGACTTCCAGTCGCGGTTGCGCAACCTGAAATCCGCGAGCTCGCGCGCGGCGACGTCCTTTGCGATACCACATTGCTCCTGCATCCTGCCCGCGAGCTGGCTGCGCCTGCCGGCGAGCACTTCGAGCCGGACATGTGTCAGTTTGCCCCACTGCTCCCTGGCCTTTCCCGCCAGTTGCTTCCAGCTGCCTTCGATACGATCCCGGTTCATGTCATCTCCCTGGGCTTGTTTGAATCCGTCGGCTTGCGATCTTCCGGTCACAGCCGCCATCTCGGCCACCAATCGCGTTCGACCCAGGCGGCGGAAGCTGGCTCGTGGCGTCAATTGTCTGCCTGGTCCCCGGTAATTTCTGTGCGCTGGCGCACATTTGCGGTTTCGACACACACGCAGCGCTAAAACAGCCGGCCCCACAAGCGGGCCGTAGTTTCTTTCAGCCGCAGCAGCAGTGATCGGTGTTCCCAGGCCTCGAGTTCAATCGCTTCGGAGGCCGCGATGTCCGCGGCGAATGCCGCCTGCATCTGCGCGGCGAACTCGCGTCCCAGGATCACCGCATTGATCTCGTCGTTATCGAGCGCGCTGCGCCAATCCAGGTTGCTCGAACCGACGCAGGACCAGACGCCGTCGACAATTGCCGTCTTTACGTGCAGCAAAGCGCCGCGCCTCTCATAGATTTTGACGCCGCCCTCGAGCAGCTGCTCGTAGTACGAACGCCCCGCGTGAAACGCCGCCGCCGAATCGGAATCGCTGGGCAGGATCAACCTGACGTCCACGCCGCGCCCGGAGGCGTCGAGCAGCGCCTTGATCAGCTGCGGGTCGGGCACGAAATAGGCGTTGGTGATGTACACCTGCTTTTCCGCGTTGGTGATCGCCGATATGAGCGTCAGATAAATCTGACTGTACGGATCGTCCGGCGTGCTGCCGATCGCGCGCACCAGATCCTTGCCCTGCGGCGCCACTGCGGGAAAATAATCTCTCTGCGCCAGCGGCTTGCCGTGCTGCGTCGCCCAGATCTGCATGAACAGTTTCTGGAATTCGCCGACCACCGGGCCATCAATCTGCACGTCGGTGTCGCGCCAGCCGCGTTTGCGGTCAATCGGCCCCGTGCTCCTGCTGATCGCCGAACCGCTGGAATAGACGCTGCTTATGTTGATTCCGCCGAGGAAGGCCGTGCGCCCGTCCACCACCAGCAGCTTGCGGTGGTCGCGATGATTCAGCGTCCACGGTTTTTTCACCGTGAGCGGGTTGACCGGGTTGAATTCGAGCACTTCGACGCCCGCTTGCGTCATGCGATCGAAGTAGGCTTTTGGCGTACCAAACGCGCCGACACTGTCGAAAATCAGGTTGACCTGCACGCCCTGCGCCTGACGTTCGAGCAGCGCGTCGGCGAACTGCTGCCCCGTTTCACCGCCTTCGATGATGTAGGACTCGACGTTGATGTGGTCCTTCGCCGCGGCGATGGCGGCGAACATGGCCTGGTAGGTGGCCGGGCCGTCCTGCAGCAAGGTGACCTTGTTGCCCAGCACCAGCGGGCTGCCGACGATTTCCTGCTCAAGCGCGATTTGTTTGTCGAGGATGTCCAGGTCGCCGGAGGTGCGCTTGAGTTGCGCCACCACGGCGGCGCTTCGTCTGGCCGACAGCGGACCGCGCGCGCTCTGGAAGCGCGCCGACTGCTTGACGTAGCGTTCGCTCAGAAACCGCGTATCGGGCAGCGTGGCGCAACCGGAGGCAACGAGCAGGCAGCACGCCGCGCTGGCAATTGAAAATGTCCGCTGCAAGTTCATAGTTTGCGACCCGCCGACGTGAAAGAGCGTGCGAAGAAACGCCCCCAAGACGCATTCCCGTCAAGCGGGATGGAGACCCCGGGGGCGTAAGCCCTCATGCTGCAAAGATTCCGGACCGACGACGCATCCGGTCTAATTGTTCGCGACCAGCACCCCGTTCTCAACGCGCACCTTGTCGCCCACCCTGAACGGCGGTTCGGTCGCGTAAGTCACCGTCTGCGCGCCGCCGCCCTGCAGGCGGGCGACCACATCGTAGTGCACGGTTTTGTTCCTTCTCTTTTCGATCTCGTTGCCCGCCATCGCGCCGCCGACGACGCCGACCACGGTCATGACGTCCTGTCCGCGACCGCCTCCGACCTGGTTGCCGAGCAAGCCGCCGATTACGCCGCCCGCGATCTTGCCGACGTAGCCGCCGTCGCCCTTGACTTCGACCGCGTTAACCGACTCGACCACGCCGCAGTTGGCGCAGTACCTTGCCGCGCGCTGCGCCGACGTGTTCCGGTTTGCCGTGGCCAGCAGCGGCCGATCGAGGTTCGCGCTGACGTCGTGTTTGCCCAGTTTCAGCGTCGCCGTGACCGCGGCGCTGGTTGCGATGCGATCACGATCCTTGATGGTGTATGCGCCCTCGTAGATCCCGCTTTGCACTTCGTCGAGCAGCAATTTCCCCTTGACGCCGACGATGCGCACGCTCGCCTTGCCTGCGGGTGTTCCGTGCAGCGTAAAGAAGACGCGCTCGCCCGGCAGCAGTTGCGCCGGCGCGTCTGCTTCGAAACGGTCGATCTTTGGCATTGCTGCCGCAGCGGCGGCCTGAGCCGCGGGCGACGGCGCGCCGGCGAGCAGGGACTCGTCCAATACTGCCGCGGCTATCGTATTGCCCACGCGCAGGTTGGCCGTGGCCGCCGTGTCCGCGGCGAAATTGTCGCTGTTCCTGATGGTGTAGGTCCTTTCATATACGCCGGGCTCGATTTCATCCAGCAGTATCCTCGTCGGCGATGTGCCGATGCGTACGCTCGCCGCACCGCCCGGCGTCCCGTACAGCGTGAACGCCAGCTGGTTGCCGCCGCTCAATTGCCTTGCCGGCTCGACGTCGAAGCCCTCGATTCTGGGTGTCCCGACCGCTGCGACAGCCGGCTGCACTGCAGCCGCCGGCGCCGCAATCGCCCGCGCGGAACTGATACGCCCCGACCATCCGCCCAGGCTAGGATAGCGGCCCGGAGCCAGGACGGTGCATTCCCCGCCGAAATTGGCGTTCACGCACACCTCCATGGAATTTCCTTCCACGATCGCCGAACGCGCGCGGTCGTTCATGCCGATAGTGGAGAACTCGGCCACCTGCCGGTCCATGGCGAATTGGCGGCCGGTGAAATTGTCGCCCTCGAAGAAGGTCGCGCCTGCCATCGCCGTGCCCGTGGCGCATGCCATCGCACCAAAGATTAGATGCCGCATCAGTCGTTTCATTGTTGTCTGCTCCTGGTTCATGCCCGCGGATCGGGGTCTTGCGACCGGGCAGGGTCGCCCGAAAGTCGCACGCTCCTAAGTTAGACCAAGCCGCGCAGATGGTCTGTTCGGCATCGCACATAAAGCCGCGGCGGCGCCAGGCGGGTCTTAGCCCCAGCCTCCGCCTAGCGCCTTGTACAGGCCGATCGAGGCCTGCAGCCGCGCGAGCCTGATCTGCGCCAGTTGGTCCTCGGCCGCGAACAGCGTGCGCTGCGCATCGAGCACGGTCAGCACGTCGTCTGCGCCCTCGCGGTAGCGGATTTCGGCGAGCCGCAGCGCGATGCGTGCCTGCTCCAGGACCTGCGCCTGCAGCGCCTCCTGCTCCGCCGTGCCGCCACCTGCGGCGAGCGCGCCTTCGACGTCGGCCAGTGCGGCGAGGACTGATTTACGGTAGGTCTCAATCAGTTCACGCTCGCGCGATGCCGCCACGTCGACCTGCCCGCGCAGGCGGCCGCCATCGAAGATCGGCTGCATGAGCGACGCGCCGAGCGCCAATGCCGCGGTTGGCGTGTTGAGGAAATTGACCAGCACATTGCTTGCGAGCCCGGCCGATCCGGTAAGCGAGATGTCGGGCAGGAGAGCCGCGCGCGCCGCGGCGACGTTGGCGTTTGCCGCGGCGAGCTGCGCCTCGGCGCTGGCGATATCGGGCCGGCGCACGAGCAGGTCCGCCGGAAGCGCGGGATCGACGCGCGGCACTGCCAGCGCGCTGACGCTCGCGCCTGCGGCTTCGAAGCCCTCGGGTGGCCTGCCGGCGAGTATGGCGAGCGCGTACAAGGTCTGGCGCTGCTGCAATTCGAGCGGCGGAATGGAGGCGCGCAGCGACAGCACCGCCGCCTGCTGCCGCGCGAGGTCGAGTTTGGAGGCGGCGCCGTTGCGCACCCGCGCGTCCACCAGCTTGAACACGCGTTCCGCAATCGCTAGGTTCTCGCGCGCGATCGCGGTGCGTCCGCGCAACGACAGCACCTGAAAATAGCCGCTCGCAACCCCCGCTGCGAGCGTAAGCCGCACCGTTTGCTGATCGAAGCGGCTGGCGCGCAGCGACGCCTCGGCCGAGCGCAGGCCCGATGCGTTCTTTCCCCAGAGGTCGAGTTCATAGCTCGCGCTGAGCGCGCCGCTCGAAGAATTCTCGCCGCTCCAGCCGCCTCCCGGCGGGCGTGTTTCGCGGCGGCCGGTGCCGGCGCCGAAATTCAATGCGGGAAACAGCGATGCGCCTGCGATGCGCGCCTGCGCCTCGGCCTGGCGCACGCGTTCCGCCGCGATCGCGGTGTCCGGACTCGCTGCCAGTGCGGCGGCGACGAGTGCAGTAAGTTGCGCAGAGCCGAAGCTGTTCCACCAGTCACGCGCCGGCGCAAGCGTATCCGGGCCTGCACTTGCGCCACCGGTCTCGGCCCAGACGGGCGGCATTGCGGAGGCGCCCAGAGGCGAGGCCGGAGGCGCATCGCCGATGCTGGCGCAGGCGCTCAGCAGCGCCAGCGCGGCCGCGGCGATTGCATGTCGTTTTCTTATCACGTCGCCAGTGCCACGATGGGATCCACCAATGCGGCCTTACGCGCCGGCATATATCCAAACACCAGCCCGGTCGCGAACGCGCAGCCGAAGGCGAGCAGCACCGGACCGATCGAGTATTTGACCGGAGTGCCGAACGCTCCGATGAGCGCAGCTGCGCCCAGGCCGACCGCCACGCCGATTGCCCCGCCGAGCAGGGACACCACCAGCGCCTCGGTGAGGAACTGCTGCAGGATGTTGCGCATGCGCGCCCCCGTCGCCATGCGGATGCCGATTTCGCGCGTGCGCTCGGTCACGCTTACCAGCATGATGTTCATCACGCCGATGCCGCCTACCAGCAGCGAGATCGCCGCGACCGATCCGAGCAGCACCGTGAGCGTGTTCTGCGTTTCCGTGGCCGTGTCGAGGATCGAAGCCATGTTGCGGATGCGGAAGTCCGCACTTTGATGGCGCGCCTGCAGCACCTCGGTCACGGCGGTCTGGGTTTCGTCGATGAGCGCAACGTCGTCCACCGCCACGGTGATGCTGCGCAGGAAGGTCTGGCCGAACAGGCGCAGGCCGCCGGTGGTGAGCGGTACCAGCACCGTATCGTCCTGGTCCTGGCCCTGGGGCGAAGCGCCGCGCACCGCCATCAGGCCGATCACCTGGAACAGGACATTGTTGAGCACGACGTACTGGCCCAGGGGATCGACACCTTTGGCGAACAGATTGTCCGCCACCGTCTGCCCGAGCACCACCACTGCGGCATAGCTCTTCAGATCTTCCGCCGAAAAGAATATCCCCCGGCTCACTGGCCAGTTACGCGCCACCGGGTAAGTGGCGGAGGTTCCGGTCGCCTGCGTCTGGTAGTCCGAATTGCCGAAACGCGCGGTGACGCTGCCGCCCAGCTCGGGCACCGCCGCCAGCACGTTGGGCAGCGCGGCGATCACGTCCGCGTCCTCCGGCACGAGCGAGGCCACGGTCCCGCCTACGCCCCTGCGGTCGGGCTGGCCGGGACGGATCAGCAGCAGGTTCGTGCCCATGGCGCTGATACGGTCGAGCACCACCTGCTTGGCGCCATCGCCGATGGCGAGCATGCCGATCACCGAGGCCACGCCGATGACGATACCGAGCAGCGTGAGCGCGGTGCGAAAAAGATTGGCGCGCAAGGCGCGCACCGCGGTCTTGGACGCCTCGAGCGCGCCGCCGAAAAACGAAGCGCCGCCTTCATCCGCGGCCGGCGCGAAATCCGCGGCAGCCGGCAGTCCCGAGAGTTGCGGGCCGGGATCGCTGACGATCGTCCCGTCCCTGATCTCGATGATGCGCTGCGCCTGGGCTGCGATATCCATTGCATGAGTAATGAGAATCACGGTGTGTCCGCGCTGCGACAGATCGCGCAGCAGCGCCATGACCTCGATGCCGCTCTTGCTGTCGAGTGCGCCGGTTGGCTCGTCGGCGAGCACGATGCGCCCGCCGTTCATCAGCGCGCGCGCAATCGAGACGCGCTGCTGCTGCCCGCCGGAGAGCTGGGTCGGTCGATGGGCAAGCCGCTCGCCCAGCCCGAGCGACACCAGCAGTTCCCGTGCACGCGCGTCGCGCTCCGCCGGCGGCATCCCGGAATACACCGCCGGCACTTCGACATTTTCCAGAGCGGACGCCGTTCCGATGAGGTTGTAGCTCTGAAACACGAAACCGAATGCCTCGCGCCGCAGCCGCGCCAACTCGTCGCGCTCGAAGCCCGAGACATCCTCGCCCATGAAACGATAGGTGCCGGTGCTGGGGCGGTCGAGGCAGCCGAGGATATTCATCAGCGTGGTTTTGCCCGAGCCCGAAGCACCCATGATCGCCAGGTACTCGCCGGCGTAGACCTTCAGGCTGACTCCGTGCAGCACTTCGACGTCGAGTTCCCCGCTGCGGTAAGTCTTGGTCACGTCCGCGAGCTCGATCAGCGGACCGCGCGGCAGGTCGGAGCCTAGTGGAGGTTCGACCGCTGGGGCGCTCTTGCCGGGGCGCGAAAGCACGCCTAGCGCCGGCTCAGACTTCACTAGCGGCCTCCGCCCCTGGACGCGCTCGGCACCAGCGCGCTGCCGGTCTGTGCCGGCGCCGCCGCAGCGGCAGGCTTTGCGGGCGTCCTGCTGCCGATCACGACCTTTTCGCCGGGTTCGAGGCCGGAGAGGATCTGGGCGGAGACCCGGTTCATCACGCCAACTTTCACTTCGCGGTCCGCCACCTTGCCATTGGCGCCGACCACGCTTACCAGGGCGGCGCCATTGGCGAACTGGGACCGCGGATCGATACCTGCGGAGCGCGCCCCCGAGTCAGCGCCGCGCGGCGAGCGGGCCGCGGCCTCTTGGGACGTCACCGGGCGCAGCGCCGCGAGCGGCACCAGCACCGCGTCTTTCGCGCTCGCGGAAACGAAGAACACTTGCGCCGTCATCTGTGTCATCAGCGCCTGGTTCGGATTTGCGACGTCGAACAGGGCATCGTAGAGCACGACGTTGTTCACGACCGTCGGCGTGGGCGGTATCTGGCGCAGTTTTCCATAGTAGCGGCGCTTGTCGCCGCCCAGCGTGGTGAAGTAGACATCCATGCCGACGTGCAGCTTCGGCACGTCCGCTTCGGAAACCTGCGCCTGCACCGTCATCGTCGCCAGGTTCGCGATACGCATGACGATGGGCGCCTGCTGATTGGCGTTGAGCGTCTGCCCCTGCTTTGCGGCCTGTGACACGACGGTGCCGGCAATCGGCGCGTAAATCTTGGTATAGCCGAGGTTTGCCTCGTCCCCGCGCAGCGTGGACTGCGTCTGCTGCATCTGCGCCTTGATCGAATTTCCCTGGGCCAGCGCCGAATTACGCGCGGCCTCTGCTGTCTGCAGCGCATCGGTCGTGGTCGCATCCTCGCGCATGAGGTTTTGCTGGCGCTTGAGCTGCAGTTCCGCGAGTACCAGCTGCGCCTGCCGGTCGGCGAGTTGCGCCTGCTGATTCAGCAGTTGCGCCTGATCGCCGTCGACTTTGGCCTGGTAGACCGAAGGATCGATCTCGGCAAGCAGCTGCCCGGCCTTGACCACTGCGCCGACGTCGACGAGCAGCTTCTTCAGTTGCCCTGAGACCTGCGTGCCCACATCGACGAAGTCCTTGGGCTGCAGCGTCCCGGTCGCGGTGATCGCATCCTCCAGATTGCCGCGCTGCGCCACCGCCGTGAGCAGCGCGGTGCTCGCCGTGTCCTGGCCAAACCACGTGTGCCAGGCGTAGTAGCCGCCCGCGGCGAGCAGCGTGCACGCGGCAAGCGCCAGCGCGTAGCGGCCGAGCGCGAGCCGGCGCTTCGGCACGCTGGCCGGACGGCTATCCTTTACGACAAGCGGGGTTTCGGTATCGGAGACCATGTCTGCTGCATGCAGGGCGCAGTTCGCCCGCGGTGGAATCATGTTCCATCGTCGCAGAACGCTCTGTGCGCTGACGCACACAGGCGCTGCCCGGCGATGAAATTCCCCGCACCATTTTTTCTCGCCGCCCGTTGCAGCGTCCTGTATTTTTTCGCCGGCCTTTTCGATCTGGACGCGCCCGCCCGGCACGGCCGCGCGCGATTCGGTCCTAAACCCGCATACACTTAACCGGAGTACACGTAACCGGCGTACAATTTTATGTGCGATGCCGAACAGACGGCGATTGGCTACCGCAGGCAGACTACCGACACCGATCAGCATCTGAATCCAGGGGGTATCTTGAAAACTAAGCTGTTGTTTACCGTTGCCGTTTTGGCATTGAGCCAGAACACCTTTGCGCAGCAGGTTCCCGCCGCGGGCGGTCAGATGCAGCAGATTCCGCCCGCCCCCGTCCCGCAGAAAGCCGTGCCCGAAATCCGGATGGAACAAGGCGCGGCGCCGATAATCCCGGCCGCCGACGACGTGAAAGTCGTCGTCAAGGACATTCAGGTGAGCGGGCAGACAGTGTATTCCGAGGCGCAACTGCTCGCGGTCAGCGGATTCAAGCCGGGGGAAGAGTCTAGCCTGAACGGTTTGCGCGCGATGGCGCTGAAGATCGCGGACTATTATCACAAGAACGGCTATTTCGTCGCGCAGGCGTTCCTGCCCGCGCAGGACATCAAGGACGGCATCGTAACGATTTCCGTGATCGAGGGCCGCTACGGCGAGATCACGCTGCGCAACGATTCGAAGCTTTCCGACGCGCAGGCCAGGAGCCTTCTTCGCGGCCTGAACAGCGGCGACCTCATCGCCATCGGCCCGCTCGAGGAGCGCCTGCTGCTCCTGGCGGACGTTCCCGGAGTGGTCGTGAAATCTACCCTGGTACCGGGCAGCTCGGTGGGCACATCCGACCTGATCGTCGATGTGGCGCCGGGCAAGCGCGTGACCGGCAGTGTCGAAGCCGACAACGCCGGCAACCCCTATACCGGCGAGTACCGCGTCGGTGCGACGGTCAACATCAACAACCTGACGGGCCACGGCGACGTGGCGAGCCTGCGCGTCATGACCTCGGGCTCCGGCATGACGTACGCACGCGCGTCCTATCAGGCGCAGTTCGGCCGCGCGACGGCGGGTGTCGCGTATTCCTACATGGAATACCACCTGGTTCACGGCTTTAAGCCGGACTTCGACTTTACTCCCCTGCGCGCCCATGGCACGGCTGAAATCGCGAGCATCTACGGCAGCTATCCGTTGATCCGCTCGCGCAACACCAGCATGTACGCCTTGATCAATCTCGAAGACAGGACCTACCAGGACAAAGTGGACCTGACCTCCTCGGTCGCCGACAAGAAGATCCGCGCGCTGATGCTGGGCCTGAGCGGCGATCACCGCGACGGATTCGCCGGCGGCGGCTACAGCGCGTACGCGCTCACCCAGACGATCGGCGACCTCGACCTGCGCACTGACGCGGCGCGCACGATCGACACGGCGACGGCGCGAACCAACGGCAGCTACAACAAGCTGGGCTACTACCTCATGCGGCTGCAGAGCCTGCCCGGCCCGTTCTCGCTGTACGGCGCGATCCGCGGGCAGTTCGCCTCGAAGAATCTGGATATCACGGAAAAGATGGAACTGGGCGGCATGTACGCAGTGCGTGCCTATCCGGAAGGCGAAGCCTATGGGGACGAGGGTTACGTGGCGACCCTGGAAGCCAGAATGCGGCTGCCGAAGCCGCAGAGCATGCCGGGACAGATGCATTTGATCGGTTTCGCCGACCACGGCTCGGTGAGGTTGAACAACAATCCCTGGTCTGCCGGGGAAAATCGCAGGACGCTGAGCGGTGACGGCGTCGGACTCACCTGGGAGGACTACAACAACTTCTCGGTAACGACCTACTGGGCGCACAAGCTGGGCAGCGAGAAGGCGACCTCGGCGCCGGATAAGTCCAACCGCTTTTGGATCCGCCTGGTGAAATATTTCTAATTGCGCTATCGCGAAGGTACACACGAGTTGAACACGGCCTACGGCCGTAAAGGAAAAGCATCATGAACCGAATCTATCGATCGATCTGGAACCACAGCACCGGCACGTTTGTGGCGGTTTCTGAAAACGCAAGGGCCGGTGGCAGCAACATGTCCTCCGGCGTGGTCGCCGGAACGCTAGGCTTCGCTCTCAAAGGCCTGGCGGTGTCGCTGGCGCTGGCGTTCGGCTCGCATGCCTACGCCAACCCCACCGGCGGGACGGTAGCGGCGGGCGCGGCGAGCATCAGCGGCGGCGCCGGCAGCATGACCATCAACCAGAGCACTCAGAACGCGGCGATCAACTGGCAGGGCTTCAGCATCGGCGCGGGTGAAGCCGTGCGCTTCGTGCAGCCCAATGCAAGCGCGGCGGTGCTCAACCGCGTGCTCGGCGCAGATCCTTCCAACATCATGGGCAGCCTGTCGGCCAACGGCAAGGTGTTCCTGGTCAACCCCAACGGCATCCTGTTCGGCAAGAGCGGATCGGTCAACGTCGGCGGCCTGGTGGCTTCCACCCGCGGCATCAGCGACGGCGATTTCATGGCGGGCAGATACACGTTCGCCGGCAGCGGCAACGGCACGGTGGTGAACCAGGGCACGATCAACGCCGACGGCGGCTATGTGGCGCTGCTCGGCGCGAGCGTCAGCAACGAAGGCGTGATTTCGGCCCGGCTGGGCAGCGTCGCGCTCGCCGCGGGCAATGCGATGACGCTGGATGTGGCCGGAGACGGACTGTTGAACGTGGCGGTGAATCAGGGCGCGGTGAACGCGCTGGTGCAGAACAAAGGCCTGATCCAGGCTGACGGCGGGCAGGTGCTGCTCACCGCGCGCTCCGCCGGCGCGCTGCTCGACAACGTCATCAACGTGGACGGCGTCATCCGGGCCAACAGCCTGACGAACAAGAACGGCGTCATCCGCCTCGAAGGCGGCCAGGCGGGCGTAGTGTCCGTCTCGGGCACGCTCGATGCGTCCGGCGCGGGCGCGGGGCAGACCGGCGGCAGCGTTTCGGTCACCGGCCAATACGTCGGCCTCTTCGGCGCGCATATCGATGCCTCCGGCGACGCGGGCGGCGGGACGGTTCTGGTCGGCGGCGACTTCCAGGGCAAGAACCCGGCGGTGCAGAATGCCGCGGCCACTTACATGAGCGCAGACTCCAGCATCAGCGCTGACGCCATCACCAGCGGCAACGGCGGCAAGGTCGTGCTGTGGTCGAACGACTCGACGCGCGCCTACGGCAGCATCAACGCGCGCGGCGGCGCGCAGGGCGGCGACGGCGGCATGATCGAAACTTCCGGCCATTGGCTGGACGTGGCCGGCCTCAAACCCAGTGCCGGCGCAGCGCACGGCCAGAACGGCACCTGGCTGCTCGACCCGGCCGACGTGACTATCTCGGGCACAGCGACAACCAACGCGACGAACACCGGTGGCGTGTTCTCGCCGGACTCCGGCGCAAACGCGTCCAATATCGCCGTCTCCGACATTACTTCCATCCTCAGCGGCGTCGGACCGCTGGGCACCAATGTCACCATCAACACGACGAACACCGGCGCAAGCGGAAGCGGCTTCGGCGACATCACCGTAAGCGCGGCGATCACCTGGAACGGGGCCGCCAGCGCGGCCGGTTCGACGACACTGACCCTGAACGCCGCCCGCGACGTCAATATCAACGCGACGATCACCGCCACCAGCGGCAACCTGGTGGTGTGTTGCGGGCGCGACATCACCGTGGCAGCGATCGGGCCGGCTCTTTCGCGGATCACGACGACCAACGGCAGCGTCTTATTGAGCGCCGGGCGCGATATCTTTATTAACGGAGCGACCACGACGACCGACGGAAACTTTGCGATGTGCGCGGGAGGCGACGTCAACGTGAACGCGGCGATGACGCTGACCAGAGGCAGCACAATTGCCGTCGAGTCCCTTGCGAGCCTCGGCGTGAGGCAAGGCATGACGCTAAGCGCCGGCAACGCTGCGAGCGGACCGGGACTTGCCGGTGGCGGCGGCGCGGTGAACATCGCGCCTCCCGGAGGCACCATTACCGTTACCCAGGGGGGCGGGCCCACGACGGCCGCACCAGTCACGATTATCTACAACCCGCTGTCGTACGCGACGCCGGCAACCGATTTTTCAGGCAAATTCACCGCGGGCACTCCAATAACCGTACAGAGGCTGGTGTTCCCGACGGGTCCGGACAAGACTTTCGACGGCACGACAACGACGACCCTCAACGCGCTGTCGGGCACCCCCGCAGGCGTCACCTTGGTTCCCGGCGCCACTCCGGTTGCCAATTTCGATACCGCGGCGGTAGGCGTGGGCAAGCTGATCACCTTCAGCGGCTATGGCCTCGATGCCGTGGGCGCCCTTAGCTTTGCGCTGCCGCTTCCCTGCTGCGCCCCCGTCATTCAGAGAACCACCGGGAACATTATCGCCGCGCCGGTCGTGGTCGTGGTGCCACCGCCGGCCGTGGTGCCGGATGTCGTGCCGGTCGTCGTGCCGGGTGTCGTGCCGGTCGTGGTGCCGGGTGTCGTGCCGGTCGTCGTGCCGGGTGTCGTGCCGGTCGTGGTGCCGGGTGTCGTGCCGGTCGTGGTGCCGGATGTCGTGCCGGTGGCGCCGCCGGTCGTGGTCGTGCCACCAGGAGTGGTGCCACCGATCGTGGTGCCACCGGGTGTCGCGCCGCCTGTCGCGCTGGTCGAGGTACCGACCCACCTGGTGCCCGCGTTCGCGGTGCCCGAAGAGACGCAGCCGACGCCCGGTCTGGGACTCACCGTGATCGGCACCGGCGTCAGAATGCCGCCGCCGGTTACCCTGGCCCGCGTGGTGCCGCCTCCGCCGGTCGTGGTGCCGCCGGTCGTGGTGCCGCCCATCGTCGTGCCGCCGGTCTACGTGCCGCCGGTGTTTCCGCCGAGGAAGGATCGCAACTAGGGATTGGCGGCGCGGCAACATGTCATTCGCGGCGTCCTCCTGGGGGGACGCCGCGAATGACGCCATGTGCAATTGTCGCCCTGCGACAGCCGCCGGGAACTTCTGTCCGGGTTATTGCAGAGACGCCGGCGGACGCTGCGGCAGCCAAACCTTGAATATGCGAGGACGCGTCTGCAGCGTCACCTCCTGCGCTACGGCGGACATCGCGCTCACCAGTATCGGCTCGGGAAGTTTGTCCGCGTGGTCCGCGTCTGCGGCGGATGAACGATAGGAGGGCGCAAGCGCGCTCTCTGCGACGACGCCGACATCACCGGATTGCAATACATCCGTATTCGCGGCCAGCCTGACGCCTGCCTCTGCTGGCCTGATGGTCGAGCTCGTGTGCGCCTGGTTCAGACGGGGCTGCGCCCGCTGATCACGCGCAGCAGGACGATCACAATGGCGACGACCAGAAGGATATGAATGAAGCCGCCCATGGTGTAGGAACTCACCAGTCCGAGGAGCCAGAGAATGATCAGGATGACGGCTATCGTATAGAGCATGTTGAATGTCCTCGCTTGGTTGAACTGCGCGGGTCCGGCGCCAGCAAAGGCCATTTTGTCCCTGCCCAATTGCACTCTCTGTGCGGCGGCGTACATACGCCGGAAATTTTTTACCGTAGCCTTTGCTCATACGAAGTCCTCGCGCCAGGCCGCAACGCCGCATCCCGCGCGTCGTGCGAATGCACGCGAAGGCAGTCGATCAAGTTCTTCGGCATGGGAGCTGCGCCATTGCGCCACCGTGTGTCGCCTGTTGCGCCCCCCAATGAGGCAATTCATTGGACTGCGGCTGAGGCCGAGATCGCCATTTCCATGCAAAGCGCGAACCAAGTACACGCGGCGAACAATCTTCTCACCGCATTACCGCGCGCTGAACGCGTTCGCCTGACCGAAGGCATGGAGCAGGTCGCCTTGACCTACGGCGAAATCCTGTATCAACCCGGCAATCGCATAGAGCACGTCTACTTTCCCAATGATTCGGTCGTGTCGCTGTTGACGCTGGTGGACCAGCATCAGGCGCTGGAAGTCGGCCTGGTCGGCCGCGAAGGCATGGTCGGCATCCCGCTCGCGCTGGAGATCGCCGTTTCGCCGGTGCGCGCGCTGGTGCAGGGCACGGGAACCGCGATGCGCATGAAGGCCGCGCCCTTCCTCAGGGAGCTCAGGCACAGCGATGCCTTGCGCAGCGCACTGCACCGCTACACCTACAGCCTGATGGCCCAGATCACCCAGACGGCCGCGTGCAACCGCTTTCATGTCATCGAGGCGCGCCTGGCGCGATGGCTGCTGATGACCCACGACCGCGTGCAGCTGAACGAGTTCCGGCTCACGCAGGATTTCCTCGCCCAAATGCTGGGCGTGCGCCGGGTGGGCGTGACCAAGGCCGCACGCGCGCTGCAAAAAGCCGGGCTGATCCGCTACAGCCGCGGCACGATCACCATTCTCGACCGCAAAGGTCTCGAAGACGCCTGTTGCTCCTGCTACGAAATCGTCAAGGACATGCACGCCGAAACCTGAGCGCGCCGCCCAGGGCCATCTGCCCTACTTCTTGATGCTCATCTCGTTATCGACTCGCTGCACGCCTTCGACGCCGCGCGCGATTGCAGCGGCGCGATCGATCTGCGCCTGGTTGTCGACATAGCCGCTGAGCTGCACTTCGCCCTTGCGCGTCACCACGGCGACATCGAGGCCTTTCACGCCGGCATCGGCAAGCAGCGCGGATTTCACTTTGGCGGTGACGATGCCGTCATCGACGGTGTTGCCAATGCTGGCCTTGCCGTCCTTCAGGCTCATCGCATCCTCGACGCCCTGGACGCCTTGCACCGTGCGCGCGATCGCGATGGCGTTGTCCATGTGCGCCCGCGAATCGACGAAGCCGCTGAGCTGTACCTGGCCCTTGCGCGTCTCCACCTTTATCTCGAAACTCTTTGCCTCGGGATCGGCGAGCAGCGCGGCTTTCACCTTCGTCGTCACTACGCTGTCGTCGATCTCCGTCCCGACCGTGGTGCCGGCCGGGGCGCTCACTGTGCTGGCGCTCGGCGCCATGGGGGCGGCCGTCGGCGCGACCGCCGCCTGCTCGCGATTGCCGCAACCGGCCAGGAACATCGGCACGGTGCACGCGAACGCCAAACCCAGGCTTGCTTTCTTTGCATAAATTTTCATGAGTACTCCAGTGTATTTGAATGGTATCCGGGGTCGACGTCGTCAGCGCGCGGCGCCTTGCACCGCCCGATGCAGGATGAATGGAGGCGTTCGACCGTCGGCAGACTATCCGCCTTTCAGCGTGCAGTATCTGTGCGCTGACGCGCATACCGGCCGGGCGCAGCGCCGTTCCTGTGCAGAGCGCCCGCCCGTTTGGGTATATTTTCGACTGTGTGCGCCAGCGCACGGTGCGGGTCGGCGCAGCCTGCGAACATTCGTTGAGTGCACTTACACACAAAGGACCCGATCATGATTCGCACCAAAGTCATACGCAATCTGTTGCTGTCCGTGTCTTTGGCCGCCGGCATCTTCGCGGCGCCGGCATACGCGCAGCTCAACTTCAACATCAATGTCGCACCGCCAGCGCCGCAGTACGAAGTCGTGCCGAATCTTGCGCCCGGCTATACCTGGGCGCCCGGCTACTGGGGCTGGAACGGCGATCGCCACGTTTGGATCCGCGGCCGCAGCATCGTTCAGCGCCAGGGATATAACTGGGAGCCGGACCGCTGGGAGCAACGCGACGGCCATTACTACCGCACCGCCGGCTACTGGAAGCACGACAATGACTACAAACCGGTGAAAGTCAAACACGAAAAGAAATACAAGGACCGTGACCACCACGACAATGGCGAGCACGGCCACGGAAACAGGGGCAAACGCGGCAAGCACGACGACTGAGCACGAATCGACCTGTCAAGCGACGCCCGTCCGCGGTCCGGCCGGGCGTTCTCTTTGGTACCCGGCAGGAGAAGCAGGTCAACCGATCCGAGGCTCCGGCGTTATTGGTTTCACGGACTTCAAATGTCCTGCTTTGCAAGTTTTTGTTTCCTCCCCCTCCCACTCTATAAGAGACGACATGAACAAGTTGATCGCCGTACTCGTTGCAAGTCTGTTCGCCACCGCCGCATTCGCGCAAGCTGCTGCGCCCGCCACGCCCGCTACGGTGAAAGCCGAAGCCAAGGCGATGAAGGCCGACGTTAAAGCCGACAAATCGGAAGCCAAGGTAGATGCCAAAGCCGATGCGAAAATGGCCGCGGCCGATGCAAAAGCAGCGAAAGTGAAGGCCGCTGCCGAAGCCAAGGCTGAGAAAGCCAAAGTCGTGGCAGACAAGAAGGCCGCCAAGGCCGAAGCCAAGGCAGCAAAGACTAAAGCCGCAGCCGAAGCCAAAGCCGCCAAGAAAGCGGCCGCCGCCGAAGCAAAAGCCGCCAAGAAGACGGCCGCAGCCGCTGTGAAGGCCGACAAGTCGAAAACCGAAGCGAAGGGCGACAAGGCGAAAGCCAAAGCCGACACCGCCGCGGTCAAGGCCGAAGGCAAGGCTGAACAGAAAGCCGCCGGCGCCAAGTAACCGGCGCATCAGCAGCATAAAAAAGACAGGCTTGCCTGTCTTTTTTTTGCCTGCCGTTGGCGCGGGTCAGCGCCCCGAAGGTCTCAATCCCGCTTGACGGGAAATTCCTCTTGGGGGACAAAATCGACACGGTGTTGTAGGAGGCCCGCCCCCGGGCCGAACGGACTTCGAGATGGCGTCGATCGGACTTCGAGATGGCGTCGATCGGACTCCGACCTGGCACCGATCGCGGCGAGGGCGCCGCTCCCACGCCCAGTAGGAGGCCCGCCCCCGGGCCGAACGGACTTCGAGATGGCGTCGATCGGACTCCGACTTGGCACCGATCGCGGCGAGGGCGCCGCTCCCACGCCCAAAGGTCTCGATCCCGCTTGACGGGAATGTCCGCTTGAGGGACTCGAAATGACGACTCTTGAGCGAGCCGGTCCCAACTGAGTTCTTAGGTCTTGGGCGGCTTCGGGTGCGGATCGGCCTTCAGGTTCTTTTGTTCGAGTGCTTTGATCAGCCCATCCACGCCGTCGCCGCGAACGATTTCAGCGAACGAATCGCGGTAGTTGGTGACCAGGCTGATTCCCGCGACCTTGATGTCGAACACCTTCCATCCTGCCGCCGTCTTTTCCATGTCGTAGTCCATCGCAATCGGCTCGGCACCGGATTGCTTTACCACAGACTTGACCGTGACCTCGGTGTCGGCGGTCGTCGAGCGCAGGCTTCTGAATTCTATTTTCTGATCGCGATAACTCGACAGGGCCGAGGAATAGGTGCGCACCAGCAGTGTCTTGAAGGCCTCGGTGAGCGCCGCCTGCTGTTCGGGCGTGGCCGTGCGCCAGTTGCGCGCAACCGCGATTCGGGTCATGCGCGGGAAATCGAACAGCGGTAGAACCTTGGTTTCGACCAGGCGCGCGACTTGCGCCGGTTGTCCGCCGTTCAGGTCGCGTTCACGCTGTATTGCCGTGATCACTTCCAGCGTAGTCGATTGCAGCATCACGTTCGGCGCGACCTCCTCAGCGCGCGCGGACGGGGCTGCAAAGGCCAGCGCCAAAGCCAGCGACAGTAGTGTATTCCTCTTGTTCATTTTCATGATTTATCCTTGTCGCGGACCGATCAGGTCCGGCGAAATAGGGCGCCTATTGCCTGGCGCCGGAAAGCAGGCTTTGAAAAATCGCGTACATGACCCGGGATTTTTCCCAGAACGCGGACTTGACGGAGTTGAACTTCGAACCGCCCCCACGGTTTCCCTTCTCCATGAATTCGATCAGGCCGTCGATGCCGCCGGCGCGCACCTTTTCGGCGAAAACCTCGCGAAAGGTGGTGACCATGCGCACGCCTGCGACGGTGACGTCGTAGATCTTCCATCCGGCCGGAGTCTGGTTCATGTCGTAATCGAGCGTCATGCGCTCTTTTCCGGGCTTCTTGATTACGGATTTGACCGTCACGTCGGTCGCGGGCGGGCCCGCGCGCGCAGGTTTGAACTCGACGATTTCGTCGCGGTATTGCACCAGCGCTACGGAATAGGTGCGCACCAGCAGTGTCTTGAATTCCGCGGTGATCACGCTTTGCTGTTCGGGCGTGGCCAGGTTCCAGTTTCGCGCCATCGCGAGCCGGGTCATGTGGACAAAATCGAATAGGGGCGCGATATCCGTCTCGACCAGCCGCGCAATCTTCGCCTGGTCGGCGCGCGCGGGCTCCCGGTCCAGCTTGATCTGGTCGATCACCTTGACGGCGACCGCGCGCAGCAGCGCGTCCGGCGCGATGTCCTGCGCGCGCACGGCCGGCGCGGCCAGCATCAGCGCCAGTAGCAGCATGTATTTCGCGAGCAGCTCCTGCATCGCAATACCTCAACGGGCATGGAATGGGGGAAATGCAAGCCGGCACCGGCCTGCCTCGGGAATTTCAAACCCGCTGGGGCGTTGCTGAAACCGCCCGTGAATCAGCGGCAGCGCAGGAGGCCAGGCAAGGCGCGGAATCCCGCGCGTTTGCAAAGCCCCTCAGCTGCTCATGCGTTCCTACTTGGGTTTGGTGACTTCATGTCCGATGACGCCGCCGACAGCCGCGCCGCCCGCCGTGCCGAGCAGACCGCCGCCCAGGACGTTGCCCGCCACGCCGCCTATCACTGCACCGGTGGCTGTGCCCTGGTCCTGCCTCGACATGCCGGCGCAACCGCCCAGGCCGATCAGAACCGCTGCCGCAACCGCTGCTGCCGAATATTTCCGTATGGTTTTCATATTGCTACCTCTATGTTGTACATCTGATAACACGGGAAAACTGCGCCCTGTGCGTGCCACTCTACGTTGTGCGCGTGCCAGCGTCTGTCTGCCAACGCACACACAAGGATCAATCGACTCGGGATCAGGTCCCGAGCAGGTCGCCGACCGGCTTCAGCGCTTCGATGCGGTCGCAGACCACCTTGATGATGGCGATCAGCGGCGCGCCAAGCAGCAGTCCCGATATGCCCCACAGCCAGCCGAAGAACAGCAGGGCGATAAACAGCACCGCCGAATTCACGCGCGCCGCGCGGCTCTGCAGCCAGGTCATGAACACCAGCCCGATCGCGCCGGCTACCAGCAGGGAGGCGCCGGCGACAGCCAGCGCATGAAGCGCGGAGTCGAACTGCAGGAACGCGGCCACGCCGCTCGCGATCACGATCAGTGCCGGCCCCAGGTAAGGGATAAAGTGCAGCACGCCTGCGGCGACGCCCCAGACGCCCGCGTGTTCCAGGCCGAGCGCCTCGAATGCGAGCCAGGTGCCGATCCCGAGCAGGGCATTGGAGAGGAAGGTGGCAAACAGGTAGCGCTGCACCTGCGAGTCGATCTCGTCGAGAATGCGCACTGCGTCCTTCTTGCGCGACAGCGACGGCCCGACCAGCTGTACCAGCTTGCGCCGGAAATGCACCCCGGAAGCGAGCAGGAAGTAGGCCAATAGCAGCACCATCGGCGTCTGCGCCGCGACGCTGATCAGCAGGCGCGATTGCACCACGGCGTAATCCTGCAGCCAGACGGAAGGCGCAGGCGCAGGCGCCCGCACCGCCGCAGCGCGCTTGCCCGGTTTCGTCGTGGCGTCGGCGGCTGCCCCCTGGATTTCGTTGGCCGCCTCCTGCATATTCTGCAGCGGCGTCTTGCCGCTAGCGGGCGCCGCACTCGCGCTCTGGCGCAGCTTGCGTGCGGCCTCCGGGAGCCGTTCGATCATGCCTGCGGCATCATCGCGCAATGCGTAGCCTATCCACGACAGGCTCCCGACCAGCACCACCAGCGCCAGGGCCGCGCCCGCAGGACGCGGCAGGTAGTGCGCCTCGAGCCAGTCCACTACCGGTCGCAGCGCGTAACTCACCAGAATGCCGATCAGCAGGGGCACGAAGAACGCGCGCGCGAGATAGAGGGCTGCAACCAGCGCAATGGCCGCCAGCACAGCCAGTGCCACACTCATGCCGGTGGCGCGACGGCGGTCCGAAAACGCCGCGGATTCCGCTGCCGGGTCAGCTGTATCGGGGGAATTCTGCCTGACAGGCTCGCTGCCTGTCTCGCTCATCAATCGGCGCCCGCTATGATTGTCACCGGCTCCCCGTGTCTCCATTGCGCCGCGTTGGCGTCCCTGATCACGCGCATGGTTCCGTTTTGCAGGCGTATGGTGATTTCGTAGTTGCGCGATGGCGCCCCTTCGCCCGCGCCGCGCTTGCGGGTGACGCTCTTGGCATCCCGGGTTTCGATTGCTCGCATCGATTCGATTACCCCGCATTCGTCGCACCGGTAGCCGCGCGGGACCGGCGCGGCGATGGCCGCCGCGGTTCCCGTTTCCTGCAGTTCGACGGGCACGGCTCCAGCGCCTGAAGCCTGCGCCGAAATCATCAGCACTGCGATGCTGATGGCGCCAACCAGGGTCGCCAATATGCCCCAGACCAGCGGCGACAATCGCGGGTACGGCAGCCTGGTTGTGTGTGTGTTCATTTCGTTTCTCCCCCGGTATTTTGCGATCCGGCTAAGCGCGACCGGGTATTGGCAACGACCGAATCGGAAAACCGCGATCGCCAAGCCTATTGTGCCGCGCCCATATTGCGATTTCAGTGCGCTGGCGCGCATAAGGCCGACGCGCGGGGAGTCCGCTGCTGCCAGGTGCAAAAAAACGCCCGGAGCGGACCTTGCCGTTCCGGGCCAAGCATTTCAGGTGTCCGTTACAGGAGGGAGAGGAGAACCGACACCCGCGAAAAGCATGGCCCATCGCTGCCGTCTTATCGGTGCGGTGGCGCACATATGCCGCGCGAAACTTCCCGACGCCGGCCGCGCCGGCCTGAATAACGGCGTCACTTGTGTTAGCTACCGCACATACAGTCGATGCCGCGGAGCCGATACTTGTCGCCTCCGCGGCGCGCTGCTTTTATTTGCGCGTCGGATGCGTCGGTCCACGCTGCCGCATCGGTCCCGCGGGAATCTCCGATATTTGCCGATACGCTGCTTTTCAAGAAAAAAGGCACTCAAATGACCGTCCTGGCGAAACCGAGCCGGCCCGAAACCGGATCTGCCGATGCTGCTGCCGAAAATCCCGCCGTCCCCGATCCCGCCGCGGAATCCGGGGTTCAAACCGCGCTGATCAAGACCTACGCGCTGCAAAACGCAATTTTCAACAGCGCCAACTTCTCCAGCATCGCCACTGACGAAAAGGGTGTGATCCAGATCTTCAACGTCGGCGCCGAACGCATGCTCGGCTACGTGGCCGCCGATGTCCTGAACAAAATTACCCCGGCCGACATTTCCGATCCGCAGGAAGTGATTGCCCGCGCCAAGGCCTTGAGCGTGGAACTGTCGACGCCGATTACGCCAGGTTTCGAGGCGCTGGTGTTCAAGGCTTCGCGCGGCATCGAGGATATCTACGAACTCACCTATATTCGCAAGGACGGCAGCCGCTTTCCCGCCGTGGTGTCGGTCACGGCGCTGCGCGACGACCAGAATAGCATCATCGGCTATCTGCTGATCGGCACCGATAATACCGCGCGCAAGCAGGCGGAAGAGGCCCTGCTCAAGGCGGGTGCGCTGCAGAGCGCGATATTCAACAGCGCCAACTTCTCCAGCATTGCCACTGACGCGAACGGCGTGATCCAGATATTCAACGTCGGCGCCGAGCGCATGCTCGGCTACACGGCCGCAGACGTGATGAACAAGATCACCCCGGCCGACATCTCCGATCCTCAGGAAGTAATCGCGCGCGCCGAAGCCCTGAGCGTCGAGCTCGGCACGACGATCACGCCGGGATTCGAGGCGCTGGTGTTCAAGGCCTCGCGCGGCATTGAGGATATCTACGAACTCACCTACATCCGTAAGGACGGCAGCCGCTTCCCCGCGGTCGTATCGGTCACTGCGCTGCGCGACGCGCGCGACGCCATCATCGGCTACCTGCTGATCGGCACCGACAACACCGCGCGCAAGCTGGCGGAAGAGGCACTGCTCAAAGCTGGCGCGCTGCAGAGCGCGATATTCAACAGCGCGAACTTCTCCAGCATCGCCACCGATGCAAACGGCGTCATCCAGATATTCAACGTCGGCGCCGAGCGCATGCTCGGCTACACGGCGGCAGACGTGATGAACAAGATCACCCCGGCCGACATCTCCGATCCTCAGGAAGTCATCGCGCGCGCCGAAGCCCTGAGCGTCGAGCTCAACACGACGATCACGCCGGGCTTCGAGGCGCTGGTGTTCAAGGCCTCGCGCGGCATTGAGGATATCTACGAACTCACCTACATCCGCAAGGACGGCAGCCGCTTCCCCGCCGTGGTCTCGGTCACAGCGCTGCGCGACGACCAGAATGGCATCATTGGCTATCTGTTGATCGGCACCGACAACACCGCGCGCAAGCGGGCGGAAGAGGCACTGCTCAAAGCCGGGGCGCTGCAGAGCGCGATTTTCAACAGCGCGAACTTCTCCAGCATTGCCACTGACGCGAACGGCGTCATCCAGATATTCAACGTCGGCGCCGAGCGCATGCTCGGATACACCGCAGCGGACGTAATGAACAAGATTACACCGGCCGACATTTCCGACCCGCAGGAAGTGATCGCGCGCGCCAAGGCCTTGAGCGTCGAACTCGGAACAAAAATCACGCCTGGATTCGAGGCACTGGTATTCAAGGCCTCGCGCGGCATCGAGGACATCTACGAACTCACCTATATTCGCAAGGACGGCAGCCGCTTTCCCGCGGTCGTGTCGGTTACCGCGCTGCGCGATGCGCAGAACGTCATCATCGGCTACCTGCTGATCGGCACCGACAACACCGCGCGCAAGCAGATCGAGGAAGAGCGCATGAAGCTCGATCAGCGCCTGCGCGACCAGCAGTTCTACACCCGCTCGCTGATCGAATCCAATATCGACGCGCTGATGACCACGGATCCACAAGGCATCATCACCGACGTCAACAAGCAGATGGAGGCGCTCACCGGCTGCACGCGCGACGAGCTGATCGGCGCGCCGTTCAAGAACTATTTCACCGATCCGGACCGGGCCGAGGCCGGCATCAAGCTGGTGCTGAGCGACAAGAAAGTCACCGACTACGAACTCACGGCGCGCGCCCGCGATGGCAAGGAGACCGTGGTTTCCTACAACGCCAGCACCTTCTACGACCGCGACCGCAGGCTGCAGGGCGTGTTCGCCGCCGCGCGCGACGTCACCGAGCAAAAGCGCGTGGATCAGATTCTGCAGGAGAAGAATCTCGAGCTGGAGGGCGCCCGAACTGCTGCGGAAAAAGCCAACCTCGCCAAGTCCGACTTCCTTTCCAGCATGAGCCACGAACTGCGCAGCCCGCTCAATGCCATTCTGGGGTTCGCCCAACTGATGGAGTCGGACATCCCGCCGCCGCAGCCTTCTCAAAAAGAAAGCATCACCCAGATTCTTACCGCTGGGTGGCACCTTCTTACGCTGATCAACGAGATCCTCGACCTGGCGAAAGTCGAATCCGGGCAGATGCCGCTGTCGCGCGAGCCGGTTTCGCTGGCCGAAGTCCTGCGCGAATGCCAGGGCATGATCGATCCGCAGGCGCAGCAGCGCGGCATCAAAATGATCTTTCCACGGCTCGATACTCCGAATTTCGTCAATGCCGACCGCACCCGCCTGAAGCAGGTGCTGATCAACCTGCTTTCCAATGCAATCAAGTACAACGTCAAGGACGGAACGGTCGAGGTGGAGTGCGCCGAGACTGTGCCGGGGCACATGCGCGTAAGCGTCAGGGATACCGGCGCGGGGCTCTATCCTGAGCAGCTCGCGCGGCTGTTCCAGCCGTTCAACCGCCTCGGGCAGGAGGGCGGCGGCGAGGAAGGCACCGGCATCGGGCTGGTAGTGGCCAAGCGGCTGGTCGAGCTGATGGGCGGCACCATAGGCGTGCAGAGCACCCTCGGGACGGGAAGCGTGTTCTGGTTCGATCTGATCACCGCCGCGGAACCCGGCCTGCTCAACGACACCCGCGAGACGGAGGCGATCGTCCCTGCGACAGCGCAGCACACGACGCGGCTGCGCACGCTGCTCTACGTCGAGGACAACCCGGCGAACATGAAACTGGTCGAACAGATCATCGCCCGCCGGCCGGATATCTGCCTGCTGACCGCCATTAATGGCAAGCTCGGCCTGCAGCTTGCGCGCGACAACAGGCCGGAAGTGATCCTGCTGGACATCAACCTGCCCGGCATGAGCGGCTTCGAAGTGCTGCAGATCCTGCGCTCGGACCCGGCCACGGCGCATATCCCGGTCATCGCCGTCAGCGCCAACGCGATGCAGCGCGACATCGATCGCGGCATGAAGGCGGGATTCTTCCGCTACATCACCAAGCCGATCAAGGTGGGCGAATTCATGGAAGCGCTGAAGGTGGGACTGGAACTGGCGGCCACGCACCTTCCCCCCGGCGAATAAGCCATGACGCTTCCCATGCTCGGCGCAACCGACATCCTGCAGGGCAAGATTCTGATCGTCGACGACATCCGGGCCAACGTCGTGCTGCTCGAAGGCATGCTGCGCGGCGCCGGCTATGTTTCGGTCGTCTCTACCACGTCGTCCCCCACAGTATCCGAGCTGCAGCGCAAGAACCGCTTTGACCTGATCCTGCTCGACCTGAATATGCCCGGCATGGACGGATTTCAGGTCATGGAAGAACTGAAGAAGATTGAAACAGGAGGCTATCTGCCGGTGCTCGTCATTACCGCCCAACCAGACCACAAGCTGCGCGCGCTCAAGGCTGGAGCGCGGGATTTCATCACCAAGCCCTTCGATCTGACTGAATTGCTGATCCGCGTACACAACATGCTCGAAATGCGGCTGCTGCACGCGGAAATGAAAACGCTCTACGACCGCGTCTTGGGGGAGAAGAAAGTATCCGAGCGCTTGTTACACAACGTGCTGCCCAGTTCCATCGCCGAACGCCTGAAAGGGCGCTTCGAGGTGACTACGGACGATTTTGACGAAGTCATCGCCGACAGCTTCTCCGAGGTAACAGTGCTGTTTGCGGACATCGTGGAGTTCACCAAGTTTTCACAGAACGTAAGCCCCGAGGTCGTGGTGGTGGTGCTCAACGACATCTTTACCCGCTTCGACCAGATCGCCGACAAGTATGGCCTGGAGAAGATCAAGACCATCGGCGATGCCTACATGGTCGCCGCCGGACTGCCGGTGCCGGTGGCGAACCATACCGCGTTAGTGGCGGAAATGGCGCTGGACATGATCGAGGCCATGGACCGCTTCAACGAGCACAGCGGCTACAAGCTGAAAGTGCGCATCGGCATCGACACCGGCGCGGTCGTGGCCGGCGTCATCGGCAAGCGCAAGTTTCTCTACGACTTGTGGGGAGACGTGGTCAACACCGCCAGCCGCATGGAATCCCACGGCCTGCCCGGGCGCATCCAGGTAACCGACGCCGCCCGGCTGCGGCTGAGCGAACCGTTCGCGTTCGAAGAGCGCGGCGCGATCCAGGTCAAGGGCAAAGGCGAGATGCACACCTGGTTCCTCAACGGCCGCAACGGCGCCGCGCATTCGGCGCAGTAGTGAGCCGCAGCGGTATCGGTTTCCATCTGTAGCGAAGCGCTCATCCGCCGGCTATGGGTTGCGCGTCCAGGCGGGTCGCGCGTCCAGGCCGGTCGCGCGTCCCGCTGCAAGCGCACGCCGCGCTGCGCCTCAGCGCAGGGGCACGTCGCCTACCAGGCCCAGCACGCCGACAACGATCAGGTAAACCGCGACGATATAGTTGAGCAGTCTGGGCACGATCAGAATAAGCACGCCCGCAATCAGCGAAACCAGCGGAGCAAGACTCAAGTGGATGTTCATTACGCGATCCTCCATGTGCAGAAAACGAAACTATTGAAGATTACTAAACCGCGAGACACTGTAGCGGAGGCGCCCCCCCCCGCCCAAACCACAAAAACGCGCGGGGGCGCGGCGGCACCAGGGCGCGCGAGG
>JBBRAI010000012.1:0-77172 GCA_038206915.1 Burkholderiales bacterium | reverse complement strand
TGGCGCGCGGTGCCGGAGTTCTGTCAGAAGCACCCGCGCTACGAAAGAATGGGCCTGCGCGACCTGTGCGAGCAGATCCACGGCATGTACAAGGCGAACGACGTGGCGCGCGTCACCACCGAGATGTACCTCTCGGACATGCAGCCGGCGATGAAGCCTTCGGACGCGTTTGCCGCGATGGCACACCATGAGATCGACCGGGTCGAGATCGACAATCTCGAAGGGCGCGTCACCAGCGTGCTGGTGACGCCCTATCCGCCCGGCATTCCGCTGCTGATCCCGGGGGAGCGATTCAACGCCACCATCGTGCGCTACCTGCAATTCGCGCGCGACTTCAACAACAAATTCCCGGGATTCGAAACGGATATCCACGGCCTGGTCAAAGGCGAGGACGGACGCTATCACGTCGATTGCGTGCGCCAGGCATAGCGCGCCAACGAACGGCCCGCGCGGTGTCACTGCACCGATTCCGGCGAAACGCGGACGAAAAAAAGCCCGGTTGCCCGGGCTTTTTTTTCATCCTGCCTGCCTGATTACTCGGCCGGCTTGATGTTGATCGCCTGATCGCCTTTCTGGCCGGCGGTGATGTCGAACGTCACTTTCTGGTTTTCCTGGAGGCTCTTGAAGCCGTTGCCCTGGATTGCCGAGAAGTGCGCGAAAAGATCCTTGCCGCCGCCGTCGGGGGTGATGAAACCGAAACCTTTGGCGTCGTTGAACCATTTGACGGTACCTGTACTCATGTCTTCTATTCCTAGATAAAAATTGAAATGGGCTTGCGCCCGAAATGCGAGAACTACAGGGAGGAATACGACGACCTGAGGAGTACCGCGAACGCGGCTACGACGGACCAGCAAATTCCACTGCCTTACATTCCTGCGCTACTATTGTACCAGCATGCGCGCCTGGCCGTACCAAAGAATTTTCGGCGCATTCCCGGCCGCGGCGCGCGCACCCTGTTGAATGTCGAATCGGATGCCCGCGCGTCGCTGGCGCCGCGGGAAATGGATGCGGGCGGCTATGGCTGAGCAATTCCAGGCGGTGGATGCGGACTTCGAGGCGCGCGTGCGCGGCAGCTTCGCGCGCCAGGCGGCGATGCGCCTTCTGGGCGCGCGCATGGGGCGCCTGGCGCCCGGCTACTGCGAAATCGAGTTGCCCTACCGCGAGGACCTGACGCAGCAGCACGGCTTGTTCCACGGCGGCTTTACCAGCGCCATTGCCGACACCGCATGCGGCTATTGCGCCTATACGCTGTTCGGCACCGAGGATTCGGTGATGACAGTCGAGTACAAAATCAACCTGCTCGCGCCCGCCGCGGGCGAGAAGCTGGTGGCGATCGCGCGCGCCAAGAAATCGGGCCGCACGCTCACCGTCTGCGAATTCGAGGTGATGGCGGTCAATGGCGGCGCTCGGTCGCTGTGCGCCTGCGGCCTCGCGACCATAATCCGGCTGTCGAACCGGGCGGATGCGCCGGCGGCCGATTGAAAGCTCAGATCACGCGTTCGTAACGCACGAAGTCGTAGCCGAAGGCGGCGTCGTCCCCGGCTTCATGGATCTCGCGCGCGGTTTCGCGCCAGCGTTCCGAAGCGAACGGCGGGAAGGCGGCATCGCCTTCGAACGCGGCATGAATTTCGGTTAGCTCCAGGCGCTGCGCGCGCGGCAGCGCCTCGCGGTACAACTCGGCGCCGCCGATGACGAAGACTTCCGGCGTGCCGCGGCAGGCCGCAAGCGCGGCATCCAGCGAGTGGACCACTTCACAGCCGGGGGCGCTGTAGCTGCGGTTGCGCGTGATCACCAGGTTGCAGCGCCCCGGCAGAGGCTTGCCTATGGATTCGTGGGTCTTGCGGCCCATCAGCACCGGGTGGCCCATGGTCAGCGCCTTGAAGCGCTTGAGGTCCGCGGGCAGCTGCCAGGGCAGGGCGTTGTTCCTGCCGATGATGCGGTTCTGCGCCATTGCGGCGATCAGGCAGATGCGGGCGGGGTTCGGCTGGTGCGCCATCAGACCGCAATCGGCGCCTTGATCGCCGGATGCGGATCGTAGCCCTCCAGGCTGAAGTCCTCGTAGCGAAAGCCGAAGATGTCCGTCACCGCAGGATTGATGCGCATCAGCGGGAACGGCCGCGGCGAGCGTGTGAGCTGTTCGCGTGTCTGGTCGAGGTGATTGAGGTACAGGTGCGCATCCCCCAGAGTGTGCACGAATTCGCCCGGCTGCAGCGCGCATACCTGCGCCACCATCAGGGTCAGCAGGGCGTAGGACGCGATGTTGAAAGGCACGCCCAGGAACAGATCGGCGCTGCGCTGGTAGAGCTGGCAGGAAAGTCGGCCCTCGGCGACGTAGAACTGGAACAGCGCATGGCAGGGCGGCAGTTTCATGCGGTGGATGTCGGCGGGATTCCAGGCGCTGACGATGTGGCGGCGCGAATCCGGGTTGTTCTTGATGCCTTCGACCAGCTGCGCGATCTGGTCGATCGAACGGCCGTCCGGAGTTTTCCACTTGCGCCACTGGTGGCCGTAGACCGGCCCCAGCTCTCCGTCGGCGTCGGCCCACTCGTCCCAGATGCTGACGCCGTGCTCGCGCAGGTAGCGTACGTTGGTGTCGCCCTGCAGGAACCACAGCAACTCGTGGATGATGGACTTCAGGTGCAGCTTCTTGGTGGTGAGCAGCGGAAACCGCTGCAGCGTGAAACGCATCTGCCGGCCGAACACCGACAGCGTGCCGGTGCCGGTGCGGTCGCTCTTGCTAGCGCCCTGGTCGATCACGTCGCGAAGAAGGTCGAGGTATTGCTGTTCCGGGTGCGTGGTGCTCATGCTTGCCTGTCCTCAGCCTTTTTCCATCGGGCGCGCCGGGTCGCTGCACCACTCGCTCCAGGAGCCCGGGTACAGGCGTGAGCCGGAGAGGCCCGCGATTTCCATTGCGAGCAGGTTGTGGCAGGCGGACACGCCGGAGCCGCAGGAATGCACCACGGCCGCCGGCGGCAACGCGCCGAGCAATGGGGAAAACGCCTGGCCCAGTTCTGCCGCCGGCTTGAAGCAGCCGCCCGGGTCGAGGTTGTCGCGGTAGAAACGGTTGGCGGAGCCGGGAATGCGGCCGCCCAGCGGGTCCAGAGTTTCGTTTTCGCCGCGGAAACGATCGGGGGAACGCGCGTCGATAAGGACTCGGCCCGGTTGACCCAGCGATCGCAGCACGTCATCGGCGTTCACCGTGGCGGCGCGTGGCTGGCCGCCGAAATGCGCGTGGGCCGCCTGCGGCGCGGCATCGGTCACCGGCCGCGCTTCCTTGGTCCACTTGGCGTAGCCGCCGTCGAGCACGGCCACGTTATCGTGCCCCAGCCAGCGCAGCAGCCACCACAGGCGCGAGGCGTATACCCCGAATTTGGCGTCGTAGGCGACCACCTGTTTGCCCGAATCCACGCCCGCCGCACCGAGCCTGCGCATCAACGCCTCTGCATCGGGCAGGGGATGGCGGCCGTTGTGTCCGGTGGGCGGGGCCGAGAGGTCCCGGTCCAGATGCAGGAAGCGCGCCCCCGGAATGTGGGACGCCGCGTACTCCTCGGCGCCGGAGTCCGGCTTGGCGAGGTCGTGGCGGCAGTCGAAGATCACCCAGGCCGGATCGTCCAGGTGTGCCGCGAGTTCCGCGGTGCTGACCAGGGTGGTGTGCGGCATTTGCGTCCTTGTCGAAACTATGCGGATGGCGGCGCGGCCGGCGCAAGGGCGCCGCTGTCTGCCCTGCGACTACGCATCAGACCGGCTTCCCCAGCTCGCGCCGCAGGTATTCGTGGAAATGCAGCATGCCGTCTTCCATCGGCGATTGATACGGCCCGGCCTGGCTGATTCCCTGCTGCATCAGCGCCCTGCGGCCGCGGTCCATGCGCAGCGCGATTTCGTCGTCCTCGATTGCGGTCTCCCAATAGGCCGCCTGTTCGGCTTCGACGAATTCGCGCTCGAACAGGACCACGTCCTCGGGATAGTAGAACTCGACCACGTTGGTGGTCGCCTGCGGGCCGCGCGGATGCACCGTGCTCACCACCAGCACATGCGGATACCACTCGATCATGATGTTCGGATAAAGCGTGAGCCAGATCGCGCCGTGGGGCGGAATCTGTCCCTGGTAGTATTCGAGCACCGCCTTGTGCCAGCGCGCATAGGCCGGCGTGCCGGCCTTGGAAAGGCGGTTGTTGAGGCCCACGGTCTGCACCGAATGGCGCGCGCCGAACTGCCACTCCAGGTCGTCGCAGGTCACGAAATTTCCCAGGCCGGGATGGAACGGGACGACGTGATAGTCCTCGAGGTAGACCTCGATGAAAGTCTTCCAGTTGTAGTTGCACTCGTGGATGTGCACGCGGTCGAGCATGTAGCCGGTGAAGTCCAGGTCGGCGCGCTCGCGCAGGTCGTTCAGGTCCTGTGCGATATCGCGCCTGCCTGCGAACAGCAGCCCGTTCCAGTTCTGCAGCGGCGTCTTGTGCAGGTCGAGGCAGGGATTGTCGGGAAAGTGGGGCGCGCCCAGCAGTTCGCCGCGCGTGTTGTAAGTCCAGCGGTGCAGCGGACACACGATATTGCGCGCATTGCCGCGGCCTTCGAGCATCACCGCCTGGCGGTGGCGGCAGACGTTGGACAGGAGTTCGACCCCGTGCTCATTGCGGATCAGCAGCTTGGCATGGTCCATCCACTCGAGACTGTGATAATCGCCTGCGTTGGGCACCATCAATTCGTGGCCGATATAAGCCGGGCCGGCGTCGAACAGCAGTTTTTGCTCGAGTTCCAGCATCTGCTGGTCGAAATACCAGGAGACCGGAAGCTGCGGGCTGCTCTGTTTGAGTTTTGAGGGGCTGGCGATATCGGACATTACTCAACCTCGCTAGACTAGTGCGCGGCTCTCGCGCCAAGCCAGTCGGCAAAAGGCCAATATTTCAGAATTTTACCGTGTTTTGATTTGACTGGCAGGGTGAAGTTCAGCTATTTTCACGCTTTGTAAGGTCTTTTTCCCATCATGCCAAAATCGCTCAAGCCGGCTTCTGCAGGCGGTGAGTCCCTCAGCTTCGAAGCCGCGCTTGCCGAGCTGGAAAAACTCGTTGCCGGAATGGAATCGGGTCAGCTGTCGCTGGAGCAATCCCTTGCGGCGCACAAGCGCGGGCTGGAACTCGCGCAGTATTGCCAGGCCAAGCTCGCGCAGGCCCAGCAACAGGTGCAGATACTCGAAGCCGGTACTCTCCAAGCCTTTCCTGGTGCCGAACAAGACGACTGATTTTGCCGCCTGGATGGCCGGCGTCCAGGCGCGCATGGAGAATGCCTTGCAGCGCCTGCTGCCGGCGCCGGAGATCGTGCCCGAGCGCCTGCATCGCGCGATGCGCTATGCCGTGCTCGGCGGCGGCAAGCGCGTGCGGCCGCTGCTCGCGTTCGCCGCCGGGGAACTGGCAAGCGCCGATGCGGCGCGCGTTGAAATCGTCGCGGCCGCGGTCGAGATGATCCATGCCTATTCGCTGGTGCACGACGACCTGCCGTGCATGGACGACGACGTGCTGCGCCGGGGCAAGCCGACCTGTCATGTCGAATTCGACGAGGCCACGGCGCTGCTTGCCGGAGACGCGCTGCAGCCGCTGGCGTTTCAACTGCTTGCGGAGAATGCGGTCGCGGACAGCGCCGAGGCGCAACTCGAGATGCTCAGAATCCTGGCGCTGGCGAGCGGCTCGCGCGGCATGGCCGGCGGACAGGCAGTCGACCTCGCCAGCGTCGGCAAGACGCTGGGCCTGCCCGAACTGGAGTTTATGCACATCCACAAAACCGGCGCGCTGATCCGCGCCGCCACGGTGCTGGGCGCGCGCTGCGGCAGCGGCCTCGCCGCCGGCGAGTTCGAGCGGCTGGAGCGCTATGCCAATACCGTAGGGCTGGCGTTCCAGGTGGTGGACGACGTGCTCGACTGCGACGCGAGCACCGCCACGCTCGGGAAGACGGCGGGTAAAGACGCCGCGCAGGCGAAGCCGACTTATGTCAGCATACTGGGGCTGGCGCGCGCGCGCGCGCTGGCCGAGGAGCTCAGGGCCGAAGCGCAGGCGATGCTTGCGCCATTCGACGCCAGGGCCGATCGCCTGCGCGAACTCGCGGATTTCATCGTGCTGCGCAAATTTTAGAACCCGAAAGCCTTTGTAAAGTCCAATGTGAGCAGCGAACGAACGCACGAGCCGAAAGGCGATTTCGATCCGGCAATGTACGAACTGCTTAAAACCGTCAACAGCCCGGCCGAGCTGCGCGCGCTGGAGCGGCGCCAGCTGGCGCAGCTGGCGCAGGAGCTGCGCGCCTATATCATCGACTCGGTGAGCCGGACCGGCGGCCATCTTTCGTCCAACCTCGGGACGGTGGAGCTCACCATCGCGCTGCACTACGTATTCGATACCCCGCACGATCGTCTGGTGTGGGATGTGGGCCACCAGACCTACGCGCACAAGATTCTCACCGGGCGGCGCGAACGCATGTCCAGACTGCGCATGCACGGCGGCATCTCCGGTTTTCCGCGGCGCACCGAGAGCGAGTACGACACTTTCGGCACGGCGCACTCGAGCACCTCGATTTCGGCGGCGCTGGGCATGGCGCAGGCGGCGCGGCTGCGCGGCGAGGAGCGGCGCGCGGTCGCGATCATCGGCGACGGCGCGATGTCGGCCGGCCAGGCGTTCGAAGCCATGAACAACGCCGGCGTGATGGACACCAACCTGCTGGTGGTCCTCAACGACAACGACATGTCGATTTCGCCTCCCGTGGGCGGCCTCAACAAATACCTGGCGCGGCTGCTCTCGGGCGGGCTGTACGGTGCCGCGCGCAAGGCAGGCGAAGCGGTGCTGGGCAAGGTCCCGCCGCTGTGGGAGCTGGCGAAGCGCGTCGAGGAGCACGCCAAGGGGATGGTGGTGCCCTCGACGCTGTTCGAGGAATTCGGCTTCAACTATATCGGCCCGATCGACGGCCACGACCTGGATTCGCTGATCCCGACGCTGAAGAACATCCGTGGGCTGAAAGGCCCGCAATTCCTGCATGTGGTGACGACAAAGGGCCAGGGCTACAAGCTGGCCGAGGCCGACCCGGTGCTGTACCACGGCGTGTCCAAGTTTGCGCCGGATGCAGGCATCGTCGGTGCGAAGCCGGGGGGAAAGCCCAGCTATACGCAGATTTTCGGCGACTGGCTGTGCGACATGGCGGCGCAGGATGAGCGCCTGGTCGGCATTACTCCGGCGATGCGCGAGGGCTCCGGCATGGTGCGTTTCGCGAGCGAGTATCCCGTGCGCTATTTCGACGTCGGCATCGCCGAGCAGCACGCCGTGACCTTTGCCGCCGGACTCGCCTGCGAGGGCGTGAAACCCGTGCTGGCCATCTACTCGACCTTCCTGCAGCGCGCCTACGATCAGCTGATTCACGACGTGGCGATCCAGAATCTGCCGGTCATGTTCGCCCTGGATCGCGCCGGGCTAGTCGGCGCCGACGGCGCGACGCACAACGGTGCATTCGATCTCGTCTACCTGCGCTGCATACCGAATCTCACGGTGATGACGCCAGCCGACGAGGACGAGTGCCGGCAAATGCTCTACACCGCGTACCGCCTGGACGCGCCGGCGGCGGTGCGCTACCCGCGCGGCACCGGGCCGGGTGTCGCGGTGCGCAAGGAAATGCAGGCGCTGGCTGTCGGAAAAGGCGAGCTGCGCCGCCAGGGCGCCAAGGTCGCGATTCTCGCGTTCGGCAGCATGCTCAAGCCGGCGCTCGAAGCCGCGGACGAACTCGACGCCACGGTCGTCAACATGCGCTTCGTCAAGCCCCTGGACGACGCCCTGGTGCAGCAGCTCGCGCGCGAGCACGAGCTGCTGGTAACGGTGGAAGAGGGCTCGGTGATGGGCGGCGCCGGCAGCGCGGTGGCCGAATGCCTGGCCGCCGCGAACCTCACGCCGCGGCTGCTGCACCTGGGCCTGCCTGACCGCTTCGTCGATCACGGCGATACCGGCGTTCTGCTCGCCGAACTGGGCCTGGACAAGTCGGGGCTGCTTGCCGCCATCCGCTCGCGCCAGGCCGCCTGAGCGTCCGGGCTGAGCGGACCGGCGTGATAAAATACGAACTTGGTTGCGGCCCCTGGGTCGCGGCCGCAAACGGAAGGGTTCTCACATGAACACCCGCGATCCCCTAGCCATCGCCGACGTGCAGAGTTCGAAGGACACGCGCCGGCTCGCCATCGACCAAGTCGGCATCAAGTCCATCCGCCATCCGGTCAAAGTGAGCGAGCGTTCCGGCGGCGTGCAGCACACCATAGCGAACTTCAACATGTACGTGCGTCTGCCGCACCATTTCAAGGGCACGCACATGTCGCGTTTCGTCGAGATCCTCAATGCGCACGAGCGCGAGATCTCGATCGAAACCTTCAATCGCATGCTCGGCGAAATGATGGCCAAGCTGGAGGCGCAGTCCGGCCACATCGAAATGAATTTCCCCTATTTCGTCAACAAGGCCGCGCCCGTTTCCAAGGTCGAGAGCCTGATGGATTACGATGTCACCTTCATCGGCGACGTCGACCAAGGCAAGCAGCGCTTCACCATGAAGGTGCTGGTGCCCGTGACCAGCCTGTGTCCGTGCTCGAAGAAGATTTCCGATTACGGCGCACACAACCAGCGCTCGCACGTGACCGTCACCGCACGCACCAGCGGCTTCGTCTGGATCGAGGACATCGTCGATGTGGTCGAAAAGCAAGCCTCGTGCGAGCTGTACGGCCTGCTCAAGCGCCCGGACGAAAAGCTCGTGACCGAGCGCGCCTACGACAATCCCAAGTTCGTCGAGGACATGGTGCGCGACGTTGCCGCCGTGCTGAACAAGGACGATCGCATCGAGTGGTATATCGTGGAGTCGGAGAACTTCGAATCCATCCACAACCATTCGGCCTACGCGCTGATCGAGCGCGACAAGAGCAAGGTCGCCTGACAGGCCGCGGCGGGCAGGCGCGAGCGCCGGCCGAATCCCGGTTTCAGAAGCGCTTGACCAGGGTCATGCTCTGGGCGTCGCGCTTCATTTCCATGCGGTTGAGAAAACTCATGCCGAGCAGGGTCACGCCGAGTGAGTTGTTCTCGCTCACCACCGCGTCGACGTTGCTGATTTCGATGTCGCCTATGCGCACGCTGTCGAGCTTGACCCGGTAGGCAGTGGCGACGCCGTTGGCGGTCTGCATACTGCCCTGCTCGCCGCGCAGGTAATCTATGCCCAGGCGCCTCGCTTCGGTGGCGGGCAGGGAGACGAAAGTGGCGCCGGTATCGACCAGGAAGCGCACGCTGCCGCCGTTGATCGTGCCCGTGGTGATGAAATGGCCGCGTGCGTCGGCGTTGAGCGTCACACTCTGCCTGGCGCTGCTCGCGGCCAGATAGGCCTGCCCCATGCGCAGGGTCCTTTTCTTGCCGTCGATCTCGAAACTTGCGGAGTCCTTTTGCGTGCCCAGCAGCACCACGCCTTCGGCAGTCTTCTGCCCGGGCGCCAGCGTGCGCGGCGCGGCGCCGTCGATGACGACGATGGCCCTGGAGCCGATCAGCCCGACCAGCGTGACGTCGGCGGCGAATCCCGTCGTCGCGTACAGCGCGAGCGCAGCCGCAAGCCATAAGCTGGTATTCTTTCTGCGATCCATGCAGGAGGCTCCGATGAAGCCCATCGGCATATTCCGCCACTACCCTACCGAGGGCCCGGGTTATTTTGCCACATACCTGGACGCCCATTCGCTGCCCTGGAAGCTGGTCAAGATCGATGCCGGCGAGGCGCCGCCCGCGTCCGCCGGCGAATTTTCCGGTGTCGCATTCATGGGCGGCCCGATGAGCGTCAACGACGATCTGCCCTGGATCGCGGGCGTGCTGAAGCTGATCCGCGACGCGGCGGACGCGGGGGTGCCGGTGCTGGGCCACTGCCTGGGCGCGCAACTCATGTCCGGGGCGCTGGGCGGGTCGGTCGGCCGCAACCCGCAGAAGGAAATCGGCTGGGGCCGGGTGGACGTCGCCGACAGCGATGCGGCACGGGCCTGGTTCGGCGCGATGCGGAGCTTCCTTTCGTTTCACTGGCACGGGGAGACGTATACGCTGCCCCGGGGGGCCGAGTGCATCGCGTCCAGCCCGTATTGCGCCAACCAGGCCTTTGCGCTCGGGCCGCACCTGGGCCTGCAATGCCATGTGGAAATGACGCCGGAGATGGTGCACGGCTGGTGTCAGTCCGGAAGCAGGGAAATCGCGCGCAGCCCCGGCCCGGGGGTGCAGGATGCGGCGCAGATCGAGTCGTACCTGGAGCCGCGCATCGCCGCGCTAAACGCGGTGGCGGCGCGGCTCTACGATCGCTGGTTGGTGGGGTTGAAGCGCTGAAAGTCCGATGGGCCGTCCGCGCATACCCCTCGCGCGGACTGTTCAAGGGCTCGTGCCTACGATGCGCGTCCAGCCAAACGCAGGTTTGGGTCGTCGCGCGAAATAGCCGTGCCCGCGAATTAGTCGCGGAAATTCTGGAATTGCAGCGGGATCTCGGCGACGGACTTCTTCACCATCTGGATCGCGCTTTGCAGGTCGTCTTTTTTCGCGCCTGACACGCGCACTGCCGGGCCCTGGATGCTCGCCTGCACCTTGAGCTTCGCATCCTTGATCAGTTTGACGATCTTTTTCGCCTGCTCCGATTCGATGCCGTTCTTGACTTCCACCACCTGCTTGATCTTGTCGCCGCTCATCTTCTCCGTGTCCTTGGGCTCGAGCGCGCGCACGTCCACGCCGCGCTTGGCGCACTTGCCGGTGAACACGTCCATCAGCTGCCTGAGCTTGAACTCGTCGTCGGCGTAGACGGTCAGCGTGAGCTCGGACTGTTCGATGCGCGCGTCCGAGCCCTTGAAGTCGAAGCGGTTGCTGACTTCCTTGTTGCACTGATCGATGGCATTCCTGAGCTCGACCTTGTTGACTTCGGAGGTAATGTCGAAGGAGGGCATGGCTAGTCTCTCGTGTCGGATGATGGCGCTGGGCGAGGCGATGCAATTATACTGCAGCGCACGACAGGCACTGTGGAGTCCCGCAGGAATCGTCAAACGGAGCATATGAATGGCGCATTGGATACGATTCGAGCATCAAGGTAGGACCGGTTTCGGCATACTCGAGGGCGGCAGCATCAAGGTTCATGCTGGCGACATGTTCGGCGGCGCGCAGCCCGGCGGCACCAGCGTTCCTCTGGCCGAGGTTAAAGTGCTTACGCCCACGCAGCCGAGCAAGATGGTGGCGCTGTGGAATAACTTTCACGCGCTCGCGACGAAGCTGGGAAACCCCGAACCGCCGGAGCCGCTATATTTCCTCAAGGGCAACAACTCGTTCCTCGCGCACGGCGAGACCATCCGCGTGCCTGCGTCGTATTCCGGAAAAGTGGTGTACGAGGGGGAGCTCGGCATAGTCATCGGCAGGCGCTGCAAGGCGGTAACCGAGGCCGAGGCACCGGGCTGCATCTTCGGCTACACCTGCATCAACGACGTCACCGCGGCGGAAATCCTCAACCGCGACGCGACGTTCGCGCAGTGGTCGCGCGCCAAGAGCTTCGACACCTTCGGCGTGTTCGGGCCGGTGATCGCGACCGGGCTCGACCCCTCCGGTCTGGTCGTCAAGACCGTCCTGAATGGGCAGGAGCGGCAGTACTACCCGGTGGCCGACATGATTTTCCCGCCGGCCAGGCTGGTCAGCCTGATATCGCAGGACATGACGCTGGAGCCCGGCGACGTGATCGCCTGCGGTACGTCGCTGGGCGTGGGCTCGATGAAGCCGGGCAGCAGCGTCAGCGTCGTCATCGAGGGCATCGGCTCGCTCGACAACCGCTACGAATAGGCGGAGCGCCCGCGGACAAGTTGTTGGGCGTGGCCGCCTGTGGTCGCAGAGCTACGGCTTTGCGCGGACGAAGAACCGTCCGCGCGGACCGTCGATTGCGCACCGATGAGAAGCCATCGGTGCGCAATCGACGGTCTTGTATAAGAATCCCAACCCGCTTTTGCTTTTATCCAGAACCGTGTTTTCCGTACGGATGTCGTTTAATCCGTACGGAAAACACGGTTGGCGCGCGCAGCGCGCAAGTCCGCTCGTGGCGTGCAACCGGTGCCTATTTCTTCTGGCGCTTGCGCAGGTTCGCGGCCAGGTGTGGATCGCGGACTCGCGCCGCGATGCGCATGCGCAGCGCGTTCAGGCGGATGAAGCCGGCCGCGTCCATCTGGTCGAATGCGCCGCGGTCGTCCTCGAACGTGGCGATGTTGGCATCGAACAGCGAATCGGTCTTCGAGTCGCGTCCGGCGACGATCACGTTGCCCTTGTACAGCTTGACCCGCACCCAGCCGTTTACGTTCGCCTGCGAGGCGTCGATCATGGTCTGCAGCATGCGCCGCTCCGGGCTCCACCAGTAACCGTTGTAGATCAGCGCGGCGTAGCGCGGCATCAGATCGTCCTTCAGGTGCGCGACTTCGCGGTCCAGGCACACCGATTCGATCGCGCGATGCGCACGCAGCATGATGGTGCCGCCCGGGGTTTCGTAGCAGCCGCGCGATTTCATGCCGACGTAGCGGTTCTCCACCAAGTCGAGGCGGCCGATGCCGTGCTTGCCGCCGAGCTTGTTGAGCGTTTCGAGCACGCGCGCCGGGGAGAGTTTCTTGCCGTTCACGCCGACGATGTCGCCCTGCCGGTATTCGATTTGGATGTACTCGGCGCGGTCCGGCGCCTCCTCCGGCGATACGGTCCAGCGCCACATGTCCTTTTCCGGTTCCTTCGCCGGGTTTTCGAGAATGCGCCCCTCGTAGGAGATGTGCAGCAGGTTGGCGTCGGTGCTGTAGGGCGAGCCGGCCTTCTTCTTGCCTTCGATCGGGATGCCGTGCTTCTTCGCATAGGCGAGCAGCTTTTCGCGCGACGCCAGGTCCCACTCGCGCCACGGCGCGATCACGCGGATGTTGGGGTCGAGCGCGTAATAGCCCAGCTCGAAGCGCACCTGGTCGTTGCCCTTGCCGGTGGCGCCGTGCGATACCGCATCGGCGCCGGTCATGTGCGCGATCTCGATCTGGCGCTTGGCGATCAGGGGGCGCGCGATCGAAGTGCCGAGCAGGTATTCGCCCTCGTAAATGGCGTTGGCGCGAAACATCGGAAACACGAAGTCGCGCACGAACTCCTCGCGCAGGTCGTCGATGAAGATCTTCTTTACGCCGAACAGCTTCGCCTTCCTGCGCGCCGGCTCGAGCTCTTCGCCCTGGCCGATATCGGCGGTGAAGGTGATCACTTCGCAGCCGTACTGGTCCTGCAGCCACTTGAGGATGACCGAGGTATCCAGTCCGCCGGAATAGGCAAGGACGACTTTTTTTACTCCGCTGGTCTTGTTAGACATTTGTATGCTCGAAAGAAAGTAGGAAAATCGGTTGTCGGCCGCGGGTGCGCGGCGCCGGGTGCTTATTCGACCTTGCCCAGCAGCAGGAATTCCATCAGCGCCTTCTGCGTATGCAGGCGGTTTTCGGCCTCGTCCCAGACTACGCTCTGCGGACCGTCGATCACCTCCGCGGATACTTCCTCGCCGCGATGCGCCGGCAGGCAGTGCATGAACAAGGCGTCCGGATGCGCGAATTTCATCATGTCGGCGTCCACCTGCCAGTCGCTGAAGTCGCGCAGGCGCTCGGCGTTCTCGGCCTCGAAGCCCATGCTGGTCCACACGTCGGTGGTGACCAGGTCGGTGCCGCGCACTGCGTCCATCGGGTCGGCGAAGTGCTCGAAATGCTGCTTGCCGTAGGTTCCGGCGCGCTCCGCTTCCACCTCGTAGCCGGGCGGCGTCGACACGTTCAGCTTGAAATCGAAAATCGCGGCGGCCTTCATCCAGCTGTTGCAGACGTTATTGGAGTCGCCTATCCATGCGACCTTCTTTCCGCTGATCGGTCCGCGGCGCTCGATGAAGGTGAAAATGTCGGCAATCACCTGGCAGGGGTGGTATTCGTTGGTCAGCCCGTTGATCACCGGCACGCGCGACACGCGGGCGAAGCGTTCCAGGATTTCCTGCTCGTAGGTGCGGATCATGACGATGTCGACCATGCGCGACACCACCTGCGCCATGTCCTCGACCGGCTCGCCGCGGCCGAGCTGGGTATCGCGCGTGCTCAGAAATATGGCTGAGCCGCCGAGCTGGTGCATGCCCGCCTCGAACGACAGGCGCGTGCGCGTCGATTGTTTCTCGAAAATCATCGCCAGCGTGCGATCGGTGAGCGGATGGTAGGGCTTGTATTGCTTGAACTGTGCCTTGATCCAGCGCGTGCGCTCGAGCAGATAGTCGTACTCGGCGCGCGTAAACTCGCTGAACTTCAGGTAATGCCGCGGCTGCATGATCTGTTCCCGGCCTCAGTTTGCCGCGACCGCCTGGCCGAGGAAATCGCGAATCACGGTCGACAGGCGTTCGACCAGCTGCTGCGCTTCGTCGCGGTTCATGATGAGCGGCGGCAGCAGCCGCACTACCTTTTCCGCGGTGACGTTGATGAGCAGGCCCGCATCCAGTGCCCGTTGTACCAGCTCCGCGCAGGGGCGGTCGAGCTCGATGCCGAGCATCAGCCCCATGCCGCGCACGGCGACCACGCCCTTGAGGTCCGCCAGCGCCGCGCTGAAGCCGGCGCGCAGGAAATTGCCGATCTGTACCGCGTTATCGAGCAGCTTTTCCTGCTCGATCGCTTCGAGTGTGGTGAGCGCGGCGGCGCAGGCGAACGGATTGCCGCCGAAGGTGGAGCCATGGTTCCCCGGCTTGAACAGCTCGGCCGCCGCGCCCTTCGCGAGGCAGGCGCCTATGGGCACGCCGCCGGCGAGCCCCTTGGCCAGCGTGACCACGTCCGGGAGAAAGCCCGCATGCTGATAGAAGAACCACTTGCCGGTGCGGCCGAGGCCGCACTGGATCTCGTCCAGCATCAGCAGCCACTGGTACTGGTCGCACAGCTCGCGCAGGCCGCGCAGATACTCCAGGTGGGCGACGTTGATGCCGCCTTCGCCCTGGATCGGTTCGACCAGGATCGCGACGACGTTGTGGTTGTTCTGCGCCACCTGGCGCACCGCCTCCAGATCGTCGTAAGGCACGCGCACGAAGCCGGACACCAGCGGCTCGAACCCGGCATGCACCTTGCGGCTGCCCGTGGCCGAGAGCGTGGCCAGCGTGCGCCCGTGGAAAGACTTTTCCATGACCACGATCGCGGGATTCTCCAGGCTCTTGCTCCTGGCAAACAGCCGCGCGAGCTTGATCGCGGCCTCGTTCGCCTCGCAGCCGGAGTTGCAGAAGAACACCTTGTCCATGCCGCTCATTTCGGCGAGCTTGTCGGCGAGGTTTTCCTGCTCGGTGATCTGGTAGATATTCGAGGTATGGATCAGCCTGCCCGCCTGCGTCGCCAGCGTCTGCGCCAGTTTTGGGTGAGCGTGGCCGAGCGTGTTCACGGCGATACCGCCCAGCGCATCCAGGTAGCGCTTGCCCTGCGCATCCCACAGCCACACCCCCTGACCGTGCGTGAATGCGACCGGCAGCCTGGCATAGGTGTTCATTACGTGAGACATGGGCACGCCCCCAAAACAAAACGCACACGGCGGCATTTGCCGCCGTGTGCCGTACTTGGATTTACTGTTTCAATGTTAGCACACTGCTGCCGCCACCGGCAGTGCGCCGGAGGCGTGACAGGGGGTACTTCGGTGCAACAGGATGCCGCCCGGTGAGACCGGTCGATGGCACGCAATATTGGCGCGCTGTCGCGGCGCCGGGCGTGACGCCGAAGTGCGCTAATCGGCGGCGGCGAATTCCCGGTTCTTGCCGGGCGGGTGCGCGGTGCATTGCAAGACCTTGCAATGCTGATACATCTGGCGCAATTTACGCTCCGCATCGGCTTCGTCCCTGCCGTGTATCAGCACCTTGTCCACCAGCAGTCCGGTGCGCGTGCGTATGCGAAAGCCGAATTTCATGATCGCTGAAGGCGCCACAAACTCCTCCTCATTCAAGCGCTTAAGCTATTAATAGCATACGCCCTCGATCAATTCAACGCAAATTTATGTTCCAACGGTATTTTTTCTCATTCGGACCGGATTTTCTCCGAGGCGGCGCGGCTGACTTTCCCTTTCCGCACTGGCCCATCGGGTGCGCTCCAAACAAAACGGCCGGCATTTAGCCGGCCGCAATGCGCGGAGCGCGAGGCGATTGCGCTCTAGGCCATCGCCTTGATCGCGGCGGACAGGCGGCTCTTGTGGCGCGCTGCCTTGTTCTTGTGGATGATCTTCTTGTCGGCGATGCGGTCGACGATGCTGGTGGAGCGGTTCAGCGCCTTTTTCGCAACTTCCTTGTCGCCGCCGGCGATCGCCTTGTTCACGTCCTTGATTGCCGAGCGCAGCGTGGAGCGCAGGCCGGAGTTGTGCCGCCGCTGTTTCTCGGCTTGACGGGAACGCTTGCGCGCTGAATCTGTATTGGCCATGGTGGAACCCGGGTGAGCGTCACGAAAGGGCGCAATGATACTGATTTAGTCCTTGTTACGCAAGTGCATTTTAGTTCCGACATAGCGCGCTTCGCACGTTGGCCTCCACTGAAACTTCGTTTTCGTATAATCGCTGCCATGAATCTTCTGCGCGCGCTCGCCACGGTGAGCAGCATGACGCTGGTTTCCCGCATCCTCGGTTTCGTGCGCGACGCCGTGATCGCACGCCTGTTCGGCGCAGGACTCGCCACGGACGCGTTTTTCGTCGCCTTCCGCATTCCCAACCTGTTGCGCCGGCTGTTCGCAGAGGGCGCTTTTTCGCAGGCCTTCGTGCCCATCCTGGCGGAGTACCGGACGCGCAACGGAGAGACCGAGACCCGGTTGCTGATCGGCCGCGTGGCCACCGCGCTGTCGCTCGCGGTTCTCGTAGTCAGCATCATCGGCGTGCTTGCAGCGCCCTGGATCATTTATGTGAGCGCGCCGGGATTCTCCGCGATACCGGACAAATTCAACCTCACCGTGGCGATGCTGCGCATCACCTTTCCCTACCTGCTGTTCATTTCGCTGGTATCGCTCGCGGGCGGCATCCTCAACACCTGGAGCCGTTTCGCCGTGCCCGCGTTCACGCCGACGCTGCTGAATCTGAGCTTCATTTTCTGCGCGCTGGTGTTTGCGCCATATTTCCACCCGCCGGTACTTGTGCTGGCATGGGCGGTGCTCGTCGGCGGTGTGCTGCAGCTCGCGCTGCAGCTGCCCTATCTGGCGAAGATCGGCATGCTGCCGCGTTTGCGCGCGGATTTCATGGACGCAGGGGTCAAGCGCATACTCAGGCTCATGGGCCCGGCCGTGTTCGGCGTTTCCATTGCCCAGCTGTCGCTGCTGATCAACACCATTTTCGCCTCGTTTCTGGCCAACGGCAGCGTGTCATGGCTGTATTACGCCGACCGGCTGATGGAATTCCCCACTGGCATGCTCGGCGTCGCGCTGGGCACCATCCTGCTGCCGAGCCTGTCGAAGTATTATTCAAGCGACGCCACGGAACAATACAGCCGCCTGCTCGACTGGGGGCTGCGCCTGACCCTGATGCTCGCGCTGCCGGCGGCGGTGGCGCTCGCGCTGCTCGCGGTGCCGCTGATCAGCACGCTGTTTCACTACGGCAATTTCAGCGTAGAGGACGTCTGGATGACGCGCCGCGCGCTGGTTGCCTACAGCATCGGGCTGGTCGGTTTGATTCTGGTGAAGGTTCTCGCGCCGGGCTTTTATGCGCGGCAGAACATACGCACGCCGGTGAAAATCGCAGTGATTACGCTGGCCTCGACGCAACTCATGAACCTCGCCCTGATCGGGCCGCTCAAACACGCGGGACTCGCCCTCGCCATCGGCCTGGGAGCATGCCTAAATGCCGGCCTGCTGTACTACAAGCTGCGCCAGCATCGCATCTACCAGCCGCAGCCGGGGTGGTGGCGGTTCGCGTGGAAGATCGCGTGCGCCCTGCTGGCGATGGCCGCGGTGCTGTGGGGGGCCGCGGGCAGCGAGACATGGTGGCTGGCTGCGGCGTGGCAGGCGCGGCTCGCGGGCCTGGTCGGGCTGGTGTGCCTGGGCGTCACGATCTATTTTGCGACGCTATGGCTGCTCGGCTTTCGCGTCAGTGATTTTGCCAGGCGCGCTGCCGAATAGTACCGCTTGCGCATTGCGGGAGGCCGATTCAGAATTGCTGCAATGGCTTCCGACTCGACGCAGCATGGAGGAAGATATCTCCTCGTATTGTAATACGTTCTAGGGCATGGAACTGCAATATCGCCTCGAATCCTTTTCCGCGCTGCTGTGCAGGGAGGAGTTCGACCTCGCCGAAGCCTGCCTGCTGATTGCGCAGGACGCCTATCCCGGACTGGATGTCGCCGGCTACATGGCGCGCATCGACGCGATTGCCGCGACCGTCAGGAGCCGTATTCCATCCGACGCGTTCGCCGAGCAGAAAATCGTGGTGCTGAACCGGCACCTGTTCAAAGAACTTGGTTTTTGCGGCAACACGCTCGCCTACTACGATCCGCGCAACAGCTATCTCAACGAGGTGCTCGATCGGCGCACCGGCATCCCGATCACGCTGTCTATCCTCTACATGGAAATCGGCCGGCGCGTGGGCCTGCGTTTGCAGGGCGTGTCCTTCCCGGGCCATTTCCTGGTCAAGTTGCGCGTGCGCGCGGGGCAGCTGGTGCTGGATCCCTACTGCGGCGGCGAGGCGCAGTCGGAGGCGGAACTGCGCGCGCGCCTTGCGCTGGCGCTGCCGCAGGGCGAAGCCGGCACGGCGCAGCTTGCGCAGTTCCTGCAGGCGGCCACGCCGCGGCAGATTCTTGCACGCCTGCTGCACAATCTGAAAAACATTTACCTGCAGACACAGGAAGCGCAGAATGCGCTGGAGGTGATGCAGCGCATGGTGATGGTGGCGCCGCATGCGGTTGAAGAGGTGCGCGACCGGGGCCTCGCCTACTACCGGCTCGAGTGTTTTCGCGCGGCGCTTGCCGACCTGCAGGACTATCTGGAGCGGCGCCCGGACGCGCCCGATGCAAACGAGATCAGAAGCAAGGCCGCCGCACTGCGGCTGGCATGCGCGCGACTGAACTAAAGCGGCCGGCGCGAATCCTATCGGTGCCCGGCGTTCCCGGATCACCCGCGTTCGACCGATTGAGGTCCGCAATACCGAATTCATTGTTGCGCAGGAGGTAATAAGATGAAACTCAGCAGCTCAAGCTTCGGCGACAATCAGCGCATTCCCGGCGCCTTTGCGTTCGCCGTGCCGCACGCGACCGAACACGTCGCGCTGTCTTCCAACCGCAATCCGCAGCTGGCATGGAGCGGCGCTCCGGCCGGCACCAAGTCCTTCGCGCTGATCTGCCACGACCCCGACGTCCCCAGCAAAGGCGACGACGTGAACAAGGAGGGGCGCAGCGTTCCCGCCGGCCTGCCGCGCGTGGATTTCTATCACTGGACGCTGGTGGATGTTTCTGCGGATACCAGCGCGATTGCGGAAGGCGAATATTCCGATGACGTCACTGCGCGCGGCAAGCCGGGCCCGCAGGCCAAGCGCGGCGCGCGCCATGGGCTAAACGACTACACCGGCTGGTTCGCGGGCGACAAGGACATGGGCGGCAACTACTTCGGCTACGACGGTCCCTGCCCGCCGTGGAACGACGAAATCCTGCACCACTACGTATTCACGCTGTATGCGCTCGATTGCGCGCGCTGCCTGGTGGACGGGACCTTCAAGGCCACCGATGTGCTGAAGGCGATCGAAGGTCATGTGCTCGCCAAGACGAGTCTCACCGGCACTTATAGCCTAAATTCGAAGGTCAAATGAAAGCAGAAGCAAGTTGCAGGTCGATTTGAATCCGCGCCGGGTATTCGCGGGCTTCGCGCTGCTGTGCTTCGCGCTTCTTGCCGAGGCGCTGGTGCTGCAGCATCTCAAGGGCCAGGCGCCGTGTCCGCTATGCGTGATGCAGCGCGCGGGATTCTCGCTGTTCGGACTGATCGCACTGGCCGGGGCGATACACGCGCCGCGGCGCGGCGGCACGGTTGGCTACGCCGCGGCACTGGCCCTGGCCGCGCTGGCCGGGCTCGGCGTCGCGGCGCGCCACGTGTGGGTGTTGCATCACCCGAAATTCGGCTGCGGCATCGACGTGCTGGAGCAATACGTCAATGATCTGCCGACGGCCAGACTGCTGCCCTGGCTGTTTCACGCAAGCGGCGAATGCACGACGCCGCACGAACCGGTGCTGGGTCTGCAGGTGCCGGAGTGGTCGCTGATCTGGTTTTCGTTGCTGTTCCTGGCCGCAATGTTCTTCTTTGCGAAGTGGGTGGCGGCCGCGCGCGCGCCACGGCTTGACTAGCGAAGAACACTGCTGCGCAATGCCGAATCGCCTTCCGGGGGTGAAGGAAAGCCGCTATAATTCAGGATTTTAGCTATACGGAGCAGATTCTGAACATGCGGGTTTGCCGCAGCATTTCCGGACACGGCGAGGCGGCCACGGCGCTCACCATCGGCAACTTCGACGGCGTGCACCGCGGCCATCAGGCGATGCTCGCGCGGCTCAAGCAGAGCGCGCAAGCACAGGGCCTGCGCGCCTGCGTGCTGACCTTCGAACCGCATCCGCTGGAGCTGTTCGCGCCGCAGACCGCGCCGACGCGGCTTACCTCGCTGCGGGAAAAGCTGGAGCTGCTGGCGGCGCAGGGCGTCGAGTGCGTGCAGGTCGACCGCTTCAACCGCGCCTACGCCAGCCGATCGCCGCAGGATTTCATCGAGCAGGTGCTGCTCGCGGGCCTCGGGATGCGCTGGCTCTTGATCGGCGACGACTTCCGTTTCGGCGCGCACCGCGCCGGCGACTTCGCGCTGCTGCAGCAGGCGTCGGCCAAATACGGCTTCGGACTGGAAGCGATGCACACGGTCGAGCACGAGGGCGTACGCGTATCGAGTTCCGCCGTGCGCACAGCGCTTGCCGCGGGCAAGCTGGACGCTGCAAAGGCGCTATTGGGACGCTCCTACAGCATCAGCGGCCGCGTGGTGCACGGCGACAAGCTCGGCCGGCAGATCGGCTTCCCGACCGCCAACGTGCAGTTGCAACACAACCGCCCGCCGCTTTCCGGAATCTTTGCCGCGCGCACCATCGACGGCGACGGTCAGGTGCGCAATGGCGCCGCGAGCCTGGGGCTGCGCCCCACGGTGGACAACAGCGGCCGCGCCAAGTTAGAGGTGCACCTGTTCGATTTCGCCGGCGAACTCTACGGCCGGCATTTGCGCGTCGAATTCCTGCACAAAATACGCGATGAGGAAAAATTCCCCAATCTCGATGCACTGAAAGCGCGCATTGCCCTGGACTGCGATATCGCCAGGGAATTCTTCGCGGCGCAGGTGCCCGCATGAAGCCTGTATTCACGGCGCGCCCGCCGACGATCATCCGATCGAACGAACCACTCGAAGCGAATCATGGCTGATTACAAGAACACGCTGAACCTTCCCGACACGCCGTTTCCGATGCGCGGCGACCTTGCCAAGCGCGAACCGCACTGGGTGCAGCAATGGCAGGAGAAGAAAATCTACGAGGCGATACGCGCCGCGTCCAAAGGCAGGCCGAAATTCATCCTGCACGACGGCCCCCCCTATGCGAACGGCGACATCCATCTGGGTCATGCGATCAACAAGATACTCAAGGACATCATCGTCAAGGCGCGCAACATGGCCGGCTTCGACGCCGTCTATGTGCCGGGCTGGGACTGCCACGGCATGCCGATCGAGCGCGAGATCGAAAAGCACCACGGCAAACACCTGCCGGTGGAAAAGACGCAAAGCCTGTGCCGCGCCTATGCCGCAGAGCAAGTCGAGCGGCAGAAGCAGGACTTCCGCCGCCTGGGCGTGCTCGGCGACTGGGACCATCCTTATCTGACCATGGCCTACGGCAACGAGGCCGACGAAATCCGCACCCTGGGCAAATTGCTGCAAAAGGGCTACGTCTATCGCGGACTGAAGCCGGTGAACTGGTGCTTCGACTGCGGCTCGGCGCTGGCCGAAGCCGAAGTCGAGTACGCCGACCGGAAAGATTTCGCCATTGACGTCGGCTTCGCATTTGCCGAGCCGGAGAAGATCGCCGCCGCGTTCGGGCTGGCTAAATTGCCGACCGAGAAAGGCTGGATCGTGATCTGGACCACCACGCCATGGACCATTCCCGGCAACCAGGCACTGAACGCGCACCCCGAGCACGCCTACAACCTGATTTCGACCGAACGCGGGCTGCTGATCCTAGCGGCCGATTTGCAGGATGCCTGCCTCGCGCGCTACGGACTGGCGGGCAAAGTGCTTGCCTCGTGCAAGGGCAAGGCGCTGGAATTGATCAATTTCCGCCACCCGTTCTACGACCGTCTCGCGCCGGTGTACCTGGGCGAATACGTGACGCTCGATACCGGCACCGGCATCGTGCACAGCGCCCCCGCCTACGGCGTGGAGGACTTCGATTCCTGCCGCCGCTACGGGATGAAGGACGAGCAGATTCTCACGCCGGTGATGGCGGACGGGAAATACGCGGAAGCGCTGCCATTTTTCGGCGGCATGAACATCTGGAAAGCCAATGCGGAGGTAGTCAAGAAAATCGCCGAGGTCGGCGCGCTGCTGCACTCCGAAGACTACGCGCACAGCTACATGCACTGCTGGCGCCACAAAACGCCGATCATCTATCGCGCCAGCACGCAATGGTTCGCCGCCATGGACGAGCCGCCGGGATTCAAGGGGGTGAAGCCCGCCGAGTCGCTGCGCGCAACCGCCTTGCGCGCGATCGACAACACGCGCTTCTATCCGGACTGGGGCCAGGCGCGCCTGCACGGCATGATCGCCAACCGCCCGGACTGGACGCTGTCGCGCCAGCGCCAATGGGGCGTGCCGATGCCTTTCTTCATCCACAAGGAAACCAGCGAACTGCATCCGCGCACCCTGGAGCTGCTCGAACAAGTGGCGCAGGTGGTGGAGCAAGGCGGCATCGAGGCCTGGCAGACGCTCGATCCGCAGGTGTTGCTGGGCGCGGAGGCCGGGCAATACGTCAAGATCAAAGATACGCTCGACGTCTGGTTCGATTCCGGTTCCACCCATCAGACCGTGATAGGCGGGCCCGACGGGCAGGCGAAGGGCGCCGGCTCGCACGGCGCCAAGCTGCAGTTTCCGGCGGACCTGTATCTGGAAGGCTCCGACCAGCATCGCGGCTGGTTCCATTCCTCGCTGCTGGTGTCGTGCATGTTGAACGGCGTGCCGCCCTACAAGGCTCTGCTCACGCACGGCTTCTTCGTCGACGGCCAGGGCCGCAAGATGTCGAAATCGCTGGGCAACACGCTGGAGCCGCAGAAGGTCGCGGGAAGCCTCGGAGCCGAAATTCTGCGCCTGTGGGTAGCGGCGACCGACTATTCGGCCGAACTGTCGATCTCGGACGAGATCCTCAAACGCGTGGTCGAGAGCTACCGCCGCATTCGCAACACGCTGCGCTTCCTGCTCGCCAATACCGCCGACTTCGACCCCAAGGCGCATGCGCTGCCGCCGGGAGAATGGCTCGAAATCGACCGCTACGCGCTGGCGTTGATGCAGTCGCTGCAGCGCGAAATCGTGCGCGACTATGACAACTACGACTTCCACTTCGTGGCGCAGAAGCTGCAGGGCTTCTGTTCCGAGGACCTGGGCGGTTTTTACCTCGACATCCTGAAGGACCGGCTGTACACGGCAGGCGCGAACTCGAAGGCGCGGCGCTCGGCGCAGAATGCCCTGTACCAGATACTGCAGCGCCTGGTGCGGCTGATGGCGCCGATACTTTCCTTCACCGCGGAAGAAATCTGGGCGCTTGGCGCGCACGCCGGCGATGCAAGCGTGTTTGCGCACACCTGGAACGAATTTCCGGCTGCGGACCAGGCGCCGGAGCTGCTCGAACGCTGGACCAGGATCCGCGCCGTGCGCGCCGAAGTGCAAAAGCAGCTGGAGGAGGCGCGCACTGCCGGAAACATCGGCTCGTCGCTGCAGGCCGAAGTCGAGGTCCGCGCGAGCGCAGACAAGCTGGCCCTGCTTCAGTCGCTAGGCGACGATCTGCGCTTTGTGCTGATCACCTCCAGCGCGACGCTGACCGCGGTCGGCACTGCCGCCGAGGAGGCGGTGATCGTGCGCGCCAGCGCGCACGCCAAATGCGAGCGCTGCTGGCACTACCGCGGCGACGTGGGCACCGCCGACAGTGCGCATCCGGGACTCTGCGCCCGCTGCGTATCGAACCTGCACGGCGCCGGCGAGCCGAGGTCGCATGCGTAAGCTCGCGCCCTGGTACACGTGGGCGCTGGTCGTCATGCTGCTCGACCAGTTGACCAAGTATTGGGTGAGCGCGAGCTTCGGCTACGGCGAAACCCGCGCATACACCGGTTTCTTCAACCTGGTCCTGACCTACAATAAGGGGGCGGCGTTCAGTTTTCTGGCGAGTGCAGCGGGCTGGCAGCGCGGTTTTTTCATCGCGATTGCGCTGATTGCAATGGTCGTGATCAGCGTGCTGCTGGTGCGCCACGCCGGCGAGAAATTGTTCTGCGTTGCGCTCAGCCTGATTTTGGGCGGGGCGGTGGGCAACGTGCTGGATCGCATCGTACTCGGCCATGTCGTCGATTTTCTCGATTTTCACCTCGCCGGCTGGCATTGGCCGGCGTTCAACCTGGCCGACTCGGCGATCACCGTGGGCGCGGCGTTGCTGATCGCTGACAGTTTTCGGCCGCGCGCGCGGCGCGCGGGGGCGGCGTAATGATGCGGGAGCGGCGCCCTCGCCGCGATCGGAGCCAAATCGAAGTGCAATCGGCCCGGGGGCGGGCCTCCCACAACATCCTAACGCGATCATAACCATTTCTTGGATCTGACCATGGAAGTCTTGCTAGCCAATCCGCGCGGGTTCTGCGCCGGCGTAGAACGCGCGATCAGCATTGTCGAGCGCGCGCTGGAGCTCTACGGTGCGCCGATCTACGTGCGCCACGAAGTGGTGCACAACAAATTCGTCGTCGACGACCTGCGTACGAAAGGTGCAGTGTTCGTCGAGGAGCTGAACCAGGTTCCGGCCGGCAGCACCGTGATATTCAGCGCGCACGGCGTGTCGCCGGCGATCAGGCGCGAGGCCGAGGAGCGCGGCCTAAAGGTGTTCGACGCGACCTGCCCGCTGGTGACCAAGGTGCATAGCGAAGTCGCCAGGATGCGCGAGCAGGGCCGCGGCATCGTCATGATCGGTCATCGCGGGCATCCCGAAGTGGAGGGCACCATGGGGCAGGCGGCGCAGGGCATGTACCTGGTGGAAAAGGTTGCGGATGTAGAGACGCTGACGGTCGAAAACCCGGACCAGCTCGCCTACGTCACCCAGACCACGCTGTCCGTGGACGACGCCGCGGCCATCGTCGCCGCGCTGAAGCGGCGCTTCCCGGGCATCGTCGGACCGAAGAAGGACGATATCTGCTATGCCACGCAGAACCGCCAGGACGCGGTGAAACTCCTGGCGCCGCAATGCGATCTGGTGATCGTGGTCGGTTCGCCCAACAGCTCGAATTCCAACCGCCTGCGCGAGGTGGCGCAGACGCTGGGGGTGGAGGCGCACATGATCGACAAGGCGTCCGAACTGCGCCCGGAATGGCTGCAGGGCCGCAAGCGCATCGGCCTCACGGCGGGCGCCTCGGCGCCGGAGGTGCTGGTGCTGGAAGTCATCGCCAGACTGCAGGAGCTGGGGGTGCAGCGCGTCACCCAGCTTAGGGGAAAAGAAGAGGGTGTGACCTTCCCGCTGCCCAAGGGCCTGGCCGCCGGCGCTGCGGCCGAGCACTGATTGCGCCGGGAAAGTCCGGCCGGCGGGAAGCGACCCGGGGTGCCGTGATACCCGGCAACCCCGGGGCCGTCCGCTACTGATCCTGGATCAGTTCGCGCCAGGAGACGCGGCGCACCGGCGCGACGCCCGCGCCTATGGGTACGTTGGTGGTCATGGTGGTGCCGTCGGACAGCCGCGTCAGTTGCACCACCGTATTGTTCGGCAGGCGCACGAACACACCGCGCGTTGACAGCGCATTGCCGAGCTTGATCGCACTCACCCCCGTGGTCGAGGTGGACACCGGCGCTCCGGTACGATAGTCGAGCACGTAGCGATAGCTGTAGCCGCCCGCGGTGCAGGCGCTGGTGTTCGGGACGTTCGTGGTGAAGCCGAGCGTCCCCAGCGCCAGGTTCGGGTCGGTGTTGGCGCGTTCTCCCGAATCCGGCAGGTTCACGTACCAGCCGTTGTTGGTGGCGAAATTCACCGTGTTGCTGGTGCTGGTGCGCACCGACTGGCCCAGGGTGCAGATAGTCGCGGGCGAGCCGGCGGGGCAGGTGGTGTTGCTCACGACCTGTTGCACGAAGTTGGATCCCGAGGCCTGGGGATTGGTGTAGGTGGTCGTGCCCAGCGTGTCCTTGACCGCGTAGAACGTCTGCAGCGTGGTGTCGGTCAGGTCGACGACGCCGAGGAAGCGGCCGGTGCCGAAGTACACCACTGCGACGCCGGCGACGTCGCCGAGCTCGGGACGGGTGGTGATGGGCTGGGTTATCGTGCCCGCCGAGTTGGCATAGGCCGTCACCATCTTCTGCGCGTCGTAGCCGGCCGCGCCCACGTTGCCGTTGATGTCGAAGCGCCACATGTTGCCGAGCAGGTCGCCGCCGTAGGCGCGCAGGGCGGTGTTATCGGACGTCGCGTTGGTGACCCAGGCGCTGACGCGCGCGAGCCCGCTCGGCGTGGTGGTGCTGCCCACGCCGGTGCTGATAGAGCGGATCAGCGCGCCGGTGCTGGCATTGAGCACGTACAGGCGGCCTACGCCGTCGCCTGTGACGCTGGCTGTATCGGGAACATTGTTGTAGCCCGAAGTCACCAGCACCACCCAGGTGCCGTCCGCGAGCTTGGTGATCGTCGGATTGCCGTAGGTGTAGCCCATGTTTGCTTCGGTGTATTCCCACAGGGCCACGGGCGACGCCGGAGTGGTGACGTCGAGCGCATAGTAGCCGCGGCCGCCGGCGTTCATGCCGCCGACCACGATGGTATGCCAGGTGCCGCCGAAGTACACGTCGCCGGAGACCGGCGTGCCGTCGACGAAATAGCGGTGGTTAGCCGAATAGTTCTTGTCGGCGAGTTTGTACAGATTGGGCATGACCAGGGTCGGGACGTATGCCCAGGACTCGGCGCCGGTGGTGGCGTTGAACGCGTGCAACATGCCGTCGTTGCCGGCGGCGTAGACCATGCCCTGGCGCGCAACGTTGATGTACGCGCTGTAGCCCGCGTCGGCGTAGTTGTAGAGCGGCTTCTTCACGTACACCGCTTCCGCGTTCACGATGTCGCCCAGGATGTGGCCGCGTGCGCGGAAATACTTGGAGATGTCGGTCGAAACGCCTTCGTTCGTGCGGTCGCCCCGGAGGAAATCCACCACCGGCTGCCCGGACGCCGCGGTCTGGTCGGCGGCGGAAAGGCAGGTGGCGCCGCTGACGCAGAATTGCGACAGCGGGGAAATGGCCGGCAGGCTGAAGTAGGCCTGCTGCGCCACGCTCAGCGACGCCCAGTTGAAGGTCTTGAGTTTATTCCCGGCGGCGCCGTCGAAGGTATAGAGCACGCGCGACGCATTGGCGTCGAGCTGGTCCCGCGCCGACCAGTCGACGGTATTGGACACCACGCCGGTCACCAGGTCGAGCTGCTGGCGCACCAGTTCGCCGTCCCAGGTATTGGTGGTGAAGGTCGAGCTGAACACGAAGTTGTCGCCCGAGGTCACGTTCGGGTTGCTGGTGGTCGCTGCGGCCGAGGAGCCGGTACGCGCGCTCACCCCGGCCAGCGCGCTCGAGAGCCCGGAGTTGAGTGAAGCCGGATTGGTGGCGCTGAAGTAGGTGCCGCGCCCGTTTACAGCGGCGTGCCACAGGTCGTCGATGGTGGTCTGCTCGTTGCTCACCGGAGCCGGCCAGTTGCAGGCGCCGCTGGATTGCCAGCTGCAGATGCCGCCGGCCGGGTTCGCGGTAGTGCCGTTCTTGACGTCGAAGAAATCGCCGCTGGAGGCGTTCGCGTAGTTCGTCCCGAATTGCATGAAGCCGGATGCGCCCAGGCCCAGGGTAAAGGTGGTCATGTGCTGCCAGGAAGCGCCGTCCAGGCCGCTTTGCGGTACGTCGTCGGTGCACACGTCCAGTCCGGCGACGGCAGGCGGGATCGGCGAGCCGGTGCAGTTGCCAAGCGCCGCGGTGCGCAGGTCGTTGGTGTAGAAGTACTCCGATACGTCGGACAGGGTGTTCGAGGTGCCACCGGTCGACGTAGTGGTCGTGGTGGTGGCGCCGGTAGTCGGTCCGGTGGTCGACACGACCGTGGTGGTGGGGCCCGAGGTGGTCAGGGTGTTCGTGGTGACCACCGACGGACTGCTCGGGTTGGGACTGGGCAGCCCGCTGGTGGTGCAGTTACTTGAGACTGTGTTGGTTCCGAAGTTGGCCCAGGCCGGAGGGCTGTCGCTGTTGACGACGGTATTGTTGCTGACGATCGAGTTGTTGGTGTTGGTGGCGGTGGTGTCGGAAGTCACCACGCCGTTGCTTGTAATCACCGTGCGCGTGGAGGTTGTAGTTGCATTATTGACGGAGGTGACTGTGGTCGTCTTCGTTTCCGTGTACCTCTGCTGTTGTCGGAAGATATCGTGTTTGCTAGCATTGTTGCAACCGTCGGCACTGCCGCCGGCGCCCTGCGTGTAGACGTACCGCTGCCATTGGGTGGTAATGGTCTGATCGGTGGCGGTCTGGGTTTGCACCACAGTAATGCTGGGCGTCACCTGCGTGATCACGCTGCCGCCGCCGTCGTTGAACGGCCGCGGTTCTACGCTGTCCTGGTTGCCGACATTGGTGCTTCCGTTCAGCTGATAGAAGCCCGAACCCTCGTTCCAGTAGCCGTCGGTGGACAGGATGGTGAAGTTCTGCTGACAGGAATACTGCATCGGGTCAGTCACGGTGACGCCGTTGTAACTGCTGCCGTTGTACTTGCCGGCGTAGATCCGGCCGATTTCCGACAGCGTCGCGCGCAGCGGCGTCGAATTGTTCGGAACGGCGGCGAAGAACTTGTTGTACCAGGCCAGCTTCTGCGTGTTGTCGAAGGTTCCCAGGTTGATGAACGCGTTGCCCTGGTTGTTGTTGAGGGTCGCATAGCCTACGCGGTAGTTCGAGCCCACCGACTGGAACGCAAGGCTGGCGGAGGTCTTCATCATTTGCATGCGGGTGTGGTAATAGGCCCACCAGTTCGCGTAGTTCGTCATTGCCTCGGCGTAGGTGCACGTGGTGCCGGTGCAGTCGGAGCGCGTGGTCGCCTTGGCCACGGCGCCGGGATAGGGGTAGCTGTTGTTGCCGGAAACAATGTTGGTGAACAGGTTGGAGCCCGGCACCGCGCTGGCGAACGCGGCCGGGGTAAGCGTCATGGTGCCGCTCTTGGTAATGACCGGGGTGTTGCCGATCGCCGTGGTTGGGCCGGTGATGGTGACCGTGCTGCCGCTCCGCGTGGCGCTGAAGCCTGCCAGGCCGACGTTGCTTGCAATAGAGCTGGCGAGCGTGCTGGAACTGGTGGTGCTGCCGGTGCCGCTGCTCAGGATCTGCACGCCGTTTACCGTTATGCCGGTGACCGAGGTGCTGCTGCTGCCGCTGACGACTATGGTGGTGGAGGCGATCGGGTAGCGCGCAAAGGTGTAGGTGGTGCTGCCGGAATCGACGCGCACCGCCTGGCAGGAAGTCAGGGCGCTGGTGGTGCACCAGCGCAGCGTCGCCGGGTAGGGGTAGGCGTTGCTCGGCGCCGCTTGGGTCACGCAGGTCTTCAGGTTGGGCTTGTCGCAGTACTCGCCCGCGACGAAGGTGTAGAAAAAGGCGTTGCCGACGAGGTTGCTGTTGCTGCCGGACTGCACGCCATAGCCGTCGTTCTTCACGCTGGTCCAGTTCGAAGTATTGCCCGCGGTCATGCTCTTATAGGCGGTGGTGTTGACCGTGCCGTCGGAGTTGTAATACACGGGCGGGCTGTAGGTCACCGCCGGGTTGTAGGCGACGCCGTTATAGGTGTTGTTGCGGAACAGCGTATCGTCGCTGGTGTTGGCCCAGTCCGGCAGAAAATCCCAGCCCATGCTGCCCGAATCGTCCAGCACGAACATCAGGTTGGGCCGCACCGACGACGACGCGGAGGTTACCAGCGGCGAATTCGCGAGATCGGTGGACGCGGCGTGCGCGCCGGCAGCGGCGAACAGCAGCAATATCAACGCGTGGCCGATGTATCCGAGGATGGTTCGTTTCATGGTTTGCTCCCTGCGCTTATTCGATGACAGCGGTTGGCTTAAAGGGCTACGATCGTCTGCACGTAGCTGACCGTATTGCGCGGCCCCGCAATGCGCGTGGTGACGCGGTAGTAAATCTGGCTGGCATAGAGCAGCGCCACGGTGCCGGCAGTCCGGCTGCTGGAGGCCATGGCCCCGACAGACTGCGTAACCGCGCAGCCGACGCCGGAGGTAGGATCGCCGACCGCGTTACACAGGCGCTGGATGGTGTAGCCGACGGTATTGCCGGCGGCGTCCGGCGCGAGCGTCACAACCTGGCCCGCCGGAACCAGTACGTTGCTCCAGTAATCCGCCCAGCTCTGGCCCGCGGCCGGGTCCTGGCGCGACGCCGCATAGCCCTGGCCGAGGATATTGGCATATAGCGTGATGCCGGTATTGTTGGTTTGCAGCCAGGTCACGGCGGCTTCGGTGCCGGCATCCCCCGCATGGGTCGCCGCCTGCTGGAACGCAAGATTGCCCGCGATGACATTGCTGGTATCGACCGAGCGCACCAGGGCGATGCCGGCCAGCGTCATCGCCACCAGCACGATCAGCGCCATCATAAGCACCACGCCCGCCTGCCGCGCGCGGCCGCGGACCGGCCGCATTTGCATTCTGCTCAACATCCCGTTTGCACTCCCTGCCATACCAGATTGCGCAGCGGCACCACCGTTTGCAGCACCCGGTAACGATAGTTCTGCCAGGTGGCGTTTGCTGCCGTATCGAAGCTCGACTGCGTCAGATCGATGTTGTTGGCCGCCACCGCCGCCGCATTGCTCACCGTGTCGCCGTCCCAGGCCGGGGCGGTGGTGGTGACGAACGTAGGGACGCCCGCGACAATAACCGGCTTCTCGAATGTGGCGTTGCGCGCGACCAGCGCGATGCGCACGCCGGAGACCTTCACCCAGTCGCAGGCGTTGGCCGGCGCGGTGGTGTCGAACAGGTCGACGAATCCGTCCATCGGCGTATTGGTGTCGCGTCCGTACTCGGCTCTGAGGCTGACGATGTTGTTCGAAATCGGCACCCAGATCGCGGTATTGTTGTTGTTCGCCGCGTTGCCGCAGTTATTCACCAGGTAGTCGCATTGCGTCAGATTGCCGCCGCGGATGGCGTAGGCGAGCACGCGCGGCGCCTGGCCGAGATTGAACAGCGTGCCGTTGCTCATGGAGGCGACACCGGTTCCCGCGGTCACCGTCACGTTGGCCGGGCTGGCGACGCCGACTGCAGCGACGCTGGTCAGGCTCAGATTGCAGGGTGAGGCGCGGTTCTGTGGCGTGGCGACGATCTGGTCCGCGGTGACGAACGAGGTCGGGGTCTGCGCCGCATAGATGTCCGGCGCAACCGCCCCTCCGGCGGTCGCGGGCTGCGCCACGATGCCGTCGCCCTGCGGCGAACCGTTGGTGTTGCCGTAGACCAGCAGCAGCGTGTCGGTGTTCGCATCCTGCCCGGTGATGCTGGCATGGTTGATGGTCAGCGGCGCGAGCGAATTCAGAGTCACGCCGGCGCGCAGCAGCAGGTTGCAGCCGACCAGATTCGGGGCGCTTACGCCGTAGCCGGCCTGGCGGAGATCGCGCTGCAGCCCGAACAGCGCGATCGCGCCGCTGCTTTGCGCGTCGCCGCCACCGGTGGTGCTGCGCTTCTGGCTCTCAGACAGCGTGAATACCTGCATCATGATGATGATGCCGAGCATGCCGATGACCATGCCGACCATGATTTCCACCAGGCTGAAGCCGGCGGCTGCGCGGCGGGCGGTGCGGGAGGGCGCGATCCGGTTCAAGACGGCCTCCTAGTCGATCTGCGCGACGACCGTGAACCGGTGCGCGGGGTCCGCGGTGGCTTCATTCGGCGCCTTCCAGAGCACTGTGACGGTCACCAGGCCATTCGCGGGGTTGACGACCACGGTGGGCGGATTCGCGTTGGACCCGGGCAAAGTCGCCTGAACTTCCGAGTACCAGGCGGTGTAGGCGACGCTGTCGGTGCCGGCCCCACCCTGGAAGTTGGCCTGCAGCAGCGTAGCCGGCGTGCGATTGCTCACCCACATCTGGCCGAGCAGCTGGTTCGCCAGCAGGCTGGCCTCGGAGCGGTACTTGGCGTCGGTCGCGCTCTTCACCGCCGAGGCCTGCATGCCGACGATCGCAAGGATGCCCATGGAGAAAATCAGAATGGCAATGAAGGATTCCAGCAGCATCGAGCCGGCCTGGCGGACGGGATTGCGCGCGCGCATGTGCATGTTCAGAACGGGCAGGTTGGGCATGGCGGGCAGCCTTGGGGATCGGTGGCGGGGAACATCGGGTCGCACATGCGCACCAGTCCGGCCGGCGTGGTGTTGATGCGCAGGCAGCGCATCAGGCCGCCCTGGCTGACGCAATTGCCGCCGATCGGATTGCTGATGCTGAAGTCGACGTTACCGGCCGGGACCGGCGTCACGCGTCCCAGGCCGTTGAAAATCAGGCTCGACTGCGTCGCAGACAACAGCGCGTTCTTCGATCCTTCCGCGCCGGAGCGCGTCTGGATGATGCGCGGCGCGGCCGGGGCGGGATCCGAGGGATCGGCGATCGCGCTCGCGCAGGCGCCCGAGGGATTGTCCTGGCTTACCACCCAGTTGGTGCCGGAGGTCGATAGTGCGCAGCTGTTGTCCAGAGTGTCGGTGAGTTGGAAGCGCACCGGGGCGTTGCGCCGCACCGCTTCCGCGCGCGCCATCAGCAAGCCGTTCTGCACGGCTTCGGCCGCGGTGCGGATGTGGGTGTTCTGGATCCAGGTGCTGAAGCTGGGTGCGGAGAGGGCGAACAGGATCGCGACGATCGCGACCCCGACCATGAGCTCGATCAAGGTCATGCCCCTGCGCGCGTGCAGCCTGTCTAGCACGCCCCGCCCACATTGGTAACCCAGCAATTGTTCGGCGTCGCCGCCGCCCATCCGGACGGCGCCGGCGAGGCGAAAGCGGAGGTCTTGACGTTGCTCTGATCGACGGCATAGGTGAAGCCCGCCATCGTGCTCTTGCCCGCCGCCTGCAGGGTGTAGGTCGTTGCGGTCTGCACCGGGCAGGAAAAATCGAAATACTTGCTGCTGGTGGTGTCGGCGTTGCAGGCCGTCGCGCCTACATAGGTGCGATTGTCCTGAAACCACTGCTCCATCTGCACCCGCTTGGTGGCAAGATTCGAAGTTGCGTCGGGGACTCTGCTGCGGACGATGTACTTGGTATAGGAAGGCAGCGCAACCGCCGTAAGAATGCCTACGACGACCAGTGCCATCATCAGTTCGATCAGCGTGAATCCGCTCTGTTTCTTCATGGACAGCCTCTCCCCTTAAGTGTGGCGCAAACGTGTGATGTCGAAATTCAGCGCGGTAATCAGCGTTCGATGCTGGAATAATAGTCCGATGGCGGCATTGGTAAAGTTCCTGCGACATACGGTTGCTTATCCGGCATGAACGGTCAGATTATGTCGGCGCAGGCGGCTGCGCGGCCGGTTTTGGCCGGGCGTGGCCTCAGCGCTTCGGCCCGGTCGCGGCTGCTGCTTGCACTCGCGCTCTCCGGCCTGCTGCATGCGGCGGTGGTGTTCCTGCCCTACCTGGGCAAGAGCACGCGCGAAACGCGGCTCGCGCCCGCGGCGCCCAGGCCGTTGCCGCCTGTGCTCGACGCGAGGCTGCTTGGGGCGGGCGCGCCGGTTCGCCAGGTGGCCGCGGCCGGCGCTGCAGCCGCAGCGGCGCCGCAAGATAATCCGCCGCCCGAGCAGCGGGTTCCCGGTCCGCCCCAGCCTGCGCCGCCGCAGCGTGCCGAAGGCGCCGACCTGCTGCCGCTTGCCGCGCCTGTGTACTACACCACGGATCAGCTCACCAGGCGGCCGCAGCCGCTCAACGCCGCAGAACTGGATGCGCCGCAAATCCAACCGATCGTCGCCTCGGGAAAAATAGTATTGACTCTATGGATCAACCAATTCGGCGCGGTCGCCGACATCGCGGTGGAAAACAGCGAGCTGCCGGAGCTGTTTACACGAACCGCGCTTGCGACCTTCAAGGACCTGCGCTTCTCACCGGGGGAGCGCAACGGGCAGCCGGTCGCAACGATCATGCGCATTGAGGTGACCTACGACGACGGCCGCCTAAAACCAGATTAGACAAAGTCCAGATTTCAATATATCATGCAAACATGAGCTTAGAGTTCAACACCCGGGAAAGTGTGACCGAATTGTTGCGCGCGCACGGCGTTACGCCTACGCATCAGCGCATCGAGATCGCACTCGTCTTGTTCGAGAAGCGCTGGCATCCGTCCGCCGACCAGATACTGACGGCGGTCAATGTGCGCTACGCGGAGACCTCGAAAGCCACGGTGTACAACACGCTCAAGCTGTTTCTGGACAAAGGTCTGGTGCGCGAACTGATCGTTGACCCGAACAAAGTGTTCTACGACGCCAACACCAGCGAGCATCATCATTTCTACGATGTCGTGTCGGGCGAAATCACCGACATTGCCGCGGCGGGCGTGCACGTGGACGGCCTGCCGCCGCTGCCGCCCGGAATGGTCACAGCCGGCATCGACATCATCGTGCGCACGCGCCCGGCAAACTGAGCCGCGACTGCGATCGGCCTCGGCGCGCTCCGCCGCTTGCGCTAGCGAAAGACTTCCCGCGCGCGCCTTGTTTGCCCGCGCGCCCGCGCATATAATCGTGCCCTTCCGCTGGATCGCCTGATCGCATTGATGTAGCTCGGCCGGGTTAGCTCAGTTGGTAGAGCAGCGCATTCGTAATGCGAAGGTCGGAGGTTCGACTCCTCTACCCGGCACCAATCCGAACCAGGTCCAGCCGGATTCGCCTGTGCAGTGTCGCTTTGGTTCGAGCACGACGCCGACAGGCGGTCTGCGCACGATGCACGCTGCCCGCAGGCGCCGATAAAGTTTGGTGAACGGAGAACGGGGCGATGCGCTCGAACCACGCAAAGCAGGTGCTGGGCATTATCGGCGGCAGCGGCGTCTACGACATCGACGGCCTTGCCGGCAAGCGCTGGGTGAAGGTGGCCTCGCCCTTCGGCGAGCCTTCGGACGAAATGCTCTGCGGCGAGCTCGACGGCGTGCCCATGGTGTTCCTGCCGCGACACGGCCGCGGCCACCGGATTCCGCCTTCCGAAATCAATTTTCGCGCCAATATCGACGCCCTGAAGCGCCTCGGCGTGACCGATGTCGTGTCGGTGAGTGCGGTGGGATCGCTGCGCGAGCACCTGCATCCGGGCATGTTCGTCATCGCGGACCAGTTCATCGACCGGACATTCGCGCGCGCGAAAAGTTTTTTCGGCACCGGCATGGTGGCACACGTTTCCATGGCGCGTCCGGTGTGCAGCCGCCTGGGCGATCACCTCGAGGCGGCGGCGCGCGCAGCCGGCATCGAAACGGCGCGCGGCGGCACCTATCTGGTGATGGAGGGACCGCAGTTCTCCAGTCTGGCCGAGTCCGAGATGTACCGCACCTGGAACTGCGACGTGATCGGCATGACCAACATGCCCGAGGCTAAACTCGCGCGCGAGGCCGAGATGTGCTACGCGACCGTCGCAATGGTCACTGACTACGATTGCTGGCACCCGCATCACGACGACGTCACGGTGGAGGCGATCATCAAGGTGCTGCTCGCCAATGCGGAAAAAGCGCGTTCGCTGGTGAAGCAAGCGGCGCCGCTGCTGGCGCGGGACGCGGCGGCGGCGGATTGCAGTTGCCGCCGTGCGCTCGAGCACGCGCTGATCACCGCGCCCGAGGCGCGTGACCCGGAGATGCTGCGGCGCTTGGATGCCGTAGCGGGACGCATGCTCCATCCGAAATAGCCCAGGCAACGACAATCAGGGACCGCCAGCCATGCCGATCAAATCGCTCATCCGCACCGTGCCGCACTATCCCAAGCAGGGGGTGATGTTCCGCGACATCACGACCCTGCTCAAGGACGCCGTCGGCTTTCGCATCACCATCAACGAGTTCGTGCACCGCTACACCGGGGCGAAGATAGACAAGATCGCCGGCATCGAATCGCGCGGCTTCATCATCGGTGCGGCGCTGGCGTTCCAGCTCGGCGTCGGCTTCGTGCCGGTACGCAAGAAGGGCAAGCTGCCGGCCGAGACTGTCGGCCACGACTACGAGCTCGAATACGGCGTGGACCGCGTCGAGCTTCACCTAGACGCAATTGCCAGGGGCGAGCGCGTGCTGCTGGTGGACGACCTGATCGCCACCGGCGGCACCGCGGAGGCGGCGATCAAGCTGATCGAAAAGGTGGGCGGCACGGTGGTGGAAGTGTGCGCTGTGATCGACCTGCCCGACCTGGGCGGGCGCAAGCGCCTGGAAAAGCTCAAGCACAAGGTGTTCACCTTGTGCGAGTTCGAAGGCGACTAGACTCGTCCGACCGGATCAGATGCCGCGCTCGTACCAGCCGCGCGTGGAATCGACCGGCCTGACTACCGTGAGCATCGCAGGTATCTCGATCGGCACGCCGACCACCGTTGCGAGCGCCGCGCCGGATTCAAAGCCGAACAGGCTGACGACCGCGGCGACGGCCATCTAAAAGAAATTCGACGCTCCGATCAACGCCGAGGGGCAGTCGATGTTGTGCTTCCCACCGTCGGCGCGGTTGAGCCGGTAGGCCGTCCTGGCGCCCGCGGATCAGGCCGGCCCGGGCCAGTTGTGCCAGGTGAAGCGACTGACTTACCACCGCTGGCCCGAACTTATCGCAGAGCGTGCCGGCGCTGCCGCGGTGGCATAATGATTGCGAACGCCTTCGCGCGGGGCGCGCACGAAGGCCTGCTTCGGATCAGCCGGGTGACGATTCACGACAAGTGACATGGCGATGAAAGCTGCAAAAAGAATGGCTTTTCTTTCGATCGCCACGTCGATCGCGACGCTTGCCCTGAAGTTCGGCGCCTATTTCCTCACCGATTCGGTGAGCCTCCTGTCCGACGCTCTGGAGGCGCTGGTCAATCTCGCCGCGGGGCTGATCGCGCTGACCGCGCTCACCATTGCCGAGCAGCCGGCCGACGATCGCCACAGCTACGGGCACGACAAGGCGGAGTATTTCTCCATCGGCGTCGAAGGCACCCTGATACTGTTTGCGGCGGCATCCATCATCTATACCGGATGGAACCGCTTCATGCACCCGGCACCGCTGGAGAACCTAGGCTGGGGCATAGTTGTGGGTCTGCTTGCCGCGGCGATGAATTTCACCACTGCGCGCCTGATGCTAGATGTCGCCGCCAAGCACGACAGCGTAACCATCGAAGCCGACGCCAGGCATCTGCTCACTGACGTATGGACCTCGGCCGGCGTGCTCGGCGGGCTGCTGGTCATCGCGTTCCTTCCGGGCTGGAACATACTCGACCCGCTGATCGCGATCGCGGTCGGTTTGCACATTGTCGTCACCGGCATCGATCTGGTGCGCCGTTCGATCGACGGCCTGATGGACGTCGCCCTGTCGCCGCAGGAGATCGCGGCGACAGAAGCGCTTATCCGGGCGGTGCTTCCGGCGCAGGCGAGTTTCCACGCGCTGCGCACGCGCAAGGCGGGTGCGACGCGCTTCATCGACTTCCATCTGCTGTTGCCGGGGGAAACCAGCGTGAGAGACTCACACGCCTTGTGCGACCGGCTCGAGGAGTCGATCGCGAGCCAGCTCGCGCGGGCGTCGGTGACCATACACGTCGAACCGCAAGAGGCGCACGAAGATCCAGGTGCGATCGCGATGACAGGGAGGACGCACTTGGAGACCAGGCAATGAAATACAAGGACTACTACCAGGTCCTCGGCGTCGAACGCGGCGCGGACGTCGAAGCGGTCAAGAAGGCCTACCGCAAGCTCGCGCACCAGTTTCATCCGGACGTGTCCAAGGACCCGGCCGGCGAGGAGAAGTTCAAAGAGATCGCGGAAGCCTACCAGACGCTCAAGGACCCGGAAAAGCGCGCCGCCTACGATCAGCTCGGGCAGCACCGGCCGGGCGAGGATTTCCGGCCGCCGCCGGACTGGGGCAAGCAGTTCGGCGAAACCGAGTTTTCGTTCGACGACATCGATCTGGCGGATCTGTTCGCCGGCCTCGCAGGCGGCGGTGCGCGCCGGCAGGGCGGCGCGATGCGCATGCCCGGACAGGATTACGAGGTCACGGCGCACATCACGCTCGAGGATGCCTGCCGCGGCACCATGGTGGATCTGAATCTCGCCATGCCCGAATACGATGCGCAGGGCCGGCTACACCGGGTGCAGCGCGCGTTCAAGGCGCGCATTCCCAAGGGCGCCACCGACGGACAAAGGCTGCGCCTGCGCGGCAAAGGCGGCAAGGGCGCAAATGGCGGGCGCGATGGCGACCTGTATTTGAATATCGCGCTGCATCCGCATTCGCTCTACCGGGTCAGCGGCCACGATCTTTACATCGATCTGCCACTGACGCCGTGGGAAGCCGCGCTCGGCGCCGTGGTCGAGGTGCCCACGCTCGACGGCGCGGTCAATCTCAAAGTGCCGCCGGGAACGCATGCCGGGCAAAAGATGCGGCTCGGCGGGCGCGGACTACCCAAGCCGCAGGAGGGAGCGGGCGACCTTTTCGCCATCGTGCAGATCGTGGTGCCCACCGTGCTGAACGAACGCGAGCGCGCGCTGTTCAAGCAGATGGCGGAGGCTTCGAACTTCGATCCGCGCGGCCATTTCAAGCAGGAGGCGGGAAATGCAAACTGACACGGTCGAGGCGGTGTGGCTCGAGTCCGAGCGCGAATTTTCCCTGGCCGAGCTGGCGGAGCTGTCCGGCCTGCCGGAACAGGTACTGCGCGAACTCGTGGAGTATGGCGCGCTGGCGCCGGTGAACCCGCGCGCGGCACAGTGGACCTTCGGCGCCGGTCTGGTCGTCGCGGTGCGCGCCGCGCGCCGCCTGCGCGAAGACCTGGAACTCGAGCCGCAGGCGCTGGCCCTTGCGCTGACGCTGGTCGAGCGCATACACGAGCTGGAAGCTGAGCTATGCCGCGCGCGCGCACAGCTGCCGCGGCGATCGCACTAGGCGGCGCACGCGCCGGCTTCGCATCGTTCGCAAACGATGTTTCCGCGGCGCAGTGGCGAAGGCAGGGATGCGCGCTTGTAAAACAATGTCAAACGCGGTCGCGGGCATTGATTTTTCCACTGCTTTTGGCTACAAGATGAAGCGACCCGACCTTTCCGCGAGATGCGCATGATCAGCCTGTTCGGAAGCAAGAAGCCGGACCATCCCATGGCCGAGATCAAGGAGGCGAGGAAGCTGCTCGAGGAGTTGCCGGGCGGCGATGCCTACAAATGCGTAGACGAGCTGACCCACTGGCTGCAGTCGGTGATGGCGGAGCAAGGCTTCAAGCCTGAATACCGCGCTCAGCTGGTGCAGCTGCTGGACGAGGCCGCCCAGACTCACCTGCGCAAACTGACGCGCGACTATATGGCCTCGCCGCGTCTGGCGAAGCTTCAGGAAGCACGCCTGTGGAAGGCGCTGAGCGAATACTGGCGCGAAGCGGCGCTCGCCTATACCGGCTGCGTCGATTCGTATGCAGGCGGCGCCAAAGGCGCAGAAGCGCTCAAGTCCGGCATGCCGCTGCTGCTGGCGCGCGCGCTGCGCGCGCTCGCGGCCCAGGTGAAATGGATGTATGTACGTTACGGGCCGATGGACGCGACGGCGTGGGGCAGCATCGCCCGGGTCTACGCGGTCGCCGACGCGCGCAAATTGGCGCAGTCGCCGGTGTCGCTTTATCCCGGCATTCCCGGCGAAACCACGCCGGAGCAGGAATTTCTCAAGGTCGCGATGCTTGCGGTGTCCTCGCCCGACAGCCTGCTGCCGCTGGAGATCGAGCTGTGCGAGCGACTGATCGCCCACTTCTGCACCGTGTTCACGCTGCGCCTGGAACTGCAGCCCGACGTCGCCTACTGGATTGATCTTGCAGCCGGCCAGGCGCCACAGCGCCTCGCGCGGCCGCCGCAGCCTGCGCCGACGCTGCGTTACTTTGCCGCAGGCAGGGCGCTGGAAGAACTGGAGGCGCTTATCGGCAGGATCAAGAACACGGGCGGCGTTCCGACGCAGGTCAATCTGGGCGGCACTTATCCGCCCGAAGCAGTGCTGGACGTGCTCGGCCATCTGGCGCTTTACTGGTCGCCAAATCCGCCGGAGCGCAAGCACCAGCGGCACCAGGTGAAATCGCGGCTCAACGTCGTGCATGGTTTCGACGGCGTACTCAGCATATTTGGCGCCGGGCCCGGCGACGACGACGACACCGAAACCTGGATCGTCGAGAACGTCAGCGCCGGCGGCTTCGGCGCGGGCATCCCGGAAATCAGGGGCGAATGGCTGAAGATCGGCTCCCTGCTTGGCTTGCAGCCCGAAGGCGGCGATACCTGGGTGCTCGGGGTGATCCGCCGCGTGCAGCGCGAATTTCCGCTGCGCGCTTCGGTCGGCATCGAGACCGTCGCGAAGTCGGCGGAGCTGCTGCAGCTCAAACTGGGCGGCGGCAGCGAAACCGGCATACTCGTCAGCGACGGCAGCGAGCCGCCCGGCGAGGCGCGCGTGCTGCTGCGCCCCGGCGGCTTCGTCCCGGGGCAGAACCTGGAGTACCAGAAAGGCGCCGCGACCTGCCTGCTCATGCCGCAAGGCGTGCTCGAAAGCGGCGACGAGTACGAACTGGTCAGGTTCCGTGAAATGATCCGCGAGGCCCCCGGCGAAGATTGACGCGCTGCGCGCTGCTGCGCAGCCGCCGGCGCAGGCACGGGCGCGAAACGCGCTGCGCGCGGTGCCCGCCGCTATAATGGGCGCATCCGTCTTGCACGCCGGTCTCCATGTACCAACACTATTTCGGCCTCGCCGAGGCGCCGTTTTCCATCGCGCCCGACCCGCGCTATCTGTTCCTGAGCCAGCGCCACCAGGAGGCCTTGGCGCATCTGCTCTACGGCGTTGGCGGCGACGGCGGCTTCGTGCTGCTCACGGGGGAGGTGGGTGCGGGCAAGACCACGGTATGCCGCTGCCTGCTGCAGCAGATTCCGGAGTCCTGCGACGTCGCCTACATTTTCAATCCCAAGCTGACGGTGGAGGAACTGCTCTCGACCATCTGCGCCGAATTCGGCATTGCCTGTCCGACCGGCAACGCCAGCATCAAGGTGTTCGTCGATTGCATCAACGCCTACCTGCTCGAGGCCCACGCCAAAGGCCGGCACACGGTGCTGATCATCGACGAGGCGCAGAATCTTTCGGCCGAGGTGCTCGAGCAGATGCGCCTGCTCACCAATCTGGAAACCAACGAACGCAAGCTGCTGCAGATCATCCTGCTCGGCCAGCCCGAGCTTGCGCACATGCTGGAGCGGCCGGAGCTGCGCCAGCTGAGCCAGCGCATCGTCGCGCGCTATCACCTCGGGCCGCTGAGCAAGGCCGAAGTCGCGGCCTATGTGCGCCACCGGCTGGAAGTATCGGGCGCACAGCGCCCGCTGTTCCCGGCCTCCTTGATGGGGCGCCTGTACCGCCTGAGCGGCGGCGTGCCGCGGGTCATCAACGTGCTGTGCGATCGCGCGCTGCTGGGCACTTTCGTGCAGGGCAAGGAGCGGGTCGATCGCGCGACGCTGGCGCAGGCGGCGCGCGAGGTGTTCCACCGCGTACCGCGGCGCAGCCTGGTGCGGCCGCTGCTCGTGGCGCTGGGCGTCGTGTTGTGCGGCGTGTTCGCGCTGCGCTGGTATCAGGTCGAACTCGCCGACGCGGGCCCGGTGTCGTCGCCTCCCGCCGCGAGCGTGGCCGCGGCACCGGCCAAGGCGGCCAAACCCGCAGTCGCGCTGGCCGATGCGCTCGAGTGGCCGGCGGACCAGCCGCTGGCCGACAGCAGAACGCTCGCCTATGCGGCATTGCTGCGCGCCTGGGGCGCCGACTATCAGGGCGGCGACCTGTGCAAACAGGCGCAAACGCTGGACCTGCGCTGCCGCAGCGCGCGCGGCGGACTGGATGATCTGCGCGAATTGAACCGTCCCGCGGTGCTCGAACTGCGCGATGCGCAGGACCGGGAGTTCAGCGCGCTGCTCAGCGGATTGAACGGCAACCGCGCGAGCTTCGTCGTCGGCGGGAAGACGCATACGGTCGACATAAGCGCGCTGGCGGCGCAATGGGCAGGTCAGTACACCTTGCTCTGGCGCATGCCGCAGCAGGCGCGCGAAAGCATCCGCCTGGGCGAGCGCGGACCGGCGGTGGCCTGGCTGAGCCGGTCACTCGCGCTGGCGCAGGGCCGCACGCCGGAGGATGGCGAGGACGCGCTGTTCGATCAGGCGCTGCTGCGCCGGGTGAAGAAATTTCAGCTGGAACAGGGGCTGATACCCGACGGCCTCGTCGGAACCCGCACGTTGCTGCGCCTGACCGGGGTGGCCGACAAGACGGCGCCGCGGCTGGCGCGCAAGCCGGGGGAGAAATAGGCATGTCGTATATCCTCGACGCCTTGCGTAAATCCGATCAGCTGCGCCGGCGCAACTCCGCACCGACTTTGCTGCCGGGCCTGGCAGCCGCGGAGGAGCCGAAACGGGCGCCGCTGCTCGCTTTTGGCGCGCTCGCGCTGGTCTTGCTCGGCGCGGGAATCGCGATCGGCTGGCTGCGCCCCTGGCAGGAGGCGAGCCCGGTTCCGGTCGCAGCCGCGATGAAGCCGCCCGAGCCGTCCCGGCAGGCGGAAGTTCTGCCGCCGCCGGCCGCGGTGCCGCAAGCACCGGCACCAGCGCTGGCACAAGCGCCGAGCGCGGAACCCGCGGCCCGGGCCGCGCCCGCGCCCGCCGCGGAAAGCGCGGCCCGGCCAGCGCGCGCAGCGTCGCCCCCGGCCGCCGCGGAAGCGCACAGCGCGCGGCATGCGCCGGTGGCCAAGGCAGTCGGCAAACCTGCGCCCGCGCCCGTGCAGAAAGCGGCCCCGCGCGGCAGTCCTGCAGGCGCAGTGCCGCAGGTAACCATAGTGAGCAACATGTCGGACCTGCCGGTGACTATCCAGCAGGAGCTGCCGGCCATGTCCATCTCGGTGCATGCCTATTCGGCAAAGCCCGCCGAACGCCTGGTCGGCATCAACGGCCGTCTGCTGCACGAAGGCGATGCCGTGGCGCCGGGCCTGACGCTGGAGCAGATCAGCGCTGACGGCATGATACTCAGCTACAAGGGATACATTTTCCGCCGCGGCGTGCGCTAGCGCCCGCTATCGTCCGGCGCCGCATCGCGGCGAGCTACTTGAGTTGCAGCGCGAAACGGCCCTCGCCGCGATCTACCGCGATCATGCGCAAGAGCGGCGCAAGCTGCTGCATCTGCTGCGGTGGGACGCGCGCATTGCCCTGGAACTCCGGGTTGCGGCCGACTGTCCAGGCGCCGCGCCCGTCGAGCTGCAGCGGGCCCTGCAGCGTGCGCAGCGTTGCCTGCACCGCGGCGCCGTCGCCCTCGAGCCGCAGTTCATAATCGCCCAGAGGCGAAATCCGGGTGAACGCCGAACCTGCGCCGCGCCACTGCAGAGTCGCGTTGCCGCTAACGCTGCCGCGCGAGAAGGCCAGCCGCGGGACGTGCAGCAGCATGTCGCCGGTCAGGCCTAGCGCCGCCAGCTTGGGTATCCCCAAACCCAGCGCCGCCGCCGGAAGATTCATGTCGGCGTCCTCGATTTCGATTTGCGACGGCGAAATCGCGATGGGAAACCGCTTCGCCGAGTTGTCCAGCACAATTTCGTATACGAGCTTTCCGCGCAGCAGGTAAGCTGGCCGAACTTGCCAGGCGATGTGTTTTGCAATCGCGCTGCGCCGGTTCGCGTCGCGGATTTCGATCTGTCCGGTCCCGGACCAAAGCGTGCCGCTGGCCTGGACCAGGCGCAGCCCGCCGGCGCTCGCCCGGTCCAGGCGCGCATCGATCAGGCTTGCCGGCGCGCTTGCCAGCAGCGCGATCAGGTAGGCGGCGAGCCCGAGGCCGAGCAGCCGCCAGCGACTCACTGCGGCCTGGGCCGGGTGAAGGTGGCGGTCACGCTCACCAGACCCGGCGTGCTCAGCGCCTCGACGCGGCCGGTGTCGAGGCGGATGTGCTGTGCCTGCATGGCGGCTACCCAGGCGAGCCAGTCGGCGAACGCGATCGAGCCGAACACCACCTGCACCTGATCCGCATTCTGCGCGTCGATGCGCAGCATCGCGTGCGCAATTCCGGCGGCGCCGGCCTGCGCCTGCACCTGCGTGCGCAGGTCGGACTGCGGCGCAGGGGCGGCGGGCGCGGCGCGCGCGCGCGCGAGTTCGTTCGCATCGGCGTCCAGACGCTGCGCCTGCATACGTAGCGTCGACACCGACGACCCGAGCTGCGCGCGCGCGCGATATGCCGACTGAACCAGCAACACGTAGAGCAGCGCACCCACCAGCGCCGCGATCGCGGCAATGACGATCCGATCGCGCGGCGAGCGCGATTCCCACAGTTTGCGCAGCGTCGCTTTCATGATGCGCGCACCGTGATGACGGTGGCGGCGGCGCCGCGTGCCGTAGCGCCTTTGTCGACGTGCAGACCGGCCTGCTCCAGGCCCGCGACGATGCGGCGCAGGCCGGCTTCCTCGACGCCGGCGAGTTCCAGCGTCATGCGTCCGCTTTCGTACGAGGCAACGCGCAATCCGCCGGGCGGCAATTGTTTCAGCGCGTTTGCCACGTTCGTCAGCATCGGCAGAAAGTCGCTGCTATCGGACTGACCCGCCGCATGACGCGCATCGACGAGTTTGCGCCGCATCTGCAGCGCCGGGTCCGCCACCGCGACCGCTTCCGGAAACGCCGCGCGAAAACGCGCTTCCATGCGCGTGCGCAGGCCGCGCTGCTCGCTCGCCAGTCGTGCCCAGTCGACCACCAGGGCCAGGGCGTGCACGCTGAGCGCGGCAACTGCGATCCAGGCCGCCGGTCGCAGGCGCGCGAGCGTGCCCGGGGGCAGGCGCCAACCCGGCCGCTGCTGCGCCAGGCTGATGCCGGCCTCGTCCGGGGCGGCGCGCCAGTCCCAGGGTTCGGCACGGCGCAGCGCTACGCCGAGCGCGCGCTGCCAGGCGTCGATTTCCAGCGGCGATTCTGCCGTGCAGGGATATACCGCGACTGAAGCCGGCGCCTCGCCGCGCGACTTTGCTTCGTCAAGCATCATGCGCAGCGACAGCGGCGGCGTGGTCGGATCGCCGCGATCGGTTGCGGTACCTTCGAGTTCGGAGACGCGCAAGAAGCCCTCGCGCCCATCCCACGCGAGGCTCCACTCGCCGGGGATCCAGGGCAGCATCAGGATTTCGCAGTGCACCTCGTAGCCGCGAATGCCGGCGGCATCGAGCGCGTCCTGCCAGGCCTTGAGCCCCTCGCGGTCGGCCACGGCGAGCACGTCGGCGTCGCCGACCGCGCCGAGCCAGCTCACCTGGTTGGCATCGGGGTCGCCGACGATATCCTCCTCTACCGCGTAGGTGAGCACGGTGCCGGCGCGGCGGCGCGCCGCTTGCGGCAGACGCGCGCGGGTAATCAGCACCTCCGCGGCGGGAAGCACAAGCTGCACGCGCGCCGCGCGCTGCGGCAGTTGCGCAAGCGTGCCCTCGCCGAGGACGGGTTTGCGGCCCGCGCCGAGCAGCGCCCAGCTGCAGCGCTGCGGCGTCTTGCGCAAAGAACAGTAGATCCGAAGCAAGCTCATGACTTAACCCTGATTGATGGTCTGTTTCAAAACGGGGATATGCTCCCCCGTACTACCTTAGAACTGATTTCAAAATGCCTCATCCAGGAATTGTCATTTCGAGCGAAGCGAGAAATCTGCTTTTGGATCAGCCAAGAAGCAGATTCCTCGGGCTGCGCCCCGAAGGAAGTCCCCCTGGGGGACGCCCTCGGAATGACAACCCATTTTGAAATGGGTTCCTACATTGCCCCGCCGCAAAATGTATCCTGCCCCGGAATTTGAGGCAATCGTCGGGCCGGCCCTGCGGCGGCAGTACGCTGCGGCGCCGGACGTTCACAGATACTTGCGCCATATGATATCCGGCCAGCCCTGTCCGCGGCGCGCAAGCAGCGCCTTGCCGCGCGCCTGCGCGCCGCCTATGGTGACGCGCAGCGTCGCGAGGAAATAGTCGCTGCCCACGCTGATGTCCGCCGCGCTCGCTTGCGCGCCGCGCGGAAGCCGTACCGTGAAGTCGCCAACGCTGCGGTAGTAGGCGCGGTCGCGCTGCGCCACCAGCAGCTGCGCGCCGCCGAGGTCGAGCCCGTCGATGGCCGCGGCAATCACTTCCGCCGCTGCAGTGTTGACGTTTATCGCGGTAAAGCCGGGCAGCGCCGTCACGTAGGGCAGCAGGCGCGCACGCACGTTGTCGTCAAACCCGCGCACCAGGGCAAGTTCGTCGACGTCGACGAGCGGCCGATTGGCCGCGACGTAGGGCGGGTCCAGTGCCAGATAATAGGCGTCTTCGGCGCCGTCGCCGGGCTGCGGCTGGCTGTCGGCGTCGATCCAGTCCGCCAGCGCGCCGGCAAGCTCGTCAGGCAGGCCCAGCGTCGCCAGCAGATTGCGAAAATGCGCGAGCTGCGTCACGTTTATCTTTCCGTCCGCGACCAGGTTGTTCAGATTGAACCTGCCCTGCTGGTCTTCGATCTGGCCCACCAGTTCGCCGTTCTCGACCGGAAGCGGCGGCAGCTTCAGCGCCCAGGGTTCGCCCAGATGGTCGACATCGCCGAGGCGGCGGTCATCGGAAAGCAGCGCGCGCGCCCAGTCCGCCCCGGCGAGGAGCACGGCACGCGCCTGGATGTGGTCGGTGGTGAGTTCAACCTGGCGCGCCCAGGTGCTTTGCGACACGATGATCGCCGCGGCGGCCATGGCGGCAAGCGCAACCACGCCCATGGCCAGGACGATGGCGACGCCGCGCTCGCGCCGGCTCATTGGATTACCTTGTCGCTTCGCGCCAAGGCCGAATCGAAAATGCGGCCCTCGGGGCGGCGCGTCGGGCTCATGACTGCAGCGCGAACACGCGCACGATTTCCTCGTTCGAGGCGAGCACGATGCGCAGGCGCACCGCGCGCGGAATCGGCTGGTCGGTCGGTGAGCTTGGCCAGGCGTCGACCCATGCGAGTGCCGGATTGAGGTATTGCAGCTCGAAGGTCTTGACCCCGGTCAGTACGGCGTAGCGCGCGGGCTGCGCGTCGGGCGCGACGTCCAGCCCCGGCCACAGCCAGAGTTCGACCTCGTCCTTGTCGTTCAGGCGGTAGCCGATGCGGCGCGCCGTGTCGACCCCGGCGTTGGAGGCGAAGCGGCTGAATTCGAGGCGCAGCGCCGCTGTTCCGGACGCTGTGCCGAGCCACGCCGGCGCGATCCCGGTGGCGCTGCGCACCGGCCGCGGCGCCGCGAGTTCCACGTCGCGCTCGAAGCGCGCAAAAAAGGCGGCCACGCTGCGCCATTTGTCGGTTTCATGCTTGACGTGCTCGCGCGCGTCGAGCACCGCGCCCAGTCCGCGGTAGGACATCAGCGCGAGCAGCGACAGCACCAGCAATGCGGTCATGACTTCGATCAGGGTAAAACCGCGCGCCGGCTTCATCGGCGCGAGCCCGGCGGCGGATTGACGATGAAACCGGCGAGGTGTGCGAGCGAATGCGCTTCGTCGGCGTTTGCGAACACGCGCACCTCGACACGGCGGAAGGCCGCGTTCGGCGTCGCGATGACCTCCTCGCGCCAGGCGAAGTCGAGTCCGCCCTCGTGCGCGCTGCCGCGCTGGAAGCCCAGAGGCAGCCAGTCGGCGCGCGCACGATGCTCGGCCAGGAGGTTTTCGGCAACCCAGCCGGCGAGCAGGCGCGCGCGCAGCTCCCCGACGTTGTTCGTTCCCTGACCGGCCGCGCGCAGCGCCGACATCAGCGCGATCGAGATGATCGCTAGCGCGACCAGCACTTCGACCAGCGTGAAGCCTTTGCCTTTAGCGCAGCGCCACTTGGCCATTGTCCAATCCTTCACCCGGCAGCACGCGCACGATCCCGACCGGCGATCCGGTCACGGTATAACGCGCGGCGCCGAGCGACATGCCGATGCGAAAAGCCAGCGGCGAGCTCTGCGGGGTGAACTCCAGGCGCATCGAGCCCTGCGGCCGCATGTTCTCGACGCGAAAACCGGAAACCGCCACGCCCTGAGGCAGGGCGCGCGCGCGCAGCAGTTCGTTGTCGCGGATTTCGCTCCAGCTGCCGTCCTCCGCGGCGCGCCAGAAGCGGTAACCGGAATCGTCGGCGGTCCAGGCAATGCGTTTTCCGGTGAGCTGCGCTTCGGTGGCGGCGAAATCCAGCAGCTGCGACAGCCGCTCCGCTTCAAGCTGCAGAACGGTGCGCTCGTCCGGCTGGGTAATGGTGCTGACCAGGCCGATGAACAGGCCCATGATCATCAACACCACCAGCATCTCGATGAGCGTGAAGCCCCGGTTCGGCCCCGAGATTTTCACGCAATCCATTTATTTGGCGACCTAAAGATTCCAGGAGCCGATGTCAGCGTCGTTACCCTCGCCGCCGGGCGCCCCGTCGGCGCCATAGCTGAATACGTCGATTTCGCCGCGCACTCCCGGACTGAGGTACTGGTAGAGGCTGCCCCAGGGGTCCTTCGGCAGGCGCTCTATATATCCGCCCGGTTTCCAGTTCTGCGGGATCGGCGCGGTGGTCGGCTTGACCATCAGCGCCTGCAATCCCTGCTCGGTAGTCGGATAGCGCTGATTGTCCAGGCGGTAGAGCTTGAGCGCCTGCATCAGGCTGGCGATATCCTGCTTTGCGGCGATTACCCGCGCCTCATCCGGGCGGCTGATGATCTTCGGTACGATCAGGGCGGCGAGGATGCCGAGTATGACGATGACCACCATTATCTCGAGCAAAGTGAACCCACGTTGCCCGCGAACCCCGATCAGCATCGCCCGACCACCTTTGTTAACAATTCGCATTTCCGCGGCGCGGAAGCGAAGGTGTCCATTATATAATGCTTCGACAGGCGCATTCGCTGCCTCGAAAATCGAGGATTCCATTATATAATGCCGCCACTGACGTCCCCGGCCGATTACTGCGCCCGGCCCACCTGTTTCCAGCGCGCGAATGGCGGTTGAACACGAATGCAGGCGCTCCCGTTTGGTCGGCCGAATCTTGCGCAAACGGTTTTCGTATTCACTTTGACTCTGGTCGCGGTCGCGCTGCTCGGCGCGGTGCTCGCGTACTGGACCTGGGCCTGGTTCGCCCCGCGTGCGGAGCCGCGCATCGAAACGAGTGCAGTGCAAAGTGCCAGCGTGGCTTCCGCCGGCGCGATCTTCGGCAATGTTCCGCGCACGCAGGCGGCTGCCGCGCCCACGGGTATCGCGATCAAGCTGCTCGGCGTGGTGGCCGCGTCGGGCGGCCGGCGCGGCTACGCCGTGTTGCAGCTCGAGGGCAAACAGATTCTGGCGGTGCACGAAAGCGAGGACGTCGCGCCGGGCATTCGACTGGCCGGAGTGCACTCGGATCACGTCATCCTCGAGCGCAACGGCGTGCGTGAAACGCTTACCTGGCCGCTCAGGCCTGGATCCGCTCCGAGTTCTCCGCAGGCTGCGGCATCCGCTGGCCCGCAAGCCGCGCAGGCCGCGCAGGCCGCCCAGGCAGCCGCCCAGCAAGTCGCATCGGGCAGGCGCGGCCGGAACGCGGACGAATAGACCGCAATGAATTCAACCAAATTGCCATCGCATATACACGGCGCGTCCGAGGATCGACTATGAAGCACTATTGGTTAAGAACGGGATTCCTGTCACTGGCCATTGCCGCGTCGAGCGGCCTGGCGTGGCCTGCCGACCAGCCGCCGCCTGCCGGCATCGCGGGCGCCGCCCCGGCTGCGCGCCCCAGCGGGCCGGACATGGTCACGCTCAACTTCGTCAACGCCGACATCGAGGGCGTGGTCAAGGCGGTGAGCGAAATTACCGGGAAGAATTTCGTGCTCGATCCACGCGTAAAAGGCACGGTCAACATCGTCTCGGCCAAGCCCATGTCGCGCGCGCTGGTGTACCAGGTGTTCCTGTCGGCGCTGCGCCTGCAGGGATTTGCCGCGGTCGAAGAACGCGGCATGGTCATGATCGTCCCGGAAATCGAGGCCAAGATGCACCGCAGCCCAACGGCCGGGCCGCAGGAACGCCTGCGTGTTGGCGGTGACACGATCCAAACCCAGGTGTTCAAGTTGCAACACGAATCGGCGGCGCAACTGGTCGCGGTGCTGCGGCCTCTGATCAGCCCGAACAACAGCATCACGGCTTATCCAGGCAACAACACGCTGGTGGTGACGGACTACGCGAGCAATCTGCAGCGCATCGAGAAGATTGTCCAGTCGATCGATCAACCCACCGACGGCGATTCGGTCATGATTCCGCTGCAGCACGCATCGGCGGTCGACGTCGCGCAGACCGTTTCCCGCCTGCTGACCGAGCCGGCGCAGGCGGGCGATTCGACCGGCCGCTTCACCGTTGCCGCGGACGCGCGCTCGAACAGCATACTCGCCCGCGCCGGCGATCCCGCGCGCCTGCGGCGGGTGCGCGAACTGGTCGCGATGCTCGATTCGCCCACCAGCGCCGGCGGCAATATTCACGTGATCTATCTGAAGAACGCGCAGGCGGTGAAGCTGGCGGAGGTGTTGCGCTCGATCTACTCCGGTGAAGCCAGCGCCGGCGCGACGCCGGCGGCGGCACCCGCATCGCCGCTGGGGCAGGCGCCGGTGCAGGCGCAGTTCGCCGCATCCAGGACCGGCATCATCCAGGCCGACGCGGCGACCAATTCGATCATCATCACCGCGCCCGACGCGATCTACAACAATCTTCGCGCCGCGGTGGAAAAACTCGACGTGCGCCGCGCGCAGGTATACGTGGAAGCGCTGATCGCCGAGGTCAGTGCGGACAAGGCGGCCGAGTTCGGCATCCAGTGGCAGGACCTGACCGGGCTTGGACAGACCAATCTGAGCGGTTTTGGCGGCACCAATTTCGGCACCTCCGGCCAGAACATCATCGCGACCGCGCAGAATCCGGCCGGGGTCGGACACGGCCTGAACGTCGGCGTGGTGAAAGGCTCGATCACGATACCGGGCGTGGGCGCGCAGATCCTGAATCTCGGACTGCTGGTGCGCGCGCTGCAGGCGGACTCCAACGCGAACATCCTGTCGACGCCGACGCTGCTGACCCTCGACAACGAGGAGGCGAAGATCGTGATCGGCCAGAACGTCCCGTTCATCACCGGCCAGTACGCCGTGTCCGCAGCTGCGACGACGCCGACGCCGTTCCAGACCATAGAGCGCAAGGACGTAGGCCTCACGCTCAAGATCAAGCCGCAGATCTCCGAGGGCGGGGCGGTGCGCCTGCAGATTTCGCAGGAAGTGTCCAGCGTGGATTCGACCAGCCCGTCGGGCATCATCACCAAGAAGCGCTCGGTCGATTCGACCGTGCTGGTCGACGATGGCCAGATCGTGGTGATCGGCGGCCTGATCGAAGACTCGTTCAAGGATGGTGTGGAAAAAATACCAGGGCTGGGCGACCTTCCGCTATTGGGCGGACTGTTCCGATACAACACGCGCACGCGCAGCAAGACCAACCTGATGGTGTTCCTGAAGCCGACGCTGCTGCGCAGCGCCGAGTCCGCTGGCTCGCTCAGCAATGATCGCTACGATTACATACTCGGCGAGCAGCGCAAGGCCAAGCCCCTGCCCAGTCCGCTGCCTGATTTCGGAACGCCGAGCCTGCCGCCGCGCGAAAGCGCGCCCGCGCCCGCTGCGGACAAGCCTGCCGCGACACAATGATCAAACCGGTTGTACCCTACGCCTTCGCCAAGGCCAAAGGCGTAGTCGTCACCGATCTGGACGACGGCATGGCGCAGGTGGCCGTGCGCAGCGGCGCCAGCGCCGGCGCGCTTGCGGAGCTGCGGCGCACGCTGGGCATGCCGCTGCAGGCGCGGCGCATCGGCGCCGAGGAATTCGACGAGCTGATCTCCAGCCTGTACAACGCAGCCGATGCCGGCGCCGCGGCGCTGGCCGACGACCTGGCGCAGGATTTCGACCTGTCGCGGCTGCTGCAGGACATCCCCAAGATCGAGGACCTGCTGGAAAGCCAGAACGACGCGCCGCTGATCCGCCTGATCAACGCGCTGTTCACCCAGGCGCTGCGCGACGGCGCCTCGGACATCCACATCGAGCCGTTCGAAACGCGATCGGTGGTGCGGCTGCGCATCGACGGCACCCTGCGCGACCTGATCGAGCCGGCGCGCGCGCTGCACAACTCGATCGTTTCGCGCATCAAGATCATGGCGCAGCTCGACATCGCCGAGAAGCGGCTGCCGCAGGACGGGCGCATCACGCTGCGCGTGGCGGGCAAGCCGATCGACGTGCGCGTGTCGACCATTCCCACCGGACACGGCGAGCGCGTGGTGCTGCGCCTGCTCGACAAGCAGGCCGGCAGACTGGACCTGCCGCGCCTGGGCATGGACGGCGCGACGCTTGCATACATGGACAAGCTCATCAACGCGCCGCACGGCATCGTGCTCGTGACCGGCCCGACCGGGTCGGGCAAGACCACCACGCTGTACGCTGCGCTGTCGCGACTGGATCCTAAGGCGCTCAACATCATGACGGTGGAGGATCCGATCGAGTACGACCTCGACGGCATCAGCCAGACGCAGATCAACGCGCGCATCGACATGAGCTTCGCGCGTGCGCTGCGCACCATCCTGCGCCAGGACCCCGACGTGGTCATGATCGGCGAAATCCGCGACCTGGAAACGGCGCAGATCGCGGTGCAGGCGAGCCTGACCGGCCATCTGGTGTTCGCCACCCTGCATACGAACGATGCGGTCAGCGCCGTCACGCGCCTGGTCGACATGGGCGTGGAGCCGTTCCTGCTTGCCACCAGCCTGATCGGCGTGGTGGCGCAGCGCCTGGTGCGACGGCTTTGCGTCGAGTGCCGCAAGCCTTTCGCGACGGACGGCGCGCAGCTGAAGGCGCTTGGTTTCGCGCCCATGGCGGGGACGTTCTATACCGCGCAGGGCTGCCCGGCCTGCAACCATTCGGGTTATCGCGGCCGCACCGGAATTTACGAACTGCTGACGGTCGACGATGCGCTGCGACGGCTCATACACGACCGCTCCTCCGAGCAGGCGCTGCGCGAGCACGCGCTTGCGCACGGCATGCGTTCCCTGCGTGACGACGGCATGCGCTGGGCCGCCGAGGGCGCGATCAGCCTCGAAGAAGTAGTGCGCGTAACGCGGGAATAATGGAAGCGTTCCGCTACGAAGCGCTGGACGCCGCAGGGCGCACGGTATCGGGGGTGGTGCAGGCCGATACGGCGCGCCAGGCGCGCGCGCAACTGCGCGCGCAGGGCCTGCTGCCCTCGGCGATCGACCTGACGCGCGCGCGCGACCGCGCACGCCAGTCCTGGGCGCGCGGCATTTCTTCGGACGAGTTGAGCCTGGTGACGCGCCAGATGGCGACTCTGCTCGCCTCGGGGCTCACCATGGAGCAGACGCTCAACGCGCTGATCGAGGAAGTATCCGCGCCGCTTACGCGCGAAGTGCTCGGCGGGGTCAAATCCGAAATCACCTCCGGATTGTCGCTAGCCGGCGCGCTCGGCAGCTACGACCGCAGCTTCCCCGATTTTTACCGCGCGCTGGTGCACGGCGGCGAGGAATCCGGCGCGCTGCCGACGGTGTTGCAGCATCTTGCCGACTACCTGGACGCGCGCCAGGCAATGAAGCAGAAGACCAGCCTCGCGCTGCTCTACCCGATACTGGTCACGCTGGTCGCGGTGAGCATCGTCACCGGCCTGCTGGTGTTCGTGGTGCCGCAGATCGTGCAGGTATTCCAGCAGTCGCGCCAGAGCCTGCCGCTGCTCACGCGCGCGCTGATCGCGCTGTCGAACTTCCTGCGCGCGGCCTGGCCCTACATCGCCATCGCCGTGATCGGCGGCGTGGTCGCGCTGCGCCTGGCGCTGCGCCGCGACGGCCCCCGGCGCAGCTGGGATGCGCTGCTGCTGCGCGCGCCCTGGCTCGGGCCGCTGATCCGCAGCGTCAATACGTCGCGTTTCGCCAGCACGCTCGCGATCCTGGTCGGCGGCGGCGTGCCGCTGCTTTCGGCGCTCGGGTCCGGCGCGCGCGTGATGACCAACATGGTGATGCGCGACGCCATCGAAGGCGCGACCGAGCGCGTGCGCGAGGGCGAGAGCCTGGCGCGCGCGCTGGCCGCGACGCGCGTATTCCCGCCGCTGATGGTGCACCTGGTGGCAAGCGGGGAGGTCAGCGGAAAACTGGAGCAGATGCTGCAGCGCGCGGCCCAGCTCGAATCCCAGTCGCTGGAACGGCGCCTGGCCGTGTTCCTGACGCTGCTCGAGCCGGTGATGATCCTGGTGATGGGCGGCGTGGTGCTGCTGATCGTGCTTGCGATCCTGCTGCCCATCATCGAGATCAACCAGCTGGTGCACTGACGCCAGCCGATGGCGCTGCCGTTCAGGCCAGCACTTTCCTGAGCCAGACGCCGATTGCGACGATCTCTTCCGGGCACACCGAATGCTGCATGCGGTACTCGTGCCATTCGACCGCATAGCCCTGCTGCAGCAGCAGATCGCGCGAAGCCTGCGCGCGGGAACAGGGAATCATCGGATCGGCCGTGCCGTGCGCCATGAACACCGGCACCTGACGGTTGGCCGGATTCGCCTCGGACGCGAGCGTGTCGGCGAGCGGCACATATGTCGAGAGCGCCATGATGCCGGCCAGGCGCTCGGCGTGGCGCAGCCCGGCCTGCAGCGCAATCGCGCCGCCCTGGGAAAAGCCGGCGAGCACGATGCGCTGCGCCGGGACGCCGCGCGCCTTTTCCCGTGCGAGCAGGGCTTCGATGCTTTGCTGCGAAGCGCGCACGCCCGCTTCGTCTTCGCGCCGGATGGCGGCATCGCTGATGTCGTACCAGGCGCGCATCACATAGCCGCCGTTGATGCTCACCGGCATCATCGGGGCGTGCGGGAAAATGTAGCGCGCCGCGACCGGCAGCTCGATTTCGTCGACCAGCGGCACGAAGTCGTTGCCGTCTGCACCCAGGCCGTGCATCCAGATGATGCTGGCGCGCGGATCGGGCGCGGTTTCGATTTCTATGCTTTCCAGCACCGGTGCGCTCAAGACTGCTGGTCCTTCTTCGGGCGGATTGCGGACTTGGGGCGGAACGCCTTGATCACGTCCTCGCGCGTCTCGATGTACGGTCCACCGATGAGGTCGATGCAATAGGGCACGGCGGCGAATATGCCCGGCACGAGTTGCCTGCCTTCCTTGTCCCTGAGTCCTTCGAGCGTCTCCCGGATCGACTTCGGCTGGCCGGGCAGGTTGATGATCAGCGCGCCGCCCGCGCCGGCGCCGCGGCGGTAGCGGATCACCGCGACTTGGCGCGACAGGATCGCGGTGGGCACGAACTCCAGGCTGATCCTGCGCATCTGCTCGCCGAAACCGGGCATGGGTTTGTCGGCGACGGCGAGCGTCGCCTCCGGCGTCACGTCGCGCAATGCGGGGCCGGTTCCGCCGGTGGTGAGCACCAGGTGGCAGCCTGCCTGGTCGACGAGTTCTATCAGCGCCGCTTCGATCGCGGGCGCCTCGTCCGGGATCAGGCGCTTTTCGGTGCGCCATGCGGGCGCGGCGATGGCGCGCGCGAACCACTCCTCCAGTGCGGGTATGCCTTCGTCCTTGTACACGCCGGCGGAGGCGCGGTCGCTGACCGAGACCAGGCCGATCACCAGCATTTCGGGATTTTCAGACATCGGCTGCGGCCTCTCCGGTTATCGTTTCGCGCAACACGCGGAACAGCTCGCGGTAGCTCTTGGGCGGCAGCGAAGCGCCTTGTTCGCGCCGCGCGTTGCGGATCAGGCTGCGCAGTTTCTGGCTGTCCGCATGCGGGTGCTCGTTGAGAAACTGTTCCAGCGCCGGGTCCGCCGCCAGCAGCGCGTCGCGCCAACGCTCGATCGCGTGCAACTGCGCCGTGTGCTCGCGACCCTGGCCGTGCCACTGCTCCAGCCTCTCGCGGATCGGCGCTGCGTCGATATCGCGCATCAGGCGGCCGATATATTGCAGCTGCCGGCGCAGCGCCTCGTGTTTGCGCGCAAGGCGCCGCGCTTCGTTCACCGCGTCCAGCAGCGCTTCGGGCAACTGCATGGACTGCAGCTGCTGCTCGTTCAGCTCGACCAGCTGCGCGCCCAGTTGCTGCAGCGCGAGCATGTCCTTCTTCTTGCGCGTCTTGCTGGTGAGCTCGTCTTGATCGTCTTGCATGGGGGCGGTGAGGAAGGTTCGAACTGCTATGATAACGGCTTTTGCGGACCGAACACCATTCCCATGCCTTCAATCCAGCAGCAACAAACACGATGAGCGCTGCGCGCTTTACCTATCCCCTGGACACGCTGCGGCAGATTGCCCTGGACCTGCTGCGCCAGGGCGCGGCGCGGGGCGCGAGCGCCTGCGAGGTCGACGTGTCCGAAGGCTACGGCCAGACTGCGGTGGTCAGGAAGGGCGAGGTCGAGAACATCGAGTACAACCGCGACAAGGGCCTGGGCTTCACCGCCTACCTCGGACAGCGCAAGGGATTCGCCAGTTCATCGGATTTTTCGCCGCGGGCGCTGTCGGACACGGTGGCGGCGGCGCTCAGCATCGCGCGCTTCACCGCGAGCGACGACTGCGCCGGCCTGGCCGAACCCGGGCTGATGGCGCGCGAGATCCATGACCTCGACCTGTTCCATCCCTGGGACCTGACGATCGAAGCCGCGATCGAGCGGGCGCGCGCCTGCGAGTCCGCCGCGTTCGCGTTGGATAGTCGCATCGTCAACTCCGAGGGTGCGGGCGTTTCGACCCAGCAGCACCAGTTCGTGGTGGCGAATTCGAACGGTTTTGCCGCAGGCTATCCGACCACGCGCCATTACCTCTCCTGCGCGGTGATCGCGGCGCAGAACGGAGCGATGCAGCGCGACGACTGGTACGCGGAGGCGCGCGATGCGCGCGACCTGCCCGCGGGCGAGGCGCTCGGGCGCTACGCCGGGCAGCGCGCGCTGGCGCGCCTGAAGAGCCGCAAGCTGAAGACGATGAAAGTGCCGGTGCTGTTCGAGGCGCCGATGGCGGGCGGTCTGCTCGCAAGCTTCGTCGGCGCGGTGAGCGGCGGCAGCCTGTATCGCAAGACTTCGTTCCTGCTCGACAGCCTCGGCAAGCAGGTGTTCTCGCCGCTGGTGCAGATTGCCGAGCAGCCGCACCTGAAAAAAGGGCTCGCGAGCGGCTGCTTCGACGACGACGGTGTCGCGACGCATGCGCGCGAGGTGGTGAAGGACGGCGTGCTGCAGGGCTATTTCCTCGGCACCTATTCGGCGCGTAAACTCGGCATGAAGAGCACCGGAAATGCCGGCGGCAACCACAACCTGATTCTCCAGGGCGGCGACCTCGATCTGCCCGGGTTGCTGCGTAAAATGGGCCGCGGCCTGTTCGTCACCGACCTGATGGGGCAGGGCATCAACATGGTAACCGGCGACTACTCGCGCGGGGCGGCCGGGTACTGGGTAGAGGGCGGGGAAATCCGCTATCCGGTGGAAGAGATCACCATCGCCGGCAACCTGCGCGACATGTTCAAGGGCATCGCCGCGGTGGGCAGGGACCAGCTCACGCGCGGTTCGCGCCGCTGCGGCTCCATCCTGATCGACAGCATGACCGTCGCCGGCAACTAGGCCGGCCCCCGCTTCTATTCGAAGGCCGGTCCATAGGCCCAGGCCACGAGCGAGCGGCGCACGCCGGTCCGCACCGGCGCGACGCGATGCGCAAGATAGGAGGGAAAGACCGTGGCGGCGCCGATCTCCTTCGCAGCGTTCGGGCCCGGCGCATTGATGAATTCGAGCTCGCCTCCGCTGTAGTCGCCGGCTTCGGATAACTGCACCGTCATGCTGAGCTTGCGGCCGCTGGTCTGGCCCGAACCCAGGTCGATATGCCAGTCGAAATGCTGCCCCGGGCCGTACACCGTGTATTGCAGCGCTTCGACCAGTCCGATCAGTTCCAGCCCGTAATGGCGGTTGGCCTGCGCGAACATCAATCCCAGCCGGTGATAGATCCAATGCGCGGACTGTACCGGTTCGATCCAGACGATTTTGCTCACGCGGTAGGTGTCGGCGCCCAATTCCACCCGACCGGCGGTGCCGCTCGCGGCGTCGCCCAGCGCGGCGATGGCAGCGCATTCGGCCGGGGTGAAGGCCCCGCGCAGCAATTGCAGCGTGGGCAGCGCGTCGTTGCAGGAAAGCGTGCGTTCGCCGCCGAAGGGCCCGGATCCGGGCGCCCATTGCAGCGACAGCGCACCCTCTGCGCCGGCGCCTACGCTGTCCGGAAACAGATAGCTGAATTTCTGCTGCGCGCTGTGCTTGCTCATGGCCGGCTGGGAGGGGGAGGCGACGATGTTAGCATGCTCGATGCGGGTTGCGGCGAGCGACGCGGACGCTGCGCATTTAAGGGTAATTCCTTACCGTTTATTGGGAGAAATCCCATATAATGCCCCGGCTGTGGCATTGTATTAGCGGCGATAACGAGGCCTGAAGTCCTCGCCTGAACAGAGAGGAGATCCCGTGAAAGCGCTTCTCAAATTGTCCGGTGTTATCGACGCGTTGAATAACCTCGTCGGGCGCCTCAGCTACTGGCTGATCCTGGTCGCGGTGCTGGTCAGCGCCGGCAATGCCACCATGCGCTACACCTTCGACAAGAGCTCGAACGCCTGGCTCGAAATCCAGTGGTACCTGTTTTCGGCGGTGTTCCTGTTCTGCGCCGGCTACACGCTGCTGCACAACCAGCACGTGCGCATAGACGTCCTCACCTCGCACCTGTCGAGGCGCGGGCGCGCCTGGGTCGACATATTCGGAACGCTGTTCTTCCTGATGCCGATGGCGATCGCGATCATGTGGATGTCCTGGCCGGTGTTCGTCCAGTCCTATCAGATGCACGAGATTTCGACCAATGTCGGCGGGCTGATCATCTGGCCGGCGCGCCTGATGGTGCCTCTCGGATTCTTCTTCCTGGTCCTGCAGGGGCTTTCGGAACTGATCAAGCGCGTCGCCTTCCTGCTCGGCCTGATCCCGGACCCGGGCGAAAAGCACGACGGCCCGAGTCTGGAAGAGCAACTGGCGGAAGCGCTGCGCAAAGAGCGGGGTGAATCCGCATGATCGAACTGTTGACCCACAATATGGCGCCAGTAATGTTCGGCGCGCTGGTGGTGTTTCTGCTACTCGGCTACCCCGTCGCATTTTCCCTCGCCGCCAACGGCGTTCTGTTCGGCATCATCGGCGTCCAGCTCGGACTGCTGCACCCTTCGCTGTTCCAGGCGCTGCCGCAGCGCATCTGGGCGATCATGTCCAACGATACCCTGCTCGCGGTGCCGTTTTTCACCTTCATGGGCCTGGTGCTGGAGCGCAGCGGCATGGCCGAGGACCTGCTCGACACCATCGGCCAGTTGTTCGGTCCCCTGCGCGGTGGCCTCGCCTTCGCCGTAATATTCGTCGGCGCGCTGCTCGCCGCCACCACCGGCGTGGTGGCCGCTTCGGTGATCTCGATGGGACTGATCTCGCTGCCGATCATGCTGCGCTACGGCTACGATCGGCGCTTCGCCTGCGGCGTGATCGCCGCGTCGGGCACGCTGGCGCAGATCATTCCGCCCTCACTGGTGCTGATCGTCATGGCCGACCAGCTGGGCAAGTCCGTGGGCGACATGTACGCCGGCGCATTTCTCCCGGGACTGGTCCTCACCCTCTTGTACGTCGTCTTCGCCGTAGGCGTGACCATGTTCAAGCCGCATTGGGCGCCGGCACTCCCGGTCGAAGCGCGTACCTTCCGCGAGCCCAACGGCGGCAGCGGCACGCCGTCGCTCATAGTCCTGGTGATCATTGCGGTGGTCGTTTCGGTCGCGTTTTCGAAGTGGCACTACCCGCCGGATGCGCCTCTTGACGAGCTGCTGGTGGTTTCGACCGCGGTCGGGGTCGGCGTCGCCTTCGTCGCGGCGGTGCTCAACCATTTGCTGAAGCTGGGCTTGCTGTCGAAGATCGCGATGCGCGTGACCTTCGTCCTGATCCCGCCGCTGGCACTGATCTTTCTGGTTTTGGGCACGATCTTCCTCGGTGTGGCAACGCCGACTGAGGGCGGCGCCATGGGCGCCACCGGCGCGCTGGCCATGGCGCTCGGGCGCCGGCGGCTGAGCTTTCCGCTGCTGCGCCAGGCCATGGATGCAACGGCGAAGCTGACCTCCTTCGTTGTGTTCATCCTGGTCGGTTCGCGCGTGTTCAGCCTGACCTTTTACGGCGTGGACGGCCACATCTGGGTGGAGCACCTGCTCCTCGGCCTGCCGGGCGGCCAGCTCGGCTTCCTCATTGTGGTCAACGTGCTGGTGTTCATCCTGGCTTTTTTCCTCGACTTTTTCGAACTCGCTTTCATCATCATCCCGTTGCTCGGGCCGGTGGCGGAGAAGCTGGGCATAGACTTGATCTGGTTCGGCGTGCTGCTGGCGATCAACATGCAGACCTCGTTCATGCATCCACCCTTCGGTTTCTCCCTGTTCTATCTGCGCAGCGTGGCCCCGGTCAAGGATTACGTCGACCGCGTCAGCGGCAAGCTGACGGCCAAGGTGACCACGATGCAGATCTATTGGGGCGTGGTGCCGTTCGTGCTGATCCAGGTGATCATGGTCGCGCTGGTGATCGCCGTGCCGGATATCGTCGGCGGCGGCTTGGTGAAGAAGAAGGCCATCGATACCGACAAGTTGGAGATCATGGTCCCCGATGCGACATCCGGGTCCGGCGCCAGGAACCAGAGCGATCTGGAGAAAGCGCTTGAAGAACAATTCAGCGATAGTCCGGATCAGCCAGCGGACGCGACAGCCGCGCCCGATAAAGCGGATGCTCCGGCCGGCGGTAGTGGTGCTGCTGCGGGCAAGGATGCAGCGAAACCGCCCGCGGCGAAGACGCCATAGGAATTCAGCGGCGCGACTGCAGCGTCCGTCGCGACGCCGCAGAATAAAAAAACCCCCGCACTGGCGGGGGTTTTGCTTCTACCGGGTACGGCACCCGGATAGATCTACGTCGCTTGACTTACCCTTTCTTCCCGCCGCGCTGCGACATGCGCTCGGCCGCGGACATGAAGTTGTCGAAACGGCTTTCTGCAATCGAGAACCACTGCACCTGTTCGTCGCGGAATTTCTTCCACGGCTCATATATTTTCTTGAAATTGGCGTTTTTCGTCGCGATGTCGTCGAACACTTCCGTCGAAGCTTTGTAGCACGCCGCCATGATTTCGTTGGAGAACGGCCGCAGCTTGACGCCGTTGGCGATTAGCCGCTTCAGCGCGGGCGGGTTGAGCGTGTCGTATTTCGCACTCATCGACACGTTCGCCGCGGCGCAGGCCGACTCGAGGATCGCCTGATAGTCTTTAGGCAAGGCGTCCCAGGCTTTGAGGTTCACCAGCAGATCGAGCGTGGGGCCGCCTTCCCACCAGCCCGGGTAGTAGTAGTACTTCGCCACCTTGTAGAAGCCAAGTTTCTCGTCGTCGTACGGGCCGACCCACTCCGCCGCATCGATAGTGCCTTTTTCCAGCGCCGGATACACGTCGCCGCCGGCAATCATCTGCGGCACTACGCCCAGTTTGGCCAGCGGCAGGCCGCCGGTTCCGCCGATGCGGAACTTCAGTCCCTTGAGGTCTTTGACGGTCTTGATCTCCTTGCGGAACCAGCCGCCCATCTGCGTACCGGTATTGCCGGCCGCGATATTCATCATGCCGTGGGTCTTGAAGAATTCGCGCGTAAGTTCCAGGCCACCGCCGTGCATCATCCAGGCATTCTGCTGGCGCGTATTCATGCCGAACGGGAGGCAGCAGGAAAAGGCAAACGTCGGGTCCTTGCCAAAGTAGTAATAGGTCGCGGTATGGCCGCATTCCACCGTGCCGCTCTCAACTGCATCCAGGACCTGCAGGCCGCCTACGATTTCACCTGCCGCAAATACCTTGATGGTGAACTTGCCACCGGTCGCGTCCGCTACGCGCTTGGAGATCTCCTCCATGCCGCCATAGAGGGTTGCCAGGCTCTTGGGCCAGCTTCCGGCCATGCGCCAGGAAACGTTGGGCGATTGCGCCTTGACTACTGCTGGCGCGGCTACTGCTGCGCCTGCGGCCAAACCTAGGCCGGCTTTTTTCAGGAATGAACGACGTTGCATCGTGAGCTCCTCATTTCGGTTGGATAGGTTTTTCGTGATGACGCCCGCTGTCTGGCAGTGCGCGCTCTCATATTGTAGCCGGAATATGCGGCCATGGGCCATATCCCCCATGCCCACATGGAAATAGCTGACGCGAAGCTGACAGCATTAAAATGCCCGCTCGCCGGAGGTTGCGGGCTGTATTCTGCTGCGGTTTGGCGAATTCGCTGCGCAAGTTGTATATTGCCCGAGATCTGCAATTAAAACGGGGAATCAGCATGGGACGCAAGGCAAAAGCAGTCATCTGCCGTCAACTCAACGGGCCGGTGGTGGTGGAAGAAATCGACGTCGAATCGCCGCACCGCGACGAAGTGATGATCAAACTGGGCGCCTGCGGCGTGTGCCACAGCGACCTGTCCGCCATCAACGGCACCATCGGCATGCCGCTGCCGCTGATCCTGGGCCACGAAGGCGCCGGCACCGTGGTCGAGGTCGGCGAAGGCGTGAGCGATTTCGCGATAGGCGATACCGTGATCAGTTCCTTCGTCAACATGTGCGGCAAGTGCCGCTACTGCGTCACCGGCCGTCCGCATTTGTGCGATGTCGGCGCCAAGGCGATCATCTCTCTGCCCGACGGCAGCCTGCGCACGCGCGATGCAGCGGGCAAGCCGATCAACATATTTTCCGCCTGCGGCGTGATGGCCGAATACGCGACGCTGCATATCAATAACGCAGTCAAGATCGCCCCCGGCATGCCGCTGCCGCAGGCGGCGCTGATCAGCTGCGGCGTAATGACCGGCGTGGGCGCGGCAGTCAATACCGCCAAGGTGGAAGCCGGGTCCAGCGTGCTGGTGATAGGCGCCGGCGGCGTGGGGCTGAACGTGATCCAGGGCTGCGCGATCGCCGGCGCGAGCGTCATCGTCGCGGTGGACCTCGCCGACAACAAGCTGGAGCTGGCGAAGCAATTCGGCGCCACACATGTGATCAACGCCGGCAAGGAAGAAAACCTGGTGAAGGCGGTGAAGAAGCTCACCGGCGGCGGCGCCGACTACGCCTTCGAGTGCATCGGCATGGGCAAAATGGTGGAGCAGGCTTTCCGCGCCGTGCGCAAGGGCGGCACTGCGCTGGTGGTGGGCGTCGCGCGCGGCGAGGACAACACCTCGATCAAGACGGCGTCGATCACCTTCGAGGAAAAGACCCTCACCGGCAGCTACTACGGTTCGGCGCGACCGCGCGAGGATTTTCCGCGGCTGATCGCGCTGTACCAGGCGAAGAAACTAAAGCTCGACGAGCTCATCACGCGCACCTACAAGATCGACGAAGCAGCGCAGGCGTTTGCCGATCTCGAAGCGGGCAAGAACGCGCGCGGCGTGATCGTGTTTTGATCGAACGGTCTCGTTCTCGGTCCGGCGCGCAGCACAGACGCGATATTGCCTAGGCGGCCGTGCCGCTGCCCTTCATCTCAGCCGAGCAGGTCCACGCGGCGCTCGACTACCGGCTGCTTGCCGAAGCGCTGCGCGAAGCGTTTCGCGCGGGCTGCGTGGTGCCGCTGCGCCACGTCCACGAGGTCACCGCCGCCGGCGACCGGCTGCTGCTGATGCCGGCCTGGCGGCCCGGGGAAGACCTGGGCGTGAAACTGGTGACGGTGTTTCCGCGCAACCGCGAGCGCGGCGTGGCCACGGTGTCGGCGCTGTATGTGCTGCTCGACGGCGCCAGCGGGCATCCGCGCGCGCTGATCGACGGCGAAGCGCTCACGCTGCGGCGCACCGCCGCGGCCTCGGCGCTCGCGGCGGGCTATCTCGCGCGCCAGGACAGCGCCGTGCTGCTGGTCGTGGGCACGGGCGCGCTGGCGCCGCACATGGCGCGCGCACACTGCGCGCTGCGGCCGCTTGCAAGGCTGCTGCTCTGGGGCCGCAATCTCGGGCGCGCGCAGGCGCTGGCGGCGCGGCTGCGCGAAGAGGGTCTGCCGGCGCAGGCGCTCGCCGATCTGCCCGAGGCACTGGCGCAGGCCGACATCGTCAGCTGCGCCACCACCGCCACCGAGCCCGTGCTGCACGGCAAACTGCTGCGTCCCGGCACGCACGTCGATCTCGTCGGCGGCTTCACGCCGGCGATGCGCGAAGCCGACGACGCGCTGATCGCGCGCGCCGAGATTTTCGTCGACACCTATTCCGGCGCGCTCGCCGAAGCGGGCGACCTGGTGCAGGCGCTGGCGAGCGGAGCGCTCGTGCGCGAGCGCGTGCGCGCGGAACTGGTCGAATTGATCGCCGGAACCCATCCGGGCCGGAAGAGCGCGGACGAAATCACCCTGTTCAAATCCGTCGGCACCGCGCTGGAGGATCTATGCGCTGCGCGCATGGTGCTCGAACGCGCTTGAAGCCGCTCAGCCCAGACGCGCGAGCAGGAACATGGCTGCGATGATGGCAAACGCCCACCATAACGGCGCTGCTGCAGGTGCGGACGCCTCGTCCGGCGCTGCCGCAGCCGGCGTGCCGATTTTCTGCTTGAAGGCGGCGAAGAAATCGTCCGCGAGCTTTTTCGCCACGCCGTCGATCAGGCGCGAGCCGATCTGCGCCAGCTTGCCGCCGACCTGCGCCTTCACCGCATAGCGCAGGCGCGTGCCGGTGCCTTCGGCCGACAGCGACACCTGCGCCGTACCCTTGCCGAAGCCCGCCGCGCCGCCCTGGCCGTCGAAGGAAAGCGCATAGGAATTCGGCGGATCGAGGTCGGCCAGCTTCAGCTTGCCGCGAAATTTTGCCTTGACCGGGCCGATGGCTGCGGTGGTCACCACGGTGTACTCGACATCGCTTACGCGCTCTATCGATTCGCAGCCGGCAATGCATTCCTTGAGCGTCTCCGGATCGTTCAGGCCGCGCCATACTTCGGCCTGCGCCGCGGGGATGAACTGCTCGCCGGTCATTTCCATCGTGCGGTGTCCTCTTGTCTCAAGCTGCGACTCTGGTCGGCTGGCGCTGCCACTTGCCGTGCTCCAACTCGCGCGCGAGGCCGACCAGGCTCTCAATATTGTGCACCGGCAGGAACGCGTCCACGTGCGGCAGCATTGCGCGCACGCCGGACGGGCGCGGCTGGAAGCCCTCGTAGCGCAGCAGCGGATTGAGCCAGATCAGCTTGCGGCAGGATTTGTGCAGGCGCTCCATCTCCTTGCCCAGGCCGGCGCCGATGTCGCGATCGAGACCGTCGGAGATCAGCAGCACGACCGCGTTCTGGCCGAGCAGGCGGCGCGACCAGTTGCGGTTGAACTGCGCCAGGCAGGCGCCGATGCGCGTGCCGCCGGCCCAGTCCTGGATCGCGGCGGTAACGCGGTTCATCGCGATGTCGACGTCGCGATTGCGCAGGTGACGCGTGACATTGGTGAGCCGCGTGCCGAACACCAGGGTGTGCACGCGGTCGCGGTCGTTGGTGATGGCGTGCAGGAAGTGCAAGAACATGCGCGAATAGCGGCTCATCGAGCCGGAGATGTCGCACAGCACCACCAGCGGCGGATGCCGCTTGACGCGCGAGCGGCGCTTGAGTGCAATGACCTGCGCGCCGCCGCGCAGGCTTGCGCGCAGCGTCGCCGGCAGGTCGATGGCGCTGCCACGGGCATCTGGGTGAAAGCGGCGCGTTCGCGCCTCGGGAATCGGCAGGCGCAGGCGCGCGATCAGCTTCTTCGCCTGTGCCAGTTCGGCGCCGCTCATGCTCTCGAAGTCGGCGTACTGCAGCAGTTCGCTCTGGGAGGAATTCAGGCTCGCGTCGATTTCGACCTGTCGCACATCCCCGTCGCGCTGTTCCTGCCCAGGATTCAGCGCGTCCGACAGGCGCCTGCTCGCCTCAGGCTGTTCGGCGCCGGTGGCGCAGTACATCTGCGGTAGCAGCATGCGCAGAATGCGCTCCAGCATCTGCGGATCGCGCCAGAAGATATGAAACGCCTGATCGAACAGTTCCTGCTGCTCGCGCTTGGACAGGAACACCGCGGCCAGCGTCCAGTAGAAATCCTCGCGCCGCTCGATGCCGGCGACCTGCAGCGCGCGCAGCGCGTCGACCACCCGGTCCGGGCCTATCGACAGCCCGGCCGCGCGCAGCACGCGCGCGAAGTGCATGATGTTTTCAGCCAGCTTGCCGGCGCTCATGCGCGGTCAGCTTCGCGCGAAAGCGGAGGCGCGGCTCACTTGCGCCGGACCTTCGGAGGCGTCAGCCGGCTTTCGCGTGCCAGCAGCGACAGTCCGGGCGAGGCGACGACCAGATGCTCCTTGGCATAGGCCTCGTGATTGCGCTCCACGTCCTTCAGCCGGTAGACGTAATTGACCATCAGGCCTGCCGAGCGCGCCATGCCCGACTTTGACGAGTCAGCGAGCCAGTTGAGGCGCTCCATGCGCGCGCCGTTGCCCAGATGGAAGCGCGCCACTGCATCCGCTGGTTCGTCGCGGTGTCGCGCGTGCAGCAGGTAGAAGGCGCACAGGCGCATCAGTTCGGTGCGCAGGCGCGTGCCGGTCCCGGCGCGCTCGAACCAGTCGGCCGGCGCGAGCGCTTCGGTGAATTCCGCGAGTTCGGCGTGCGTGGCGGCGGCCTCGGCGAGCCACTTGCGGAAGCCCGGTATCGGCGACAGCGTCGCGAACGTCTTGAGGCGCGGAAACTCGCGGCCCAGGTTTTCCGCCACCTGCTTGATCAGAAAATTGCCGAAGGAGATGCCGCGCAGCCCATCCTGGCAATTGGTGATCGAGTAGAAGATGGCGGTGTCCGCGCCGGAGGCGTTGAACACCGGCGATTCCGGGTCGAGCAGCGGCTGCACCTGGCTGCTCATGCCCTTGGTCAGCGCGACCTCGATGAAAATGATCGGCTCGTCGGGCAACGCCGGATGGAAGAAAGCGAAACAGCGGCGGTCGGCCTCGAGGCGACGGCGCAGGTCCTCCCAGCCATGGATTTCGTGCACCGCCTCGTACTCCATGAGCTTTTCCAGCACCAGCGCCGGCGTGCGCCAGTCGATGCGCTGCAGTGACAGGAAGCCGCGGTTGAACCAGGAATTGAGCAGATGGGCGAGGTCGGCGTCAATGCCCGCCCAGTGAGGCTGTGCGCGCAGCTCGCGCAGCAGGCGCCGGCGCATTTCGACCAGCGCGGCGGTGCCGCCGGCGGCCAGGTTGAGGCGCCGGAAAAGTTCCTGGCGCGGTGGTTCCACCACCTGCTGCAATTGGATCAGGTTGGTCTGCGAGGCCTCCTGCCGGTAGGCGTATGCGGCTGCGTCGACTGCTTCCGGGTCGGGCGAGAATTCCTGCGCGAGCACGTCGAAAAACGCGCCCAGCGACGCTCCGGAGAGTTCGCGGTACGCAGCCAGCGCCTCGCGCGCGAGCGCCGCGCCCGAGGCTTCGCCGCGCTCGGACAGCAGCGCGTGGCACAGCGCCACGGTCTTGCGCGTATGCCGGTCGGCCTTGCTGCCCGTCGTCGGGAGTTTGGCAAACAGGCGCTTGATGAATGCCGGGGTTTCCATCGACAGGGGAAGCACCGCCTCAGGCGCTTGCGATCTCCGCCTTGACTTCGGACAACAACCGTTCGGCTTCGCTGCCGCGCACGCGCCCGATATCGTCCTGGTATTTGAGCAGGGCGCCCAAGGTGTTGTTGACCGTGTCCGGGTCGAGCGCGAGCTGGTCCAGCGCCACCAGCGCATTGGTCCAGTCTATGGTTTCGGCGACACCGGGGAGCTTGAACAAATCCATCTTGCGCAGCCGCTGCACGAACGCGACTACTTCGCGCGACAGGCGCTCCGCAGCGCCCGGGGCCTTGCGGCGCAGGATGTCGAGCTCGCGCGCCGCGTCCGGATAGTCCACCCAGTGATACAGGCAGCGCCGTTTGACTGCGTCGTGGATTTCGCGCGTGCGGTTGGAAGTGATGATCACGATCGGCGGCTTGTCCGCCTTGATCGTGCCCAGTTCGGGAATGCTCACCTGGTAGTCCGACAGTACCTCCAGCAGATAGGCCTCGAACGGCTCGTCGGTACGGTCGAGTTCGTCGATCAGCAGCACCGGGGGCGCGCCGTCGGCGCCGGCTTCGAGGGCCTGCAGCAGCGGCCGCTTGATCAGGAACTGCTCGGAAAAAATATCCTGACTGAGCTTCCTGCGCGCGGCCTGGCCAGAGGCCTCGTTAGCGCGTCCGGAGTCCGCGCCAGCTTTGCCGCCGGCTTCGGCGAGGCGGATCTCTATCATCTGCCGCGGGTAGTTCCATTCATAGACCGCCGAGGAAATGTCCAGCCCTTCGTAGCACTGCAGCCGCACCAGACGGCGCTGCAGCGTGCTGGCGAGCACCTTCGCGATCTCGGTTTTGCCGGTGCCGGCCTCGCCCTCCAGAAACAGCGGGCGCTCCATTTTCAGCGCGAGGAACAGCGCCGTGGCGAGGCTGCGCTCGGCGACGTAGTCGGCGCGCGCGAGCAGCGCCGCGGTGTCGTCTATCGACTTTGGCGGATTGACCATCGGACTCGTTGCAATCGCGATCGCAGGCTTGGGCGCACAGGCGGATTTTATACCCATGCGCGTCCGCGGTTCACGCCAAATTTGCCACCGCGCGGTTGCATCGGGCGGGTTGGCCCGCGCAGGATTGCCGCACGCAGCGGCGAAAATTACGCGCGATGTTGCGCTATCGCAATAAGTCCGTGGATGCAGCGGGCTATCCTGCTAACCAGTATTCGCACAGAGAAATTAATATGAACGACGATATCCACGGCTACGAAACCCCGGGCTGCGCCTACTGCCCGAGCACGGTGCGCGCCTGTCGCCAGGGGGAAGGCGAGGAGCGCGGCCCCGCGTACTGCCCATCCAAGGTGGACCCCGAGGGGATCGCCGCGGCCTGGGAGCCTTACCTCGATCCGTTCACCCTGCGCGTGGCACACACCGCCGCCGTGGTCGAGAGCGAGGGCTATTGCAAATGGACTCGCGTGGAGGAGATTTGCCAGTTCGCGAAGAAAATGGGCTTCACCAAAGTCGGTATTGCAATGTGCATCAGCTTCGTCGACCTTGCGCGCGTGTTCAGCGCAATCCTGGAGAGCCACGGTCTGCAGGTGACCTCGATCGCGTGCAAGAACGGCGGCGTGCCAAAAGAGGACATAGGCGTGAAGGACGAGGAGAAGATCCGTCCAGGCAATTTCGAGGCGATGTGCAACCCGGTGTCGCAGGCCGAATTGCTCAACCGCGCCGGCTGCGAATTCAACGTCATCATCGGCCTTTGCGTCGGGCACGACAGCCTGTTCATCCGCCAGTCGAAGGCGCTGGTCACGACGCTGGTGACCAAGGACAGGGTGCTCGCGCACAATCCGGTGGGCGCGCTGCATCTCGCCGATACTTACTTCAGCCGCGTCTGGGGCCCGAACAAGCCGGCAAAGCTGCCGAGCAAGCCTGCGAGAACGCATAGCAAACAGACGGAAGATTCCTGAGCGCGTTCCCGCTATATCGCGCCTGCTTTTAACGCGATGCTGAGGGCGTGCACCGCAATCGCTACCGCAATGCCGGTGAAAAAGACGCCCAGGAGCGCGAGGAGAACCGTCAGAACCCGTGACGCCCGCGTCGTAGGTGTAATGTCGCCGAATCCTATGGTAAGGGCGGTAACGAAGGCGAAGTAAATTCCGTCTTCCAAAGATATGGTATCGAAACGCGATATGAGCGCGCCAGCCAGACAGACTAATGCGCCGAATATGGCAAACAGGCCGCCGAGGCTCCACAGCATGCTGAGATGGGCTGCTACGAACGTTTGCAACATTTGATCTTGGATCTTGTGAAATCAGAAGCGCAAGGATAACTGAAAAGCTGTCCCGCGTAATCCGTCGTCATGGCCGCAGGCGGCCGGACTTGGATAGCCGGGCCGGGCACATGGCCGTCATTGCATTTACCCTGCTGATCCGACGGCAAATGCGCTGCGGCTGAACCTGTTTTCAGGTATTCCCGCCGGCGCCGAACCAGCGCCCGCGCAGCGCCTTCAGCGCGCCGAGCACTTTCTGCCCGCCTGAGGAACTGCGCGCCTGCACCGATTCCTGCACGCGGTGCCGCTGCAGCAGCTTCGGCGCCTCCTCGAAGGTCAGATAGCGCACCAGCGCGTCCTGCACGTGCTGCTTCAGCTGTTTGACGTTCACCGGCTTGTTGAGGAAGCGGAACACCTGCGCCTCGTTGATCAGATGGATCACCAGTTCGGCATCCGAGGCTTTGGTGAGCACGATGGTCAGGATCTGCGGATTCTCCTGCTTCAGCAGCTTCAGCATTGCGGTGGTGTCTTCGCGGCCGGCCTCGATGTCCGCCAGCACCACGGCGATCTCCTGCGCCTGCATCGCGGCGAGCGCGGCATCGAGGTCGCCGGCGTAGCTGACCTGGCACAGGTCGCCGACGAGTTCCTTGGTAATGCGGTACACCTCCTGGTCGTTGTCGATCACCAGCACGCCGGCGCGCATTTTCTTCGGCAGCGCCAGCCGCGCGACCTTGGTGTCTGCAAGTTCGAGCGCGATGGTCACTGCTTCGGCGACGGTCTGCTGCAGCTCCTCGTTGTTCCACGGCTTGCTGATGAAACGGTAGACCTCGCCGTCGTTAATCGAGCCGACGATGGACGCGAGGTCGGAATAGCCGGTGAGCAGGATGCGCACGCTGGCAGGCGTGATTTCGCGCGCCTGGCGCAGCAGCTCGACCCCCGGCATGATCGGCATGCGCTGGTCGCTTATGATCACGTGCATCTGGTACTTCTTCATGAACTCCAGCGCCTTGTTGCCGTCGGTCGTGGCGAACACGTGGTAGCGCATGCGGAATATCGATTTCAGCGCCGACAGAATGCGCTCTTCGTCGTCCACCACCAGCAGCCGCGCCTGCTTCACGCTGCGATCCAGGCTGATCGCGCCCTCTGTCGTGCCTTCGGGCGGCGCCGCGCCTGCGCCGGCGGCCTGCGCCAGGGCGCCGGCCTGGATCGTGCGCGCGGCATCCATCAGGCCCGCGCCGGGCGCCGCCGCGGACGGCGCCCGCGGCGCGAGGCTCGCCTCGATCGCCAGGCGGAAGGCCTGGGCGAATTCGCGCGCGCTCTGGAAGCGCTCCTCGGTCTTCTTCGCCAGCGCGCGCTGCAGCTCGTGGTCCACCAACGGCGACAGCGTGGGATTCAGGCTGGACGGATCGGCCGGCCGCTGGTTGAGCACCTGCTGCATCACCGTCGCCGTGCTGCCGCTGAAGGGCTTGTGGCCGGTCAGCAGGTCGTAGGCGATCACCCCGACCGCGTACAGGTCGGTGGCAGCGCCGATCGGCAGTCCGAGGAACTGCTCCGGCGCCATGTAGTGCGGCGTGCCGAGCACGTCGCCGTGCTGCGTCAGCTCCGAGGCTTCGGTGTGCGCGATGCCGAAGTCGCTGATCTTGATGCCGCCGTCGCGGTTGATCATGATGTTGGACGGCTTGACGTCGCGGTGCACCACGCCCGCCGCATGCGCGTGGCCGAGGGCGTCCAGCACCTGGCCGATGATTTCGCCGACCTCGCGCAGGTCGTAGTTCGCGTGCTGCGCAAGGTGCTCCTGCAACGTCTTGCCGTTCACCAGCTCCATGACGATGTAGGCGAGCGCGTCGTCCTCGCCGTAGTCGTAGATCTGCACGATGCCCGGGTGGGTGAGCCGGCCGACCACCTGCGCCTCATGGCGGAAGCGCGCGAGCAGATGCTCCAGCTCGCCCTGGTCCAGCGATGACTTGGCGATGGTCTTCACCGCGACCGCGCGCGAGATCGCCGGATCGAAGCCCTTGTACACGGCGCCCATGCCGCCGCGGCCGAGTACGTCGAGGATGTCGTATTTCCCGATCTTGGCCGGATGCGTCACGCGCGGCGCTCCCTACGCGGCAAGCTCGGCCTCGGCCGGCGGCTTCAGCGGCAGCCACAGGGTGAACCTGGTGCCCTTGCCCGCTTCCGAAACGGCCTTGATGCGCCCGCCGTGCTGCTCGACGATCTTGAACGAGATCGACAGTCCGAGCCCGGTGCCCTTGCCGGCTTCCTTGGTGGTGAAGAAGGGATCGAAGATCTTCGGTAGCACTTCCGCCGGTATGCCCTTGCCGTTGTCGGCGACCTCGACCACCACGCCTTCGGCCTCGGCGCGCGTGCTCAGAATGATTTCCCCACCGGCGTCGGGCAATGCCTGCGCCGCATTGGTGATCAGGTTCAGGAACACCTGGTTGATCTGCGAGGGTGCGCAGGTGATGGCCGGAATCTCGCCGAACTGCCGCGTCACCTTGATCGACTTGAGCATGTGCCGCGCGAGCCCGAGCGAGCTGTTGAGGCCGTCGTTGAGATTGAAGCTCGTCACCTTGCTGCGGTCCAGCCGGCTGAAGTCCTTCAGGTTGCCCACGATCTCCGCCATCTCGCCGGTGCCGTAGAGGCCGTCCTTGACCAGGTCGCCGAGTTCGGCCAGCACGCGTTGCTGCTTGAGCTTTCCGAGCAGCTCGGCGGTCTGCGCATACTGGCGGTTCAGGCCGGCCGGATCGGCCTTGCCCGCGGCCAGCAGCGCCATCAGCTTCTCGCAGTGCTCGATCGCGTCGCTGATCTGCGCCAGGCGCTCGCTGACCGTGCCCAGGCTGTTCTTCACGTAGGCGAGTGGCGTGTTGATCTCGTGCGCGACGCCGGCGACCATCTGGCCGAGGGAGGACATCTTTTCCGACTGGATCAGCTGCGACTCCGATTCCTTCAGGTGGCGCAGCGCCTCGGACAACTCACGCGTGCGCTCGATCACGCGCAACTCGAGCCGCTCGTTCGCCGCCTTGAGGCGCACGCCGAGATAAGCCACGCCCACCAGCAACGCCGCGGCATAGGCGAGCAGGTATACGCGGAACAACTCCTTTTCCTGCAGTGTGGATTCGAGCTCGCGGTTGAAGGAGAAACTCATTTTGTCCAGGCGCGGGCCCGAGGACAGTGCGGAGACCTTGGCGTACAGGTCCTCCTCCAGCGGCTTGTGTTTGAGCAGTTCCTGCACCGCGCCGTCGATCGCGGCGGCCTGCGCGCGTTCCGCCGCGCCGGCGCCGGCGGCCAGCTCCCGCACCACGCCGGCGTTCATCTGCAGGCTCATCGGCGGCGCCGCCTTGCCCATCAGGTAGTACTGCTCCACCGCGGAGACCAGCTGATCGACCGCCTGCTCGAGCGATTTTTGCCGCACGTCGCCGCTGGGCGGGGCGCCTGCCTGACCGCCCAGCGCCGCAGCACCCGAGATTACCGTATGCAGCGCGATCTTGGCACGCGTGCTTTCAGCCTTGTATTGTTCCACCAGGTCCGCCTTCGCGACGATCGCCTTGCCGAGTTCGCCCAGGCCTTCGGACAGCGCGGCGCTGCCGGCGTGCGGTGCGGCAGCGCTGAGATTGGCCAGCGCTTTCTTCGCCGTCGCGGTGCGATTGGGCGCCGCCGGCCGGTTCGGGTCGAGCTCGGTGCGCTCGCGCAGTACGTCGATGTCCCAGCGGCTGTCGATTTCGCGCAGCGTGTCGAGCAGCGCCGCGATTTCGTTGCGCTCGCGCAGGTCGACTGCCTGGGTCTTTTCGTAAAGGAACACCAGCGCGGCGATCAGCACCAGTGCGACGAGGGCGAGCAGCAGGTGGCGCAGGTGATTCGTCATGGTGTCAGCTTAAATGATATGTGCGATGCCCGGCCCGCGCTCTTGCTATGCAATTTTGCGTCATTGGCCACCAATACCGTCAAGGTTCGCGCCAGCAGAACGGCTTGTTCCCCTGTTGTGCGGCTTTCGCGGGGCTATTCTACCGTGTAAATCGCGTTGAACGCGGTGAGCATGAAGAGTCTGCGCAGGGACACAGCGTCCTCAGGCGCCTCTGCGCGCCTTTCCGAGGGCATTGGGCTATCGGTTCTCATCGTCGCGCTGACCAGACGATCAACACTGCTGCCGTCGTCCGCGGGAGTTCCGTCTCTGGGTCCCTCAAACTACCTCGACCAACTGCATCATTCCCATGTCTTCGTGGACCAGCATGTGGCAATGCAGGACGTATGCGCCTTTGTAATCGACAAAGCGCGAGCGAAAGGTGACCGATGTCGGCGCGGCCGGCGAACCGAGGTTCGGCAACGGGATCGTGTCAGCCCAGTAGGGCTCGATCGCATTCCCGTTGACTTTGACCACCCAGCAGGGGTTGACGTGAATGTGAAACGGATGCGGGATGTTGTTCATGTTGAAGACGGTCCATTCCTCGACGCTGCCCAGCGCCACGGTCTGCTTCAACGCGCGGCTCGACTGGAACGGAATGAACTCGGTGGGCATGGCTGGATTGGCCGACGCAGCTCCGCTCGCCGCGCCGACGGCGAAGACCTTATTGGCAAGCGAAGTGTTGCCGGTCTGGAAGACCCAGTCGTTCAGTTCGCTGCCGGGGTGAACGACGGCGCTGGCCGGCGAAAGTGTGATCGCCGGACTGGGTCCGCCCGGAGTCGACGGATTCGTGATGGCCCGGAACACGAGGGTGCGCTTCAGCCCGCCCGCGCTTGCCAGCTCCTCATCGGTGATCGGCGCCAGCACCCCGGGCACTGGCAGCGGGCCTGGCGGCAGATTCATCGGCAGTGGATCGTCGATGACGACCACCTCGGCGAGGATATCCTCGGCCAGGATCGCATTCGACGCCGTATTGACGGCGCCCAATTGAAGAAACATTGTACGCAGCTGATAGGTCCCTGGCGCGCCGGCCTTTACCAGGATGCTGGCGCGATTGCCGGGCGCGAGCAGGATTCCGTCACCGGTTGCCACGCCGGCGGCGGTGAACGCCCCTTTCGCCGTCAGTGCGCTTCGCGTATTGCCGTCGAAGCTGTACAAGTTGAGCGCGTGGCCGTCGAGCCCCAGGTTCAGGGAATTGAATATGGCGGCGTTGACGAAATGCCAGTTCTGCACCTCGCCGCTGCGCATCAGAATGCGCGGACGCCTTACGCCGTTGATCAGGAAATTCGGTTCGCTGGTGGTCACCGCAGCGACATCGGTAAACGACTCGAGCGTGCCCGAAGCGTTCACTATCGGCGCCTGGAACATGAACACGCGCTCCTTCGCGGCGGCGATTTCGGGAACCTTGTCTATTGCTCCCTTGACCAGCAGCGCGCCGGCCATTCCGCTTCCCACCTGCATTGCGCTCGATCCGTGCAGATGCGGGTGATACCAGTACGCACCCGTCGGGTGGTCGGCGCGGATCGCGTATTCGTGCTGCCGGCTGTCTCCAGGAAGAATGCCGCTCTGCGGATCGTCCACCACGTAATCGCCGTAGACGCCGGGCGATATCAGGCCGGGATTGACGTGCATTCCATGCAGATGCAGATTGGTGCTGTTGGGATAGCGCAGGTGCCGGGCCGCCTCGGTGGTCGGCGGATTCGCCGGAAGTTGATTGATCACCAGGATGCGAAGCGTATCGCCGGCATTCACGCGCAGCGTCGGCGCGGGAATGCTGCCGAACATGCTGCGCAAAGTCACCGCCTTGCCGTCCAGGGTCGTTTTCAGATACCCGACCTTAAGCGTCAAATCGAGCTTGCCGTTGACCGATGTATAGGCCAGCGGTTCTACAAATGTTTCCTGCGGCAACGGCGCCATGCTGGTATCGCTGCTGCCGCAGCCGTACAGGACCGCCGGAACTGCGAGCCCGGCGCCTACTGTCCAGCTGAGGTGCAGGAATTCGCGGCGGGAATACCCTTTTCCATTCGCGTAGGTCATGGTATTTGTACTCAGCTCAGGGTGAAGAACGTCATTGGTCGCATTTGCTCACGGGCGGCCGTACCAATCTGGCCTGCGGCATTGTTGCCCCATCCGGAAATGCCATGGTGGGTAAGCGCCGCCGCATGGGTTTCGCCGGCCGCGATCGAACGCACGCGAGTGAGCCCCTGAACGAGTACCGGACCGGAGCGGTCTTTGGTGTCGTCCAAACCAAGTTGGCCTTGGCCATTCCAGCCCCAGGCATAGACCTTGCCGCTTTCCCCCAGAGCCAACGAAAAGTGCATTCCGGCCGCGACGCTCCGAGCTTGCTCGGGCAGCTTTACCTGCAGCGGCGATGTGGCGTAGGCGGGCTTCGCGTGTCCGAGTTGTCCGCGGTGATTGCTGCCCCAGGCCAGCACTTCGCCGCGCGTAGTAAGGGCCAGCGCATGGGTCGCACCGGCGGCGATCGAACGCACACTGGTCTTGAGACGCAAGGGTTCCGGCGTGGCGACAGAGCGCAGATGTCCCAGCCCTAGCTGACCCGCCGCGTTGTCGCCCCAGGCATACAGCTCACCGGTGCGCATCAACGCCAGCATGTAGCCTTTGCCCAGGGCCAGTTGATCTGCCTTCGGAACGACCGTGACGGGTCCAGGCAGGGCATTCAACTGCGACGTCGCCCGGCCCAGCGCGCCTTCGACATTCAGTCCCCAGGTATGAATCGTTCCGGCGGCGTCGATCGCGCCGAACTGGAACTCGCCCGCTACGACCGCGCACGCATCGGCGACGCCGTCGAGGCGATTCGGCGCTGCGAGCGCTATGGCTCCGAGCCGCCCGCCGATGCCGGCGGTATTGGCGCCCCAGATCGACACCTGCCGGTCCGCGGTAACTGCGAGGCTTACGCCATATCCCGCCGCAATCGATACCAGAGGGCGCGGCGAGACGACTTCCACCGCGTTGGTTGGCGCTTTCGACGTGCTGCAGTATTCCACTACCCCCGACGCAATTCTGCCGCTGCCGTCCCTGCCCCAGCCAAATACTTTTCCGCTGGCGAGCAGGGCCAGGGTATGGTCTCGACCGCAACTGATAGACGTGACGACGTGGGAATTAGCCATGGGAGCATCCATAGATAGCG
>JBBRAI010000011.1:0-80238 GCA_038206915.1 Burkholderiales bacterium | reverse complement strand
GACTTCGTCGCCGCGGCGCTGCCGCAGCCGGGTATTTATCCGGTGCTGCAGGGATTTGCCGCAGGGCTGCTGCTGCTGCTCGGATTCGCGCTGCCGCCGCTGTTGCAGCTGAAGAACGTGCCGGCGATACGCGTCATCCGGCGCGAAGTCGGCGCGCCGCGCCAGAGCGCGCTCGCCGGCTATGCGCTGGGGCTGGCCGCGCTGGCGGCGCTGCTGCTGTGGCAGGCGGGCGAAGTCAAGCTCGGCGTCACGGTGCTCGGCGGCTTCGCTGCGGCCTTCCTGCTGTTCTGGCTGGCGAGCCTGGGCGCCCTGCGCGCGTTCGCCGTGCTCGGCCGCGCCGGCAGCGTTTCCTGGCGCTATGGCCTGGCGAACCTGCGCCGGCGCAGCCGCGGCAATGCGGTGCAGATCGTCGCGCTGGCACTGGGGCTTACCGTGCTGCTGCTGTTGACGTTCATCCGCGGCGACCTGCTCGAGTCCTGGCGCCGCAAACTGCCGCAGGATGCGCCCAACCGCTTCGTCGTCAACATCCAGCCGGAGCAGGTGCAGCCGCTGGCGCGGTTCCTGGCGCAGAACGGCGTCGCCAACGCGACCAGTTTTCCGATGGTGCGCGCGCGGCTCAGCGCAATCAACGACCGCGCGGTCGGCGCCGACGACTACAGTGACGAGCGCGCCAGGCGCCAGATCGAGCGTGAATTCAACATGAGCTTCATGCAGACCATGCCGGCAGGAAACCTGGTGACCGAAGGGCGCTGGTTCACGCGCGAAGATTACGCGCAGGGGGCGGTGTCGGTGGAAACCTGGATCGCCGAGCGCCTCGGCATCAAGCTCGGCGACCGGCTGAGCTTTACCGGCGCCGGCGCGAGCATCACCGTCCCGGTGACCAGCGTGCGCAAGCTCGACTGGGATACGATGCGGCCGAATTTCTTCTTCGTGACCACGCCGGGCGCGCTGGCCGGATTTCCGGCGAGTTACATGAGCACCTTCCGCCTCGCGGGCAACGATCCGCAGTTCACCGCGCACCTGACCCAGGCGTTTCCGAACCTGACCGTGATCGACGTCAGCGCGATCATGCGCCAGGTCAACGGCGTGCTCGACCAGGTGATACGCGCGGTGGAGTTCGTGTTCCTGTTCGCGCTGGTCGCAGGCGTGCTGGTGCTGTACGCGGCGCTGTTGTCGACCCAGGACGAGCGGCTGCAGGAGGCGGCGCTGATGCGCGCGCTGGGCGCGCGCCGCGCCCAGGTGGCCGCGGCGCAGCGCGCCGAATTCCTCGCGCTGGGGCTGGTGGCCGGCGTGCTCGCGGCGGCCGGCGCGAGCGCGATCGGCTATGTGCTCGCCGAGCGCGTGTTCCAGTTTCCGTGGCAGTTCAACCCGATGATCTGGCTTGCCGGGCCGCTCGCGGGCCTGGCCTGCGTCGCGCTGAATGCCTGGCTGGGCGGGCGCGCCGCGCTGAACCATCCGCCAATGCTGGCGCTGCGCGAGGCGGCGTAGCGCAGGCGCCTCCGCCTGCATGCGGTCGTTGCAGGCGGGGGCGCCTGCGCTACAGTGTCTCGCAGTTTGGTAACCTTGAATATGCTGTAGCCTGCCGATGAGCCATGGAGGATTGCATGATCACAAGCACTCGAAAGAAAGTTTCTGTCGCGCAGCAATGTCGTTCGCGCTTCCTTGCGCGATTCCTGCTGCTCGCATTGCTCGCATTGCCGGCCGCCCAGGCGTTCGCGCAGGACAAGTCCAAGGACGCCGACAAGAACACCTATGACCAGGACACGGTGCTGCGCGACGCGGAAAAATTTTTCGGCAAGGGCACCGAAGGCATCGGCAAGGTGATCGAAAAGGCGTTCAAGGAGCAGGGTCGGCCGAACGGCTATATCGCCGGCGAGGAAGCGAGCGGCGCGATCGCAATCGGCCTGCGCTACGGCGACGGCACGCTGAAGCTGAAGTCGGGCGCGTCGCGCAAAGTCTACTGGCAGGGTCCGTCGGTGGGATTCGACTGGGGCGCAAACGTATCCAAGGTGTTCGTGCTGGTGTATCACCTGCCGGACAGCTCGAAAATCTTCCAGCGCTTTCCCGCAGTGGACGGCAGCTTCTATTACGTCGGCGGCGCCGGCATCAATTATCAGCAGCGCGGCAATATCATCCTCGCGCCGATACGCCTCGGCGTCGGCCTGCGCGCCGGCGCGAGCATCGGCTACATGCACTACACCAAGACCAAGACCTACAACCCGTTCTGAACCGCATCGATGCCCGGAGAAGCGCGTCCTTATTGTCTCTCCGGCCGATTCGCGGGCGGGCGCGGTGAGCGCAAACGCCGCAGCCGATCGATCCGCGCCGTGCAGCGGCGCGCCCGATCAGTCTGTACCGCCAGCCAGCTGCGGGTACTCGCCCGCGAGCACGGACCCGTCCTTGCGCCAGGCGTGGCAGGCATCGACGAAGCCGAGCGTGCGGGTGTCGGGCCAGCAGCGCGGATCGCCGCCGCTGAGTTGTTGCCGCGCGAGTCGGTCCGGGAACGAGGCCTGCATATAGGTGTTGCCGACCTGGCCCAGGAGATCGGTCAGGTGGGTGCAGCCCAGCGTGCCACCGAGGACTTCCCTGACGGCGCGCGTGAATCCCGGTCCGATGCGCAGGCCGATCAGTTTGCGATAGTCTGTGGCGACCTCGCTGCAGGCAGGCCAGGGCGCGGCCATGGCCGTCGCGTCTGCATCGCGGATGGTGTAGTCATCGTCGATCAGCACGCGCAGCGCGAGGTGGTGGATCATCGCGCCGGCCGGCACCGCCGGGCGCGAGCGGAACGGCACCGCCTGGCCTTTCTCGTCGGCGACGCTGGCCTCGATCTGCCACAGGCCGTCGCGGCGCCGGTAGCCGCGGCAGACGATCCGGCGCGTGTGCACCAGTTCCATGCCTTCGTGGTTTTGTTCCAACATTGATGCGTCCTCGTGCATATGAGTGCTCATTGGATAAGCTTGTCGCTGCGCGCCAAGGTCGAATCGAAAATGCGGTCCTCGGGGCGGCGCGTCGGGCTCATTGGATTACCTTGTCGCTGCGCGCCAAGGCCGAATCGATAATGCGGCCCTCGGGGCGGCGCGTCAGACTCATGCGGCCTGCGCCGCCGGAAGCGTCATGAAGCGCGCGCCGATCGCGCCGACCTTGACGTAGATCAGCGCGCCTTCCGCGCCGGCGTACGGCGCGTGCCGGCTGCCGCGCGGGCTGCGCAGCCAGGTGCCTGCTGGATAGTCGCCGTCTTCGTCGCGGAACACGCCTTCGAGCACCAGGATTTCCTCGCCGCCGGGATGCGTATGCGGATTGAAGCGCGTCTGCGGCGCCCAGCGCACCAGCGCCGTGCTCACGCCGTCGTGCTCGTGCAGCGGCATCACCGACAGACCCGGAACCAGTCCCGGATGCCAGGGGGCGCTCGCTGTATCGATGCGCAGCGGCTGCGTGTCGTCGGGAGCAAACTGCCACAACTTGACGAACAGGGTGCAGCCCGCGCGCGAGAACGGCGCGTGGCTGCTGCCGGGCGGATTGCGCAGATAGGTGCCGGCGGGGTAGTCGCCGTGCTCGTCCGAGAACATGCCCTGCAGCACGAGGATTTCCTCGCCGCCGCCGTGCACATGGCGTTCGAAATGCGAACCCGCCGCGTAGCGCACGATGCTGGTGGCGCGCGCCACCTCCGCGCCGACGCGATCGAGCATGCGCCGCTCCACGCCGGGCAGCGGCGACGCGGTCCACGCCGCCTCGTGCGCGCGCTGCACCACGCGCCGGTCGAAATCGCTGTTCAGGTCCATGGTGGAGAAGGTTACATCAAGATCGCCGTCGTCGCTGTGCGCGCAGCGGACATACTCCGCAGATATCAGCCCGGCGTAAGGATTGGAAACAGGCCGCGCAGGCCCGTCGCCATCATCTCCACGGCCATCGCGGCGAGTATGAAGCCGCCGACGCGCTCCACCAGATCCAGCGTCGACTGGCGGATCCTGCGGCTCGAGCGGCTGGCCATGCGAAACGTGAACCAGCACGAAGCACCCACGATCAGGATGGGCAGCACGACGTGGATCAGCTCGACATAGCGATGCCAGACGCTGTTGCCCATGACGTAGCTGAACGCAGCCGGGCCGGCCAGCAGGGGAACCGCGAGCGGAATGACCACTGCTTCGTGGGTGCGCGCATCCGTCGCGGCAGGCGGCGAACCCTTGAAGCTCGTTTCCTTGCCTAGCACCATCGCGATCGCCAGCAGCAGGACGATGATGCCGCCGCCGACTTGCATGGCGCCGAGCGATACGCCCAGCAGGCGCAGCAGCGGCATTCCCAGGAAGCTGGCGACCAGCAGGGCCACGGTTACGGTGAATGCGATGGTGCCGGCGAAACGGACTTTTTCCGGCGGGTCCAGCTCGCGCACCGCGGCGAGGAAAATCGGAATCATGGAAATCGGACCCACCAGCGCAAACAGCGCGATGGATTTCTTCAGGGTGAGTGCGGCGATCGCGAGCATTGTTGGCATTGCCTTTGATTTAGTTAACGCACATGGTGTGGGGTTCCTGCGTGCGCTTCGCGCAGGCTGCGTTTCAGCAGCTTGCCGTTGGCGTTGCGCGGCAGGGGATATTCCACGAAAGTGATGAAGTCCGGCAGCTTGTAGTCTGCGAGGTGCAGCGCGCAGTGCGCGCGCAGGTCTTCGGCGCTGCAGGCCGGATCGGAGCGCAGCACGAAGGCGTGGGATTTCTCGCCGAGCACCGGGTCCGGGCGCGCGATCAGCGCCGACTCCACCACCGCCGGGTGCAGCGACAGCACGTTCTCGACTTCGGCGCAGTAGACCTTGTAGCCGCCGCGGTTGATCAGGTCCTTCTTGCGGTCGAAGATGCGCAAGTAACCGCCGGCATCGATGGAACCGATGTCGCCCGATCTCCAGTAGCCGCCGCAGAATTCGCGCTGCGTCGCGGCGGCGTTGTCCCAATAGCCGGGCACCACCATGGGACCCGCGATCCAGATCTCGCCTTCCGCGCCCGGCGGTACTTCGCGTTCGTTCTCGTCCATCACGCGCACTTCGGCGCAGGGCAGGACCGCGCCCACGCTGTCCAGGTGCGCCGCCTGCTCGCCGGGCGGCATGACGGTCGTGGGGGAGGTGGTCTCGGTGGCGCCGTAGGCATTCACCAGCACCAGTTGCGGCAGCTTCTGCGCCAGGGCGCGGATAGTGCCCTCGGGCATGGGCGCGCCGCCGAAGCCGCCGATGCGCCAATGACTCAGATCGAAATCGGTGAAATCTGGTTCGCGCAGGCACAGGTTGTAGATGGCCGGTACGACCAGCGTAAAGCTCATGCGCTCGCGGCTCGCCAGTTCGAGAAAGGCCCTGGCCTTGAAATCGCGCAGCATCAGCACGCAGCCGCCGACGCGCAGCATCGCGAGGATGATGGCGACGAGGCCGGTGACGTGGCTCGCCGGCACGCCGAGCAGGGCGCGCTCGCCCGCGCCCAGCTGCAGGCAGTGCTGGTAGTGCATCGCCGAGTGGATGAGGTTCAGCTGTGTCAGCATCGCCCCCTTGGGATGCCCGGTGGTACCCGAGGTATACAGGATCACCGCGGTTTCGTCCTCGTGCGGCGATGCCGCAGCGGGCGGCTCCGCATCGGCATCGAGCAGCTCGGCGAAAGGCGTGCCGGGCGGGGGATTTTCGGTGGCCGCGGCGCCTACCACATAGCGCAGCGACAGTTCGGGCAGCGCCTCGGGCGCGGGAATGCGCCCGGCGAGCGCGGCGTCGAACACCAGCGCGCGTGCCTTGCACTGGCCGAGCACGTAGGCAATTTCGGGTTTCTGCTCGCGCACGTTGATCGGCACCGCGATGGCGCCGAGGTGGAACGCGGCCAGCAGTGCATAGACGAACTCGGGCTCGTTGGCGCAGAGGATGCCGATGCGATCCCCCGCGCGCAGGCCGTCGCGGGCGAATCCGGCGGCGACGCGCCCGGCCTTGCGCTCCAGTTCGGCATAACTGACGCGTGTGTCCGCGCAGACCAGCGCCTCATCTGCGGAATGGTGCGCCAGGGTATCGGCGAACAGCGCGTTCAGCTGCGCCGGGCGTTCGGCAAAGCAGGTGATCACGCGTCCGAAATGCGCTTCGCGGCGCAGGCGCGGCATGCGCTCAGGTGGCCAGTGCGTGTGCATGTTCGTTGCGGTCATGTTCCTGACGGGGCATGCGCCATTCTACCGTGCGCTTTGACGCCGGCGGCGCGGGCGGCGGTCCGGCTTGGGCTATACTTTGGCCCATGCTCGAAATCCTCCTTGGCCTTGCCGTTTTGCTGCTCCTCGTCGCGGGCTGGCTCGCCTGGCGCGTCGCCGCCGTCAGCCGCAAGGTGGACGAACTGCCCGCCGGCATGGCTCAGGGCCTGGAGGAAAAACACCGCGCCATGCTCAGCGACCTGCACGGCGGCCTGACGCAGCAGGGCGACCGCCTGGGCGCGAATTTCGGCGAATCGTCCGAGCGCCTGCGCGGCACCCTCGCCGATGAGCTGAAGCAGACGCGCGACACATTGCATGCGCTCAAGCTGAGCCTGTCGGAAAACCTTGGGCAGAGCCGCGAGGCGATGATCACGCAGCTTGCCACGACCACCGAACTGCTCAACGCCAAGATCGACCAGCGCCTGGAGCAGATATCCGGCAAGGTGAGCGAGCGCCTGGACGAGGGCTTCAAGAAGACCAACGAGACCTTCGTCAACGTGATGCAGCGCCTTGCGACCATCGACGAGGCGCAGAAGAAGATTGACAGCCTCACCGGCAGCGTGGTGAGCCTGCAGGAGCTGCTCGGCGACAAGAAATCGCGCGGCGCATTCGGCGAAGTGCAGCTCGAAGCGCTGGTGCGGAACGTCATGCCGCCCGGAGCGTTCGAGCTGCAGTACACGCTGTCCAATGGCACGCGCGCCGATTGCGTGCTGAAGCTGCCCGAGCCTACCGGGCTGGTGGCGGTGGATTCGAAGTTTCCGCTGGAGAACTACCACCGCATGTTCGAGGCCGGCGTGAGCGAGGCGGACCGCAATCTCGCGCAGAAGGCGTTCCGCTCCGACATCAAGAAACACGTCGATGCCATTGCATCGAAATACATCATAGCCAACGAGACTTCCGACGGCGCGGTGATGTTCGTGCCGGCCGAGGCGGTATTCGCCGAGATTCATGCCTATCACGGCGAGGTGGTGGATTACGCCAACGCGCGGCGCGTGTGGATCGTGTCGCCGACCACGCTGATGGCGGTGCTCAATACCGCGCGCGCCGTGCTGAAGGACGTGGAGACGCGCAAGCAGATCCACGTGATCAAGGAGTCGCTCGCGCGCCTCGCGGTCGAGTTCGGCCGCTTCGACGAGCGCATGAAGAAGCTCGCCGACCATATCCGCCAGGCCAACGACGACGTGGAGAAGATTCAGGTTACCGGCGGCAAGATCAGCCAGCAGTTCCAGCGCATCGAGGCGGCCGAGATCGACGAGAAGCCCGCCGCCGACAAGGTGGTGCGGCTGGTGGATGCGCCGAAAGCGCAGGATAACTAGCCCGCGCGCCGGGGAGGAAGCATGTCAGACCTGCAACAGCAATTCGACGCTGCCATAGCGCAATCCAAGACGCTGCCGGAGCGCCCGGACAACATGACTCTGCTCAAGCTCTACGCCTTGTTCAAACAGGGCACCAGCGGCGACGCGGCAGGCGAGCGCCCGGGAATGACCGACTTCGTCGCGCGCGCCAAATACGACGCCTGGGCCGGCATCGCGGGCACTTCAAAGGAAGACGCGATGCGCCAGTATGTGGACCTGATCGAGTCGCTCAAGGACTGAGGCGCGCTGCACGGCGCGCGCCGGCGATCGGCCGGAGGATCAATACCAGAGCCATTCTACGGGCGTCACCCGGCGTGAATCTGCACTCCGGCGAGCGCGGTGGACGCGTGGATCGACGGCTTAGCGAGCTGTGCACATGACACCCTGGCAGCTGAGCGTATTGAAATCGTACACGGCGGAATGCCCGGGATCGCCTTTCGGCTTGGGCACGCCCTTGGGAATCAGAAAGTAGGCCAGATTGCCGCCGTACAGCCCCGCGGGATAGGTGAAAGGCCCGAGCACGACGAAGCTGTTGTACAAGGGCGGCCCGGGCGGCTTGGGGACGCCTTGCCCGGCCACAGGCGGAATATCGCGCCGGGAATTTTGCGCTACCGCATCGGACCAGGCTTCGGCGTCGGCCGCGGTGGCCTTGCGCAGCAGCCCGCGGCGAACCGCGTCCTCCAACCCTGCGGGCCCGGCGAGCGGTGCGGACTTGTCCAGGAACGACGCGACGGTCGTCTCGTCCGATGCGACCATCCTGGTTCCCGCCGCCAGGCGCTCGCCGACGACGACGCTGCCTTTGCTTGCGGGATAGACCATATCCACAGGGCGGCCGAAGACGCGCTTGGACAAGGGATTCAGGGGGCCAAGGGCGTCCAGGGTAACGTAGAAGGAGCCGCACGGACCCTTGTTGTCGTACGAACTGTTCAGCAGCGGCGTGCCTTTCTCCAGGCCGGCCACCGCCTGCCGATGGTAACCCCCGACCAGCACCGCGACGATCCTGGTGCGCTCCGACCAGCTGATATTCCAGATCGTCGGCTCGTAGGCGCCCAGCATCAGGGCCACGGGTTTGTCCGGGCTGTTTACCGCGACGTCGATCTGCGTTGCTTCATGGCCGCTCTGGTCGATCTGAAACGCGGTTTCGCGGCCCGCGTACGCGCCCGCGGCGAACACCGCGAAGTCGGCGGGGAACTTCAAGCCCGGAAATGCGCAGGCCGGCTTTTGTACAACGGGCTGCGCCGGTTCGAGCGCGATGGCCTGCGCCGGTTCTTGCACGATGACCTGCACCGGCTCTTGCGCGAAGGCCTGCGCCGATTGCGCCTTCGCATCAGGACGGAACAGTTTCGGCGCGGGCGGTTCGGGCATTTTCCGCTTGCAGCGCTCCGCGTAAGAGGTCTTGATCAGGTTTTCGGTTTCCTCCACCGCCGCGCGCGCATTGTCGACTCGCGCGGGGTCGTCGCGAAGCTGCCCGGGCAGGCGTGCAAGCCCGGCATCGATCTCGGCGAGCTTCCTGCGAATGTCGCCGGATACGGCCGCCGCCCGTTCGCGAAAAGGATCCGGCGTGGAACGGTCCCAGTCGATCACGCGCTTGACCACGCGCTGCGCCAGTTCCGGATCGGATTCGAGCACCGGCGACATCAGCGGTCCGGCCTCCATGATCATGACCGTATAAAGCTGCGCTGATTTGCCCTTCTGGTGCTTCTCGTAAAGAGCTTGGCGGGTGCTGCGCAGCCATCCCGCAAGGTAAAGAAACACCGCCTGCTCCTTGCTCCCGATCATGCGTTCGCCGGCGGCCGCGTGAATCAGCAGGAGCGGGTCGCGCAGCGTCGCAGGATCGCGCAGCACCTGGTCTGCCGCCGCGTGCACCACGGCCGGGTCGCACGAGGCCAGGCGCGCCTGGGTCGAGGCCTCGCGTGAATCGGCGGCGAAGGTAGGTTGGGCGAGGCCGGCCACGCAGGTGGCGAGAAGAGCTATGAAGTGGCTGCGCATGGGGTTCATTGAACGTGTACCCTCATCTCACGCTGTGCGGGAGGTCCGCCGCTTAGTTGAAAATTGTACGCCGCTTCCGCAACGGGTGCACCGGCTAAAGCCGGAATCCGCCGCGAACGAAACGGACTGGAGCTACCCGCACCATTGCCGCTCGCAGGGAATGCCGTCGTTGTTTCCATCCATCTTTACACCCGGACAGTTCTGCAGAAAATATGTTGCTTCCGCGCACGATGTCATTTGCGAGCAATAGGTTCGACCATCGCAGCGAAATATGGTGGCCGGCGGGGCTTCGGTTTGCATGCCCTGATCGGCCAGTGATCCCTTGACGCGTGCTTGGCTCTGGGTGGCGCGTGCGTCGGGGACGCGACGTTGATACTTGGTGTAGACATACGAGCCAAGCGCAACAACGATGAGCAGAACGATGAGCTTTTGCATCATAAAGTTAGACCCACATTGCACTTCCTGAACCCGACCCGCGTGTCCCTGCCGTTTCAAACGGCGCCTCGAGTTCGGCAACGGTCGTCAGGTATATCGTTCGGCGCTCTCGTGAGTGTCGGGGGGGCGCGTCGGATTGTGCGCCCAGGCAACAGCTACGCGCCTCAATCCTGGCACCCGGAAACGGCTGGAGAATCAATAGGGACTAGCGTCTTCAGCCTATCCAGCCCTTGCCGACCGGCGTGCCGCGCTACCGCGCCGCCCCGGTGGCGACGATCTCGATGCGCCGGCGAATGCGCGCAGCGGCAACCGTATCGCCGGCGGCGTCCGCGCGCGCCGCTTCCACCCCCAGCCAGGCGAGCAGCGGCCGGCGCCAGCCCTCGGCGGATGCGGTCTCCACAGCGTCGGCGATGCCCGCTGGCGCGAGGCGCTGCATGCGGAACAGAACGCCGGCGGCAACCAGACGCGACATCGGATCTTTGATCCCCGCCAGCACGCCGGCATCGGCCGCGCCGCCGAGCAGCGCCCGGTGCTGCGCCGGCAGCAGAGCGGCGTCCAGGCCCTGCCAGCGTCCGGCGAGAAACGCCGCGTAGGCGCGCTCCTCTTTGCCCGCGTCGGCGGCGAGCGCCGCGAAGCCCGAACAGTCGTCGAATTCGAGGCTGGCGGTGCGCGCCGCGCAGCGCACCAGTTCGGCACGCGCGAGCAGGTCGGGGCGGCCGGTACGCGCGATCTCGGCGCGCGCGCGCGCGAACTCCTGCCCGGCAACGCGCGTGTTGCCGGCGAAATATGCGGTCGAAAAACTCTGCAGCGCCTGCTGCGCGTTCGCCTCCCAGTCGGGCGGCACCGGCGAACCGGCGCACGCGGCGAGCAGCGCCGCTCCACCGAGGGCGAGCAGCAGCGGCAGCGCAAGAACGCGCGCTTTCACGGCAGCTTCAGCTCCGTGTCGCGCGCGAACGGCCATTTGCGGTTGATCTGGTCCACCAGACGCGTGATCTTGCGCAGGCTCGCCTCGACCTCGGCGCGCAGCGCAGCGAGATCGGCGGTGGCGGCGCGCGTGTTGCTGCCGATCGCCTGCGCTTCGGCGAGCACCGCGTCGGCCTTCTTCAGGCTCTCGCGCGCGTCGCCCAGGACGGCGTTGAGCTGTGCGATCGCCTTTTGCGTCTCGTCCATGACGCCGGCCTGGCCGAACACGCGTGCGTCGGCCTTGCCGACGATCCGGTCCATCTTCGCGGACAACTCGCCCAGCGATGCGAGCAGGGCATTGCTGCGGTCGAGCGCGTTGACCACCTTGGCTGCATTGGCATCGCCGCCGAGCACGCCGGCGAGCGCGCCGTAGCGGCCTTTCATGCGTTCGGTAACTGCCTGCACGTTGGCCAGGCTGGCGCTGAGTTTCGAGTCCGCCGCCGACATGCGATCCAGATTCTCGAGCAGTGCGCGCGCGCTGGCGATCAGGCGCGGGATCTCGGCGCTCGCGTCCCCGCTCAGCAGCTGGCGCGTCTCCCCGTCGGGCAATGGGGGGTCGTCCAGCGCACCGCTGAAGGCGCGGATATGGGTGTCGCCGACCAGGCCGCGCTCCATGGTGAAAACGCTGGAAGTGCGCAGCCAGCGGGCATCCTTGCGCGGCACGTCGATCAGGATGCGCGCCTTGCCGTCCTCGGCGAGTTCGATGCGCTGCACGCGGCCGACCGCAAAGCCGGAAAATGTCAGGTCCATGCCGACCTTCACGCCTTCGGAGTCGTCGGCCACCAGCACCAGCCGCTGCGTGCTTTCGAACACGCCGCGCGCGTACATCACGTAGGCGAGGAATCCGCCGATCAGCGCAAGCGTCAGCGCGAGCAGCAGCACCGCCTTGAACTCGACGTGGGGAATCAGCGGGGGTGGCTGGAGTTCTGGCTGCACCATGTGTCCGCGCACCGCCTTAAATGTATTTGATCATCAAGGATGCGCCTTCGATCAGCACCAGCACGAGGAACAGCCGCACCATGCCGCGCAGCACTGCGACCGGCGCGAGGCGAACCTCGCGCGGCGCCTCCAGGCTGGCGCTGATCGGGATCACCGCCACCGCGAGACCGAACAGCAGCAGCTTTAGCGCGAGCCCCATGGTCACCTGCAGGTCGAATATATGACCGAAGGTGCGGGTAAAGCCGTCAAAACCCCAGGGCGAAAAGCCGTAGACGCCGATGTAGGCGAACAGCAACGCAACCGCACCGCTGACGCTGGCCAGCGCCAGCACCGACACCGCGCTGCCGATCACGCGCGGAACGAGTTCGCGGCGCAACGGATCCACGCCTGCGCGCCGCATGTCATCGAAGTGGCCGTGGATATGCATCAGCGTGACTTCGGTGTTGATCGCGCTGCCCGAGCGCAGCGCGACGAACAGCGCTGCCGTCAGCGGCACCAGTTCGAGAACCAGCACGCGCACCACCATTTCGAGTGCGTACTGCGACAGGCCGTAGCTCGCGGCGGTAACCACGACGATGCGTATCAGCACCATGCCGAGCAGTGCGGAAAGCAGCGTGAACCAAGGCAGGACCTGCCAGGCGGTGAAGTAGATCTGGTTCGCGGTGACTACGCGGTTGTCGCGGTCGTAGGTTGCGGGCGAGAACGCCATAACCAGTGCCAGCGCGCCGAAGTGAAGCACGCGCCACCAGCTGGCACACCATGTAAGGAACGCGCCCGCGAGTTCGCCGGGGGCACGAACGATTTCGCGATGCAATGAGGACGCCTGCCGCATGTGCGGATGATACCACCCGCGATTGTTGAACCCCGGCTATACCAGGCCGTCGAACAGCTGCACCTGCACCAGCTCGCCCGGGCTGACCGAGCCGCGCGCGTGCTCGATCACGATGAAGCAGTCGGCCTCGGCCATCGAGCGCAACACGCCCGAGCCCTGCGCGCCGGTCGGGCATACGTTCCACTGCCCGCGTTCGTCGCGCGCGAGCCGGCCGCGCTGGAATTCGGTGCGTCCGGGACTTTTCTTGATCGCCGCCGTGCAGGGCAGCTGCAGCAGCGGCAGCGCGAAATCGTCCGTGCGCCCCGACAGCGCCAGCAGCGCGTCGCGCACGAACTGGTAGAAGGTCACCATCACCGCGACGGGATTGCCGGGCAGGCCGAAGAAGTGCGCCTGTCGGCCCGCGTGCGCAATCCTGCCGAAGGCCATCGGCCGCCCCGGTTTCATCGCGATTTTCCAGAACAGGACTTCGCCCAGCCTGCCGAGCAGCTCGCGGATAAAATCGGCCTCGCCCACGGATACGCCGCCCGAAGTGATGATCGCATCGGCGTCGGCGGCCGCTGACTTGAGCGCGATTTCCAGGCTCGCCGGGTCGTCGCGTACCACGCCCATGTCGATGATGTCGCAGTTGAGGCGCGACAACATGCCGTAAAGCGTGTAGCGGTTGCTGTCGTACACCTCGCCCGGTTTCAGTGCAGTGCCGATCGAAGCGAGCTCGTCGCCGGTGGAGAAGAAGGCCACGCGCAGGCGCCGGCGCACCGTCACTTCGGCCAGTCCGAGCGAAGCCATCAGCCCGAGTTCGGCCGGCCCGACCGGCTGCCCGGCCTTGAGCACGGGCTTGCCTGCCGTCAGGTCCTCGCCTGCGAGGCGGCGGTTCTGGCCTTTCTTCTGCCTCAGTGGAATGCGTATCCGGTCGCCCTCGGCCTGGACGATTTCCTGGATCACCACGGTATCGGCGCCGCGCGGCATCACGGCGCCGGTCATGATGCGAACGCACTCGCCGCGGCCGAGCTTGCCCGCGAACTGGCGTCCGGCGTACGCGCTGCCGGCGAGGCGCAGATCGGATTCGCCCTTGACGTTCAGGTCGGCATAGCGCAGGGCATAGCCGTCCATGGCGGAGTTGTCGTGCGCCGGCACATCCAGCGTGGAGATGATGTCCTCGCCGAGCACGCGTCCGAGCGCCGCGCGCACCGCGACGCGCTCCTTACCCGTGACCGGGCTGAGGCAGGCGCGGATCGCCTCGCGCGCCTTGTCCACCTTGAGCGCGTTCGGGTCGTAGTCGTCCATGCAGCTCACGACGCGCGCGAGCGCGTCTGGTGCATCGGTGCGCGCAAGCGCGTCGGTCGCATCGGTGAGTGCCGGTGCTGCGTCTGCGGCGGCCGGTGCGCCGGATTGAACATTATTTGCCGCCATGATCTTTCCTTGTTCCAGACTCGCCAATTCCTCGAGCGTGTTGATATTGCTGAACGCCTCCGCCTCGTCGTCGAAATTCGTTTCGACCACTTTCAGGCTGGCGTACCAGGCGTCGATCTTGCGCCCGCCGCCTTTGAGGAAATTGCTCAGATGCTCGAGCACGCTGCGGCGCGCGAGGCAAAACACCGGGTGCGGCTGATCGCCGGTCCTGGCCACCGCGAGCTCGGCGCCGGACGCGTTCAGCTCGGCGAGCAGGCGCGCGACCAGGTCCTGCGGCAGGAAGGGCGAATCGCAGGGCACCGAAGCGAGATAGGGGCGGCGCGAAACCGACAGCCCCGCATGCAGCCCCGCGAGCGGCCCGGCGAAGCCGCCGATGGCGTCGCTCACCACACGTACGCCGAAACTCTTGTAGGCATCGTGGTTCTTGTTGGCGTTGATGATGATGCCGCCGACCTGCGGTGCGAGGCGTTCGTAGACATGGTCGACCAGGCGCTTGCCGCGGAACAGCTGCAGCCCCTTGTCCACGCCGCCCATGCGCCGGCCCTGGCCGCCGGCGAGGATCAGTCCGGTGATTGAATTGCTGTCCGACATGGCGCCATTCTATCGGTAGCCGGCCCTGCGGTGCGAGCGGCTGCGGCGCGGCAATGCGCCGAGTTCATGGATATCGCGCCCGCTTCCACTATAATTGCGCAAACGGGGCGCGGCGCGCCCCGTACCTTTTGCGGACCTGCCTTGACTCCGGAACATCGCAAGCAGTGGGCGTTTGCGCTGCTCTTCATCGCCCCGGCGCTGTGGAGCGTCAATTACCTGGTCGCGCGCAGCGCGGCGGCTACTGTCGCGCCGCACGCGCTCGCCTTCGGCCGCTGGCTGATCGCGTTCCTGCTGTTGGGTGCGATGTCCTGGCGCGAAATCGCCGCGCATCCGATCGCACTACGGCGCGAGTGGAAGCAATACCTCGTGCTCGGGGCGCTGGGCATGTGGGTCTGCGGCGCTTTCGTCTACATCGGCGCGCGCACCACCGTGGCCACCAATATCGCCCTGATCTATTCGACTTCGCCGGTGATGATAGCGCTGCTGTCACGGTCGATGCTCAAGGAGCGCATGGGCGCGCTGCAGCTGAGCGGCGTTGCGCTGGCCTTTGCCGGCGTGCTGCACATCGTGCTGAAAGGGCGCTGGGGCGCGCTCGCCGGCGTCGAGTTCTCCGCGGGGGACTTGTGGATCCTGGGCGCGACGCTCGCGTGGACGGCGTATTCGCTGCTGCTCAAGGCCTGGCCCAGCCCGTTCGGCCCGGCTGCGCGCCTCACCCTGATCATGGGCGGCGGGCTGATAGTGCTGGCGCCGCCGACCATCGTCGAGGCGCTGTACTTCATGCCGACGCAGATCTCCTGGTCGAGCTTCGGTTACATCCTGGCCGTTGCGCTGTTTCCGGGGCTAGGCGCCTATCTTGCCTATTCCTACATGCAGCGCGAACTCGGCGCTGCGCGCGTCGGCGTGGTGCTGTACCTGGGGCCGATTTACGCGGCGGCAACCGCCTGGCTGGTGCTGGGCGAACCGGTGCGCGCGTATCACTGGGCGGGCGCAGCGCTGATCCTGCCGGGAATCTATTTGTCGACGCGGCCGGCGCGCTGACTTAGGGGAGCACGAGGGGAGGCGCTGCGAAGCAAGTCCCCTGGGGGATATCCCCTCGTATTGTTCGAGACCACTGGGCGGGCGCAGCTTTGATCCTGCCGGGGATTTATCTGTACACGCGGCCGGCGCGCTGAATTCCTGACGAGCCGCCATAAATTAGCGCGTCATTCCGAGGGCCCCTCGACTTCGCTCGGGGCAGGCTGCACCCGAGGAATCTGCTTCTTGCCTGATCCAAAAGCAGATTTCTCGCTGCGCTCGAAATGACAATTTTCGAATGTGTCATTTTGTGGATTCTAAGCGAGCTGCGTCGGGCTGACTGCTTTGACGAAACGCTGCGCGCCGGTGAACAGCAGATAGTGCTTGCCGGTGGCGCGGCCGAGCATGGTGATGCCGGTCTTCAGGGCGATGGCGTAGCCCATTTGTGTCAGTCCGGAGCGCGACAGCAGGAACGGGATCGACATCTGCGCCGCTTTGATCACCATTTCCGAAGTCAGCCGTCCTGTGGTGTAGAAAATCTTGTCCGAGCCGTCGATATCCTCCAGCCACATCTGGCCGGCGATGGTGTCCACCGCGTTGTGCCGGCCTACATCCTCGATGAAGCTGAGGATGCGGCTCGCGCCGTTTTCGTTCGTGGCTAGCGCGCAGCCGTGCACCGCGCCGGCGCTCTTGTAGATGGTTTCGTGGTGGCGCACCTGGTCCAGCAGCGCGTACAGCGTGGCTTCCGACAGGCGCACGTCCGCGCGCAGCTTCACCCTGTCGATTTCGTCCATCAGGCCGCCGAACACCGTGCCCTGGCCGCAGCCGGTGGTGACGGTGCGCTTCTTCATCCTGTCGCTCATGCCTTTGGCGCGCGCGCGCGCCGCGGCGCTGGTGGCCTTGCGCGTAGTCACCACCACCGAGTCGGTCTCCCAGTCCACCTGCACCGCGGCGATTTCCTCGATCGACTGCAGCAGGCGTTGATTGCGCAGGTAGCCGATGGCGAGCGCCTCCGGCGCCTGGCCGAGGGTCATCAGCGTGACGATCTCGCGTTTGTCGACATACAGCGTGAGCGGGTTTTCGCCGGCGATGGCGGTGGGCACCATTTCGCCGCGCTCGTTGATGGCTTCGACTTCGAAGGTGAGCGGGCGGCTGGCGTGCGTGATTTCAGGGCGATGGCTCATTGAAGCGGCTGAGGCAGGAACAGATCGGGAAGCGCAGCGCGCGTTCGGCGCGCGCCTAGCCGCCAATGTAGGACATCTCGATCTTGGGTGCCTGCGGCGTTTGCGCGCTGCGGATTTCGGAGTAACGGTCGTCGCGCGCGCCCCAGACCGCAGCGATCGCGTCGCGGATCTCCGCGTCCGACTTGCCGCCGCGCAGCAGGACGCGGAAGTCGTAGCCCGAAGTCGCGAACAGGCAGGTGTAGAGCATGCCCTCGGTCGAAATGCGCGCGCGCGTGCACGTGCGGCAGAAGGCCTGCGTCACCGAAGAGATCACGCCGATCTCGCCCGCACCGTCGCGGTAGCGCCAGCGCTCGGCCACCTCACCCGGATAATTCGGATCGATAGCCTCGAGCGGCATGTGCGCGTCTATCATGCCGATGATTTCCCGCGAGGGAATCACGTCGTCCATGCGCCAGCCGTTGGTCGCGCCTACGTCCATGAATTCGATGAAGCGCAGCACATGGCCCGTGCCCTTGAAGCGGCGCGCCATCGGCAGCACCGAATGCTCGTTCACGCCGCGCTTGACCACCATGTTGATTTTCACCGGCGCAAGGCCGGCCGCGTCCGCGGCGTCGATGCCGGCGAGCACCTTGGCCACCGGGAAGTCGGCGTCGTTCATCGCCATGAAAGTCGTGTCGTCCAGCGCATCCAGGCTCACGGTGACGCGGCGCAGGCCGGCTTCCTTCAGCGCGCGCGCTTTCTTGGCTAGCACCGAGCCGTTGGTGGTGAGCGTGAGTTCGATGGCGCGGCCGTCGGGCAGCGTAATTGCTGCGAGCATTTCGACCAGGCGTTCGATATTCCGGCGCAGCAGCGGCTCGCCGCCGGTGAGGCGGATTTTCTCGATGCCCAATCCGGCGAAAATTTTCGCCAGCCGCGTGATTTCCTCGAAGCTCAGCAGCGCGCTGTGCGCCAGGTACGGATAGTCTTTGCCGAAGACTTCCTTGGGCATGCAATAGACGCAGCGGAAATTGCAGCGGTCGGTGACCGAGATGCGCAGGTCGCGCAGCGCGCGGCCGAGGCGATCGCGCGCGGGCCCCGCGGCAGGCGCTGCCGCTGGCGGGAGCGGCTTGTGCCGGCCAGCGTCGACCAGTGCGATAACCCTTTCTGTCATGTGGCTTTGTTCATTCGAAACGGATGTTTACATGATAGCAGAGCGTCCGCCGCGCTAGTATAGTTGGACCTATGCAGCATCCCGGCTATCGGATCGCGGTAATCATGGAACGGCGCGCGCTCGCCAATCGCTGGCAGACGCACGCCTGGGAAACGATCGGCATCGTGCCGGATCCGGGCGATGCCGCGACGCCGCGCATCCTGGTGCAGGACGAGGCGCGCACGCAGTGGCTGCACGGGGGCTTCGAACTGGAACTGCATCGCGACGAGGCCGAGAATTACTACCTCAATCTGTCGGCGGAACAACCTTGTGTATTCATCACCTGGCGCATGGAGGAGGATCTGGCCGTACCGAAGTTCGCCACCGTAAGCTACGGCGAGGCGGCGCGCTTCATGGACGCCAACGAGCAGGTGGACACTGCGCCGATGCCGCGCGACATGTGCGACTGGCTGGGCGCATTCGTCAACGAGCACTACAAGCCCGAGCCGAAGAAACGCAGCCGACCGCCGTCGTTCAAAGGCGCCAAGCGCGACTAGGCGATCCGGCGATGGAAGACGAATCCTTGGACGAACCCTTCCTCGCACGCTGGTCCAGGCGCAAGCTGGAGGCGAAGGATGAGGCGCCCGCTGCGCCCCTGCCGGCGGGTGCGCCGCAGCCCGAATTCCATGCGGCAGCGTCCGCGCCCGGCACCGAGTCTGATGCGGCCGCAGCGACGCCGGGCACCGGTCCCGAGTACCGGGAATTCTTCGACCCGCGCGTGGAGGAGAAGCAGCGCCGCACGGCGCTGAGAAAACTGTTCAGCGAACCGCAGTTCAACGTGATGGACGGACTGGACACCTATATTGACGATTACACCAAAGCCGATCCGATTCCGCAGGCGATGCTGCGCCGGCTGAACCAGGCAAAAAGCCTGTTCCTGTTCGACGACGAAAAGCCGGACGCGGACGCGGGCGTGCCGAGTCCGGCCGCACCAGCATCTGCCGGCGAATCCTTGTCGCAGGCGCCGGACGCGATCGCCGCGGCCGATGCGGCAGCGGCAAGCCTCGCGCACGCTGGCACGGCGGCTGCCGAGCCGCCTGCGGACGGCAGCAAGAATGACTAGCCAGCCGCTTCCGTTGGCTTGTAATATCCGTCCAAGCCGAAGTAGTCCGCCGCCACGCGGACTGCGCTGAAAAAATATTATAAAAAGAATGCCGACAGACAAAACCGTATTGCTGTGCGACTGCAATCGGACCATGGCGCTGGACGCCAAGGCGCTGGCGCAGGCACTGGCATCAGGCGCGCCGCTCACCATCCATACCGAACTGTGCCGGCGCGAAGTCGGCGCGTTCAACGACGCCGCGCGCGGCGGCGATTGCCTCGTGGCCTGCACCCAGGAGGCCCCGTTGTTCGCCGAACTCGCCGAGCAGGGCGGCGCCGTGTCCGAACTCAAATTCGTCAACATCCGCGAAACCGCCGGCTGGTCGAAGGAATCGAGGCAGGCGACACCCAAGATCGCGGCGCTGCTCGCGATGGCGCTGCTGCCCGAACCCGAGCCGGTGCCCAAAGTCAGCTACACGTCCGATGGACAGCTGCTCATCATCGGTCCGGCGGGCGTTGCGCTGCAGTGGGCGGAAAAGCTCAAGCACAACCTCGAAGTCAGCGTGCTCGCGACCGGCGCGACGGGCGCCGCCGCCGAGCTACCGGCGGTGCGCGGCTACCCGGTGTGGTCGGGCGCGCTGAAGTCGGTGAAGGGCTATCTCGGCGCGTTCGAGGTCAACTGGGAGCAGGCCAACCCGATAGACCTCGAAACGTGCACGCGCTGCAACGCATGTATCCATGCCTGCCCGGAGCAGGCGATCGATTTCAGCTATCAGATCGACCTCGCCAAATGCAAATCGCACCGCGCCTGCGTCAAGGCCTGCGGCGCGATCGGCGCGATCGATTTCGAGCGTGCGGCGCGCGCGCGCAGCGAACGCTTCGACCTGGTGCTCGATCTCGGCGTGGTGCCCGCGATCAGCCTGGCGCAGCCGCCGCAGGGCTATCTAGCGCCGGGGCGCGACCCGCTGGACCAGGCGCTCGCCGCTGCCCAGCTGGCACAACTGGTGGGCGAATTCGAGAAGCCGAAATTCGTCGCCTGTGACGCCAGGATCTGCGCGCACAGCCGCTCGGCCAAGGCGGGCTGCAACAACTGCATCGATGTCTGTTCGACCGGGGCGATTTCGGCCGACGGCGACCATGTGAAGGTGGAGCCGCAGCTGTGCATGGGTTGTGGCGGCTGCGCCACGGTCTGCCCCTCGGGCGCCATGACTCATGTCTATCCGCGCGTATCCGATCTGGGCCAACGGCTCAAGACGCTGCTCGCCACCTATCGCGGTGCCGGCGGAAAAGATGCGTGCATTCTGTTCCACAATGCCGAAACCAGCCGCGACCTGATCGCGAAACTCGGCCGGCGCGCGCGGCCGGGAAAGAGCGGCGGCCTGCCGGCGCGGGTGATTCCGCTCGAAGTTCACAGTGTCGCCTCGCTCGGCATCGATACGCTGCTCGGTGCGCTTGCCTACGGCGCCAGCCAGCTTATCCTGCTCGCCGATGCGCAGGAGGCCGACGAATACGGCATGGCGGTGGGAAAGCAGATGCACCACGCGCAGACCATCGTCGGCGCATTGGGCTATGCAGGCGTCCATTTCAAGCTGCTCGCCACCGAAGATGCCTCACTGCTCGAACGCGAGCTATGGGCGCTGGCTCCGGCCGGCGGCGTGTCCGCGCCGGCGACTTTCAATCTGGGACAGGATAAGCGCAACAGCCTGGAATTTGCGATCGAACACCTGGCGCGCGTCGCGCCCGCGCCGCGCGAGGAGATCGCGCTGGAAGCAGGCGCGCCCTGGGGTCAGGTCAAAGTCAACCGCAACACCTGCACGCTGTGCATGGCCTGCGTCGGCGCATGTCCGGTTTCGGCCCTGGTCGACGGCCGCGATCAGCCGCTGCTCAAGTTCATCGAGCGCAATTGCGTCCAATGCGGCCTGTGCGTGAATACCTGCCCGGAGAAGGCGATCACGCTCGAGCCCCGGCTGCTGCTCGGCGCGCAGGCCAAGGCGGAGCGCACGCTGCACGAGGCGGTGCCGTTCAGCTGCGTGCGCTGCGGCAAGCCGTTTGGCAACAAGCAGATGATCGACAACATGGTGGGCAAGCTTCGCGGGCATCCCATGTTTGCTGGCGCCGGGCTGGCGCGGCTGCAGATGTGCGAGGATTGCCGCGTCGTGGACATGATGGGAAACAAGAACGAGCAGTCGATCCTCGGCATCAAGCCATGAACGCCGAACTGACTTCGCCGGAACGCGAGTCCGCGGTATCGCAGGAAGAGCGCGGGCGCGCCGACTTCTATGCGCTGATTTCGCGCCTGTTCTTCGCCGCGCCCGATGCCGAACTGCTTGCGGCGCTGGGCGCCGCGGACGAGATCGACACCGAGGCGGAGGATGTTGCGCTGGCGCGGGCGTGGCACGGCCTCATCGCGGCCGCGGCGGCGATGGATGCGGAGGCGGCGCGGGAGGAATACGACAGCGTTTTCGTCGGCACCGGCAAGGCCGAAATCACGCCCTATGCCTCGCACTATCTGTCCGAATCCATGAAGGAAAACGTACTTGTTCGGCTGCGCGCGGAACTCGCCGCGGCGGGACTGGCACGGCAGGAACGCGCGGCCGAGTACGAAGACCATGTCGCCGGCCTGTGCGAGGTAATGCGCCATCTGATCCTTGACGCCCATGATGCTGCAGTGCAGAAACAAAAAATATTCTTTTTGGAGTATGTTGCACCCTGGTACGCCGCATTTTGCATCGCGGCGGTGGCTTCGCCCAATACGAATTTTTATAAACACGTGGCCCAATTTACCAAGACCTTTCTGGACGTGGAATTGAAATCTTTCGAGATGGCCGAATAGCGTCGTTTTTTCAAGGAGCCTGGAATGAGCGATAACAACAGCAAACTGAGCCGCAGGAATTTTCTGCTTGCAGTCGGTGCGAGTGGTGCCGCCGGCGCGGCTGCAATTGCCACTAGAGCTGTGCCGCAAGCGCAGCCGGTCGTCGTGCGCGATGAGAAGAGGGCGACCAGGGGCTACCAAGCCTCGGCGCATGTGCGCAACTACTACCGCACCGCCAAGGTCTGAGGAGGCACTATGCAACTCACCAGGAAATCCGCCAGTGCGCCGTCGGCGCAAAACCGTCTCGCCCGAGGGCTTGCGGGCGTGCTCGCTAAGACCATAGACCGCCGTACCTTTCTGAAGCGCTCCGGCGTAGCCGCCGGCGCCGGCGCTTTCGCGAGCCAGCTGCCGTTCAACCTGATCGGCCGGGCCGAGGCCGCGGGCGAAACGAAGGTGGCGGGCAGCAAGGTAGAAGTCAAGCGCACGGTATGCACGCATTGTTCGGTGGGCTGCGCCATCGACGCCGTGGTGCAGAACGGCGTGTGGGTGCGCCAGGAGCCGGTGTTCGACTCGCCGCTCAATCTCGGCGGGCACTGCGCCAAGGGTGCGGCGGTGCGCGAACACGGCATGACCGAGAATTCGCACCGCCTGAAGTATCCGATGAAACTGGAGAACGGAAAATACAAGCGCATCTCCTGGGAGCAGGCGATCAACGAGGTGGGCGACAAGCTGCTCGCGATCAGGAAGGAGAGCGGGCCCGATGCGACCTTCTGGGTGGGTTCGAGCAAGCACAACAACGAGCAGTCCTATCTGATGTGCAAATGGGTGCGCCTGTTCGGCACCAACAACACCGACCATCAGGCGCGCATCTGCCACTCGACTACGGTGGCGGGCGTGGCGAACACCTGGGGCTACGGCGCGATGACCAACTCCTACAACGACATGCAGAACGCGAAGGCGATGTGGTTCATGGGGTCGAACGCAGCCGAGGCGCATCCGGTCGCGATGGTGCACATCCTGCACGCGAAGGAAGCCGGCGCCAAGATCATCGTTGCCGATCCGCGCTTTACGCGCACCGCGGCCAAGGCCGACCACTTTGTGCGCTTCCGCTCGGGCACCGACGTGGCGGTAATCTGGGGTGTGCTGTACCACGTGTTCAAGAACGGCTGGGAAGACAAGCAGTACATCCACGACCGCGTCTACGGCATGGACAAGATCAGGGAAGAGGTGATGAAGTGGACGCCGGAAAAGACCGAGGAAGCCACTGGCGTTTCCGAGAAAGATTGCTACATGATCGCCGAGACCATGGCGAAGAACCGGCCCTCGAGCATCGTCTGGTGCATGGGGCAGACGCAGCATTCGATCGGCAATGCCATGGTGCGCGCGTTCTGCGTGTTCCAGCTCGCGTTGGGCAATATCGGCAAGATGGGCGGCGGGGCCAACATCTTCCGCGGCCATGACAACGTGCAAGGGGCGACCGATATCGGGCCGAACCCGGACTCGCTGCCGGGCTACTATGGTGTGGCGCCGGGGGCGTTCGCGCACTGGGCGCGGGTGTGGAACATCGATCTTGACTGGATGAAGAAACAGTATGCCCCGGGGATGATGAACAAACCAGGCATGACGGTGTCGCGCTGGATCGACGGCGTGCTGGAGAAGAACGATCTGATCGACCAGGACAGCAACCTGCGCGCGATGGTGTTCTGGGGCCACGCGCCCAACAGCCAGTCGCGCGGCAAGGAGATGGTCGAGGCGATGAAGAAACTCGACCTGCTGGTGGTGGTCGACCCGTACCCCTCGGCCACGGCATCGATGGCGGCGATGGTGAGAAAGGACGGCGTGTACCTGCTGCCGGCGGCGACGCAGTACGAGACCTCGGGCAGCGTCACCGCGTCGAACCGCTCGCTGCAGTGGCGCGAGAAGGTGATCGAGCCGCTGTTCGAGGCCAAGCCCGACCAGACCATCATGTACCTGCTGGCGAAGAAGCTGGGCTTCGCCGACCAGTTGGTCGGCAAGCGCGACGGCAAGCAGAACATCGCCGTGGTGAAGGACGAGCCGGTGATTGAGGACATCACGCGCGAATTCAACCACGGCAGCTGGACCATAGGCTATACCGGCCAGTCGCCCGAGCGGCTGAAGCTGCATATGAAGAACATGCATACTTTCGACGTGAAGACGCTGCGCGCGAAGGGCGGGCCTTGCGACGGCGAATACTACGGCCTGCCCTGGCCGTGCTACGGCACGCCGGAAATGAAGCACCCGGGTACGCCCAACCTGTATGACACGTCCAAACACGTGATGGACGGCGGCGGGGACTTTCGTGCCAACTTCGGCGTGGAGCGCGACGGGGTCAACCTGCTGGCCGAGGACGGTTCCTACACGAAGGGGGCGGAGATCACCACCGGCTACCCGGAGTTCGACCATGTGCTGATGAAGAAGCTGGGCTGGTGGGACGATCTCACGGACGACGAGAAGAAGGAGGCCGAGGGCAAGAACTGGAAGACCGATCTGTCGGGCGGTATCCAGCGCGTGGTGATGAAAGTCCACGGCTGCCATTTCTGGGGCAATGCGAAAGCGCGCGCCCTGGTGTGGAACTTCCCCGACGGCGTGCCGCTGCACCGTGAGCCGCTGTATTCGCCGCGCCCGGATATGGTGGAGAAATATCCGACCCACGACGACAAGAAGGTGTTCTGGCGCCTGCCGACGCTATTCAAGTCGGTGCAGGAGAAGAACAAGGACATCTCCAAGCAGTTCCCGCTGATCATGACCAGCGGCCGCATGGTGGAATACGAGGGCGGCGGCGAGGAGACCCGTTCCAATGCCTGGCTGGCCGAACTGCAGCAGAACATGTACGTGGAGATCAACCCCAAGTCGGCCAACGACCGCGACATCCGCCACAACGACTATGTCTGGGTGAAGACGCCGACGGGGGCGCAGCTCAAAGTCATGGCGAAGGTCACGCAGCGCGTCGGCGCAGACACGGTGTTCCTGCCGTTTCACTTCTCCGGCTGGTGGATGGGCAAGGACATGCTCGAGTACTACCCGGACGGGGCGGCGCCGATCGTGCGCGGAGAGGCGGTCAACACCGCCACCACCTACGGCTACGACTCGGTCACGATGATGCAGGAGACCAAGACCACCCTGTGTCAGATCGAAAAATTCCAGGCATAGGGAGAACCATCGAATTGGAGCAAAGGGGGCGATGCCCCCTTGCCCCCCGAGGGGACTTCCTTCGGGGCGCATATCCCCCAAGTCAGTTTAAGAGGAGAACGAGATGGCCCGCATGAAATTTCTTTGTGACGCCGAGCGTTGCATCGCGTGCAACGGTTGTGTGACTGCCTGCAAGCAGGAGAACGAGGTGCCCTGGGGCGTGAACCGGCGTCGCGTGGTCACGCTCAACGAAGGCGTGCCCGGGGAGAAGTCGATCTCGGTCGCCTGCATGCACTGCTCGGATGCGCCGTGCATGGCGGTGTGCCCGGTGGACTGCTTTTACCATACGGAGGAAGGCCTGGTGCTGCACGATAAGGACCTGTGCATCGGCTGCGGCTACTGCTTCTATGCCTGTCCTTTCGGCGCGCCGCAGTTTCCGCAGGCGGGCGCCTTCGGCATGCGCGGCAAGATGGACAAGTGCACGTTCTGCGCCGGCGGCCCGGAAGCGGACAATTCGCCGGAGGAGTTTGCCAAGTACGGCTCGAACCGCCTGGCGCAGGGCAAGCTTCCCGCCTGCGCGGAAATGTGCTCGACCAAGGCGCTGTTGGGTGGGGACGGGGATGTCATCGCCGACATCTTCCGCGATCGCGCGATGAAGCGCGGCAAGGGCGCCGAAGTGTGGGGCTGGGCCAGCGCCTACGGTAAGCCCGATCATCCCGAGCAGAAGGCACCGCAAGGAGCAAAATCATGAGTGCCAAGCGCAATTCCGCCATCGCCGCCGCGCTGCTCGCCGTCGTCACCTTGACGGTCGGCTGCAGCGAAAAAGAGCAGGTAATCGTGTACGAGCAGGGCAAATACCAGGGCAAGCCCGATACCAAACCCTGGGAGAACGCGCCGGCGGACAGCCTGCACACCACCTCGACCTGGACCAAGGGCGACAAGACGAGTTGGGAGCACGCCCTTAATTCACGCACCCAGAAGCAGAACGAATACACGCGGGTGGAATAAGGAGGAGCCATGCGAACCATTATTGCAGGAACGCGATATTTCCTCCTTGGCCTGGTGCTGCTGGCGTGCGGCGGTACCGCATTCGCCCAAGGCGAGCAAGGCGCCGCGCAGCAAAGCCGTGGGGCGGAAAGTCAGGCGCAGCGCCAGCAGTCGCAGCCAGGCAACAACGCGCCGGTGTGGCGCGACGTGCGCTCGGGCATGGCGGGGACCACCTCGGTGCAGGGGCGCGAGACCGGCGTGCTGATCCAGAGCCAGGGCCAGACCTGGCGCGCGCTGCGCAACGGCCCGATTACTCGCTACGGCGGCTGGCTGGTGGTGCTGGTGCTGATTGCGATCGGCGTATTCTACAAGTGGCGCGGGCCGATCGGGCTGCATGGCGCGCCCACCGGAAAAATGGTCGAACGCTTCTCCAGTTTCGAACGCATGGCGCATTGGACCGTGGCGATCAGCTTTTGCATTCTGGCCTTGAGCGGCCTGACCATGCTGTTCGGCAAGCATGTGCTGCTGCCGCTGATCGGCTATACGCTGTTCAGCTGGCTGGCCGAGATCGGCAAGAACCTGCACAACTTCGTCGGGCCGATCTTCGTGTTCAGCGTGGTGGTGCTCGTGCTCACGTTCATTCGAGACAATTTCCCGCGCGTGTACGACCTCACCTGGCTCGTCAAGGGCGGCGGCGTGTTGTCCGGGGAAGTCGTGCCCGCGGGCCGCTTCAACGCCGGGGAGAAGATCTGGTTCTGGGGCGGTGTGTTTACTCTGGGCATCGTGTCCAGTGCCTCCGGGCTGGTGCTGGATTTCCCCAATTTCGATCAGTCGCGTTCGCTGATGATGCTGGCCAACATCGTGCACGTGATCGCCGCGATCATCTTCATCGTCTGGTCGTTTACCCACATCTATCTCGGCACCATCGGCACCACCGGCGCCTACGACGGGATGCGTCATGGCTATGTGGACGAGACCTGGGCGCGCGAGCACTCCCTGTATTGGTACGAAGACGTCAAGGCCGGCAGACGGGCGCCGCCTTCGGGCGCAGCCGGCGCAACGGTGGCGGCCAGCGCGCCGCCGCAGACTCAACATTGAGGAGGTCGATATGAACAGCGGAAAATTATTTGCGGCCACTGTACTGGGATTTGCGCTGAGCGCCGGATTGGCTCAGGCCAAGATCCCGGTTGCACCCATGGACGACGCGGCCAAGGCACAGGCCGACGAGAAGAAGGCCAAGGCCGCCGAAGCCGGGAAAAAAGCTGCGGAAGCGCTGGCCAAGGCGCAGGACCGGGTCGTCGCGCTCTACAAGAAGAGCCATGGCAAGAGCGTCATGCCCGAAGCCCCGGCCAAAGGCGTCAAAGCGGCGGCGAAAAAGTAGGCAGCGGGAGGAAATCGGCATACAAGGGGCGCTCTGGCGCCCCTTGTTTTATCCACGGGAAATTCTTGCTGGAGAGGGATCCGATGTCCAGGCGAAAATTCAGCGTCAGCCACGTAAAAGGCAGCGAGTTCAAGGCCGACGGCCTGCGCGCCTTTTTCGAATACCGCGACCTCGGCATCAAGGAGGCGACCGGCGGCAAGGCCGTGGCCCATGTCATACGCGCGCGGCCCGGCGGCGAGTTCGTCGGCAGGACGCACTGGCACGAAACCGAATTCCAGCTGGTCTACGTGCTCAAAGGCTGGATCAAGTTCGACTACGAGGGCGTAGGCGAAGTGCTGCTCGAAGCCGGCTCCTGCGCCCACCAGCCCCCGGGCATACGCCACCGGGAGCTGGGGCACTCGGACGATCTGGAACTGCTCGAAGTGGTGCTGCCGGGCGATTTCAAGACGGTAGAATTGCCGGATCACTGAGCCATCGGGTTCTGCCGGCGTCTAGACTCCCTGCACCAGCAGCATCTTCATGTTTGCCGCCCCTTCGCGCGCCTTTACCGCCAGCTGGTATTGGGGCGAATCGTAGAAGGCTTTCGCCTTCTCCATCGACTCGAATTCCACCACCGTCACCCGCTGCGGCTTCCAGTCGCCCTCGACGGTCTCGTATGCGCCGCCGCGGATGAGATAGCGCCCGCCAAATTTGGCGATCGCCGCGGGCGCGAGCTTCTTGTATTCCTCGAACTTCGCCGGATCCGTTACCTCGATGTCCACCACCAGATAAGCTGCCATTGCTCCTCCCGTCTGTGTTGTCAGAGCAGTAAAGTGTAAACAAATCCCGCCGCGCCGCAAGCGAATATCAGCGGGATGATGCCGGCTTTTCCGCGGAACAGGGCAAAGAGCGCGGCCAGTCCGACCAGAGCCGAAAACCATTCGAAGCTGCCGCCAAATCCGGTCGGCCACAGCACATGCCAGGCGAAGAACACGGCGAGATTGAGAATCACGCCGACTACGGCCGCGGTGATCCCTGTCAGCGGAGCAGTGAACTTGATGTCGCCGTGCGTGGCTTCCACCAGGGGTCCGCCGATGAGTATGAACAGGTACGAGGGCAGGAAGGTGAAGAACGTGGCCACGGCGCCGCCTGCGATCCCGGCCCAGACGAGCGCGGCCGCATCAGCCCCGAAAATCTGCTTGGTCCAGCCGCCGACGAAACCGACATAGGTCACGATGATGATCAGCGGACCCGGCGTGGTCTCGCCGAGCGCGAGGCCGTCGATCATTTGCAGCGGCGTGAGCCAGCCGTGGGTTTCCACGCCGCCCTGGTAGACATAGGGCAACACGGCATAGGCGCCGCCGAAAGTCAGCAGCGCCGCCTTGGTGAAGAACCAGCCCATCTGCGTGAGCACTCCGTCCCAGCCGTAGCTTGCGGCGAGCAGCGCGATCGCGCCGGCCCAGATAGCCATACCTGCGGCGATCAATGCGATGAACCGGCCCCAGGAGAATCGCGCGTGCGCGGGCGTGGGCGTGTCGTCATCGATGATCGCCGCGCCGTAACGCTTGGCTTCCTTGCCGTGGCCGCCGCCGATGGCAAACTGGCGGGGGGCCAGGCGACCGCCGAGGTAGCCGATGATGCCGGCGCCGAGCACGATGTAGGGAAAAGGCACTTTGAACGCGAATATGGCAATGAAGGCTGCCGCGCTGATCGCCCACAGCGCGCCGTGCTTCAGCGCGCGCGAGCCGATGCGCCAGGCGGCGAACAGTACGATTGCAGTGATCGCGGGCTTGATGCCGTAAAGTATGCCCGCAATCAGCGGCACCTTGCCGAACACCAGGTAGATCCAGGTGAGCGCCATCAGGATGAACATCGACGGCAGCACGAACAGCACGCCGGCGATGATGCCGCCCCAGCTGCGGTGCATCATCCAGCCGATATAAGTCGCAAGCTGCGTCGCCTCCGGTCCGGGCAGCAGCATGCAGTAATTGAGTGCGTGCAGAAAGCGCCGCTCCGAGATCCAGCGTCGCTTTTCCACCAGGTCCTGATGCATGATTGCGATCTGCCCGGTGGGGCCGCCGAAACTGATGAAGCCGAGCTTGAGCCAGTACCAGAACGCTTCGCGCAGGCTCACTGGCGCCGGGGCCCGCTCCTGATCCGGGCCCTGTGTCATGGCTTGCCGCCCGCAGCGCCAGCTTCATGACGCGGTGCCTGCGTAGAGCGGATCCAGGCGTAAAGCGCGTCGTAGACCACCATGCCGTGCGCGAGCATTTCGTGGTCGTCGGAATAATTGAGCGACAGCCCGCGCGAGACGGCAAGCAGTCCGGCAGACTGCGGTGTCATGTCGGGTTTGCCGGTGTCGGCACCGCGCACGATTTGCGCGAGTGCGGCCAGCGCGGGGTCGTCGAGCGTGAAATCCGCAATGAAGGCGTCGAAGCTGCACAACTCGCCGCGGTGGCCAAACTGCACGTCCGGCACGTCGTAGGGGATGGCCTGCTCGGCCTTTGCGGCAGCGAGAACCTGCGCCGAGGGCACGTACAGGAACTCCGCGCAGGGATCGATGAAACGCCGGATCAACCAGGGGCAGGCGATGCGGTCGATCTTGGGGCGCTCGCGCGTGATCCACTTCGACGGTTTGTTTATGGGTGAAGGGATCGGCAGCGAAGCCGGTTTCACGAGCATCGGCCCGCCGCCGGCTTTCCATGCCTCGATGCCGCCTTCGAGGTAGCGCGCGCTCAATCCCGCCGCGCGCATGGCTTCACAAACATTTTTGCTGATTTCGTAGCCGTGCACGCAGTACACGACGATGTCGCGATGATAGGGCAGGAATTTGAGCCAATCCCCGATTGCAAACGGGTCGCGCCAGGTCGCACCGGCGATCATGGCGACATCGGCTTGAAAATTCTGCGCGCGGCGCACGTCGATCAGGAATGGCGCGCCGGCAGAGCCGAATTGCTGGCGTAGCTGGGAAACGGAAATGCTTGAGATAACGGTGTCCATGGCGATCCTCACGAAATGAGCGACGCAGAACTTGGACGGGACACCGTCTGACTGGGAGCCTGCGTTTCCCGATAGCGCAATATAGCGTGTCCGGTTCCGGCGCGCAATTGCGGCCGGCGCGGGATCAGGCCTTCTTCGGGGCGGGGGCGCGGCCGGCCGAAAAGGCGCGCGCGAAGCTGAGCAGCCTGCCGGGACTTGCCCCGGCATAGCCCGGCAGGCCGCGCAGCACTTGCAGCATCTGCCGGCCGCCGATCGCCTCGCGCAGGCGCCGCATCGCGGGCTGGTCGGCGGCGTCGCTGCGGCAGGCGAGGAGATAGCGCTCGCGTTCGAGCGGCTTGAAGTAGAGCCCGTATTGCAGCGCGGCGGCTTTGACGCCGAATCCCGCGTCGGCCTTGCCCGCGGCGATGGTCGCCGCGACGGCCAGATGGGTGAATTCCTCGCTGGAGTAGCCGCGCAGGGCATGGCCGTCGATGCCGGATTCCTGCAGCAACTGGTCGAACAGGAGCCGTGTACCCGAGCCGCGCTGCCGGTTTATGACGCGCAGACGCTTGCCGCCCAGGTCGCGCAATTCGCGCACCTTCGCCGGATTGCCAGGCGGCAGCATCAGGCCCTGCTCGCGCTCGATGAACCCGATCAGACGATGCTGCCTGGGCTTGAGCCAGCGCTGAAACGGCGCAAGTGCACCTGGATGCAGTCCAAGCGGGATGTGGAATCCGGCCACGTCAGCGTGGCCCGCGGCAAGCGAGGCAAGGGCTTCCAGACTGCCCTTGAACTCGAGGTTGATTTCCAAGCCGAAAGCCGGCGCAATGCTGTCGCGCAATTCGACCAGCGCCAGGTCGTGGCTGGCGTGCATGCGCAGCGGCAGCAGAGCCGCCGGCGCGCGCAACTCGGGCGCGATGTCGATTGTGCCTGCCTTTCGCAGCAGTCGCTGCTCGGCGCCGGCGGTCAATTTGAGGAGCTGTTTCCCCGTCGCCGTCAGGCTGACCCCCTTGCCCCGCTGCATATCGACCATCGGGGCGCCGAGCAACGCGGCTTGCGCGTGCAGCAGGCCCCAGCCGTGGCGATAGGACAGGCCAACCTGCGCGACCGCGGCGCCGAGGTTTGCGCCGGCGTCGATGGCGGCCAGCAGCGGAAGCAGGCGCGCATCGAGTGACGCGCCGTCGGCGCCGGGCACCTGCCAGCGGATTACCGGGCTCAGTTTGGTCATGTATGCAAAAAATAGCCTATTTGTATGCCAATCGCAATCAGCGACAATACTGCAGCTGCATATATGAAACACGCAGCATAAAGAATTTCTCCGGAACAATCAATTTACGGGAATGCGGATGAAGCCAATCATTTACGCCGCCATGCTGGGACTTGCGCTGGGCGTGGCCGCGGGCGCGGATACGGGCGACCTGCGCATGTCCACTACCACCAGCACCGACAACTCCGGGTTGCTTCGGGTGATTTTGCCTGCGTTCGAAAAGAAATTCGGGATCAAGGTGCAGGTGATTCCGGTGGGCACGGGCAAGGCGCTGAAGATTGCCGAGAACGGCGACGTGGACGTGACGCTGGTGCATGCGCGGGCCGCGGAGGATGCTTTCGTGGCGGCAGGACACGGCGTGAACCGACGCGACGTGATGTACAACGATTTCGTCATTGTCGGCCCGCCCGACGACCCCGCCGGTATACGCGGCATGAAGGACGTGGTCGAGGCGATGCGCAAGCTGCACCAGTCAGGCGCGCGCTTCGTTTCGCGCGGCGACGATTCAGGCACGCACAAGATGGAGCGCTCCTACTGGAAACTGGTGGGCGTCGATCCCGCCGGCCCCGCCTATCTGTCGGCCGGGCAAGGCATGGGCGAGGTGCTTACTATGAGCGCCAGCCTGCGCGCCTACACGCTCACCGATCGCGCCACCTACGCCGCCTATCGCAGTCGCATCGGGCTGGAAATCCTGTTCGAAGGCGATCCGCGGCTGTTCAATCCTTATGGCATCATCGCCGTCAACCCGAAGAAATATCCGGGCATCAACTACAAGGGCGCGATGACGCTGATCGACTGGATAACTTCCGCGGAAGGCCAGAAGCTGATCGCCGATTTCAAGGTGGAGGGCGTGCAGATGTTTTTCCCGAACGCGGGCAGGTAGGGCGAACATGCCATTCGGATTGCGCAGTTTTTCCCGCGGGGTGATCGCGCTTGGCCTGGCGGTGCTGGCGCTCCCGCTGGCGGCCGCCGAGCTCAGGCTCGCCGCGACGCATACCCTGGAGGATTCCGGGTTGCTGAAGACCCTCATTCCCGCATTCGAACGTGCGTCCGGGATCAAGGTCCGGCTGGCCATCGGCGGCACCGGGCAGGTGCTCAAGTTCGCGGCGAACGGCGATGTGGACGCGGTCGTCTCACACGTCAAGGCGCAGGAAGAGAAGTTGGTTGCGTCGGACGCGGGCCTGAAACGCTACGCTGTCGCCTACAACGATTTCCTCATTGCCGGGCCGCCGCAGGATCCGGCGGGCGTTCGCGGCATGCGTGACGCCGTCGCGGCGCTGCGCAAGATCCATAACGCCAAAGTGCGTTTCATTTCCCGTGGCGACGAGTCCGGGACGCACGTCAAGGAGCGCGAGTTGTGGCGCGCAGCCGGGCTGCAACCCGGCGGGCCGGATTACCTGTCCGCGGGCGTGGGCATGGGCCGCGTGTTGATGATGGCGGGCGAGATGCAGGCCTACACGCTGTGCGACCGGGCGACATTCGCCGCGTTTCGCGGCCGCACCGGTCTCGAACAGCTGGTGGAAGGGGACGCCCGGCTGTACAACGAATACGCCGTTGTCGCGGTGAACCCGGCGCGCTTTCCCGGCGTCAATGCCGCCGACGCCGCCAAGTTCGTCACCTGGCTCACGTCGACGGAGGCGCAGAAGCTGATCACAGGCTTTCGCATCGGCGGACAGCAGGTGTTCTTCCTGCCCGCAAAGCCGCGCTGAACCGCGCATGGACATTCTCGAATCGACGCGCCAGGCGTTCGCGCTGCTGTTTTCGGGCGACGCCGAACTGTGGACCATTATCTGGATTTCCCTGCGCGTATCGCTGAGCGCGCTCGCTCTGGCTACGCCCCCGGCGGTGGTCCTGGGTTATGTTCTGGCGCACCAGCGCTTTCCCGGCCGGCGCCTCATCGTGGTCCTGATCCAGGGCCTGCTGTCGTTTCCGACGGTGGTGGTCGGCTTGATCCTGTACATTCTGCTGACGCGTCAGGGACCGCTGGGCGCATGGCAGCTCCTGTTCACCCAGGAGGCGATGATCATGGGTCAGGCGGTGATCGCGTTCCCGGTGCTGGCGGCATTCGCGCTCGCAGCCGTGCAGGGCGCCGACCCGCGCGTGCACGAGACTGCGATTAGCTTGGGCGCCTCGCGCGTGCGTGCAGCGCTGACGACGCTGCTGGAAGTCCGCTTCGCCGTCGTGGCGGGCGTGTTCAACGGATTCGGCCGGGTGATTTCCGAGGTCGGGTGCGCCATGATGGTGGGCGGCAACATCGCCGGCGTGACGCGCAATATTCCGACTGCGATTGCGCTGGAGACCAGCAAAGGCGATTTCGCCCAGGGTATCGCCCTGGGCGTGGTGCTGATGCTGTTCGCGCTGGGCATCAGCATCGCGCTCGGCCTGCTGCAAGGCAGGGGCGGGCTCAAGTGAGCGCCCTGCTGTCCTTCCGCCACCTGCGCAAGTCGTTTGGCGAGCGCAAGCTGCTCGACCTCGATCCGTTCGTCATCGGCGAGGGCGAAGCCTATGTGATCACCGGCGACAACGGTTCCGGCAAGACCACGCTGCTGCGCATATTGGCGGGTCTGGAAACGGGGGAAATCGCAGGTTTCGAATTTCACGGCGCGCCGCTGACTCACGGCCGGCTGCCGGAGAATGTGCGCCATGACATCGTCTATGTGCACCAGCACCCCTATCTGTTTCATACCTCCGTGGCGCATAACATCGGCTACGGCTTGGCGGCACGCGGCGTGCGCGGAATCGAACGCCGGCAGCTCGCGGAAGAAGCCATCGCCTGGGCCGGCGTGGACCACCTGCGCGCCGTGGGTCCGCAGCAGCTGTCGGGCGGGGAAAAGCAGCGCGTCGCGCTGGCGCGCGCCAAGGTGCTCAAGCCGCGCCTGTTCCTGCTCGATGAGCCGACCGCCAACCTCGACGGCGAGGCGCGCGCCCAGGCGATTGCGCTGATCCGGCAGCTGGTGCGGGACAACTGCAGCCTGCTGATCGCTTGCCACGACCGGGAGCTGATCGAATTGCCGGGCATGCGCCGCTTCCATTTGAAGAGCGGCAAGCTGTCCGAGGCCTAGCAACGGTTTCGAAACCGTGGACCTCAGCCAATCCGGGCTCTGGGGCCGCTCGGAAACCATCCACCTCTCTCTCGGGAGGGCGCGGATTAGCTGCTAAAATGTGAGCTCAATCAACAGTGCTGGCCACGGGCTCGTGGGCGGCCAAAGCGCCTTCCCCGCAATGAAGATTTTCGGCTTTGCCGGCTGGTCCGGCAGCGGCAAGACTACCCTGATAGAACAAGTGATCCCGCGTTTCGTGCGCGCCGGACTGAAGGTGTCGCTGATCAAGCACGCGCACCATCGCTTCGATGTCGACCATCCGGGCAAGGACTCCTACAGGCATCGCGCGGCGGGGTGCACCGAGGTGCTGGTCACCTCGAAACAACGCTGGGCGCTGATGCATGAAGCGCAGGCGGAAACCGAAGCGACGCTGGAGGAGCAGATCGCGCGCATGTCGCCTTGCGACCTGCTGCTGATTGAAGGCTACAAGTATTACCCGCTGCCCAAGCTCGAGATCTACCGCGGGGCCAACGGCAAAGCGCCGCTGTATCCCGGGGACGAACGCATCGTCGCGCTGGCCACCGACACGCCGATGCAAACGCCCTTGCCCCAGTTCGGCCTCGAGGACTACGATGCGATAACCGCGTTCGTGCTCGATACTCTGGAACTCAGGCGATGAACCAAGGCATGCTTTCCGTCGACGAGGCGCTGGCCTTCCTTCTGGCCGGCGCGAGACCGGTGGACGCCACCGAGCAGGTGCCCACGCTGGCCGCCACCGGCCGCGTGCTGGCGCAGGCGCAATACGCCAGGCTCAATGTGCCTTCGCTGGACAATACCTCCATGGACGGCTATGCGGTGTACGCGGCGGACTGCGCTTCGGGCGAGGCGCGCCTGCCGGTGTCGCAGCGCATCGCGGCTGGCAGCGTGCCGCAGCCGCTCGTGCGCGGCACGGCGGCGCGGATCTTTACCGGCGCCCCGATACCGCCGGGCGCCGATGCGGTAGTGATGCAGGAGAACTGCAGCCAGGACGGCGATACAGTCATCGTCAGGCACAGTCCCGCACCTGGCGAATGGGTGCGCCGCGTGGGCGAAGACATACGCGACGGCAGCGAAATCCTCGCCGCCGGCATGAAGCTGCGGCCGCAGGACACCGGCCTCGCGGCCTCGGTCGGGCTGGCGGTGCTGCCGCTGTATCGCAAACTCAAGGTAGCGGTGTTTTTTACCGGCGACGAACTGGTCATGCCGGGAGAGACGCTGCCGCCCGGCCGTATCTACAACTCCAACCGCTTTACCCTGAACGGCCTGCTGCAGCAGCTCGGCTGCGAGGTCAGCGACTACGGCATCGTGCCCGACAAACTGGAGGCGACGCGCGCGGTGCTGCGCGAAGCGGCGGCGGGCAACGACCTCATCGTCACCTCCGGTGGCGTGTCGGTCGGCGAGGAAGACCATATCAAGCCGGCGGTGGAAGCCGAAGGCCGGCTCAGCATGTGGAAAATCGCGGTCAAGCCGGGCAAACCGCTGGCCTTCGGCGAGGTCGGCGCCGGCGCATCGCACAAGGCGCATTTCATCGGACTGCCGGGCAATCCGGTGTCGAGCTTCGTGACCTTCCTGATGTTCGTGCGGCCATTCGTTCTGCGCTGCCAGGGCGTAACCCGTGTCGCGCCGCATAGCTACCGCCTGCGTGCCGATTTCGATTGGAGCAAACCGGACCCACGGCGCGAATTCCTGCGCGTAAAATTGAATCCAGAGGGCGGGCTCGATCTGTTTTCGAACCAGAGTTCGGCCGTGCTGACCTCGGCAGTATGGGGTGACGGCCTGGTCGACAATCCGGCCAGACAGACTATCCGGCGCGGCGAGCTGGTGAATTTTCTTCCTTTTTCGGAGCTGTTCCAGTGAACATCAGAATTCTCTACTTTGCCAGGCTGCGCGAGGAGATGGGCGTAGCGCAGGAAATGTTCAACCTGCCGATACAGGCAGGCAACGTAAAAAGCCTGCGCGCGCAACTGGTCGCGCGCGGCGGCGCCTCGGCTGCGGCGCTGGCGCCGGGCAAGGCGGTGCGCTGTTCGGTCAACCAGGACATCGCGCGCGACGATACACCGGTGAAAGCGGGCGACGAGATCGCGTTCTTCCCGCCGGTGACTGGAGGCTAAGATGCCGGTTCGGGTGCAGCAGGAGGATTTCGACGCGGGCGCCGAAATCGCCGCGTTCCGCCGCGCCGATCCCGCGATAGGCGCCATCGCCAGCTTCATCGGCCTGGTGCGCGATGTGAACGAAGGCGATGCCGTCGCCGGCATGAGCCTGGAGCACTACCCGGGCATGACCGAGATAGCGCTGGCGGATATCGTCGCTCAGGCCAGGCAACGCTGGGACATCATCGATGCGCTGGTAATCCACCGTGTCGGCGAGCTGAAGCCGCTGGACCAGATCGTGCTGGTGGTGGTGACCAGCGCGCATCGCGGCGCTGCCTTCGCTGCCTGCGAATTCATCATGGATTACCTGAAGACCCAGGCGCCGTTCTGGAAGAAAGAGCAAACTGCGCAGGGCCCGCGCTGGGTCGAAGCGCGCGCTGCAGACGATCAGGCGGCGCAACGCTGGAGCGCGCCGCAGGAAAAATAGGCTGGGCTTGAGTTGTTCCGTAACAGGGGGTAGGCGTGTCTTTTTCCGGTTTCATTGCGGTCGGTGGTGGGGCCGCCGCGGGCGCATGGCTGCGCTGGTGGCTGGGGATACTGCTCAATCCGATTTTTCCGACGCTGCCGCTGGGCACGCTTGCGGCAAACCTGATCGGCGGCTGGCTGATTGGACTGGCGCTGGGTTTCCTCACCCACTTCGAAAGCCTGCCACCGGAAATGCGGCTGTTGCTGACCACCGGCTTTCTCGGCGGCCTGACGACGTTTTCCACCTTTTCCGCCGAAACCGCCAACCTGGTATCGCACGAGCAGTACGGCTGGACCGCCGTGATCGTTGCCGCCCATGTCATCGGTTCGGTGCTGATGACGCTGGTCGGCATCGCGATGGTAGGCTTGGTGTTCAGGCGCTAGGGCTGCGACTCCGGCGCACAGGGAGAGAACATGGCAGACGGAACTTACCTCAGGTTCTACACCCACGAAAACCGGAAGCACAATCACGTCTTGCTGTACGAATGGCTGTTGGAACAGGCGAAGTCCTGCGGCATCCATGGCGGCTCCGCGTTTCGCGCCATCGCCGGCTTCGGCCGCCACGGCGTCCTGCATGAGCAGCATTTCTTCGAACTCGCCGGCGATCTCACGGTCACGGTCGAATTTCTGCTGAGCGAGGAAGAGGCGCGCAGCCTGCTCGATTTGGTCAGGCGCGAGAAAGTCAGTGTGTTTTACGCGAAATCTTCCGCCGAATTCGGCATGACCGAAGGCGCGGACTAGCCAGACAATGCCGGATGGTGCATATGCCCCGAGCCACGGCGCTTCAGGCACGCCCGGGACCGTAATTTGAGGTAGATCAAATATTCGCACAATTCTGCGTCCGCGCGCAGTTGACTGCGGACGGGATGGCGCGCACCCTCGGGAGTATGTTGACGCGCCCCAAAGCCGGACCGCGGACAGCGGCCGCGCTATGCGCGCTGTTGCTGGGTCTGGCGCTTGCCGCACCGTTCGCGCATGCCCAGGGCGCAGCGCCGGACGCATTGCTGCAGGCCGTTGCCGACGAGGTTATCGGTGAATTGCGGCAGGATCCGGTTTTCCAGTCATCCGATCCGGGGAAAATCGCCGCCCTGGTCGAAGCGCGCATCCTTCCCCTGTTCGATTTTCCGCATATGGCGCGTCTGGCCACCGCGCGCAACTGGCCGCTGGCCACGCACGCGCAACAGCAGGCGATCACCGAGGAATTCCGGGAACTGCTGGTACGTACCTATTCCAGCGCCCTGGCGCGCTACAGCGGCGAGCGCGTGGTGTTCAAACCGATGCGCGCGGTGTCGACGGACAAGGAAGTCACCATCAGGTCGGAGGTGAAACAAGCCGGGAAGGGACGCACGACGCTGGACTATGACATGGCGATGACGCCTGCGGGATGGCGTATTTACAACGTAAAGTACGCGGACGTGTGCCTGGTCAGCACCTATAGGGACGTGTTCGCGGATAAAGTCCGCCAGGGCGGCGTCGACGGATTGATCAAATTCCTTTCCGATCAGAACCGGGGCGGCGCTTCGAGATTCAATGTCATCAAGGTTACGTTCTGGGAAAAGTCCCAGGTAATGTTGGCAATCCTGCAGAACGTGTTCCGGAGCGCTCTGCACTAGTCGTCAGGCGCCGTTTGTTCATTTGACCCGGGCGTCTTGAAATTTCACTGATTGGCCGCATCTGGAAGTCAATGAATCCAGGGAGTTAGCAATGCGGCAAGACAAACTCACCACCAAGTTCCAGCAGGCGCTCGCCGATGCGCAGAGTCTCGCTGTGGGCAACGACAACCCGTATATAGAGCCGGTGCACGTCCTCTCCGCCCTGATCACGCAGGAGGACGGCGGCACCGCCTCGCTGCTCCAGCGCGCCGGGGTCAACGTGGGACGGCTGCGCGAGACGCTCAAGGGCGCCATCGGCCGCCAGCCCAAGGTGGAAGGCGCGGGCGGCGAGGTGTCGATTTCGCGCGAACTCACGAATCTGCTGAACGTCACCGACAAGGAAGCGCAGAAACACGGAGACCAGTTCATTGCCTCGGAAATGTTCGTCCTCGCGCTGGGCGAGGACAAGGGCGAGGCCGGCCGCCTGCTCAAGGAGGCGGGCGGCAGCAAGAAGGCGCTGGAGCAGGCTGTGACCAATCTGCGCGGGACGGAGAACGTGTCCAGCGCCGAGGCCGAGGGCAGCCGCGAGGCGCTGAAAAAATACACCATGGACCTGACCGAACGCGCGCGCGCGGGCAAGCTCGACCCGGTGATCGGGCGCGACGATGAAATCCGCCGCGTGATCCAGATCCTGCAGCGGCGCACCAAGAACAACCCGGTGCTGATCGGCGAGCCCGGAGTGGGCAAGACCGCCATCGTCGAAGGGCTGGCGCAGCGCATTGTCAACGGTGAAGTGCCGGAGACCTTGAAGGGGAAGCGCGTGTTGTCGCTCGACATGGCGGCCTTGCTCGCGGGCACCAAGTACCGCGGCGAGTTCGAGGAGCGCCTGAAGTCCGTGCTGAAAGAACTGGCGCAGGACGAAGGCCAGACCATCGTTTTCATCGACGAACTGCACACCATGGTAGGCGCGGGCAAGACCGAAGGCTCGATGGATGCGGGCAACATGCTCAAGCCGGCGCTCGCGCGCGGCGAACTGCACTGCGTCGGCGCAACCACGCTGGACGAATACCGCAAGTACGTGGAGAAGGATGCGGCGCTGGAGCGACGCTTCCAGAAGGTGATCGTGGGCGAGCCGACGGTCGAGGACACCATTGCCATCCTGCGCGGGCTGCAGGAGAAATACGAGGTCCATCACGGCGTGGACATCACCGACCCGGCGATCGTCGCCGCGGCGGAGCTGTCGCACCGCTACATCACCGACCGCTTCCTGCCGGACAAGGCGATCGACCTCATCGACGAAGCGGCTTCGCGCATCAGGATGGAAATCGATTCCAAGCCGGAATCCATGGACCGGCTCGACCGGCGCCTGATCCAGCTGAAGATCGAGCGCGAGGCGGTGAAAAAGGAAAAGGACGCGGCGTCGAAAAAGCGCCTCGGACTGATCGAGGACGAGATCAAGAAGCTGTCGCGCGAATACGCCGACCTGGATGAGGTGTGGAAGACGGAAAAAGCCGAAGTACAGGGCGCGCAGCACATCAAGGAAGAGCTGGAGAAGCTCAAGGTCGAAATGGAAGCGGCGAAGCGCAAAGGCGACTGGCAGCGCATGTCGGAACTGCAATACGGCCGCATACCGCAGCTGGAGGCGCAGCTGAAGAAAGAGGAAAAAGCGGCGCCCAAGCCGGGCAAGGGGCGGCTGCTGCGCACCGAGGTCGGCGCCGAGGAGATCGCCGAGGTGGTGTCGCGCGCGACCGGCATCCCGGTGTCGAAGATGATGCAGGGCGAGCGCGAGAAACTGCTGCATATGGAGGCGAAGCTGCACGAGCGCGTGGTCGGGCAGGATGAGGCGGTGCGCCTGGTGTCCGACGCGATCCGCCGCTCGCGCGCGGGGCTCGCCGATCCGAACCGGCCTTACGGTTCGTTCCTGTTCCTCGGGCCTACCGGCGTGGGCAAGACCGAGCTGTGCAAGGCGCTCGCCGGATTCCTGTTCGATTCGGAGGATCACCTGATCCGCATCGACATGAGCGAATTCATGGAGAAGCACTCGGTGGCGCGGCTGATCGGCGCGCCGCCGGGCTACGTCGGCTACGAAGAGGGTGGGCATCTCACCGAAGCGGTAAGAAGGAAACCCTATTGCGTGATCCTCCTCGACGAAGTTGAGAAGGCGCATCCGGATGTATTCAACGTGCTGCTACAGGTGCTCGACGACGGGCGCATGACCGACGGCCAGGGCCGCACCGTGGACTTCAAGAACACCGTAGTGGTGATGACCTCCAACCTCGGCTCGCAGATGATCCAGGAGATGAGCGGTGACGACTACCAGGTGATCAAGCTCGCCGTAATGGGCGAGGTGAAGGCGCATTTCCGCCCGGAGTTCGTCAACCGCATCGACGAAATCGTGGTGTTCCATGCGCTGGACGAGGCGAACATCAAGAGCATCGCGAAGATCCAGCTGGGCATTCTGGCCAAGCGCCTGGCCGGCATGGAGATCAAGCTCGATGTGGCCGAGAGCGCGCTCGCGGAAATCGCCAAGGCCGGCTTCGACCCGGTCTACGGCGCGCGCCCGCTCAAGCGCGCAATCCAGGCGAGCATCGAGAACCCGCTGGCGAAGCGCATCCTCGAAGGCGAGTACGGCGCCAAGGACACGGTGAAAATCGCGGCCAAAGGCGGCATGATCCAGTTCAGCAAGGGCTGAGCGCATATCGCACCGGCATTGCGCAGTCGCAATGCCCGCCGGCGCCAAGGTCAACGAGTTGATCGATGCGATTCACCTTGCGTTGCGTAATGCGGCGGAAAATCGTTTAACAAAATTGGCTTGGCGTAGTCCGTCGCGAGGAAATTCAAGGCCGCAAGCTTGGGCGCACGTTTCGCTGTTCCACTAAGATTTCATCGTACTGTCACCTAGCTAAGCTATTGATTTGGGCTAGGTTCGATTTCGCACATAGCGACATTTGCTGTGCTATAGTTATTGTAGAAAGCTGCCATTCGTAAAAGCGATGTAATTGGGTAGCCCCGGCCGTATTTCCGGAGTTGTTAGATGCTGACGCCCGCATTTCGCAGCCCTGCGCAAAATCACCTCCTCGCGGCCTTGCCCGCTGCGGATTTCGAGCGCCTTTCGCCCCATCTGGAGTTGGTCGAGATGCCACTTGGCGAAGCCCTTTATGAGTCTGGCGGGCACCTGAAACATGTCTATTTCCCTGCCACTTCCATCGTCTCGCTGCTCTACGTAATGGAGGACGGCGCGTCGGCCGAAATCGCGGTAGTCGGCAACGAGGGAATAGTCGGCATTTCGATATTCATGGGCGGCGAAACCACGCCCAATCGGGCCATAGTGCAAAGCGCGGGTGAGGGCTATCGCCTGGGAACGCAGCTGCTGGTGCGGGAATTCAACCGTGTCGGCCCGCTGCGCCCCCTGCTGTTGCGCTACACCCAGGCCCTGATTACGCAGATGGCACAGACCGCGGTATGCAATCGGCACCATTCGGTCGAGCAGCAACTGTGCCGCTGGCTGCTCTTGAGCCTCGACCGCTTGTCCTCGAATTCGTTGGTCATGACGCAGGAGCTGATTGCGAACATGCTTGGCGTGCGCCGCGAAGGCGTTACCGAGGCCGCCGGAAGGTTGCAGCGTGCCGGTCTTATCCATTACAGCCGCGGCCACATCGAGGTCCGTGACCGCCCCGGATTGGAGCGGACGGTATGTGAGTGCTACGCGGTGGTCAAGAAGGAAGTCGACCGCCTGCTTTCTGATATTCCGCGCCACCATCCTGTCCGCACCACGGGTCAAACCAGCGACTAGCGGGATTCACCGCCGGTCTGGGCGGGGCAATATCACCGAGCAGTTCTGCTTCAAGATCTACGTCGATTCGGATAACGAACAGGCTACGCGCACTCGTTTGCCCTAGCCCGTTACCCCGCGTTGACGGCGGGAGCGAACGCGTGGCGGAGAGCCGGCTGGTAAAGCCGAGCGCGGGCGTCGGTTCCTCAGTCCCACACTCCTCAACAAGCGCCGGCGAACCGTATGTACGTTGCCGCACGGAATGCCAATTGCGCTTGCGCTATAAATACGATCAAGTGTTGGGAAGCACCGAGAACGTGGTTCTTATCCACGTCGTCACGAGACCAGTCGATTGGCATTTGCTGGACTCGCGGATAACGTGGACGTATATCGCCGTCATTTTTCGTCGCGCTGAACCTAGCGCTTACCACAACAGGAGTAGTTAACTATGAACAAAGACCAAGTGAAGGGCGCGGTAAAGGGCGTTGTCGGCAAAGTGCAGGAAGAAGCTGGCAAGCTTGCTGGAAGCAAGAAACAGCAGATTAAGGGGATAAAAAAGCAGATTTCCGGAAAGGTGCAAGAGGGCGTCGGCGACATGAAGCAGGCTGTTGAAGATATCAAGAAGGGCTAATCGCTGGATGCTGCGCCAATCGAGAACTTGCAGCCGTGAACAAAGCACATTTGGAGAAACTGGCAGCGACAGGGAACGCCGAAGAGCTTCGGCGGGCGATTGAGGCATTGTGCGAGCCCTTAGGCAAACCGAAGAATATTCGCGTCGTCCCATATTCCCAAAGTGGGGAATATGTGTGCCTCCTGGAGCTTGGCGCGCCGGAGCTCAACGCTTCAATAATCGAAGACTTTGGTGGCTTCTACTTTGCCAACGGGGTTGCGTTTAGAGTTCCGATCAAGCAAACCAAGCAAGAGCGACGAGCTGATGGGCTCGATTGACGTTGCATTGCGTTTTGCGGCAGTGACTCGCCTAACGAAATTACGTGATTCATGTAAATCGGGTAAGTGATGAATGACCGATATCACTAACCTGTGGGGTTTAGAGCTCCTCCTCGTTTTGGACCCCACCCTCTAGCAGACAGTGCATACGAAGTGCCGTCGGCTGCCTTTGCCCATGCGCCCGTGTCGAGTACCGGCGACACGCGACAGGTGGCGTCAGGCACCCCGGGTGAAAACCCGGACGACCCGCGTCACTATCCCTGGCGTAGAATGAGCACTGCGTCGTGATCAGTCAAACGGGCAAAACGGAGCGAATCATGCGCTTGGCCGTGCTTCTGCTGACCTTGGCATTGGCCGCCTGCGCATCCTACAGCGGGGCTGGCCTACGGCCCGGTGAAGCGCGTATCGAAGACGTGGTGCGATTGATGGGACAGCCGGCGATGCGCTGGCAGGACCCCGACGGTTCGATCCAGCTGGCGTATCCGCGCGGCCCGGCCGGAATCCACACCTACATGGTGAAGCTCGGGGCGGGCGGACGCCTGCAAAGCATCGCCAACGTGCTGGATGAAGCCGGGCTTGCCCGGATCCGCCCCGGCATGACGCAGGCACAGGTGCTGCGTGTCCTTGGTCCGGCAGACTACAGCCGTACGGCCTATTTCAAAGCGCGCGATGAATTGGTATGGGACTGGCGCGCTTGCACCTATAACCTGAACATCCAACGCGTCTATGTTCTGTTCAATGCAACTGCCAGCACCGTGCGCAGCACCATGACGCAGGATGAATTGTTCGGCCACGAGGGGATCACGATACCGTGCACCCGCTAATCTCCTACCGGTTCATTGGATTCGCAATCTACGGGAGCAGTCATGCAGTTCGATCCGAAACGCAGTGATTTAACGCTGGGCATCATCGGCACCGGCGCCATGGGGCGCGGCATCGTGCAGGTCGCCACCACCGGCGGCATGCGCGTGCTGATGACCGATGCGCGCGCGGGCGCGGCCGCCGAGGCCAAGGCCTTCGTCGGCAAAATGCTCGATCGCGCGGTGGAGAAGGGCAGTCTCAGCAAAGACGCGCAGGCCGCGGCCCTGGGCCGCATCGAAGTCGTCGATGGCCCCGCGGCGATGGCGCCCTGCCATCTGGTGATCGAGGTCATCGTCGAGAATCTCGCGGCGAAGCAGGCGCTGTTCGCCGAGCTCGAAGCCATCGTCGGCCCCGATTGCATACTCGCCACCAACACCTCCTCGCTCGCGGTGACCACCATCGCGGCCAAGCTGAAGCGGCCGGAGCGCTTTGCCGGCATGCATTTTTTCAACCCGGTGCCGCTGATGAAGCTGGTCGAAGTGATCGACGGCGTACGTACTGCGCCTGAGATCGGCGACGCGCTGATGGAGGTGGGCCGGCGCATGGGCCGCGAGCCGGTGCGGGTGAAAGACGCGCCGGGCTTCATCGTGAATCAGGTCGGCCGCGGCTTCGGCGTGGAAGCCTCGCATATCGCTTCCGAGGGCATCGCAAGCTTCGCCGACATCGATCGCGTCATGCGCGACGTGGCCGGATTTCGCATGGGTCCGTTCGAACTCATGGAACTCACCGGCCTGGACGTGAGCCAGCCGGCCAGCGTGGCGATCTACGAGCAGTGCTATCACGAGCCGCGCTACCGTCCCGCGCAGCTGATGCACAGCCGCTACGAGGCCGGCATTTTCGGGCGCAAAACGAACAAGGGCTTCTACGACTACGCCGACGGCAAGGCAGTGGTGCCGGCGGAGCCCGGCGCGCCGGCCGCGCGGCCGCAGAGCGTCTGGGTCAGCGGCGCCGAACCCGACGACCATGCCGCGCTGACGGCGCTGCTGATCAAGCTGAACGCTGTGCTGGAAACCGGGCCGAAACCGAGCGAACCCGCGCTGATACTGGTGACGCCTTACGGCGACGATGCCACCAGCTGCGCGGTCGAGCAGGGGCTGGATGCCAAGCGCACGGTCGCAGTGGACACGCTGTTTCCCATGGTGAAGCGGCGCACCATCATGACCACGCCGGTCACCGATCCAGCTTACCGCGACGCGGCGCACGGCCTGCTCGCGAGCGACGGCGTGCCGGTCACGGTGATCAAGGACAGCCCCGGATTCGTCGCCCAGCGCATTGTGGCGCTGATCGTCAACATCGGCTGCCACCTCGCGCAGAGCCGCACCGCCGCGCCTGCCGATATCGACAAGGCCGCCACGCTGGGGCTCAACTATCCGCAGGGACCGATGGCTTTCGGCGATACGCTGGACCCGGCCAAGGTGCTCAAGGTGCTGAACAACATGCTCAGGCTGTATGCCGACCCGCGCTACCGGCCGAACCTGTGGCTGACGCGCCGCGCGCGGCTGGGCGTGTCGCTGCTGACGCCGGACAGCTGATTGCCCGCGGATGCAATGATCGCGCGCCGCCGCGCGATCAGCTCGTCCCACAGCGTATCCATGTTTTTGCGGAACACGGTCTCCGCGTCGGCGTGCATGACATACCAGCCGCCGAGGCTGAGCTCCTGCGCGAGCTGTCCCGGCGCCCAGCCGGCGTAGCCGTTGAAAAACCGCACCTGCGCCGGCGACGCGTGCAGCAGCTGTTCCACCACGGCCGGATTGAGGCCGAAGGACAGGTTGTCGAGCACGCGCAGGGCGCCGGGCAGCTGGTCTTTGCCGTGGAACATCGCGAACAGGCCGGCGGCTTCAATCGGGCCGCCGAGGTAAAGCGGCTCGGTGAAGCGCTTCAGCACCTCGTTGTGCGGCAGGATCTGCGCCAGCGAGCGCTCGCCGGGACGATTGACGATGAAACCGACGCTGCCGCCGTCGGGCAATTGCGTGACCAGCACCACGGCGTGGCGGAAATGCGGATCCAGCAGGCCGGGTGACGCGACCAGGAATACGCCGTTGGCCGTTGCGGCGCCCTGAGCTGACGCCGGGGGCGGCGAAACGAGCAGGGCGGCGAGCAGCAACAGCAGGCGCAGCTTCATCGCGCGGCGCGCAGCTGCGCATGGCGAAAGCAACCGAGCAGATGGTCGTTGACCATGCCGGTCGCCTGCATGTAGGCGTAGCAGATGGTCGAGCCGACGAACTTGAAGCCGCGCTGCTGCAGGTCCTGGCTCATCGCATCGGATTCGGGAGTGCACGCGGGCACGTCGTGCATGACGCGGCGCCGGTTCTGCTTCGGCTTGCCGCCGACGAATTGCCAGATGTAGCGGTCGAACGAGCCGAATTCCTTCTGCACCTCCAGGAATGCTTTGGCATTCCGCACGGCGGCGGCGATTTTCAGCCGATTGCGCACGATCCCCGCATCGGCGAGCAGGCGCGCGGCTTTGCGCGCATCGTAGCGCGCGATCCTGCACGCGTCGAAATCATCGAATGCCTTGCGATAGTTCTCGCGCTTGTTGAGGATGGTGGACCATGACAGGCCCGCCTGCGCGCCTTCCAGGATCAGGAGTTCGAACAGCATCCGATCATCGTGCCCGGGTACTCCCCATTCGCGGTCGTGATAGGCGATATAGGCCTCGCTCGCGAGGCACCACGGGCAACGCTTGTTCGCGTCGGTGGCCTTCATTTCGATATCATAGCGCGCACCGGCCGACCTGCCATGGTGCGTGCCGCGGCGTGCGCGGGCGGCCCGCGCGCCATCGCCGCGTTCCGCCGCAAGCTATTGAAATAGAAAGAGTGTTGTATCGATTGCGCAGGGCTTGATCTCGGTCGAACTACGAGCGTGCGCTTTGTGCTAGCGTACGTCGTCGAGCGGGCGCCGCTGCGCGGCCCGTTCGGATGCGCCGCGGCGATACGCAGCGGGCGGCCCGCAATAGACGACTGAAACCAATCGAGAGAGGAGTGACCATGGCAGACGTTCTGGCTCCGCTGGCAGGAAAAATCCTGGCCGTGCTGGTGCAACCCGGCGCGACCGTCGAGGAAGACGACGAGCTTGTCGTCATCGAAGCGCTGAAGATGGAAAACACGGTGTACGCGCCCTCCGGCGGGACGGTGAAGGAAATCAAGGTGAAGGTCGGCGACAGCGTCGAGGACGAGGATCTCCTCATGGTGCTCGAGTAACGCAGGGCAGGCGATAAGTTTTGCAAGATGCCACAGGAGCGCCTGTGACACCTTATGGTTAGGGGAGCACGAGGGGAGTTGTCCCCTCGTCTCGTGACCAACAATTGACTGGGATGAGACAAAGATGAATTTCGAATTGACTGAAGAGCAGCGGCAGGTACAGGACACGGCCAAGCGCTTCGCGGCGGAGGAAATTGCGCCGACGCTGGAGGCGGAAGAGGCGAAACACGAATTCCGCGCCGACCGCGTCGCCAAGATGGGCGAACTCGGCATGTTTTCCTGCGCGGTGCCGGAAGATCTCGGCGGCAGCGGAATGGGCTTCATGGAATCGGTGCTGATGGCGGAGCAGATCGGCAAGATATCGGCGTCGTGGCGCCTGCCGTTCAACATGCAGAACCTCGGACCGGCGCTGACGGTGAGCAAGTTCGGCACCGACGCGCAAAAGAAGAAATACGTGCCCGGCTGGGTGGCAGGCACTCAACTCGGGTTTTTCGCGATGACCGAGTCGAACACCGGTTCCGACGTGGCCAGCATGAAGACGCACGCCATCGACAAGGGCGACCACTGGGAAGTGCACGGCAACAAGATGTGGATCTCGCAAGCGCACGTGGGCGATGCCGGGCTGCTCTACGCCTATACCGACCGGGCGAAGGGCAACAAGGGCATCACCGCATTCATCATCGAGCCGAAGAAAATGAAGGGCTGCAGCGCGCGCGCGATCGAGACCAAGCTCGGGCTGAAGTGCGCGCCTACCGGCGAATTCGCGTTCGAGGGCATGAAGGTGCCCAAGGAAAACGTGCTGGGCAAGCCGGGCGAGGGCTTCCGCGTGTGCATGTGGCAGCTCAACCAGACGCGGCTCGGCTGCGCCGCGGGCGCGCTCGGCGTCGCCGGCGGCGCGCTCGACCTGGCGATCAATTACGCCAACGAGCGCACCCAGTTCGGCAAGCCGATTTCGCAGCATCAGATGATCCAGGCGCAGATCGCGGAGATGGTGGTCGAGCACCAGTCGGCGCAGATGCTGGTCTATCGCGCGGCCTGGCTGAAAGATCAGCACAAGCCGAACCAGTACGAGACTTCGGTCGCGAAGTACGCCGCGTCGGAGGCGGCGGTGCACGCGGCCAACGAGTGCATGAAGATTTTCGGCTCCTACGGCTACTCGACCGAGTATCCGGCCGAGCGCTTCTATCGCGATGCCAAGTCGCTGCAGATCGTCGAGGGCACGTCCAATATCCAGAAGATCTTGATCTCGGGCATGGCGCTCGGCTTCACGCCGAACCGGGAGTAGCGCGCTGTCATTTCGAGTCCTCCAAGGGGGCTTCCTTCGGGGCGCGCGTCGAGAAATCTGCTGTCGAATAAAAGAAGAAGCAGATTCCTCGGCCAGAGCCTGCCCCGAGCGCAGTCGAGGGGGCCTCGGAATGACGGTTCATTTTGAATTGAGTTCTAAGAAAAGAGGAATAGCGAAGTGAGACCTTATTTCGAAAAAATGCCGGGCTTCGGCAAGGCGCTGAAGGAAAACCGCCTCGCGCGCACGCAGGACAGCCGCGCCAAGCTCGAAGCCGTCGAAGCCGAGATCGCTGCCGCGAAGAAGGCGGCGGAGGAGGTGGGCATACCCACGGCGAAGATCAACGAGCGCGGCGGGCTCACGGTGTACCAGCGCCTTGAGTACCTGGTCGACCCGGGTACCTGGCAGCCGCTGCATAGCCTGTACAACCCCGCGGACAACGAAGAGGGCACCACCAACGTGGTCGACGGCCTGGGCAAGATCGCCGGCCGCTGGGCAGTGATCATCGGCTTCGACAATAAGGTCCTTGCCGGCGCCTGGATCGCAGGGCAGCCGGACAACATCCTGCGCGTGACCAACCTCGCCAAACGCCTGCACATCCCGCTGGTGTGGCTGGTGAACTGCAGCGGCGTGAAGCTGCCCGACCAGGAGAAGTTCTACGCCGACCGCCGCGGTTCGGGCGCGCCGTTCTTCCGCCATGCGGAGCTCAATCAAGCCGGCATCCCGATACTCGCCGGCATCTACGGCACCAATCCCGCGGGCGGCGGCTATCAGGCGATCAGCCCGACCATCCTGATTGCGCACAAGGACGCGAACATCGCGGTGGGCGGCGTCGGCATCGTCTCCGGCATGTCGCCGCAGGGCGGCTTCGATCTCGCCGGCCTCGAGCAGCTGATCGCGAACACCCGCGACATGAAGAACAAGCCGCCCGGCAGTGTCTCTACCCACTACGATGCCACCGGCTTTTTCACGCGCGTCTGCGACAAAGAAGAAGGCGTACTCGACGGGATCAAGGAATACATGCGCATGATCCCGGCCTACGACCCGAAATTCTTCCGCGTCGCCGAGCCGGCCGAGCCGGCGCTGCCGACGGGCGACCTGTATCACCTCCTGCCGTTCAACCAGAAATCGGATTATTCGTTTGACGACATCCTCGCGCGCCTGGTCGACGGCAGCGAGCACATGGAATTCCGTCCGGGCTACGGGCCGGAGGTGTACACCGGCCTGGTGAAGCTCGATGGCATGCTGGTCGGCGCCATTGGCAATCGTCAGGGCCTGCTGCCCAAGGGCTATCCCGAGTACGCGGACTACCCCGGCATCGGCGGCAAACTCTACCGCCAGGGTCTGATCAAGATGAATGAGTTCGTCACCCTGTGCGCGCGCGACCGCGTGCCGGTGATCTGGTTCCAGGACACGACCGGCATCGACGTCGGCGACATCGCCGAGAAGGCCGAGCTGCTCGGCATCGGCCAGTCGCTGGTGTACTCGATCCAGAACGCCGACATACCGATGATGCTGGTGGTGCTGAGGAAGGGCAGCGCCGCGGCGCACTACATCATGGGCGGGCCCACCGCCAACCGGCAGAACGCGTTCACGCTGGGCACCGCGGCCACCGAGATCTACGTCATGCACGGCGAGACCGCCGCGGTGGCGAGCTACTCGCGCCGCGCGATCAAGGACAAGGACTCGGGCAAGCCGCTCGAGCCGCTGGCGAAAACGATGAACGAGATGGCGCAGAAATACTACGACACCTCGCGCCCGGCCTACTGCGCGCGCTACGGCTTCGTCGACGAGATTGTCAACCTTTCGGCGCTGCGCGGCTACCTGAAGGCGTTTGCCGGCGCGGTATACCAGAACCCGAAGTCGATCTGCCCGCGCCACCAGATGCTGCTGCCGCGCGTGATCAAGGGCTGAGTCGAGACGCGGAACACGTCATCGGCCGCAATATCCGAAGCGCCGTGGTGACGCCACGGCGTTTCGTTTTCCGGCCCTGCGACTCCCGGTCGATCATGGGGTGTCCACAGGTTTCCTTCGCCTGTCCCCAGTTTTCTCCGTCGTGCAAAACCGGAATGCGTGATTGATACGTTGGAATCCATTCGCATATGCTGGTGCGCATGGCCTCCATCGCTGACATCGATACCGAAACGATCAACGCAACTCGCACTTTCATCGAGATGGTCGCGAGCAGGTATGACTTCGCCAGGGCGATTCTCTTCGGCAGCCGGGCGCGCAAGGTGCATCGACCGGACAGCGACGCCGATGTGGCCGTGTTGCTGCATGGCCGCCCCGGCAAGTTCGTGGCGACGAAGCTGGCAATGGCCGATCTCGCCTACGAAGTGCTGCTCGACACCGGCATCCGCATACAGCCCCTCCCGATCTGGGAAGAGGAATGGGCGCACCCTGAGGCATACTCCAATCCTCGCCTGCTGCACAACATCGAGCGTGAAGGGATACAGCTCTGAAGGCACAAGACTTGATGGCCAAGGCGACCCAGGCAAGCGCATCCGCCACACTGCTGCTTGACGCCGGGGACGCGGATGGCGCCCCTGCAATCGGGCCTACTACGCCATGTTCGATGCAGCTCGCGCCGCCTTGCTGGCCTCTGGCGCACCAGTCGAAGCCGAGATTGCCAAGACGCACAACGGCTTGATCGCGGCTTTCAGTCTGCATCTGGTCAAAACGGGACGCGTATCGGTGGAACTTGGCAAGGCTCTCAACAAGGCCGAGGAACTTCGTCTGTCGGCCGACTACAAGGGCGATCTCATCGAAAAGGAAGACGCGGCCTGGGCGGTGCGCCAGGCGCAGGTATTTGTGAAGGCGATGCAGACCACGTTCATGCTGAAAGAGTGAGAGGTTAAGAGAGATATTCGAGCCCGGACCCGTTTAACTGGGCGGCTTCGTCGACGAGATCGTCAACCTGTCGGCGCTGCGCGGCTATCTCAAGGCCTTCGCCGGCGCGGTGTATCAGAACCTGAAGTCGATCTGCCCGCGCCACCGGATGCTGCTGCCGCGCGTGATCAAGGGCTGAGGGCGGTTCGGAGCGGCGCAGGAGAACTTACCAAATTTGAACATTAGATCAGGCTGTACATTAGGCAACGCCTTCGTCTCGGCCTGAGCAATGTTTGTGAATGTAGCCTCCGCATAGTGCCTGGTCGGAAGGGACAGATGCGCGGGGGGCGCCATGAGTCCCGCTAGAGTCGGTATGCCTAGCCGGTTTTTGTCAGGAGCAAAACTGCGCGTTAGCTACCCCGGTCGTCCGCTGTTCGGCCTTATGGAAAGCTTTGCATAAGGCCGAGTAGCGGCCGTCCACTATTCCCTATAGCCCTCTGCGATCTCGCTTCATCGACCCACATCTTCCCGCCTCAGCTGCCGCTGCGCCTGTTGCGGTCGTTTAATCCTCAGCGCCCGGTCATGGCCAACGCACCTTCGGGCAACCGCGCCCCTTGCAGGTGAATCTTCGCAACGGCGGCATCGATGTCCCTGAGGTCGCCAGCGGAGAGTTCGACATCCACCGAGCCGAGGTTCTCCTCCGGACGATGCAGTTTCGTGGTGCCGGGAATCGGCACGATCCACGGAATTTGCGCCAGCAGCCAGGCTAGCGCGATCTGGGCGGGGGTGGCCCCCTTGCGCGCGGCGACGCTGCGGATCAGTTCGACCAGCGCCAGGTTTGCCTTGGGCGCCGCGGCGGCGAAGCGCGGCACGCTGTTGCAAGAAAATCGGTGCTGTCGAAGCGGGTGTCCTCATCGATGTTGCCGGTGAGGAAGCCCGCGCCCAGCTTTGTCCGGCCCGAGCGTCCCCGTGATCACCAGCAAGCTGACGACCAAGGCGCAAACCGCTGTTCCGCAGGCGGTGCGCGCCGCGCTGCGGCTCGAGCCGGGCGACGAGCTGCTCTACGAGATCGCGGACCAGCGCGTCATCCTGACCAAGGTGAGCCGCGGCGGTAAGACCGGCGATCCGTTCCATACTTTCAGCGAGTGGAATTCCGCAGCCGACACCAACGTCTATGGCAAGCTTTAGGCAGGGCGACGTGATCAAGGTGCCGTTCTGACCCCTGTTGTTGTCCGAATAACGACGGGACGCGCTTAGGCCGCCGCAGCGCAAGCGAGAGGTGCAAGCGAAAGGCTGGACGCGATTGTATATCATGATAATATACGCACATGATCGACCTGCCAGCCATCGCCGGCTTCGACTGGGACCACGTCAACGCCCGAAAGAACGAGAAGCACGGTGTCAGCCAGTCCGAGGCCGAACAGGTGTTTTTCAACCAACCGTTGCTGCTGCTGGAAGATGCTCGGCATGGCGGGCAGGAATTGCGCTATCACGCCCTCGGGAAAACCCATGAGGGGCGCAGGCTGCAGATCACATTCACCCTGCGCGAAGACGGCACGCTGATTCGCGTGATATCGGCGCGCGACATGCAGCGGAAGGAAAGGACCATCTATGAGCAAGCAGACTAAACCGCTGCCCAGGTTCAAGACCGAGGCGGACGAGCGCGCCTTCTGGGAAGCCAAGGGCAGCGACTCGACACAATACCTGGACTGGGCGAAGGCTCAGCGCGCGGCGCTGCCGAACCTGAAGCCCTCAACGAAGACGATCTCGCTGCGCCTGCCGCAGCACCTGCTCGACTCGATCAAGGCGGCGGCGAACGCCCGTGATGTGCCGTATCAGTCGCTCATCAAGGTTTGGCTGCAGGAGAAGGTGAAGCCCCAATAACGTAGCCGCCTGCCCCGCGGATCACCGATGCGAAGGTGTTCATGAGCCAGACGCCGATCGAGCCGACGAAGGCGACGCTGGAATACGCGACCGCCTGCGCCAGCGCCTCGCCGTGGCCGCCGAGCGCCGCGTACATCGCCGGCCCCAAGGTAAGTATCAACACCGTGTACAGTACTCCCGCCGACCTGATCGCGCAGCTGGCGAACCTAGATCCGTATCCGGAATCGGTCCCGATCAACCATCTGGTGCAGGTGCCGGGCACACCGCTGCACGGGACCGAGCGGATCGATCCGCTTGAGTTCGTGCGCACCATCGCAGTTGCGCGCATCACCATGGCGCGCGCCCGCGTGCGGCTGTCGGCCGGCCGGCGCGAGCTCGGCGAAGCGGTGCAGGCCTTGTGTTTCCTCGCCGGCGCGAACTCGATTTTTTACGGCGACAAGCTGCTCACAACCGGTAATCCGGAGGCGATGGCGGACCGCGACTTGTTGCACAAGCTCGGATTGAAAACGCGCGTCGAGGGTGGCGCAACGAGCTGCAGCGATTGCGGCTAGGAATTCGTTGCAATAAGACAGTCGCAAGAATTGTCATTCCGACGCCGAAGGCCGAGGAATCTGCTTCCCTGATTGCTTCAGCAGCAGATTTCTCGCTTCGCTCGAAACGACAATTCTCAAAATTGTCATCTTTCAACGGGGCTCAGGCCGCACCCTGCCTGTTCAGATCAAGCCCATCCCCTTAAGCACCGACAGCATTACCGCGGCGGCCACGACCGAGCCGATCTGGCCGCCGGTGTTGACGCCCGCGGCGTGCATCAGCAGATGGTTTTTCTTGTCGTAGAGCTGTCCCTGCGCCTGCACCACGCGCGCCGCCATCGGAAACGCGGAAATGCCAGCTGCGCCGATCAGCGGGTTGACCTTGCCGCCGGTGAGCTTGCACACGATCTTGCCGAACACGACGCCGGCCACGGTATCCATGCAGATGGCGACGAAGCCCATGCCGAAAATGGCCAGCGTCGTCGGCTTGAGGAAGGCGTGACCCTCCATGGTGCCGCCGATCGCGAGTCCGAGGAACAGGGTCACGATGTTGGCGATCTCGTTCTCCGAGGCCTTGGTCAGGCGCGCCACCACGCCGGACTCGCGCATGAAATTGCCGAGCATGATGGTGCCCATGAGCGGCAGCCCCTTGGGCGCGAGCAGGCCGGTAACCAGAGTCACGACGATGGGGAACAGCAGCTTGGTGGTGGGGGAGACGCTGCGCTTGATCGGCGCCATCTTGATGACGCGCTCCGCCGGTGTGGTCAGCGCGCGCATGATCGGTGGCTGGATGATCGGCACCAGCGCCATGTAGGAATACGCCGCGACCGAAATCGGCGCGAGCAGTTGCGGCGCGTACTGCGAGGCGACGTAGATGGCCGTCGGCCCGTCGCAGGCGCCGATGACGGCGATGCTGACCGCTTCGAGCCGCGGAAAACCCAGCGCCAGGGCCAGCAGCAGCGTGAAGAAAATGCCGAACTGCCCCGCCGCGCCGAACAGCAGCATCTTCGGGTTTTCCAGCAGCGAGCCGAAGTCGATCATGGCGCCGATGCCGATGAAAATCAGCAGCGGGAACACTTCGTTGGCGATGCCCATGTCGTAGAGAATCTTGAGCAGGCCGCCCGAGTCCATCAGGTCGGAGAGCGGAATGTTGACCAGGAAGCAGCCAAAGCCGATCGGCACCAGCAGCAACGGCTCGACGTCCTTCTTCACGCCGAGGTAGAGCAGCACCGCCGCGATCAGCAGCATGATCACGTTGGGTCCGCCCGAGGTGAAGAGATAGCTGACGCCTGCGGTCAGTCCGTACAGGCCGGTCTGGAGACTTTCGAACATGTTATTTCTTCTCCGCGCTGCCGGGCTTGGCGGCCAGCGGGAAGATCTTCTTCAGCGCGTCCATCACCAGGCTCAGCACCCAGAGCGTCAGAAAAGTCCCTCCCATGCCGACGATCATCATGGTGAGCCCGAAGGTCCATTTGGCATTGTCCATGCGCTGCTGTCCCTTACCGAAGTTGCGGTCGCGCGACTACACGCGCTCGATGATGATCGCCAGACCCTGACCCACGCCAATGCACAGGCTGACCGCCGCGTAGCGGCCGTTCATGCGTTCGAGCTGGCGCGCCGCAGTCAGCGCCACGCGCGCACCGGATGCGCCGAGCGGATGGCCGATCGCGATCGCCCCGCCGTTCGGGTTGATGCGTGGGTCCTTGAAATCGATCTTGAGCAGCACCAGGCAGGCGAGCACCTGGCTGGCGAAGGCTTCGTTGATTTCGATGACGTCCATGTCAGAGAGCTTGAGTCCGGCGCGCTCGCAGGCGAGCGGTATGGCGTAGGCCGGGCCCACGCCCATGATGCGCGGCTCGACGCCGGCCGCAGCGCCCGAGAGAATGCGCACCATCGGTTTCTTGCCGTTCTTCTCGCCCCATTGCCGGCTCGCGACCACCAGCGCGGCGGCGCCGTCGTTCACGCCCGAGGCATTGGCCGCGGTCACGATGCCACCTTCGAACAGCGGCTTGAGCCTAGCCATGGATTCCATGGTTGCGTCGCGGCGCGGGTGCTCGTCGACGTCCACCATGACCGGCGGCGCGTCCTTCTTCCTGGTCGGCAGCGCGATCGGGTGGATTTCGCCCCTGTAGAAGCCTTCATTCTCCGCTTTTACGTACTTATGCTGCGAGGCGAGCGCGAATTCATCCGCCTGTTCGCGCGATATCTTGAAGTCCTTGGCCACGTTATCGCCGGTCTCGGGCATGGAATGGTTGCCGAACTGCTTGGCGAAGCGCGGATTCGTAAAACGTGCGCCGATGGAAGTGTCGTACATCTTCACGTCGCGCGAATAGGCCGACTCGGACTTGCCCATCACGTAGGGCGCGCGCGACATGCTCTCGACGCCGCCGGCGATGTAGAGTTCGCCCTCGCCGCAGGTGATCGCGCGAGCGGCGTCGAGCGTCGCCTGTAGGCCGCTGGCGCACAGGCGGTTGACCGTGGCTCCGGGCGTGGTCGCGGGCAGACCGGAAAGCAGCGCCGCGAAACGCGCGACGTTGCGGCAATCCTCGCCGGCCTGATTGACGTTGCCGAGCAGCACATCGCAGATCTGCTCGGGCTTGACCCCGGCCTTCTTGACTACCGCGGCGATGAGCTCGGCGGCGAGATCGTCCGGACGCACCACGGCGAGCTTGCCGGCGTGGCGGCCGAAAGGAGAGCGAAGTCCATCGTAGATGTAGGCGTCCAACATGATGTGTAGTCTCCTGATTGTAAGAAGGGCGGCGGGACGATTGAAAAACACGCGGAGGAATGTGTGTGAATTTTACCTCTATTCGCCGCTCCCGGCAGCGGCGCGGCCGCGTTGCGCGGTACGAAATCCTTGCCAGCAGACGCGGCCGGGACGATACTTGCTTCATGCGAGCGAATGGTCCAGCATAGGGTCAAACTAGCATGGGGTATCCGGTAAGATGGTGCATACGGAGGAGGGTGCGTAGCCATGTATAAGAAAATTCTGATGGCTTTCAACGGATCGCGCGAGGGGCGCTCGGCGCTGCTCGAAACCGCCGAAATTGCCGAATTCATCAAAGCGGAAACGCACCTGCTGGCGGTGGCCGGGATGCCGCCCAGCCTGTTCCTGACTGAGGGTTTTCTGCCGGAGGAGCTGCTGGAAGAAGAGAAAAAGCGCACGCAGGAAATTCTCGATGAGGGAATCAAGCTGCTCAAGGAGCAGGGCTTCAACACCACCGGCCATCTGACGGTGGGCGAACCGGTCGAGGAGATCTGCCGCGTCGCAACCGAACTCGGGGCCGACCTGATCGTGCTCGGGCACCGGCAGAAACTCTCGTTCGCGGCGCGCTGGTGGAAAGGTTCGGTAGGCGCCTCGCTGCTCGACTACGCGCCCTGCAGTATTCTCATCGCGCGCGGGTCGTAGCGCCGGCTTTTCTCGCACGCATTTGCGCCTGGCGGCGCTGCCAGGGGCCGTCGGCATTCGGCGCATGGGTGTCGGCGCCGGTCTCGGACATCCGCAATTTCACCACCATATTGGAGATGCTGAACGCTGCACCGTAGCGCAGGCGTCCTCGCCTGCATTCGGTGATTGCAGGCGGGGGCGTCTGCGCTACGATGTCTCGCGGTTTGGTGATCTTCAATAGTTCCGACGGAGCGACCATAACCACCAGGGTGCTACGGCGCCCCGTTTGTTTTGCGACGGGCGCATAATCGCCCCGGTCCGCTTTCACCATAGGCGAATAGCCAAAGCCATGCGGTCCGCGCGCAGCTGGGACATTTTCTGCACCGTGGTCGACAACTACGGCGACATCGGCGTCAGCTGGCGTCTGGCGCGGCAGCTGGCTGCCGAGCACGGCGCGCGTGTGCGCCTGTGGGTAGACGATCTTTCGCGCCTTGCCCGGATCTGCCCGGGCGCAGTTCCGGACCTGGAGGCGCAGCAGCTGCATGGCGTGGAATTAAGATGGTGGCGCGAGCCGTTTCCCGCGGTGGAACCTGCGGACGTCGTGGTGGAAGCATTTGCCTGCAATCCGCCGGCAGGCTATGTCGCGGCGATGGCCGCGAGGCGGCCCAAGCCGGCGTGGATCAACCTTGAATACCTGAGCGCCGAAAACTGGGTGCTGGGCTGCCACGGATTGCCCTCGCCGCATCCTTCGCTGCCCCTGGTGAAACACTTCTACTTCCCGGGGTTCGTCGCCGGCACCGGCGGGCTGCTGGCGGAACGGGGTCTGGCGCAGGCGCGCGCGCGCTTTCAGGGCTCCCGCGACGAGCAAGCGCAATTCTGGAAAGAGATCGGCGTGCCCGAGCCCGCATTGGACGAACTGCAGGTTTCCCTGTTCTGCTATCCGCATGAGGGCATAGGCGGGCTGTTTCAGGCCTGGGCGCGGGCGGCCGCGCCGGTACGTTGCCTGGTGCCGGAAGGGACTGCGTCGCAGGCACTTACTGCATTCTTCGGCGCCGACGACATCGCGGCGGGAAGCGTGCTGCGCCGGGGCAATCTCGGTGTCTGCGTGTTTCCTTTCCTCGACCAGGACCACTACGACCGGCTGTTGTGGGCCTGCGATTTCAATCTGGTGCGCGGCGAGGATTCTTTTGTGCGCGCGCAGTGGGCGGCGCGACCGCTGCTGTGGCAGATTTATCCGCAACAGCAGGGAGCGCACTGGCCCAAGTTGCAGGCATTCCTCGATCTGTATTGCCGCGGATTGCACCCGCCGACCGCAGCCTCGGTGTGCGGCCTGTCGGAGGCCTGGAACCGCGGCGACGCCGCGGGAGTCGAATCGGCCTGGTCGGGCGACTGGGCGCGCAGCGCGGAGCTACGGGGGCATGCCGGGCGCTGGGCGGAGCAAATCGCCGCCACCGGCGATCTGGCGAATAATCTTGCGCTGTTTTGCGAAAATTTGTTAAAATAGAACGTTTTAGACGAATTCAACCGGCCAGGAAGACAGTTTAGACATGAAAATCGCACAAGAACTCCGCGCAGGCAATGTGATCATGCTCGGAAACGATCCGATGGTGGTGCAGAGGGCCGAATTCAGCAAGTCCGGCCGCAATGCATCCGTGGTGAAAATGAAGCTCAAGAACCTGCTCTCCGAGTCGATCAGCGAGAACGTGTACAAGGCTGACGAGAAATTCGACGTCGTGGTGCTGGAACGCAAGCAATCCACTTACTCGTATTTCGCCGATCCGATGTATGTGTTCATGGACGCGGATTACAACCAGTTCGAAGTCGAGAAAGACAACATGGGCGAGGGCATCAATTTCCTCGAGGACGGGATGCAGTGCGAGGTCGTGTTCTACGACGATCGCGCGATCTCGGTGGAACTGCCCAATACCGTGGCGCGCGAGATCCTCTACACCGAACCCGCGATTCGCGGCGACACTTCGGGCAAGGTGCTCAAGCCGGCGAAAATCAACACCGGCTTTTCGGTGCAGGTGCCCTTGTTCTGCGCCACCGGAGACAAGATCGAGATCGACACCCGCACGGGTGAATATAAGCGCCGGGTCTGAGCAGGCGCAGGTGCTGACGGCAGGGCGCGCGTACGCGCGCCCTTTTTCTTGCTGCCGGCCAAAGACGGTTTGCGCTACCAGAAAATACCAACTTGACGATTGTGCGTTTAGCAGGTATAACGCGCACAAGTGTTTAGTTTCAAGTGCTTGAGAGCGGTTCCCTGAGCGGTACGTCCTTTTCACTCTTGAGATTCAAACATTGATCGGGCTCGGCCCGAATTCTCAACTTCAAAAGGAACGCAACATGGCAACCGGCACTGTGAAATGGTTTAACGACTCCAAGGGCTTCGGCTTTATTACCCCGGACGGCGGCGGCGAGGATCTGTTCGCGCACTTCTCCGAAATCAACATGCAGGGTTTCAAGACGCTCAAGGAAGGGCAGAAAGTTTCCTTCGAGATCGTAGACGGCAAGAAAGGCAAACAAGCGGCCAAAATTCAAGCCGCCTGATTCAACCAGATTCAAATTGAGAAAGCCGGGCGCGCAAGTCCGGCTTTTTTTATTCATGAACCGTGCGCGAGCGGCTCTGCCGCGGGCAGTTTGCGTCCCTACTTCGCGTACTTGCGGAACTCCGGTTTGCGCTTTTCGCGAAACGCGTTGCCGCCTTCCTTCGATTCGTCGGTAGCGTAGTACAGCTTGAGCGCCTGCATCGCGAACGAGGAGATGCCGCGGATCATTTCGGTGTCGACGTTGAACGAGCGCTTGGCCAGCGCGATCGCGGTCGGGCTCATCTGCAGGATTTCGGCGCACCATTTCGCCACTTCCGCATCGAGTTGCTCGTGTGGCACTACCGCATTGACCAGGCCCATCGCCAGGGCTTCCTGCGCGCTGTAGCGGCGGCACAGGTACCAGATCTCGCGCGCTTTCTTCTCGCCGACCACGCGCGCGAGCAGGGCTGTACCGAAGCCCGGATCTACCGACCCGACCTTGGGGCCGACCTGGCCGAACTGCGCCTTGTCCGAGGCGATTGCCAGATCGCACAAGGTTACCAGCACATTGCCGCCGCCTATGGCGTAGCCGTTCACGCGCGCGAGCACCGGTTTCGGGATGTCGCGGATGATGCTCTGAAGTTCCTCGACCGGGAGCCCGATGGTGCCGCGCCCGCCGTAGCCGCCGTCCTCCGCGTCCGCGCTCTGATCGCCGCCGGTACAGAACGCCTTGTCGCCGCTGCCGGTGAGCACGACGACGCCGATGTCGCGGTTCCAGCCAGCCTGGCTGAAAGCGCGGATCAGTTCTTCGCAGGTGGGGCTGTCGAACGCGTTATAGACTTTCGGCCGGTTGATGCTGATGGTGGCAACGCCGGCCTGCTCGGTGTAGAGGATATTGTCGAAATTCATGATGTGCGTCCGTCCGATTTGTTCTGGATCATTGTCTGAGTTGACATCGTTCGGTATTATGAATACGAGCTTAGCTTGGCGCAACCGCGTTGGCTGGTAAACCGCCGCTATCCCCATCCACGCAATTCCGGAGAATCAAATGAACATTCCCGCTTCCGATCAGCACCAGGAGCTGCGCGACGCATTGCGCGATCTGTGCAAGGAGTACCCCGACGAGTACTGGCGCAAGCTCGACTACGAACGCGATTTCCCCGTTGCCTTCATCGACGCGCTGACCAAGGCCGGCTGGCTCGCGGCGCTGATCCCGCAGGAATACGGCGGCTCCGGCCTGGGACTGGCGCAGGCCTCGGTGATCATGGAAGAGATCAACCTCAACGGCGGCAATTCTGGCACCTGCCATGGGCAGATGTATAACATGGGCACGCTGCTGCGCCACGGCTCGGAAGCGCAGAAGCGCAAGTACCTGCCCAAGATCGCCTCGGGCGAGCTGCGCCTGCAGTCGATGGGCGTGACCGAACCGACCACCGGCACCGACACCACCAAGCTCAAGACCACGGCGGTGAAGAAGGGCGAGCGCTACGTGGTCAACGGCCAGAAAGTATGGATCTCGCGCATCCAGCACTCCGATTTGATGATATTGCTTGCGCGCACCACGCCGGTGGCCGAGGTCAAGCGCAAGTCGGAGGGCATGTCGATATTCATCGTCGACCTGCACCAGGCCAGAGGCAAGGGCCTTGCGTTGCAGCCGATCCGCAACATGGTCAGCCACGACACCTGCGAACTGTTCTTCGACAACCTGGAAATACCGGCGGAGAACCTGATCGGGGAGGAGGGTAAGGGCTTCAAATACATCCTCGACGGCCTCAATGCCGAACGCATCCTGATCGCGGCCGAATGCATCGGCGACGCCTACTGGTTCATCAACCGCGGCAGCGCCTACGCCAAGGAGCGCGTGGTGTTCGATCGGCCTATCGGCCAGAACCAGGGCGTGCAGTTCCCGATCGCCGAGGCCTACATGGAAACCGAGGCGGCGAATCTGATGCGCTGGAAGGCCTGCGGCCTGTTCGATGAGCACAAGCCCTGCGGCGCCGAGGCGAACATGGCCAAGCACCTTGCGGCGAAGGCCTCATGGGAGGCGGCCAACATCTGCCTGCAGACGCATGGCGGCTACGGCTTTGCCGCCGAGTACGACGTCGAGCGCAAATTCCGCGAAACGCGACTGTACCTGGTGGCGCCGATCTCGACCAACCTGATACTGTCCTACGTCGCCGAGCACATACTCGGACTGCCGCGGTCGTTCTAGGCATGGTGAAACTCAGCGGCCGTTCCGCGTTTCTCAAGCTTTTGCTCGACGAAGGCGTAACGCACCTGTTCGGCAATCCGGGCACCACCGAACTGCCGCTGATGGAAGTGGTGCCCGATTTTCCCGAACTCAACTATGTTCTCGGCCTGCAGGAAGCCGTGGTAGTGGGCATGGCCGACGGCTATGCGCGCGCCTCCGGCCGGCTCGCGGCCTGCAGCCTGCACGTTGCGCCGGGCCTGGGCAACGCGATGGGCGCGCTCTACAACGCCAAATTTTCCGGCTCGCCGCTGATCGTGACCTGCGGCCAGCAGGAGCAGGGCCACGGCCTGCTCGAGCCGCTGCTGTACGAGCCGCTGCTGCCGATCGCGCAGCCCATGGTCAAGTGGGCGGTCGAAGTGACGCGCGCCGAAGACCTGCCGCGCATCGTGCACCGCGCGGCCAAGGTGGCGCTGACGCCGCCGACCGGCCCGGTGTTCATCAGCCTGCCCGGGGACGTGCTCGACGCAGAGGTCGAGCTCGAGTTCGGCAGCCCGACCCGTGTCGACGCGCGCGTGCGGCCCTCGGACGAAGCATTGGAGCAGTTGGCCGCAAAGCTGCTGGCGGCGAAGAATCCGCTGATCCTTGCCGGACAGGAACTGTCGATACACGACGCATTTGCCGAAGCGGCCGAGCTTGCCGAATTGCTCGGCGCCGCGGTGTGCCAGCAGCCCATTCCCTATTGCGCGCAGTTTCCCAGCGCGCATCCGGCCTATCTCGGCGCGCTCACGCGCAACCAGAAGCAGGTGCGCGCGCTGCTCGAGCCCTATGACCTGATGCTGTGCCTGGGCGCGGACCTGCTGCGCATGTCGGTGTACAGCCCGAGTGCGCCGCTGCCCGAGTCCATGCAGGTGCTGCATGTGAGCGAACGCGACTGGGAACTGGGCAAGAACTATCCGACTGAGCTTGCGCTGCGCGCGAACGTGAAGGAGACGCTGCGCGCCCTGCTGCCGCTCGTGCGCGCGCGCCGCGGCGGCGCCGGGGCCGAGGCGGCGGCGCGCAGGCTGGCCGCGCTCATACCGCGCAACTGGTCGGCGCAGCGCGAACAGGCGCGCCGCGAAACGCTGCAGCTCGCGCAGTGTAAGCCCATCGATCCGCGCTACCTGATGCTCGCGATCAGCGAAACGCTGCCAAAAAATGCGATCGTGGTGGACGAGGCGCTGACCTCGTCGACGTCGCTGCCCGGATTCCTGGAATTGCGCGGACCGCGCGACTACTACGGTCTGGCCAGCGGCGGACTCGGATTCGGCCTGCCCGGTGCCGTAGGCATCAGCCTGGCGCAGCCGGCGCGGCCGGTGCTCGCGGTCATCGGCGACGGCAGCAGCATGTACGGTGTGCAGGCGCTATGGACCGCAGCGCACCTGAAGCTGCCCGTCACCTACGTGATCTGCAACAACCGCAGCTACCGCATCCTTAAGGAGCGCCTGGTGTCGATGCGCGCGACGGACCGCTTCACCGGCATGGACCTGCGCGATCCGGAAATCGATTTCGCCGGACTCGCGCGCTCGTTCGGCATGCAATCCGAGCGTTTGACCGAAGCGCAGGCTATAGTGCCTGCCTTGCGCGCGGCCCTTGCGTCGGGCGGGCCGCGTCTGATCGAAGTAATGGTTGCCGACGGATTCGGGGGTTGACATGTCGAAATTCGCATTGGGTCAATCGGTCACGCGCATCGAGGATGCGGCGCTGGTCCGGGGCGCGGGCCGCTACAGCGATGATTTCGAGCTCGCGGGCGCGGCGCACGCCTGCGTGCTGCGCTCGCCGCACGCGCATGCGAACATCCTCGGCATCGACACCGCGGCTGCGCGCGCGGCCCCCGGCGTGCTTGCGGTGCTTACCGCGGCGGACGTCGCCGCCGACGGGCTCGGGGACATTCCCTGCCTGGTGCCGGTCACCAATATCGACGGCAAACCGCGCGCCGACACGCCACGGCCGTTGCTCGCGGGCAAGCGCGTGCGCCACGTGGGCGACCCGGTCGCGCTGGTGGTGGCCGAGACCCTGGCGCAGGCACGCGACGCGGCGGAACTGATCGGGGTCGACTACGATCCGCTGCCGGCAGTCGCGGATACGCGCGCCGCAGCGCAGGCGGGCGCGCCGCAGGTATGGGAGCACATCCCGGGCAATCTTTGCTTCAATATCGGCGCCGGCAGCGACAAGGCCGCGGTGGACGCCGCCATCGCCGGCGCCGCGCATGTGACGCGGCTCGAACTCGTCAACAACCGCATCATCGCCAACCCGATCGAGCCGCGCGCGGCGCTCGCGGATTTCGATGCAGCGAGCGGCCGCTCGACGCTGTACACGCCGAGCCAGGGCCCGCACGTAATCCACGGGCAGCTGGCCGAGGCGGTGCTGAAAATGGACAAGGCGCAGCTGCGCGTGGTCTCGGGCAATGTCGGCGGCGCCTTCGGCATGAAGATTTTCCTGCACCCGGAACAGCCGCTCGTGGTCTGGGCTTCGCGCCGGCTCAAGCGCGCGGTGCGCTGGACCGCCGATCGCAGCGAGAGCTTCGTCTCCGACGTGCAGGGGCGCGACAACCATTCGATCGCCGAGCTGGCGCTGGATGCCGATGCGCGCTTTCTCGCCTTGCGCGTGACCACCCATGCCAACATGGGCGCGTATCTGTCGAACTACGCGCCGTTCATTCCACAGCTCGCGGTGCCGATGCTCTCGGGCGTGTACCGCATTCCGGCGATCTACGCCAACATCCGCGGCATCGCCAGCAACACCGTGCCGGTGGACGCGTACCGCGGCGCCGGCCGTCCCGAGGCGATCTATCTGGTCGAGCGCATCGTCGATCTCGCGGCGCGCGAACTCGGGCTGGCGCCCGACGAGCTGCGCCGGCGCAATTTCGTCAGACCCGCCGACATGCCCTACCAGACACCGGTGGAGAGCCGCTACGACTCGGGCGATTTCGCCGAAGTGATGCACCGCGCGATGCAGAAGGCCGACTGGGCGGGATTCTCCGCGCGGCGCGCAGAGGCCGCGCGCCGCGGCATGCTGCGCGGCATCGGCATGGCCATGTACATCGAGCGCTGCGGCGGCGGCAACGGCGACACCGTGATCCTCAAAGTCGATCCGGAGGGCAGTGTGACGCTGTACTCGGGCATGCAGGACAACGGCCAGGGTCATATCACCACCTTTGTGCAGCTGCTCTCGGACAAGCTCGGTCTGGACGCGGACCGGATCCGCGTGATTCAGGGCGACAGCGACCTGGTGCCAGCAGGGCTTACCGGCGGCTCACGCTTTCTTGCGATCGGCGGCGTCGCGGCCATGAGCGCCGCGGACGAAGTGATAGCGCAGGGCAGGAACACGGCGGCGAACCTGCTCGAGGCGGCCGCGGCCGACATCGAATACGGCGACGGCGAATACCGCATCGCCGGCACCGACCGCAAAGTGTCGCTGTTCCAGGTGGCGCAGGCGGCGCAGGGCCTGTCGGCCGAACATACGCGCACCCCGGAGGCGTTCACCTATCCCAATGGCTGCCACATATGCGAGATCGAGATCGAGGTGGAGACGGGCGAGGCGCGCGTCGTGCGCTACAGCATCGTCGATGACTTCGGCCGCGCCATCAACCCGATGCTGCTCGAGGGCCAGGTGCACGGCGGCACGGTGCAGGGCATCGGCCAGGCGCTGCTCGAACTCGGGCAATATGACGCGGAATCAGGCCAGCTGCTCACCGGTTCGTTCATGGACTATGCGATGCCGCGCGCCGACGACGTTCCCGCGTTCGACTGCGGCTTCCACCACACGCCCTGCGCGAGCAATCCGCTGGGCGTCAAAGGCGCCGGCGAGGCCGGTGCCGTCGGGGCGCCGCCTGCAGTGATCAACGCGGTGGTCGATGCGCTGTACGCGCGCACCGGCCTCGGGCACATCGACATGCCCGCGACGCGGGAGAAGCTGTGGCGAGCGCTGCGCGCCGCGTGAGGCTGCAGCGCGTAGCCGGATGTGGTGTTGCCCGCTGAACCGTTCAGGGTAAATGTGTAGACGCGGTTTGCGTCACTTCAGAGCAGCAGGCCCCGCGGCAACGGCACCTGCAGCACAAAGTAGAAAACCGAATACAGGCCTCCGGCCACGATGGCGCCGACCGCGGTGTAGGTAACGGCCAGGCGCGGCGTCCAGCGGTCGTAATTGGCGATGACCAGGATCGCCGCATAGGCCAGCACGCTGGTGCTCAGGAATCCGATGTGCTCGAACAGAAACGACCACGCGAGCAATACCGCCATGAGTGCGCCGCGACGCCATGTCGAAGCCGCCGGCCTGGCCGCGGGCGCCTGTGGCCGCAGCAGCGCCATGACGATATAAACCGCGGCGAACAAGACCATAGCGGCGGCGATGGTGCGCGGAAATACCGAGCCCAGGCGCGAGAAATCGCGCGCGCCCCAGAACGCGAGGACGCCGACGACGAAAAACGCAGCCGAGCCGATGATCCCGGGAAGATCGCGGCCCTGTGGTTTCTTGCCTGGTTCATTCATCGAGATTGCTCCCTGCGCGCAGGCGATTGCTCAGCAGCGGGTAGGCGAGTCCGAGCACGATGAAGGCGATGATCCCCAGCGAAAGCGGCCGGGTGAAGAATTCCGACACCGGGTTGCCGCGCGCGTTGCCGATGAGGTAGCCCTGTACGAAACCCGATTCGGCGATGGTCCCGAGGATGAGCCCGAGCACCATCGGCGAAGCAGTGAAGCCGAAGCGCGCGGCCGTCCAGCCGAAAATGCCGATCAGCACCATCTGCTGCACCTCCTGCGCGTTGTTGTGTACGGCGAAGCTGCCGAGTACCGTTAGCAGCGCCACCGAGGGCACCAGCACCGCCTTGGGTATCGAGACGATGGACTTGAAAGCGTAGCGTCCGATGACGAGCCCGAGTGGCAGCATCAGCATGGTCGCCAGAATCAGCCCGTAGATGAAGGTGTAAACAATGTTCCCCTGCTCGACGAATAGGGTGGGCCCGGTGCGTATGCCCTGCACCAGCAGCGCGCCCAGGATCACCGCGTCCACCGGCGTGCCGGGAATGCCCAATACCAGCGTCGGGATGAAGCCGCCGCCGACGGTAGCGTTGTTCGCCGATTCCGAGGCGATGACGCCGTTGGGCTCTCCGGTACCGAACAGCTTGGGATTCTTGGCGAAGCGGCGCGCCTCGGAGTAGGAGACCAGCGAGGCGATGGAGCCGCCCGCGCCGGGCAGGATGCCCACCATCGTTCCGATGATGGAGCTGCGGATAAGATTTATGCGCGAGCGCCACGCGATCGATGCCGCCTCTCCCAGACGGAAGCCAGTCACTTCGTGCGTCAGCTTCAGATGCGGGTCCGGCGTGGCGACGAGATCGATCAGTACCGGCACGCAGTAAAGCCCGATCAAGGCCGCCACCACATCGATGCCGCCCAGCAGCGCCTTGAAGTCGCCAACATAGCGTATGTCTCCGCCGACTTCGGCCATGCCCACAGTGCCCAGCAGTAGCCCGGCGGCGCCGCCGACCAGTGCCTTGAGCGTGCTGCCCTCCGAGAGACTCGCGATCAGACTGAGGCCGAAGACGGCCAGCCAGAAGTATTCGACCGGGCCGAAAGCGAGCGCGAAGCGCGCCAGCGGCGGTGCAAGCAAGAGCAGGAACATCGCTCCCACCAGGCCGCCGAAAACGGAAGCGAGGCAGGCGAGCGTGATCGCGAGGTCGCCGTCGCCGCGCTTGGCCATGGGGAAGCCGTCGAAGGTGGTGGCGATGGCGGACGGCGTGCCCGGCGTGTTCAGCAGGATCGCGGAGTAAGCGCCGCCGTAGATGGCGCCGGTATAGACCGCGCCCAGGGCGATCAGCCCGGATGCAGGCGGCATGCCGAAAGTGAACGGTATCAGGACTGCGACCGCCATCGCTGCGGTGAGTCCGGGCAGGGCGCCGATCACGGTCCCGCCGATGACGCCCGCAATGGAGAGAACAATATTGTACGGAGTGAGCGCGGCCCACAGAAATTCTATTCCTGGCATGGCGGAAAACCTCGTGTGACGTTGCGCATGCCGCTCAGCGGACACGCGCCGCGCGAAAACGCCCCGGCGCCGCGCGCAGCGGCTCCGGGGGCGTTCACAATACCTACTTCTTGGTGATGCCCATATCGTGGGCGATTTGCTCGTATTCCTTCTGCTTTTCGGCCATGAACGCGGGCATGTCCTTGAGGCTCACATCGACCATGGCAAAACCCTTGTCCTCCATCGCCTTGATGAACGCCGGGTCCTTGTTGATCTTGCCGATCAGGTCGGAGACGGCCTGCTGCGTGGCCTTGGGCGTCGTGTTGGGCACGCCGATGCCGCGATAGGCGCCGCTCACCAGGTTGTAGCCCTTCTCCTTGAACGTCGGGCAATCGGGCAAGGCGGAGTGGCGCTTCTCCAGCGCGATCGCGAGGCAGCGCACCTGCGTGCCGAGCTGCGTGCCGACGGTCGAGTAGCTGAACGCGCCGGCAACGTGCTTGCCGAGCAGATCCGCATTCGATTCTCCCGTCCCCTTCGCCGGTATGTAGGTGGTCTTGATCCCTGCCAGCTTGTCGAAGCGCTGCTGCGCCAGATGGTTGGCGGAGTTCGTGCCAGACCCGCTCAGCGTCACTGAGCCCGGCGATTTCTTCGCCGCGGCGACCAGGTCATCGAGCGACTTGAACGGGCTGTCGGCGGTCACGATGACGGCATCGGGCGTGTAATGGAACCAGTAGACATTGGCTATTTCGCTGGTCTTGTAGCCCACGTCTTTTTGCAGCGGCTGAAGGATGATGTGCGGCAGATTGGTGCCGATGATGGTGTAGCCGTCGCCGGCGGCGGAGTTGATCTGCGACCATGCGGCAGCGCCGCCGGCGCCGGCCCGGTACTGGATCGCCACCGATTGCCCGGTGAATTTCTTGAAATAGGGCTCCTGCAAGCGCGCGGAGATGTCGGACTCGCCGCCCGGACCGAAAGCGATGATGTAATTGATCGTCTTCTCGGGGTAGGCGGCGAAGGCGACGCCGGCGGCGAGCGCGGTGGCACCTATGAGGCTGACTGCTATGGACTTGTGAAAGCGTTTCATCTTGGCTTCTCCTCTTTGTAACGTTTGCTGAAATCGGATGTAAATTCGATCAGGCCGCGCGCCGCTTACTGTTCAAGGCGGCAACTTTCTCGCACACCGCGCGCGTGACGGCGTCGGTGCCCGCCGTTCCGCCGAGGTCGCGGGTATGCAGCCGCGGATCGGCGGTAACCTGTTCGATCGCCTGCATCACGCAAGCCGCCGCGTCGTTTTCGCCCAGATGCTCGAGCAGCATCACCACCGACCAGAACGTGCCGATGGGATTGGCGAGGCCCTTGCCCATGATGTCGAACGCCGAGCCGTGGATGGGCTCGAACATCGACGGGTAGCGGCGTTCCGGGTCGATGTTGGCCGTTGGGGCAATGCCCAGGCTGCCGGCCAGCGCCGCGGCGAGATCGGACAGGATGTCGGCATGCAAATTCGTCGCGACGATGGTATCCAGGCTCGCCGGGCGATTGACCATGCGCGCCGTGGCGGCATCGACCAGCTCCTTGTCCCAGTTCACGTCGGGGAACTCGGCCGCGATCCGCACTGCGGTCTCGTCCCACATCACCATCGCGTGGCGCTGCGCATTGCTCTTGGTGACGACGGTCAGAAGTTTGCGCGGCCGCGACTGAGCCAGCCTGAATGCGAAGCGCAGGATGCGCTCGGCCCCGGCGCGCGTGATGATAGATACGTCGGTCGCGACCTCGATCGGGTGGCCCTGATGGACCCGGCCGCCCACGCCCGAGTATTCGCCCTCGGAGTTTTCGCGCACGATGACCCAGTCCAGATCCTCCGGTTTGCAGCGCTTCAGCGGCGCGTCGATCCCGGGCAGGATGCGGGTGGGACGCACATTGGCGTACTGGTCGAAGCCCTGACAGATCTTCAGCCGCAGGCCCCACAGCGTGATGTGGTCGGGGATATCCGGGTCGCCGGCCGAGCCGAACAGGATGGCATCCTTGTCGCGCAGCGCGTCCAGGCCCTTGTCGGGCATCATTTCCCCGTGCTTGCGGTAGTAGTCGCCGCCCCAGTCGAAGGTCTCGAAATCGAAGCCGAAGCTGCCGTCCGCCTGCGCCAACGCTTCCATCAATCGCCGACCGGCCGGCACGACTTCCTTGCCGATGCCATCTCCTGGGATCGTGGCGATGCGATAGCGCTTCATGGCTGGTCTCCGTGGGACTGGGTAAGTCAATAGCTTAAGATTCGCGCAGGCGATATCGCATATTTCAGTCCAGCCCGAGCATGCGTCCGATTTCGCTGAGGAACATGCCCACGCGCACGCCGTCCGCGCGCAGTTCCGTCGCCGCGCGGTCGAACGAGCCATGCACCGATTTCATCTGGTCCGCGACCTGCGGCAGCTGGACCTCGGTGCCGGCAAGCATGGTCTTCAAATCCTGCACCTCTGCGCGCAACTGTGCGTACTTGGCGCTGTCCTCGGGCAGTGCGGAGAGATTGTCAGAAATCTCCTCCACCAGCTTCTTGGCGCGATCGATGTCGAAATCGCTCTTGTTCATGGCATTCTCCGGTTTCGTGGCCAGCTTATCGGCGGCGCATTGCCGCCACCTTGAGTAAAGTCAAACTTCGGGCGCGCGCCCGAGCGCGCCTTGCATGCGGGTTGCCGCCTAGCCGTAGTTGATTTCATCGGCCGCCAGCGCTTGCGGAGCGTCGGCCGCGTAGTCGCGCGCTCCGCGCGCTGCGGCGGCCTCGCGGTACCACTCGTGTGCGACGATGCTCGCCATCACCTCGTTGGTGCCGGTCCAGATCGAGGCGAGGCGAATATCCCGATAGATGCGCTCCAGCGGGAATACATTGGTGTAGCCGATTCCGCCGACCACCTGCATCGCATTGTGCACCACTTTCTGGCAGGACTCGGTGACGAATTTCTTGGTCTCGGAAACCATGCGCCGCACCCGGTTCATTTCCACGCCGCAGTCGACCGCGCGCGAGGTGGCGTACACCAGCGCGCGGCAGGCGTCGAGCAGCATCGCGCCCTCGGCCACCTGGAAACTCACGCCTTGGAAGCGGTTGATGGTCTCGCCGAAGGCCTTGCGCTTGGAACTGTAGCGCGTGGCGATGTCCAGCGCGGCGCGCGCCGGCCCAACGGTCATCGCGGCGGTGCCCAGGCGCTCGGGGATCATCATGGTGGTGAACACCGCATAGGCGCCGTCCTGCTTGCCGACGAGGTTGCCGCGCGGCACCTTTACATCCTTGAACGCGAGCCGACCGGTGCCGCCGCCGCGGCAGCCCATCAGGCCGTAAAGGTATTCGACTTCGACACCGGGTCCGCGCTCGACTATGAAGCAGCTGATGCGCTTTTGCGGCGGTGCCGCGGCGGCGGGATCGGTGCGCGCGTAGACCAGAAAATAATCCGCGCCTTCGGCGCCGACGATGAAGCGCTTCTGGCCGTTCAGCAGGAAGTAATCGCCTTGGTCCTGCGCAGTCGAAGTCGCGCCGAAAAAATCCGATCCCCCGCGCGGCTCGGTGAGGCATTCCGCGGCGAAGATGTCGCCGCGCAGCAGGGGCTTTACGTAACGCTCCTTCTGTTCCTCGGTGCCGTGGACCACGATCGCGTCGCATACCAGGTCCGCGCCCACGCCGAACACGCAGGCGAGTTCGTAACTCAGGCTGCCGATTTCCTCGCTGATCGCGCAGGAGGCCACCCAGTCAAGACCGCGGCCGCCCCACTTGACCGGCTGGCGCGCGCCGAGCAAGTTGCGCCTGCCGGCTTCGCGCAGCCAGTCTTTCGGGAAGCGGATTTTTTCCTCATCCATGTCCAGGATCAATTGTCGCGGCGTCGAATTGACGAACTCGCGCGCCGCGTCGCGCACGCGTCGCTGTTCCTCGTCGAGCAGATGGTCGAACATGCTGGTCTCCTTGGCCGGATCTGTGGTGGTTTGCATACAGTATAAGTCGTGGCGCCTGCTATCTGCGTAATGCGGACTCTTGTATGATTCCCTGCGTATGCCAGCCGAGCCCACGCGTCCGCCGAACCGCTTCGATCTGCCTGAGTGGGCCGGGGCTTTCGGCGATCTTGGAACGCTGATCCCCTTTGTCGCGGCCTATATATCGATCCTGAAAATGCATGCCGGCGGCGTGCTCGTGGCGTTCGGCCTAGCCCTGATCTTCGCCGGGTGGAAATACCGCACGCCGTTTCCGGTGCAGCCGATGAAGGCCATAGGCGCGGCGGCGGTGAGTCAGACCATGCTCGCGGCGGGACTGGGCCCGGCGGCGGTGATCGGCGCGGGCCTCAGCACGGGATTGCTCTGGATCGTCCTCGCCCTGACCGGCCTGGGAAGGCAGGCGGCGCGCTGGGTGCCCCGGCCGGCGTTGCTGGGCGTGGTCATGGGCCTGGGCTTCTCCTTCATGCTCGCAGGCATTCGCATGATGTCCGCCAGCCCCTGGATCGCGGGCCTGCTGCTGGCGATGACGCTGCTGCTGCTCGGACGCCCGCGCGTGCCCGCGATGCTGCTGCTGCTGGCTGTCGGCGCGACGATCGCGCTGGCCGAGCAGCCCGGCCTCCTGCGCGATCTGGGCGCGCTCAAACCGGAATTCCGTTTGCCCGCGCTCGCGTGGCAATCGCTCTCCTGGAACGATCTCTGGGTGGGTTTCGTGCTGCTGGCGCTGCCGCAGCTGCCGCTGACGTTCGGCAACGCCTACATTGCCATCACCGAGGAAAACAACCGGCTGTTTCCGGACCGGCCGGTCACCGAGCGCAGCGTCGCGTGGTCCACCGGACTGATGAACCTCGGAGCGAGCCTGATCGGAGGCATACCCATGTGCCATGGCGCGGGGGGCATGGCGGGCCATGTTCAGTTCGGTGCGCGCACCGGCGGTTCGTCCATCATTCTGGGAGTTACTCTGCTGGCTGCGGGACTGTTCCTGTCGGCCTCGATCGGCACGATCTTCAGCATATTCCCGCCCTACGTGCTCGGCGTCATCCTGTTCATGGCCGGACTGCAGCTGGCGCTGGGGAGCCGTGACAGCGGCGCGGAAAAGGCTGACCGCTTCGTGGTGCTCGCTACCGCCGCTTTCGCGATCTGGAACGTAGGCGTCGCGGTGCTGTTCGGCATCCTCGCGCATCAAGCCGCGCAGCGCGGCTGGCTGCGCGTCTGACCGGCTGAAAACGAAAAAGGCTCCGTTTCCGAAGCCTTTTTGTGCCGATTTGCAGCGAGCGTAGGCGGCTATTTTTTTGTCGCGACGATAGTCTGGAAGTTGCCGAAGAAATAGGTAGTGCGCTCGCAGGTCCATCCGCCTGCGCCCTCGAGGTAGGCGAGCGGGTCATGGGTATCCCACAGCGCGAGTCCCAGCGGCTCGAACACCTTGAAGTAGGTCCAGCTCAGCGCGCGCAGAACCCACAATTGTGGCCGGTGGAACTCGGCGAGGAACAGCTTTCCGCCCGGCGCGAGCATGCGCCCGGCCTCGTTCAGCGTCCGCCCTTTCAGATGGTGCGGCAGTTCGTGCAGCAGAAAGAAGATGACGTTGGCGTCGACGCCGCCGTCTTTCAGCGTCATCGACGTCGCATTGTCTTCGACGAATTCCACTTTCCCGGCAAATTCGCGCAGCTTGCTCTTCGCGTGCACCAGTTCGTTCTGGATGATGTCCGCGATGAGCACTCGCTCGGCGCCGGACTCGAGCGCAGCCCGCACCACGCGCGGAATCACGTTGCCGAAGGCGCAGGAGGTGATCAGCACCTTCTTGTTCCTCAGGTCCATCTGCTTGAGTTCGGAAACGATTTTTGAGACCAGGTGGTGGTACTGGAACAGCAGGATGGCGGAGATGATGGGCTGGAAATCGACCAGCTTGATCAGGCCCATATTCGAATAGATCGGGTACACGTGCGATTTTGCGCTTTGTGTGCCGGGCGACAGGCCGCGCAGCACCAGCGCGCCCCGGGTCACGACGAAGAAGAACAGGCCCGTCGATGCCAGTATTCCCACTGCAACAACACCGCTCATCATCCATGCATTCATCGCACTTCCTCAACTATATGGGATGGGGTTCGATCCACGCTTGGCAGCATCGCGGCTTTTCTCGGCCCCATCACGTCGATCCCGCCGGACTTTTGCTTGCCGCCATGTTGGCGGAAAAGTCAAATTTGCATCTTGATATACATCAAGCCCGGCAGGGGCGCCGGCGGTGGCGTTTGCGCCCGAAACCGCTTCCTGGCTCACCCATGTCCCGCCAATAACGCTAACATAAGCGTCTTACGGGTCCGGGGGGCGGTTCCTCCGGGCTTTGGCGTTCGGAGCCGTGACGCCGCCCCCGCGCGCATTGCGAAACCAGGAGAATCCATGGCAGGCCTAGACAAGAGCACACCGGCGCCGACCGAAATCAAGCTGCACCAGAAATCGCGCGTCCTCGAGATCGCGTTCGAGGACGGCAAGCGCTATACCCTGCCGTTCGAATTCCTGCGCGTGTACTCGCCTTCGGCCGAGGTGCGCGGACACGGGCCGGGGCAGGAAGTGCTGCAAGTCGGCAAGAAGGATGTCGAGATCACCCAGGTCGAGCCGGTGGGCTCCTACGCGGTGCAGCTCACTTTTTCCGACGGACACGACAGCGGCCTGTATTCCTGGGATCATTTCTACAACCTGGGCGCCAATCAGGACGCGATGTGGGCGCATTACCTGCAGCGCATGCAGGAGGCGGGCGCAAGCCGGGAGCCCGCGACCGGCGTGTTTGCGGAACGCCCCAAGGCGAAATAGGCAGGCATGGACGCGCGCAGCGATTGCTCGGTGTTCGTGGACGCGGCGCAGGAGTCGGCCGGCCGCGCGCTGGATGCGTTCGAGGTCGTGCTGATCAATCCGTACGAGCTCGGCCGCCAGCCCTTCGCCCTGGCCGAGCCCGCAGCGTGGCTCAAGCGCGACGGCTTCGCGGTGCGCTGCATCGATCTCTCACTGCAGCAGCTGGATACGCGGTTGCTGCAGCGCGCGCGCCTGGTGGCGCTCTACGTCGGCATGCATACCGCGACCCGCATCGCGGTCGAAGCGCTGCCGCGCATACGCGCGCTGGCGCCGCAGGCGCACCTGTGCGTGTACGGCTTGTATGCGCCGATGAACCAGGAAATGCTGCGCGGCCTGGGCGTGAAGACCATCCTCGGCGGCGAGTGCGAGCCAGCGCTTGCCGGCCTCGCGCGACGGCTGCGCGCGGGGGAAGCCTGCGACGCGCAGGACGGCCCGGTGGTGCAGCTGGCGAAAATCGATTTTCTGACGCCGGATCGCTCGGGTCTGCCCGGCCTGGAGCGCTACGCCCACCTGTTGCTGCCCGACGGCGGCAAGAAGCAACTGGGCTTCATCGAAGCCAGCCGCGGCTGCAAACATCTGTGCCGGCATTGCCCGGTGGTGCCGGTATATCAGGGTAAATTTCGCGTCGTGCCGCTGCCGGTGGTGATGGCAGACATTGCGCAGCAGGTCGCGGCCGGTGCGGCGCACATATCCTTCGGTGATCCGGATTTCTTCAACGGCAGCACCCATGCGATGAAAGTGCTCGCGGCGATGCACGCCGAGTTCCCACAGCTGACATTCGATGCCACCATCAAAATTCAGCACATGATCGCCCATGCCGCGCTGCTGCCCGCGTTGAAGGCGGCAGGCTGCCTGTTCCTCACCACCGCGGTGGAATCGGTTGACGATCAGGTGCTGCAGCATCTCGCTAAGAACCATACGCGCGACGACTTCGAACGCGCGCTGCAGCTGTGCCGCGATGCCGGCATAGGCATCGCGCCTACATTCGTTCCGTTCACGCCCTGGACCAGCCTGGAGGGCTACCTCGATCTGCTGCGCACGCTGTTGCGCCTGCATCTGGTGGAAGCGGTACCGCCGATCCAGCTGTGCATCCGCCTGCTGGTGCCGCAGGGCTCGTGGCTGCTGCGGCTGGCAGGCTTCCGCGAGACCATCGAGCCGTTCGATGCGAAGCTGCTGGGCTACCCGTGGCGCCATGCCGATGCGCGCGTGGACCAGCTGCAGCAGTCGATCCAGGCGCTGGCCGCGCAAGGCGAACAGCAGGAACTGGCGCGCGCCGAGGTGTTCGCGCAGATCTGGCGGACCACGCACGAGGCGCTGGGCCTGGCCACGCCGCCGCTGGGCCAGACGGACTTCGGCGCGCCGATGGCGCACCTGTCCGAGCCCTGGTATTGCTGCGCCGAGCCCACCGAGCAGCAGCTGCAAAGCTTTTGAGAACGCCCGCTTGAAGCGCGTTCTGCTGCTGTTGCCGGTCGCCAGTTACCGCAACGAGGATTTTCTCGCTGCCGCAAAGCAGCTGGGGGTGGATGTCATCAGCGTCGCCAATTACTGCCATCAACTCGCGCCCGGCTGGGGCCTCGGTCCGAAGCAGGCCGTGCCGTTCGATCAGCCTGTGGCAGCATTGCGGCAATTGCTGCCCACGCTCGGACGCAAGCCGGACGCGGTGCTCGCCGTGGACGACAGCGGCCTGGATCTGGCGGCACTGCTGTGCGAATACTTCCATGTCCCGGGCAACCCGCCCGAAGCGGTGCGCCAGACGCGCGACAAGTTCGCGTTCCGCCACCTGCTGCGGCGCGGCGGCTTGAACTGTCCGGATTTCTTTCTTCTTGATGGCGATGTACCGGCGACGGCGCTGCCGCCGCTGCGCTTTCCTCTGGTGGTCAAGGCGCGCCGGCTCAGTGCCAGCCGCGGCGTGGTCCGCGCCGACACGCCGCAGTTCTATGCGCAGTCGGTGCAATGGGTGCGCGCCATCCAGGCCAGGGCCGACCGGGATGCGGCCGATCTGGGTTTGATCGTGGAGACCTTCATTCCGGGCAGCGAGCACGCGCTCGAAGGCCTGCTGCAGGACGGACAACTGCGCACGCTGGCGCTGATCGACAAGCCCGATCCGCTGGATGGCCCGTATTTCGAGGAGACCGTGTATCTCACGCCTTCGCGCCTGCCGGCGCGGGCGCAGGACGAAATCGCGCAGGCGGTGCAGCGCGCCTGCAGCCTCGCCGGGCTCGCGAGCGGTCCGATCCACGCCGAAATGCGCGTCAACGCCCAAGGTGTGTGGCTGCTCGAAATCGCCGCGCGCTCCATCGGCGGCCTGTGCGGCCGAATGCTGCAGCATGCGCTCGGCATGAACCTGGAGGAGCTGATCCTGCGCCAGGCGCTCGGGCTGACGCTGCCCGAGGTGCGGCAGCCCGAGTCCAGCGGCGTGATGATGATCCCGATCCCGCAAGACGGCATCTATCGCGGCGTGCGCGGACTGGAGCAGGGGCAGGCAGTCGCCGGCATCAGCGGCATCCAGATCACCGCGGCGCCGGGCCAGCTGATCGCGGCGCCGCCCGAAGGCGCCGGCTACCTGGGTTTTATTTTCGCACGCGGTGTCTCGCCGGACGCGGTTGAAGCGAGCCTGCGCCAAGCGCACCAGCGGCTGGAATTCGACATTCAGGCGGCGGTTCCGGTGAGCGAGGCGCGCGGATAGCAGGCGGTATGCAGGAATACTGCTCGCGGCAGGGCGGGGTATACTTCACACATTCGCTCTACAAGGTGCTGCAATGAAAAAGGCCAAGCTGTTTCAGAGCGGACAAAGCCAAGCCGTACGGCTTCCGAAAGAGTTTCGATTCGAGGGAGACGAGGTATTCATCAAGAAATCCGGCAACGCCGTGGTTCTGATTCCGCTCGTCGATTCCTGGGATTCCTTGTTCGGCAGCCTGGATAAGTTCACCAAGGACTACATGGACGAAAGGAATCAGCCTAGGCGGCAGGAGCGCGAGCCTCTGCCTGAACGAAGCTCATGCTCGAATGCGTCAAGCGTAGATACGCGGAGAAAAGCGTAATCTCTATCGATCGGAGGTAGCTATGGACGAATCACTGGTCAGCCGGAACCCGGAAATCATGAGTGGATCGCTATGTTTCACAGGTACCCGGGTGCCGGTCCAGAATCTTTTCGACTACCTCGAGGGTAGTTCGTCGCTCGAAGATTTCCTGGAAGACTTTCCGTCTGTGCCTCGTGCAACCGCGGTAGCCGTTCTCGAGGCCGCGCGAGAACGCCTGTTCGCCGATGCGCCTGCTGCTTGACGAGTCGGTTCCGGGTCGCCTTAGGCGTGCCTTGCCGAACCATGACGTGAAGACCGTCGTCGAAATGGGCTGGGGAGGCGTCAAGAACGGCAAACTGCTGGCGCTGGCCGCGTCCGACTTCGACGCCTTCGTAACCGTCGACAAGAATCTCCCGTATCAGCAAGACCTTTCCGCATTGCCGATTGCTGTAGTAGTCCTCGACGTCATTTCAAACGAGCTCGCGGCCTTGCTGCCGCTGGTTCCCCGGCTGGAACAGGCGTTGGCGACGCTTATGCCGCGCACCTACGTCAAGCTTGGGGCATGAAAGTCGTGAGGTCAAAATCGCTATGCGACCCAGACCCAAACATTGTTCCCAAAGATCGTTCCATGCCCGCGCGGAAAAACGCGGCCGTGGCAAGCCGCGAGGAGCAGCGCAAGCAATGGTTGAACAAGAATCGCGCGGCGCTCGAAGCCTACAACGAGCATATCGAAAGGGACGGGGTATTCAGCGACCGAATGCGCTCGTTCTGATGGTCGGTTTCGACGTTCATAGCAACGCCAACCGCGCATCGGACCTGAACCAGGCAGCATTCAAATGAGCCAGGTCCTGATCCAGCAGTACCTCAACCAGTTGCAGGACCTGCGCAAGGTCTCCGGCACCCACCGCGAGTCAGTGGTGCGCGAGGCGTTCAAGGATCTGTTGAAGGGCTGCCATCAACCAACTGTGCCGCTTAGGACTCCTACAGGATAGAGGATACAAGGGTGAAATGTTCGGAATCACTGACGAAGGATATCGCGTCGCCGACGCGATCAGGCTCCAGCCCGGAGGCTAACGAATCGTTTCACCGGCCTCCGCAAAGATCAGCGCAGGCCTTTGAATTCACACGTTAAACGGCAACAAAGCATCCAGCCAAAAGACCGGTTATCCTGTCGCTTATGGCAGATTTCAAATTTGCCGACTACTTTTAAAATGAGGTCCTGCGGAAACGCGCCTACTTGAAAAAGGAATGGTGCACGCGGATAGTGGCAAACCCAGTCCGTTCAGAGCTTCAAGAGGCAAACCGATACCGCTTTTGGGGACCTGTTGCCGAATTGGAAGGGCGTTACGTGAGGGTTGTCACGCTTGAGGATAAAGTAACCATCCACAACGCATTTCCTGACCGAGGGTTTAAGCCATGAAGCTCAATTACCACCTCGAAACGGATTCTCTGTATATCGATTTATCGGAAAAACAGAGTGTGGAAACGCGTGAAATTTCCGAAGGCATACTGCTCGACTACGACGCAACGGGCAATCTTGTCGGGATAGATATTGATAACGCGAGTAAGAAAGTCCAGCTCAAAGACCTCCTTTTGAGCAAATTGCCCTCCAAGGTAGAAACGGTTGCCGCTTAACGCCCCGCGGCAATCCGACGGGCGAAACCGGCCGTCGCATATCGAATCATCGCGCGCGCCCGCAGTTGCGCGGGAACGTTAGGCGTCGCCGATCCACTCGTGCCATCATGCTTCGATGCCGAAGTTTAAGTACATCAAGGTAGCCGGCAGGCATTACCGCTCTCTCAGTCTCACGAATGTGGCATCGATACTGCACGCCATGCGGAAGCGTCCCACCTGGGAGGGTGTCATCGTCTCCCCGGACGCAAAGGTCGGAGTGGATGGGCGGGGGCAGTATCCGATCCTGTCACTTGCCTGGTACCCCGAACATGGGTATGAGGTGCACTGTATCGAGCTAGAACCGATCAGCCACTTCCTTGCCCTTGGCAAGGAGCTTTCGAGGCCAACTGT